>CAWCXX010000077.1:0-8983 GCA_963799445.1 uncultured Acidobacteriaceae bacterium | reverse complement strand
GGCGATGTTTACGGCGGTGCTCCAAACATAGTTTCCGGGGAAGTACTCAAACATCGTGCAACCTCCAATCGCCGCGGGAAACGAAGGGAATCTGAAGCTGCAGCGGCGATCCGGCGCGAAATCGGCGTGCGTCTTTATTGAAGGGGCTCGCAGGGGCAGAGCGTCTCCAGTTTCGTGGAGAGCGCGAGGATATGCGCTTCTTGAGTTTGACAAATGGCAGTGGGTTTTGCCAAATCGGGATTTTGGATGTGAGGCATTCGCGGCGTGGATTCCCGGCGAGATGGCCGGTTTACCAGGCAGGGAAATCGAAGCCGGCCTGCGCTATCGTTCCAGGAAATAGCAGAAATCTTCACAAAGCATTTCACAACCTGGGCCGAAACCGATATTGTAACTTTATTGCAGGCTCCGCCCCGGATGTCGAGGAGCCGGTGAAAAGAAGAGGTCAAGCCATGTCAAAAGTTTTGCTCGCGCATCTTGCGCACGTTGAACTCATCACGCCCCAGGTAAACGAGTCCGCAAACTTCTTTGTGGATGTCATGGGACTCACAGAGGTAAAGCGCACGGCAGAGTCGGTCTACCTGCGGTGCTGGGGAGACTATTACCAGTACAGCCTGATGCTGACGCAGGGCAAAGAGAGCGCTCTGGGGCACGCTTGTTGGCGCACGGTTGGTCCCGAGGAACTCGACGAGGCCGTAGCCCGGCTCAAGGCCGCCGGCGTGCCGGCGAATGGGTTACAACTCCTATGGCCACGGGCGCAGCTATCGTTTTCAAGCGCTCGGAGGCCATTCGATGGAACTGGTTTGGGAGGTCAAGCGCTATCAGGCCGAGGGCGATCTCAAGTCGACCTATCCCGAGCGTCCACAAAAACTCACCAACCACGGAATCGCGCCCCGGCAACTGGATCACGTAACCGTTGCCACCAAAGACGTGGTGGCTGCGGCCGAGTGGTTCAAGAAGCATCTGGGTTTCCGGTTCATGGCCGTGGCCTACAGGCACGACAAACCGGATCAGGCCGTATTTGCCACCGTGACGACGAACGAGAAGTCGCACGACCTGGGCCTGGGCGTGGATTTTTCCGATATACCCGGCCGCCTTCACCATCTCGCCTTCTGGGTGGATTCGGCAGACGAGCACCTGCGCTGCGCCGATTTGCTCATGGAGTCAGGCACCGGCATCGAGTACGGACCCGGCCGGCATGGGATCGGCGAGCAGTACTACCTTTACTTCCGCGAGCCCGGCGGAGGATCCGGATCGAGGTAAACACCGGCGGCTACCGCAACTACGTCCCCGATTGGGAGGCGGTCAAGTGGAATGTCGCCGAGGGCCCCAACACCATGTACCGCAACATCGGCATGCCCGATTCGATGATTGAGGCGTTTCCGCCCGCTCCTCAGCCGGCAGTTCCAGACATCGATTTGGTCCCGGAGCTGGCGGGTATAGACAACCCCTGGAAGAAGCACGGCTGAGACCGCCAGATCGAAAAATCCGGCTTTGCAAACACCGGGGCGGCGTTTCCTTTAGGAAGACGCCGCCCTGTACATCTGTGAGGTGGGAAAAACTTCTAGGCCGCCGCTCGCCGCTTCTTCAGCGCCATGAGCACAAAGGTAAGAACAAAGCCGAGCAACGCCACCAGCGACTGCAAGAAGAGGGTAGTGTGGTAACTGCCCTGGCTCTTGACCGTCAGGCCGGCGATGTAGAGTCCCAGCACGCCGCCGAAGCTGCCGATACCGCCCCACAGTCCTGACATCTTGCCTACGATCTGCGGCGGATACGAGCTGGCGATCATGTAGAAGATCATCGGGAAGGCAAACATCACGCCATACCCGGCCAGAATCAAATCCAGTTCCAGCAAACCAGCGCTGCCCGTCACGGCCTTAGAGGCCAGCGCGTATACAAAGGCGCACATCAGGAAAAAGCCGGTCAACATCACCGGTTTGGCGTTCCCGTGGAAGGTCTTGTCCAGCAGGAAGCCGCTGAGGATCGGTCCCGTGACTCCGGCCAGCAGGGTCACGCCGAGCATCAGTTGTCCTGCGGTCACCCCGCCGTAGCCAACGCCCAGCGGACTGGGAGCTGCCAGGTAGGCTCCGGTCAGGCTATAGAGGCTCTGCATGCCCCAGGCGGTAAGGAAGAACATCGCAATGCCCACGATCGTAAACGGCGACAAGAGCGCCTGCTTAAAGGCCGATCCCTTTCCTTCATCGGGCGCCGGGGCTCCCCCTTTGGGCAGCTTGGCATGATAGGCGACGAACAGAATGATTCCCAGAACCAGGCACGCCCAGACAAAGATGGATAAGGTGGCTGACATGGCCTTCCATTCGCCCACGGCCTTCAGCACCATGGGGCCCAGAAATACGCCGGCAGAGCTACCCACGGCCACCGACGAATTCAGCAGGCCGTTGGCGATGCCCTTCTGGTGGGGCGGAAACAAGGCATTTACGATGGCGGGCATGGCCGGGAACATGAATCCCGAAGAGAGGCCTTCGACCATGCGTGCCCAGAAGATGCCCGTCGTGCTGGCGCCGATCAGCGGCATCAGCGCCGCCGGTACCGCCAGGCATAGGAAGCCCAGAATCAGGGTGACAAAAACACCGAAGCGGTCGCAGACGTAGCCGCCCCCTACAATCCACATCAAACAGCCGGAAAACAGAAACGAGGTCATCAGCAGATTGGTGGCCGTCCCCGGATCTGTGTTCAGGCTGGCGGCGATCACCGGCACCAGCGGCGCCACCGACAGGTTGACCATTTGCATGGAAATGAACCCTAGCGCTGCCAGGACCAGCACCAGCCATCGGAAGCTGGGGTACCCTTCAGCGGCCGAAGCAGTTGGGCCGGTCAATGCACTTTTTGTAGCCATCGGAAATATCCCTTCCGCGTCTTTACGCACCAATGCCGTTTGAAGACGCGGTTCTTCAATTGTTTAAATGCGTCTCAACCATAGTTGCTTCGCAAGGGAATGGGAAACGGTTTGTTGAGATTTCCGATATTGGTGGTGGCGATAGACTTTGCGGTGTCTGGTGCGGACAGAAGGTGCGTTGGCGGAGGATGCCGGGCATCCTCCGCGTTTTCAGTGGGATGCCAATGCCTTGCTGGCCCCGGTTGCGCCCGGTTCGTCTGAAGCAGCGGTCGCAAGGGCTTGGGCGGTCTCCCGCAGGCACTTTAGCATCCACGCAATGCCCGGATCCGCAGCCCGGAAATTATGCCATTGAATTCTTTCCGCGACCTGTGGCATTTCAAGCGGCGGTTCAACGATTCGAATCGGCAAATACTTCGCGTACACCTGCGCTAACTTAAGATGCACGGTCGCAATGCGCGTGGTGTTGACAATCAAGTGCGGGATCAGGCTGTAGGAGCGCGTGGTCACGTCAATGTTGCGCGTCCGGCCGGTCCGGTGGAAAATCCACCCCTCAAGGCTGTCCGGCTGCTGTGTGGTAAAGCGAATTGCGACGTGGGGCTTGGTAAAGTACTCCTCGAGCGTCAGCGATTTGCCAATTTCCTTATTGCCTTTCCAGGCGATGCATGTGTAGGTGTCGCGAAACAACTCCTCAGAGGGATGGTCCGCAGTAAGATACGGCTCCGGCAATATGACCATGTTGACCTCGAGCCGGTCAATCACCTCTTCGGGCGGCGTGTCTTCGAATGGCAGGATATCGATGCCGACGGACGGCCCCTGGCTCTTGATAAGCGGCAATGCATAAATCATCAGCACCCTGGCAGCATAATCGGTCATCATGATGCGGAAGCGGCGCGTGGAAGTTGCGGGATCGAAATCCGGGCGCTGATCGATGATGGCTTGGGCCACGGTAAGCAACTCGCGAACGGGCTCTACAAGGCTCTCCGCCAGCGGAGTCAGAACCATTTTGTGTCCCACCTGGACCAGCAATTCATTCTCGAAGAACTCGCGCAGCCGGGCGAGGGCGCCGCTGGTTGCCGATTGGCTGAGGTAGATGCGCCGGGCGGTGCGGGTAATGTTTTTCTCTTCCAGCAGCGTGTTCAGCACCACAAGCAGATTGAGATCCAAGCCTCGCAAATGCATTGCCTCGACTCCTCCTGTTATCGGTGGCACCGATTATACAGATTAGCAAAACGCGTTGTACAGGCAAGAGTAGAACTCTCTAGAATGGCTTTGTTTGCCATTATGAAAGCAGGTAGATATGAGTGAAATGCCCATCAGATTGCACCATGGAGCCGTGAGCGTTCCGAATCTCGACGAGTCGATCGCCTGGTACCAGAAGATGCTGGGTTTTGAAGTTGAGCAGCGGGTTCGCATCCCCGGCCAGCCGGTGGAGTTTGCCATGCTGAAGCGCGGCGATTTGCGCGTGGAGCTGTTCGCGGCGGAAAACAGCAAGGCGATGGAGGCCAACCGCAGGGAACCCAATACGGCCTTTCTGTCGCAGGGCAGCCTGCACTTCGCCTTTGCCGTGCCAGACGCGCGTGCATTGGCGGAATCGCTGCGCGAGCGCGGCGCCGATATTGTGTGGATACAGGATTTCCCGGGCTCCAATGCGTTTATTCTGACAATGCCGGCAATCTCATTGAATTCGTGCAGCAAAAAGATATGGCGTAAAAGGAGAGGAAGATCCAATTGGTAAAGAGTCATCTACCAGCGGAAGCAGCAAACAAACAGCAGCGGCTGGCAGGAAAAGTCGCGGTGGTTACGGGGAGCGGGGCCGGTATCGGAAAGGGTGCGCGCTGATGTTTGCCCGCCAGGGGGCAACGGTGGTGGGCGCCGACATCGACCCCGCCACCATCGAAGCAACCGTAGCGGATGCCAAAGCGCTGGGACTGATGATGCATGGCCATGCGCCCTGCGACATGACCAAATCTGCCGACGTCAAGAAGCTGTTCGACTTTGTGGTGGAGCGTTGCGGGGGCGTCGATATCGTGCTCAATGCTGCCGCCACGGCGGTCTTCAAGCCGATTGAAGAAATGACCTACGAGGATTGGCAATTGACGCTGGCCGGTGAACTGGACTCTGTATTCCTGGCCTGTAAGGCGGCATGGCCGCACCTGATTGCGCGCGGCGGCGGATCGATCGTCAACTTTGCCTCTGCCAACGCCTATCTCGTGCTGGAAGGGTCGCCCGCCCTCGCGCACTGCGCCGGGAAGGGCGGCATCCTGGCCATGACGCGCCAGCTTGCCCTGGAAGGCGGTCCGCACAACATTCGGGCCAACACCATTTCGCCGGGCATGACCGTCACCGCGGCAACCTCTCCGGTCATCGAGATCCCTGGTTTTCTTGACAACGTGTTTGCACACGCAATTCTCAAGCGTGTGGGACAGCCCGAAGACATTGCATGGGCTGCGACATTTCTGGCCTCCGACGAATCGAGCTGGATCACGGCGGCGGATTTCTCGGTTGACGGCGGAGCGAGGGCGCTGTAAAGATCGCGAGTGCGGAAAAGTAGGCGCCTCATCCAGGGCGCCTTCTTTTTATCCCCCAATGAGAGGTTCTGTTCCCGTCGGCTTCTCAACGTACTTTGCCGGGAAAATGAACTAAGCCGAGTGGCACGCCGACCTGCAGCCAGAAAGAGTTGCCCTGCGGCCTGTTCCGCACCAGCATGTCGTGGTCCCACTTCAACAGTGCCGCGCCGCGCTTGCCGAGCCGCAATGTGATTTGCGGGCCTAAATCCAGTTGGCGGCCCTTGTAGCCCGCGCTTTGCGCGCCGCCGGCATTCGTGGTCACAACCGCCTTGCCGTACTGCGTATCGCCGGTGACCTGTTGATAGTAATAGCCGCTAATGCCGATCGAATTTTCGCGATGGGTGAACTTTTGCTGCGCGTCGAATTGCCAGAAGAATTCTTTACCGCTACGGTACTGCGTGGCGTGATCCGGATGATTCACGATGTAATCGAAGCGCGAATCTACGATCTCCGCGCCCTTCCTGGGGGTCAGTGAAAGCCCGGCAGCGGGTCCGAAGGCGAAGTTGTGCTGGCCTATGTTCAGCGCATCGCCCCGTTTATAGCCGGGCGCCAGAGGCTCCATTTCGAACTCGTAGTACCAGTGCGCGAATCCCTTGTGGTTGAAGAGAGTCGCGGGCACCACGTTGATATTAGCGATTCCCTCGCGGCTGAACTGGGCGCCCGCGACGCTGAGCTGCTCGTAGACGACAGGTATGGCAACGTAACTGCCCAGCTGACCTCCCAGGAGCCTGGCCCCCCAGTTATGAGAGAACTTACCGGCCTCCGCGTAGACACGCAGATGGAACTGCGGCGCCGCGCTCTTTCCCTGGGCGTCGTTCATGCGATTCGCAAGATAAAAGCAGGTGTAGCTGTAGTACATGGTCTTGCCCGCTTCGGGCACGCCTGCCGCCGTAGCATATCCCTCTGCGCCCACCGGCCAGGCGCTGGCGCCTTTCTCGGTGGCCAGCGCCGGTCCAACCAGACAAAGGGAGGCGCAAAAGATGGCCAGAAAGCGGAATACTGCTGAGGGCGCCATGCTCCTTGCGGAAATCTCTTGTTGAGGCTGCGCGGCAGTTCGGAGGGAGCCGTAAACCACATAGGCAGTTTGCTTAGTTTGTTTCTCCTCCATGGGAGCCTCCGTGTGAGCCAGGCGATGGTGGATTCCCTTTCGCGCTGACCGATTCATGGTTCGGCTTCGCATGGCATCGAAACCTGCTATTTACTTTGCAGGTGGAGCGCCATTGAGGCGCTTTCTGGAAGAAATGCAGTAACTTATTGAAATGCTTATAGATAAACAATCGGAATCTGAATGTTTCCCCAAGCTCCGATTTGTGCTGGATCAGTTTCCGTGACAAAGAGAAGACGAGGGGCGCAGCCTGAGATCCATGCCTAAGTCTCATGAATTGAGGAAGATTCGGCTTCGCACGCTGCGGCGAATAGGAAATGTTGTCAAGTGTCCCAGACGTGACACCTGCTACGCAGCATTACACGACACAGTCAAGGCTACTTCGCTTCGGGCGCGAGTTCCTGCGCCTGCTCTTCATGACGCAATACGCGCAGTGCACCCTCGGCCATGGCCTGCAATTCGTCTTCGCCCGGATAGACAACGATGGGCGCGATCCATTCGACATACGGACGGATGGCATCGACCAGTTTCTTGCTGTGGGCCATTCCTCCGGTAAGCAGAATGGCGTCCACGCGCCCGCACAGAGCGGTGGCCATGGTTCCAATGTCCTTGGCGATCTGGTAGGCCATCGCGTCGAAGATGAGCGCGGCCCTGGCGTCGCCGGCTTCGATTCTGCGCTCCACTTCGCGCAGGTCGCGCGTGCCCAGATAGGAGTAAAGTCCGCCCTCCCGGTTGAGGGCCTGCCACAGGGTTTGCAGGGTGTACTTGCCGCTGAAGCAAAGCTGGACCACTTTGAGCAATGGCAGGCCCCCGCTGCGCTCGGTGGAGAAGGCCCCTTCGTGGCCGGGTTCCTGACTTTCGACCATCCTGCCCTTTTCGTGAGCCGAGGTGGTGATGCCGCTGCCCATATGCGCCACAACCAACCGCAGGTCTGTGTATTTTCTCCCTTGCTCGCGCGCATAGCGCTTGGCCACGGCCTTGGTATTCAGCATGTGCCCGCCGCAATGGCGTTCGATCAGCACCGTACCGGAGATGCGCGCCTTGTCGGGCCACTCGTCCACGCTGACGGGATCGACGACAAAGGCCTCGGCCCCGGCTTCGCGCGCGATTTGCTGGGCCAGAAACGCCCCCAGGTTTGAAGCGTGATCGCCATAGCGCGTCAGGCGCAGGTCGCCTAGCATCTCCTCGTTCACGCGGTAGGTGCCGCTGGGCAAACCGCGCATCAGGCCTCCACGCCCGACCACTGCATCGAATTGACGGATGTCATAGTTGTCGGCGGCCAGCTCGCGCTCAATCGCGGCCAGACGGAAATCGAGCTGGTCGAGGATACGCCGGCCGGTGAATTGCCTCATCTCTTCGTCCGAGTGGCTCAGGTTGCGCACCAGCTCGGGATTTTCATTGGCGTACACCCCGATCTTGGTCGAAGTCGACCCGGGATTGATGGTCAGGATCAGGAACTCACCGGCTCGCATAGAGCACCCCTAGGGCCATGGCGTTGATCTTGTCCTGCGCTCTTTCCACTCGGGAGGGGATAAGGATGGGTACTTTAGCACCCACCACCACGTGGCCGAATTCGCAGCCGACCAGAAAATTGATCGACTTGGCCAGCATATTGCCCGCCTCAACGCTCGGAACAATCAGGCAATCGGCGTGGCCGGCGACCGGACTGGTGATGCCCTTGATTTTGGCGGCCCACTCAAGCAAGGCATTGTCCAGGGCCAGCGGGCCGAAGACCTCAGCTTCGCCAAACTCACCGGCTGCGCACATATCAGTGAGCGCTTTGGCGTCCATGGTGGATGGTATCGCTTCACTGACCACTTCGACCGCGCTCATCACTGCGATCTTAGGGCGGCGGATTCCCATCGCACTCAACAGATCAATAGCGTTGAGCACTATCTGCTTCTTCTGTGCCAGCGTGGGAGCTGGGTTAAGCCCGCCATCGCCGATGCCGACCAGCCTGGTCCCGTCTGGGCCGTGGTGTTCGAAAAAGGCGATGTCGCATAACAGCCGGCCGGTGCGCAATCCCTTCTCTTTGTCGAGAACCGGGTGCAGCAACTGGTCGGTGCGCAGGTGGCCTTTCATCAGAATTTCGATGTCGCCCTCCCGCGCCATCTTCACGGCAAGTTCCGCGGCATTCTCTCCGGCTGCGACAAACTCCGCCTTGGCCGCCAAGTCAGAAAAGCCGAGCGATTCGGCCCGCGCGCGAATGTCCTTTTCTTCGCCAATCAATACGGGAAATGCGATCTCCGACCGCATAGCCTCTGCCGCGGCCGTCAAGGCCACTTCATCGTCGGCAAGAACCACTCCCACGCGCTTGAGACCCATCGTACGGGCCAATCTCTGACCTTGGCGCATGTGCGAACGCCATTCACTGCTTCAACCTGCACTGACTTCATTTTCGTTCCTCTTATTCAGTTCAAAATTGCTTCCCTGCATGGTCGCACGACGCTCGAACGG
>CAWCXX010000076.1:0-26512 GCA_963799445.1 uncultured Acidobacteriaceae bacterium | reverse complement strand
GGGGTTTGGGTTCTGCCCTTTTTGGCCATTTTCGTCTGGAACTTCCCTGCTGCCGCATGGGCGCGCGTGATTGGCGTAGCCATTTTCGCCATTGCGGCGCCGCTTCCGGCCCTCCTTCGCCTGCATCGGGAGAAGAACCGTTTGCAGAATCGCATGGAGCAGGCGGAGAACGACGCCGCACAGATTGAAGCTGCAGTTGGAAGCCGTCCGCTCCCGCACCGCGCAACTGCGGGAGGAACTGCATGCCGGCGGTCAACAGGCAAAGCGAGCCGATCTTTTGGTGCTTCTGGGGCAGTTTACGGCCGGCTTCATGCATGAATTCAACAATCCCCTGGCGATTGTGGCGGGGAGGCTTGAGGTGCTGCTCGAAGAACGCAAGGAGGATGCGGCCTTGTGCGCGGATCTCAACGAGATGCTGCACGAGACGAACTACATGGCCAATATCTCCAAGACCATGCTGCAGGCATTGCGCAAGGACCGCGGCGCGGAGGTCTTTGAACCCGCGGCTCCGCAGAAGGCCCTTGAGGAAGCAGTGGCAGCGCTCCGGCCCTCGGTCGAGAGCCAGAACGTAAAGTTGATGGTGGAGATCGCGGAGACGCCCAGAGTGGATGTGCCGAATCACGTGATCGATGAGGTCCTCCGCGGCATGTTGAGCAATGCGCTGAAGGCGGTGAAGAATAAGGATGATGGTTGGATTGGTGTGCGTCTTGAACCCTACCGCGCGGCAGGCGCGAAAGTGGAGCTCCGGATCGAAGACAACGGGCCCGGCGTGCCGGAATCAGTTCGCCCGCACCTCTTTGAACCTTTCGTAACGCAGAGCCTGGGGCGGGAGACGCTGGGCATGGGGCTAGGACTGTTTTTGGCCGCCAGTCTTCTGGATATGTACGGCGGCCGCATCCGCTACGAGAACCGGGCGGGCGGAGGCGCCAGCTTCGTGCTTGAACTGCCTCCAGCGCGATTTATGCCGGGTCGCCCGTATCATTGGTTTGCGGGAGGGACAACCGGGTGAGCCGCATCGTGGTGATTGACGACGAAGCCGCGCTGGGTGAAAACATTCAGCGGATGCTGCGTTTGCCGAGCACGACGATTTCGCTCTATGTGAACCCGGTCAAGGGAATGGCCGCGTGCCTGGCCGATCCGCCCGACCTGCTGTTGCTGGATATGCGCATGCCGGGAATGACCGGGGAAGAGGTATTTGAGCGGCTGCACGAAGCCCATCCGGGGCTCCCGATCGTCTTCCTCACCGCCTTCGGATCGGTGGAAGGCGCGGTGCTGGCCATGCGCAGCGGCGCTTTCGATTACCTGCAGAAACCATTTAAGCGCGAAGACCTCCTGCTGGTCGTCCAGCGCGCCCTCAATCACGCGAAACTCAAGGACGAAGTGGAGCGGCTGCAGGACCGCCTGGAGACTCGCGCCGAAGCGGATACGGCCCAGAGCCGCAACCCCGCGATGGTGGAACAGATGGAAAGATGCCGTCGCGCTGCGGCCACTGACGCCACGGTGATGATTCTGGGCGAGAGCGGCACGGGCAAGGAGGTGACCGCCCAATTCATCCATAACCATAGCGCCAGAAAAAAAGGCCCGTTTGTGCCGGTGGAGTGCAGCGCTTTCCCGGGGTCGCTGATTGAGAGCGAGTTATTCGGCTACGAGCGGGGCGCGTTTACCGGAGCCCAGCGCACCAAGCGGGGACTGATCGAGTCTGCCGACGGCGGCACGCTGTTTCTGGATGAGATCGGCGACCTGAACGTGGAGCTGCAAACCCGCCTCTTCCGCTTTGTGGAGGAGCGGGTAGTGCGGCGGCTGGGCGGGCTTACGCCGATCAAGGTCGATTGCCGCATCCTGTGCGCCACCAACCAGGACCTGGCCGCAAAGATCAAGGCGGGGACCTTTCGCGAGGAGCTCTTCTATCGGTTGAGTGTGGTCACCATTAAGTTGCCGCCCCTGCGCGAGAGGCCGGAGGATATTCCCGATCTGGCGCGCTTCTTCCTTGAGAAGTTCTCGCACCGCTACGGCAAGAGCCTTTCAGGATCACCGCAGTTTTACGAGGCCCTCCTGGGACAGAGCTGGCCGGGCAACGTCAGGCAGTTGAAGAACGTGATGGAGAGGCTGGCGACCCTCAACCCATCCGGCGTGCTGGGGCCCGAGGATCTGGAAGAAGAGTTGCCTCCGGCGGCGCTGTCCGCCGGTCTATCCGCGCTTCCCTGGAAAGAGGCGCGGGAACAGTATCTGGCGCGATTTGAAGGTTCCTATGCGCAAGCCGTGCTGGCGCGATGCAACGGCAATGTGAGTGCGGCCTCCCGCGAGGCCGGAGTGGACCGCAAGACGTTCTATGCACTACTGAGGCGTGAGAAAGAGAATTCGAATGGGGAGTCGATTCCCCAGGTGGAGGAGAAATTCGGGGAATGAACTCCCCATTTCATTCTTATCTTGAGTTTAAATATCAGAAAATAAAAGACATATAGTTTGGCTCCTTCCGTGCTGTTCCCCCATGCAGGAATCGTGTCATGAAGCTTCAGAAAGAATGGGCTTTCAGCCCTCAGCTCTCAGCCATCAGCTTCCGGCTTGGCAGGGGGCGCCGCACATTTGGCCCACCTGAAGTCTGATAGCTGATGGCTGAGGTCATAGGAGAAACAATGCGCAGAATTCTTCTCTCGGTAATCGCCGCTGGCCTGGCGCTGCCGCTTATGCAGGCTTCGGATATCCCTGACTCGGAAAAGAGCAATGTTGTCCTTCCGCAGGACAAGGGGCCTGACAAGCTCGACGTTTCCAAGTATCCGCCGGAGATCCGGAAGGCGTACCCGCTGTTTACCGACAAGTGCTCCCAATGCCATCCCATCGCGCGTGGAATCAATACGACAATGACGCGGGACCAATGGGAGCGGTATGTGAAGCGCATGATGCACAAGCCGAAGTCGGGGATCGATGCGGTCCAGGGCAAAGCCATCTTTGAGTTTCTCGTCTACGACCAGAAAACACGCAAGGACCCGAACCCGTCGGCGTTCTACCCGTCTCTGAGCGACGAGGAGATCGAGGCGTTGAAAGCCCAGCAGCACCCGTAGGGCCGCGCGGCAATGGAATGAGGAACGAAGTGCGCTATCCGATCACCATCCCGGATCAACAGTATTTCGACAAGAACATTCCGTGCCGCAGCGCCTGTCCCATTGAAACGGAATGCGGCCGATACGTTCAGGCCATTGGCTTATCAAAGACTGAAGAAGCCTACCTGCTGGCCCGCGCACCCAATCCCTTCGCCTACACGCTCGGCCGCGTCTGCGGGCACCCCTGCGAAACCAGTTGCCGGCGGGGAAAGATCGACGAGCCGATTGCAATTTGCGCGCTCAAGCGGTTTGCCACGGATCGCCATAACCTGGGATCGGGCCACGACCCGGAGCGCAGGCATCTGGCGCACGCGTCCCGGCGCGACAAGCGTGTGGCCATTGTGGGCTCGGGCGTATGCGGTCTGACTTGCGCGCACGATCTGGCGCTGCTGGGTTACGCGGTGGAGATCATCGACCAGGCGCCCGTTCCCGGCGGCATGATCTACTGGGGCATTCCGCAATTCCGCCTCCCGCGCGAAGTCATCCGGATGGAAATGGATCAAATCCTGTCGATGCCCGGCGTAAGCCTGCGCCCGCAGACCAGGCTTGGCCGCGACATTCTTCTATCGCAACTGAGGACGAACTTCGATGCCGTATTGCTCGCGCTGGGGCTGGGCAAAGGCCGCGAGGTAAAGATTCCAGGCATGAATCTGGCGGGAGTTTATAGCGGAGTCAATTTTCTGTTCGAGACGAACGAAGGCGCGACGATTGAACTCGGCAAGAGAGTGATCGTTGTGGGCGGGGGCAACGTGGCCATCGACGTGGCCCGCTTCGTAGTGCGCCTGGTGCAGGGAGCAGCCGCCGGGAATGGCCAGGGCGGCCAGAACGGCAACGGCGAGGACTGGGAGGAACTCGAGGAGGAAAGAGAACTTCGCTACGTGATCCACGCGGCGCGCGCGGCTGTACGTTCCGGCGCCGAGGAAGTGCGCATGGTGAGCCTGGAATCGCGCCAGGAGATGCCGGCCTGGAAAAGCGAGGTGGAGGACTCTCAACGGGAAGGAATTATTTTTGACAACGGTTGGGGCATCAAAGAGATTCTGGGCGAGAATGGCGCGGTTACGGGTCTCAGGCTGCAGCGCTGCACCGCAGTGTTCGATGAGCGCGGACATTTCAACCCTGCCTTCAGCAGTGAAGAAAAGGTTGTTCCCTGCGACAGCGTCATCCTGGCCATTGGTCAGCAGGCCGATTTTTCCTGCCTGCGCGGCGAAGAAGGCGTCGAGCTGACGGCGCGGGGGACCATCAAGGTGGACGACAACCTGATGACGCCCGTCCCAGGGATATTTGCCGGCGGCGATGCGGCGCTGGGTCCGCGCATGCTTGTCGACGCGGTTGCGCACGGGCACAAGGCGGCGCGTTCCATTCACATGTACTTCAACGGCAAACACAAGAAGACGGTGCTGAGCCGTTTCCGTGTAATGACGAACTGGGAGATGCCGCGCGGATTCCTGTCGATTCCGCGGCAGACGATGCCCACGCTGGCCCCCAACCGCAGCCTTGGCGTTGCCGAGGTAGAGCTGGGATTTGACGAGGAGCAGGGCCGCGCCGAGGGGAAGCGCTGCCTGAACTGCCAGGTCAACACCATTTTCGACGGCTCAAAGTGCATTCTCTGCAACGGCTGCGTGGATATCTGCCCGGAGTTTTGCCTGCGCCTGGTGGACCTGGTTCAGGTCAGCGGGGACGCGCGCTTCGATGCCCTCATTCAAAACCGTTATGGGATACCCGCCGCCCGGCTCGCGGCCGGCCAGGCGGGCGCGATTCTCAAAAACGAAGACAAGTGCATTCGCTGCGGCCTCTGTGCTGATCGCTGCCCCACGGGCGCTATCACCATGGAATCGCTCGAGCAACAGGTCATGGAAGTGTTTGATTAAGGGAACTCAGATGATGAATCGTCGTGCTTTTTTCAGTTGGGGAACGGCGGGTACGGCCGCCCTGGTTTCGGCCGTCGGAGTCAGTTGCGGAGCCCTGCTTCGGTTTCTCGTGCCCAGTGTATTTTATGAGCCGCCACAGAGTTTCAAGATCGGCATGCCGGCGGACTTCTCGTACGGCTCTCCAACTCTGCTGCCCGACGAGAAGATTTTTGTCTTCCGCGACCGGGACAAAGGCTTTTCCGTGGTCAGCGCGGTTTGCCCGCATCTGGGCTGCACGGTCACGCATGCGGCGGACCAGAAATTCCACTGTCCATGCCACGGCAGCATCTTCAACGCCAACGGCACGGTGCAGCACGGCCCATCGCCGCGGGCGCTCGAATGGTATGAAGTGGCGCTGGCGCGGGACGGGCAACTGGTGGTGAACAAGGACAAAGTGGTCCCGCCGGCGTATCGACTCATGGTGTGACGATGAAACTGATCCGCGAAATCTGGCAATCGATCGTGCGTCGCGATCCGCTCTCGACCGAGAAGGGAAAGGCCGAGCTGGTCTTTCTCAATGTCTGGCTGCATATCCATCCGGCCAAGGTGAAAAGAGAGAATCTTCGCTTTACCCATACTTTCTATCTCGGCTTCATCACCTTCTTTCTCTTTGTGATCCTGGTCGTCACCGGGATTCTGCTCATGTGCTACTACCGGCCCGATCCTTCACTCGCCTACCAGGATATGAAGGATCTGCAGTTTGCCGTCTTCATGGGGCCTTTCCTGCGCGCCGCACACCGCTGGGCGGCGCACGGCATGGTCATCTGCGTCTTTCTGCACATGCTTCGGGTTTTCTACACCGGCTCGTATAAAAGGCCCCGCCAATTCAACTGGGTGGTCGGAGTTCTTCTCTTCCTGACCACGCTGGGGCTCTCCTTCACCGGCTATCTGCTGCCCTGGGATCAACTGGCATTCTGGGCGATCACGGTGGGAACCAACATCGGCGGCTATGCTCCGGTGGTCGGCCCCATGGTGCGTGAGATCCTGCTTGGCGGCCATACCGTGGGAGAAGCTGCGCTGGTGCGCTTCTACGTGCTTCACGTGGCCGTGCTTCCCTCGTTTCTGATCCTGCTCTGCGTGGTCCATTTCTGGCGGATTCGCAAAGATGGCGGCCTCTCACGGCCCTTGTGGAAGCTGAAATCCGCTCCACCGGAACCTGAGCCGGAACTGGTCACCATCGGCGCGCCCGTCGCCTCCGCGCCGCTTCGCATGCAGGCCGCATCCAGGAGAAGACATATGGGCTGATGGAAGTGGTCACCGGAAAGCCCATCTTCGAGACCATTCTTCCCGAAGAGGAAGAGGATTCGGTTTTCTCTTACCCATACGCCTTCCTTCGCGAGTCGATCGCGATGCTGGTGACACTCATCGGAGTCATGGCGGTCTCTCTCGTCGTCCATGCGCCACTGGAAGAGCTCGCCAATCCTGCCAAGACGCCGAACCCGGCCAAAGCCCCCTGGTATTTTCTCGGGCTGCAGGAGTTGGTGAGCCACTCAGCTTTTTTGGGCGGAGTGGTGGCTCCGGCGGTGATGGTACTGGCTCTGCTCGCAATTCCTTACCTGGATAGAAATCCCAGCCGCCAGCTTGCCAGGCGCAAGTGGATTCTGGCCATTTTCACGGTGTTCGTGGTCGCGAATGTCGCGCTCATCATTATCGGGACCTTCTTCCGCGGGCCCGGCTGGGCGCTGGTGCCGCCATGGGTGCACGTGGCCGGGGGGACGGAATGACGGAAAAGAGACTGCAGCAGGTCTTTTTCGCCCTGAGTTTTCTGGCCCTGGCGCTAGTCGTGGTTGCTCTTTGGCAGGCCTCTACCCCGGAGTGGAAGACCTACCAGCGGCAATTCCATCAACTGGAAGCGCAAGGCGAGCCCGATGCCAAGGCACGGGCGGCCCTGCTCGAAGAGCCCCTCGAAATCCATCAGATCATGCTCACAGGCTTAGCGCGCGTGGACCGCTGCACCACCTGCCATCTCGGCGTCGATGACCCCACGATGAAGAATGCGCCCGAGCCTTTCCGCTATCACGCCGGCCTCGGGCCGCACATTCCTACCAAGTTCGGATGCACCGTCTGTCATGGCGGCCAGGGCCTGGCGACCGATAGGGAAAACGCCCACGGCAAGGGGGGTTCTTCCGAGGAGTCGCTGCTGGCCCCCGAGTACGTTCGCGCCACGTGCGGACGCTGCCATAACCAGGGAGACATCCCCTCTGTGCCGGAGCTGACCGAAGGCGCGCGCCTCGTGGAGACCCGCGGCTGCCACGGCTGTCATAAGTTGAACGGCAAAGCCCCGGCGATTGGACCCGATCTTACCGACGAGGCGGATGCTCACCGCACGCCAGAGTGGCTGGAGCGGCATTTCCAGAATCCGGCCGCGGTTACTGCGGATTCCGCCATGCCCAACCAGCATTTCAACAAGGAACAGGTGCGCGCACTGACGTTTTATATGTATTCGCTCAGCAGTGCGAAGATGGCGAATTACTATCTCGGCGCGCGGCTGATCCCCGGGGCCGCTCAAGGCCGGCAAATCTTCGCGGAGAAGAACTGCCTGGGCTGTCATGCCATCGGCGGTGTGGGCGCCCATGCCGGGGCTCCCACGACTCTTCGTCCTGGGTGAGAGCCGTCCCGACCTCAAGGGCGTCACCGGACGACGCTCGGCGCAATGGATCGACGAACAAATCAGCAATCCCCAGATGATGTATCCGGGAACCTCAATGCCGGACTATGAACTGGGAATCAACGCCCGCAAGTCGCTGATTGCCTTTCTCGGCAATGCCACGCCCGAAGATGCGAAGTCGATCCTTTCGGAAAACAAGCGTGCGTTGTCACCCGAGCAGGCAGAGATCGAGTCGGGCCGTTTGGAGTTCATGCACTTCGGCTGCGCCGGCTGCCACGGCACTGAGCTGCAAGGGGGCACGCCGAACAAGAATGCCCAGGGCGGAGAGGTGCCCGCGCTGGTGCACCTCGATCAGGACTACACGCACGATGAAGTGTTGAACGTGGTCCGCAAAGGCCGAGTGCCTCCGCTCGAGAAAGCCAACGGGCCGGTTCCGCCTCTCTACATGCCGGCGTGGAAACAGTTCATCAGCGAAGAAGATATCGACCGGATCGTCGCGTATCTTTATTCGAAACAGGAGAAGGAGAAAGCAGATGAGGCGTGGTAGCTTCCGGATGCAGGGGGAAAGTGAGAAAGGGATGACCGTGAATCAGACACGTAGGAATCTTGCAGGTTTGGCGCTCTTTGCGGGCGCAGTCATCTGCGCGGTAAGTGCGATCTCTCAAAGTGCGCCCCAATCGGCGCCGCAGCCCGCGCCGCAAGCCGCCCCGCAGCCCGCTGCGCAGCCTGACACGGCGCGCTCAGGTCGCGGGCCGGTGGAAGGACCCGGATGAGGTGTATGACAAGATTTGCAAATTCTGCCATGACACGGGCATCGGACCCGAGCTGAAGGGGCGCAAGTATCCCTCCCAACTCACCATGGACATGGTCCGCGTGGGGCCGGGGGCCATGCCGGCATTTCGCGGGACGGATATCGACGACGCGATGCTCAAGCGTCTCGGCGAGATGCTCGAGAAGAGCACGGAACCGGATCCCATGCACAAGGTCACGCCCGGCTACATCGCTCCTCCGCCGAGCATCACCGCTCCGGTCAATAGCAAAGTGAATGCGCCAAAGTAAGGGAGGATCCAGTGAACATTGCTCGTCGTGATGTGATCAAAGGATTGGTTATCAGCGGAATCACCGGCGCGCTTCCCGGCGGACTGGCCGCCTTGACGGCGAATGCCGAGGAGCATTTCCGGCTGGCTTCCAAACCCGGCTCGATCCATATCCTTGTCGCGGGCTCCAGCCTCGACGGTCCGTTCCTCGATGGTGCGATCGCTTCGGCTCGTCACCTTGGTGCGAACCCATCGGTCGTGCGCCTGAAGAACTCTCTCGTCGATGATCTGAATCAGGCCGAAGAGCTGTTCCGATCGCGGCGGCCTTTGGTCGCTTTGCTGGGTTCTGCAGACGGGATCCTGCTCGTAGAACTGGTGCGCGGTAACGGCCTGCGCCTCTCAGTTCGCGGTCAGCACACTGTGAGCGGCCCAGCCTCGACGCATCGTCATCAGCTCGACACAGTAGCGCAAAGCGCCGGACTGGACGCGTCGTTGCTGGCTGGGCTCGCAAGTCATAGCTGGCCTGCGCTGCTCGGCGGCTCTTTGATGCAAATCGCGTGCGGAAGCTCAAGTCGGGAGTTTTTGGGCCGGCGGGGATTTCTCTCACAGGCAGACCGGGGCCCTCAGCGGCCCGAAAACCTTACCTCCCTCTTGATTCAGGGATGACAGTAGCACCACCGACTTCGGATGAGGAGAAACGCTCAAATGTCAAAATACATCGCGCTGCCAAAAGGAATTACCGAACCGGTCTTCGATCTGGCGATAAAAGAGTACCGCGCCATTCTGGGTGACGCCGGTGTCATCACCAGCCAGGACCAACTTGCGCCATACTGCAGGATTATGCTGGCCGTGCCCGATGCGGAGCATCGGCCCTCTGCAGCCATCACGCCGCAATCGGTCGAGGATATCCAGAAATGCCTGGTCGTCTGCAACAAGTACAAGGTGCCGGTGTGGCCCATCTCCACCGGGCGCAATTTCGGCTACGGCTCAGCCGCGCCAGCCACGCGGGGACAGGTGGTGATGGATCTGCGATTGATGAACCGCATCCTCGACGTGGATGCCGATCTCTGCACCGCCCTGGTCGAGCCGGGCGTCACCTACCAGCAGCTCTACGACTACATCCAGGAGAGAAACCTGCCGGTCTGGCTATCGGTTCCCGCGCCGGGCGCCATTGTGGGCCCCGTCGGCAACACGCTCGAGCGCGGCAACGGCTATACGCCCTATGCCGAGCATTGGATGATGCAATGCGGCATGGAAGTGGTGCTGGCCAACGGCGAGATTCTGCGCACCGGCATGGGCGCCATTCCCAATTCCAACACCTGGCAGGTCTTCAAGTGGGGTTACGGCCCCGTGCTCGACGGCCTCTTCAGCCAATCCAACCTGGGCATCGTCACCAAACTCGGCTTCTGGCTCATGCCCGCCCCTCCGGCCTACCGGCCTTTTGTCATCGAATATGAAGACGATGACGATATCGCCCTGATCATCGAAACTCTGCGCCCCCTCAAGACCGGCGGCGTCATTCCCAACGGAGCCGCGATTGCCAGCGCCATGATGGACGCCGTCGCTACGGTGCGCCGCGCCGACTACTTTAAGGGCAACGGCGCCATGCCTCCGGAAATCATTGAAAAGATCAAGAAAGATCACAATCTGCACGCCTGGAATGTCTATGGGGCCCTCTATGGCACCCAGGAGATGGTCGAAGTGAACTGGAAGATTGTAAAGGACGCCGTGAAGGCTTCGGGGAAAGGTACCGTACTCTCGTTCGACGAACTGGGCGAAAGTTATAAGTTCAAGTACATGGGCGAGCTGATGCGCGGCAAGCCGAACCTGGGCGAATTCCGGCGCCTGAACTGGATTGGCGGCGGCGGAGTGATGATGTTCTCGCCGGTCTGCCAGGCCCGCGGCTCAGAAGCGGCCAAGCAGATGAAGATGGCCAAGCGGATCATGGACAAGTACGACCTGGACTTTCACAACGAGTTTGTCGTCGGCCGCAGCGATATGCACCACATCATCGGCCTGGAGTTCGATCGCACCGATCCGGACATGGTGGCCCGAACCAAAGCCTGCTTTGCCGAACTGCTCGACGAGTTCTCCGCGGCCGGCTATGGCACCTATCGCGTCAATACCGCCTTCATGGACAAAACTGCCGAGCTCTGGGGCCCGGTGAGACGAGACGTCAACCGCAAGCTCAAGCGCGCGCTCGATCCCAACGGCATCATTGCTCCAGGCAAATCCGGAATCTATATTTGAGTCCGGGCGATTTTCGAAATACATACCAGACAGGAACGCCGGCATTCGAATGCCGGCGTTTTTGTCTGGCGATCGGAGGCTGCAGAGAGGGTTACCAGCTCTCGCTTTTCTTTTCCTGCTTCGATTGCAGATAGCTGAGGATGTCGTGGATATACTGGTCTGAAATAATTTTCTTCCACTGCGGCATATAGATCGGCGGAGGCGGACCCTTCGGCTTCTCCAGAGGCGCCGTCCTGCCATCGCGGATAAGGTTGAGGATCTCGTCGTTCGAATAGTCTTCCGACACATGAACCAGGGCGGGGACTTCGCCTCCCTGGGCGTTTGGATTGGCTACGCCGCCCTTCAGGTCCTCTCCATGACAAAATTTGCAGCCATAGCGCTGAAAGTCCTGCCGGCCGGCTTCGATCGCCGAGACGCCCTGAGACATCGCGGGGCTCTTTACCGTGGCGGCGTCTGTCGCGTTTCTGAATGGAGCCGGTTGCAGGTTTGCGGCCACGCAAAAGCAGTTCCTGGCTTGACTTTCCCCGCTGGTCGATCCCGGCGATTGTTTTTCTCGCCTGGGGAGCTGCGTGGGGGCTTTGCGGCCGGGCTTCATCGTCCCGGCAGGCCGCAGGATTTGCAGCCAGAAAGAGCGGAATGAGCAGAGCAAACCCGATTGCGCACAGGTTCGCAATACGGACTGATGTCCAGGGCTTCATGTCAAGGGTCTCCTGCCATTCTCTCAGCAGGTCACAAGCCAAAATCGATCCCATTTCTTATCAACGACTTGCCGCGCGAACTCGGAAGAAATGGGGATGGCATTCCCCGATATCCGATGCTGTTTGGGGAATCATTTCCCCAAACGTTGTCTACCCGCTTCGAACCTTTTATCATTTCATGAAGCCGATAAGAGCACCTAATCGCATGAATAGAGCCATTCCCTCCGTGGCACAGCCTTCCGCCTGGCCTCCACCGTCCAGCCATCTGACGCTGCCAGTCTGGCCCGGCGTCGCGCCAAGCGCCTCTGAGAATCCGCCCGCCGAGGCAGACACTGCCACTGCCAATAACATGTTCGTCGCAGGCCGCCCTGTTGTCTTATTGAGCAACGTCTATTCGCCCACTCTTACCCTCTACCCTCCCAGGGGCCCGAATACCGGCGCTGCCGTCGTGGTTTTCCCCGGGGGCGCCTACCAGGTATTGGCCATCGATCTCGAAGGGACCGAGGTCTGCGACTGGCTCAGCTCCATCGGCATCACCTGCTTGCTCCTCAAGTACCGGGTTCCCGGCTCCGGTCCTTATCCTAAGTCGGCAGCAGCTCTCGAAGACGCGCAGCGCGCACTCGGCCTTGCCCGGCAGCACGCTGCCAAGTGGCAGATCGATCCCAAGCGCATCGGAGTTCTCGGCTTTTCGGCCGGCGCTCACCTGGCCGCTGCTCTCTGCACCCACTTCGGCCAGCGGCTTTATTCGCCCGTGGATGCTGCCGACCAGCTCAGTTGCCGCCCTGATTTCGCCGTCAACGTCTATCCCGGCTATCTGGCCCTTGATGAAGAGAACTTTCCTGCCAACCCGGAGATTCGGCCCACCGAGACGACGCCACCCCAATTTATCGTCCAAACCGAGGACGACCCGGTCCATGTGGAGAACGCCATGGTCTATTTCAAGGTTCTTAAGAACGCCAAGGTTCCGGCTGAACTCCACATCTATGCGGAAGGCGGCCACGGATACGGTATGCGCCCCACCGCGCTGCCCATATCCACCTGGCCCCAGGTGGTCGAATCCTGGCTTCATACCATCGGGACTCTGGCCGCCACATAGGCCGGCATCGATCTTTCACCGAGATCCAGAATGATCGAGAGGTGCACCTCGTATGAGCGTCCGTTTGTTCTCACATCGAAACGCACTGCTACTCCTCGCTATCGTCGCGCTCACCATGTCGAGTCTAACGATCTACTTTCGAGTCAAAGAGCAAAAACTTGCTGCTCAGAATCAGAAGCTACTCGTTGAAATCCATGACCTGCAATTGTCCCAAGGCCTGCCCACTTCCGCCCAACTCAATAAGCCTAGCGTGCTTCTGGATGCTCCGATAACCGAGAAAACCGCGTTGAGTTTTTTCTGGTTTGGCGATATGGATAGCCATTTCAGGAATCCAATTAACTTCTTCGTGGTCCCCGATGCCGATCGCAGGTTGCACGACGTTGAATTGACCGATTTCATTAAGGACGACCAAGTGAACATCTTTGTCTCCGCTGGAGAGATGAACCGCATATTAGAGGGGCTGAAGGCGCTCGGCCTCAATTGGTGGGATTCACGCGGGAGAGAAGCGTTTAAGGATGCCTATCACCGGCGCGGTACCGACATGCTGGACATCACATTGGTTGGCCCTGACACCACGGGCGAAGCCCATATCCGTATTGCAGTGATGTGCGATCTGCTTGATCGGCTGGATTCTACGATGCCGACCCCGCGTATACTTTGGCAGTTCCGGACATTTCGTTGGGACAACGGATGCGAAATCCGTGGCTACGAGAACTACCCAGTACCCCCCGAGTAGCAACTTTATTTTCGAATTTGCTCTGGTCAAAGATGAATGCGCCGGCGCACGCGACATGGACGCCTTAGCTGCTCTTTCGCGAAAGCCCATCCTTAAACTGGAGGTATCTGTCGAAGGCCTCGATCTGTCGGGCGTGATATTCGCGCCGTTCGACTGGCGAGGACAGGACTGTGGACGTTGACGTTGCTCCCAGCGCGGACAGCCGGTCAATCAGCGCTTCCAGGTGTCGAATGGAAACCACGTCGGCCTCAATGACAAAGGATTCAGCGCCGGTGATGCGATGGCAGCGGCTGACCTCGGAAAGTTCCTTGATCGCCGTCACGGTGCGGCTGACCTGGATGTCGCCGCCGGGGATGGTCAGGCGCACGAGCACGCGAATAGGAATGCCGAGTTTCGCAGTGTCGACCGAAGCGTGGTAGCCGGTAATGACGCCGGCCTCTTCGAGGCGGCGAACCCGCTCGGCGGCGGCGGGCGTCAACAAGCCAACCATTCTACCCAGTTCCGCAAAGGAGAGGCGGGCGTTATGTTGCAGGGATTCCAGGATCTTCCAGGCAATCGCATCGAGCTCGACAACATTGGGGTTGGTTTTGTGGGCCATGAGCAAGCGTTCCTTAAGTCACCAAACCATTATGCTTAATTTTATTAGGAGACGGCACGCCTTTTTCTTTGAACCCGCCTTTTCTGCGCCGTTGCGCGGGCCTATTCTTTTAGCGTTGCCAATCGAATAGCCGGCAATGCGCTTCCCACCCACCAATGCATTTCCGGCAAAGGAGGAATTGGCATGAGTCCTTCCCCGGATTCTGCTTCAACCCAGGTTTTGACCCAGAGTGCTGAAACCGCCGTCGCCGCGGCCGCGGATTTTCTGCCGCTCAAGGGAACCGACCACGTCGAGTTCTATGTCGGCAACGCCCGCCAGGTTGCATACTTTTACCGGGCCGCTTTTGGCATGTCGCTGGTGGCCTACGCAGGGCCCGAAACCGGCTTGCCCGATCGAGCTTCGTATGTGGTGCAACAAGGCAAGGTGCGCTTCGTGCTCACCACTCCACTGCGCAGCAATCATTTGATCGCCGAGCACATTCAACGCCATGGAGACGGCGTTCGCGTGATCGCCCTATGGGTAGACGATGCACGCCACGCCTGGCGGGAGACCACCGCGCGCGGCGCAATCAGCGTCGCCGAGCCATATGTTCTAGATGACAAGCACGGGCAGGCCGTGCTTTCGAGCATTCGTGTCTATGGCGACACGATTCACACCTTTGTCGAGCGCGGAGCCTATTCAGGCCCATTTCTTCCCGGCTTCCGCGCGATTGAAAGCGACCCCATCGCCCGGCCCGCCGGCTTGCTCCATATCGACCACATGGTAGGAAATGTGGGATGGCATGAAATGAATACATGGGTCAACTTCTATGCCCGCGTCATGGGATTCTCGCTCTATCAGCACTTCGACGATAAAGACATCTCCACCGAGTATTCAGCGCTCATGTCCAAGGTGATGGCCAATGGAAACGGTTATGTCAAGTTTCCTATCAACGAGCCGGCTGAGGGCAAGCGCAAATCGCAGGTGGAGGAGTATCTGGAGTTTTATGGCGGGCCGGGCGTGCAGCACATTGCCCTGGCCACGAACGACATTGTGAACACCGTCAGGAAGCTGCATCGGCAGGGAGTTGAATTCCTGCACATTCCTCATGCCTACTATTCCGAACTGCAGGGCCGTGTGGGAAATATCGATGAACCTGTCGGCGAGTTGGAAGAGCTCGGCATTCTCGTCGATCGCGACAACGAGGGATACATGCTGCAGATCTTTACCCGCCCCGTGGAAGATCGCCCCACTCTCTTCTTTGAAATCATTCAGCGCAAAGGGAGCCGCAGTTTCGGCAAGGGCAACTTCAAGGCCCTGTTCGAGGCCATTGAACGCGAGCAGGCGGCGCGCGGCAATCTATGAAGCTGGAGGAAGATGCGATGACCACTGAAACGCTTTCGTACGCCGCACCCTTCCTCATCCGTCAGGACTACGCGGCCTATACCGCCGAACAGCACGCGGTGTGGGCGGAGCTTGTGCGGCGCGTGCTGCCCGAGTTGAGGAAACATGCCGCTCGAGAATACCTGGATGGTTTTGAGATCATTGGCCTCGAGGAAAATTGTCTTCCCCATCTCTCTTCGATCAGCGCGCGGCTGGAAACCAGAACGGGCTGGAATTCCACCCCGGTAAGCGGTTTTCTTCCCGCACCGGCGTTTTTTGAGATGCTGGCCGCGTGCCGTTTCCCCACCACAACCTGGCTGCGCAGCCGGGATTCACTGGAGTACACGCCGGAGCCGGATATTTTTCACGATGTGTTCGGGCACGTTCCCATGCACTCTCACAAGGTCTTTGCCGATTTTCTTCAGCACTACGGCCGGGTTTGCGCATCTATTTCTAATGCGGGTGTATTGGAGAGGCTGGGCCGGCTGTTCTGGTACACGGTGGAGTTCGGCGCTATCCGGCAGCAGAATGAGATCAAAGTGTACGGCAGCGGCCTGATCAGCTCCCATGGCGAATGCGCCAATGTCATCGGAGGCCATTGCGCCATCCATGACTTTTCGCTCGACGAAGTGCTGAACACTCCGGTGAAGGTGGACGAGTTTCAGAAGGCGCTCTTCGCCATCAACAGTTTCGATCAAATCTACGAGGCGATGTATGAAGCAGAGCAGCGAGTCGAGCGCGGCACTCTTTGATGCGGAATCGGCCCCGGCCCAACTGGCGTATCAATCCGGCTTCGGAAATGAATTCGCTACGGAGGCAGTTCCGGGAGCATTGCCGGTGGGCCAGAACGCTCCGCAAAAGCATCCTCTTGGCCTTTACACCGAGCAGTTCAGCGGCACGGCATTCACTGCGCCGCGCGCAACCAACCGGCGCACCTGGACCTATCGCATACGTCCCTCAGTCACGCATCGCCCCTTCGCTGAAATCCCCATACAACTGATTCGCAGCGGCCCGTTCACCGAAGCCCCAACCTCGCCCAATCAGCTTCGCTGGGATCCGCTTCCCATACCGGAGCGCGAGACCGATTTTCTGAATGGCATCGTTACCCTTGCCGGTGCGGGCGACCCGGCCATGCAAACCGGCGTTGCCATTCATCTCTATGCCGCCAACGCCTCGATGCAGGACACTTTTTTCTCCTGCGCCGACGGGGAGTTCCTCATTGTTCCGCAGTTGGGCGCGCTCGGCATCCACACAGAGCTCGGCATCCTGGAGGCAACGCCCGGTGAAATGTGTGTGATTCCGCGGGGCGTCAAGTTTCGCGTGGTCCTTAAGGAAAAGCAGGCTCGCGGCTACATCTGCGAAAACTACGGCCTTCCGTTCCGATTGCCCGAACTCGGCCCCATCGGCGCCAACGGTCTGGCCAATCCCCGCGATTTCAAATACCCGACGGCCGCCTACGAGGATCGCGACGGCGAATTTCATATCGTTTCAAAGTTTCTGGGCCGGCTGTGGAGCGCGGAAATCGATCACTCGCCTCTGGACGTGGTCGCGTGGCACGGCAACTACGCTCCCTGCAAGTACGACCTCGCTCTGTTCAATTGCATCAATACTGTTTCTTTTGACCACCCCGACCCGTCGATCTACTGCGTGCTGAACTCGCCATCGACGGTTCCCGGCACGGCCAACTGCGACTTTGCCATCTTTCCCCCGCGCTGGCTGGTGGCCGAGCACACCTTCCGTCCGCCCTGGTTCCATCGCAACCTCATGAATGAATTCATGGGCCTGGTGTTCGGCGCATATGACGCGAAGGCCGAGGGTTTTCTGCCCGGCGGGGCCAGCTTGCACAACTGCATGGCCGGCCACGGCCCGGACGCTGAGACTTTCGAGCGCGCCACCAATGCCGAGTTGAAACCGCAATATCTCAAAGACACGTTGGCCTTCATGTTCGAGACCCAGTTGGCGCTGCGCCCCACCGAGTTCGCCGTGAGCACCAGGATTCTGCAGCATGAGTACTTCGAGTGCTGGCAGGGCCTGAAGAAGCGCTTTGCGCCATGAGCCTTGCGCCATAAGCATGGAGCTTCGCTCTATGCCCATCCGAGAAATGCTATTGCTCGACCGCGGCCTAGCTCTGCTGCCGGAATTTCAACTGAGAGCGGCGTCTATTTTGTCCAAACGGGCTTTCGCTTCTCCAGAAACGCCGCAATCCCTTCGCGAAAATCCGCGGTCATCCGTGCCTGTGCGCTGGCTTCGAGCGCCGCCTCAGTCGCGGCATCCAGCCATGCCCTATTTTGCGCCACCATCAGGCCCTTGGTGGCTTTAAGGGACTTCGGACTGTTCGCAACCAGAACATCTGCCAACACCTGAACGCGCTGCGCCAGCTCTTCCGGCGCCACAACCTCATTCACCAGCCCCAGCCGCCACGCCTCTTCCGCATCGAAGAGCCGGCCGCTCAACAGCAGGTCCCGGCTGCGCTTGTCTCCAATTTGTAAGGCCAGAAAAGCCGATACCATCGCGGGCACAAAGCCGATCCGAGCCTCGGTAAATCCAAATCTCGCCGCAGGCGTGGCGAGGGTGAAGTCGCAGAGCACGGCCAGGCCAATGCCGCCTGCTGTCGCCGCTCCCTGCACCGCGGCGATGGTCGGAATCGGCAATTCATAAAGCGTTCGGAAGAGTTTTGCGATTCGCTCCGCGTCAGCCCGATGTTCGGATGCCGTTTTCTCCTGCATCGCCTGCAGCGCCGACAGATCCAGCCCGGAACAGAACGCCTGGCCCGCACCTGCGAGCACCAACACGCGGCAGCCGCATGCCACAGCATCTCCCATTGCGGCAATCAACTCCGTCTGCATCTCGGGAGTCATGGCGTTGCGCCGCTCGGGCCGATTGAGTGTAATCGTCCGCACCAGGCCGTTGTCCGCAACCAAAATCGTGACGTAATCCACACTTTCCTCCAAGCCATCAGGCCCGCAAGCCCTGCCGCCGTTTCTCGGGGTTAACCCCCCTTTTCTTGATTGGCTATATCGGCGCGCGACCCACCCACTGGGTGGGTACCCCGCTCGAGCCCTCATACAAAGCCCTGCAATCGAATTTTCCACGGCCTGTGAAGTCGTGCACTGATACAAAACGAGCTTACGAGACCTTTCTTACTTTGCAACGGCCCCAAAGCTGCTGGCAATCTTCGCATTTGCCAGTTTCACATCCTCCAACGGCCCCAGCATCGGCAACCTGGCGCCACACTCCGCCAACTCCGCAATCAATACTTCGGTGGGAATGTTGCCCACCAGCGCATCCTGCGCAAAGGGGCATCCGCCCAGCCCGCCGATGGCCGCATCGAACCGCCGGCAACCCGCATCGAACGCCGCGCGAATGCGTGCTGCTGCTTCGCCGGGCCGTGCGTGCAGATGCACGCCAATCTCGATTGTGCGATGCTTGCCCAGCACCGCAGTTACAGTCTCTGCGATTTGGCCGGGACGTAGCCATGCCCACCGTATCCGCAAGCGAGATGTGCCGCACTCCACAGTCGATCAGAAGGCTGCACGCATCCGCCACTGCGCCCACGCTCCACGCGTCGCCGTAGGGATTCCCGAAGGCCATGGAGAGATAGGCCACCACATCCATCCCTGCGTCGCGGGCCAGCATGATTACGGCCTTCAGCGCGTCCAGCGCCTGCTCCGGCGTTTGATGTTGATTGCGCTCAAGAAATTCGGGCGATATCGAGTAAGGAAACCCAAGAGTCTGCACCGCGCCGGTCCGGATCGCCCGCTCCGCGCCCTTGGCATTCACCACAATGCCGATGATCTCCACGGCTTCCGGCGGCTTGAGCAGCTCCAGCACGCGTTCCGAGTCCGCCATCTGCGGCACCGCCGCCGGCGAAACGAAACTCACAGCATCGATGCGTGCAAATCCCGCCTCGATGAGCCTGCCCAGATAGCTGGCCTTCGCCTCCGCCGGAATCATCCCCGGCAGGCCCTGCCACGCATCGCGCGGGCACTCGACGATCTTGACGGTTTCGCTCATGAAGGATGATGGAAAAGCTGGTAGCCGCCAGCAGGTAGCCAATAGCAAGCACCGAGAGAGGAAACCTAAAGGCTACCGGCTACAAGCTACAGGCTTGCAGCTATCCCCTCGACGGATACACCTTCAGTATCTCCCGCGCAATCACCATCCGCTGAATCTCGCTCGTCCCCTCGCCGATGGTGCACACCTTCACGTCGCGATAATATTTTTCCACCGGATAGTCTTTGATGAAGCCATAGCCGCCGAAGAGTTGAACCGCCTCATTGCAGATGCGCACCGCCGCTTCGCTCGGCAAACAGCTTTGCCATCGACGATTCGCGCGTCACCTTGCGCCCCGCATCCTTCAGCACCGCCGCCCGCTGCGTCAGTAACCGCGCCGCATCCAGCTCCGTCGCCATATCAGCCAGTTTCCATTGGGTGCCCTGAAACTCCGCAATCGCCTTCCCGAACTGTCGCCGTTCCTTTACGTATTTCAATGCAGCGTCCAGTGCGCCGCGCGCTATGCCCAGCGCCATCGCCGCAATCGAGATGCGGCCCCCATCGAGCACGCGCATTGCGTCCATGAACCCTTCGCCCTCCTGACCCAGCAGGTTCTCCTCGGGGATCTCGCAATCCTCGAAGATCAGTTCGCTGGTATCGCTGGCGCGCAGTCCCAGCTTGTTCTCCTTCTTCCCCGGCCGAAATCCCTTCGTCCCCTTCTCTACGATGAATGCCGAGAGCCCATGCGTGCCCTTACTCTTGTCCGTCACCGCAATCACCACGGCCACATCGGCATAGCGCCCGTTGGTGATGAAGGTCTTGTTCCCGTTCAAAACATAGCGGTCGCCTTTTCTCACGGCAGTAGTCCGCGCGCTGCCCGCGTCCGACCCAGACCCCGGCTCGGTCAATGCCCACGCCGCCAGCCACTCGCCGCTCGCCAGCAGCGGAATGTATTTGCGCCTCTGCAATTCGTTGCCGCTGAGAAAAATATGATTTGTCCCCAGCGAGTTATGCGCCGCCACTGTAATACCCAGAGAGCCATCCACCGCCGACAGTTCCTCGATGGCCAGCGCGTAATCCACGTAGCCCAGGCCGGCGCCGCCGTATTTCGGTGGGAAGATCACGCCCAGCAGTCCCATAGCTTGCCCAACTCTTTGATCGTAGCCAGAGGAAACTCGCTCGCCTCGTCCCACTTCATGACGTTGGGCGCAATCTCGCGCGCCGCAAAGGTGCGGATCTCGCGTCGCAGTTGCTCCTGCTCCTCGGTCAACACAAATGGATACAGGCTCTGCGCCTCTCCGTCAGCTCGACTTTCATGTCTGGCTCCTTCGCGGAATTCCGATTGCATCGCTTTACGCTGTCTAGTATTGATAGATGCCATCCGGTTCCGCACACATAGGACAAGAGCTAATGGAAAATACGCCTTCACGTTTGCAAAACTCCCGGATTGAAGACGGGCACATCGGGATTCAGAGCGCAGGCTTCCAATGCTGCGATCAGCACCTCTCTGGTCTTTGCCGGGTCGATAATGGCATCGATCCACAGCCGCGCCGCGCCGTAACGCGGATCGGCCTGCTCATCGTAAGCGGCACGAATCTCGTCGTGAAGCGCCTTCTTCTCCGCCTCCGACAACACCTTTCCGCCGCGCTCCATTTGCTTCACGCGAACCTCAACCAGCGTATTCGCGGCGGAAGCTCCGCTCATGACCGCATAGCGCGCCGTCGGCCATGCGAACAGAAAACGCGGATCGTATGCCTTTCCGCACATCGCGTAGTGCCCGGCGCCGAAGCTGCCACCCACGATCACCGTAATCTTCGGCACCACGCTCGTGCTTACCGCCGACACCATCTTGGCTCCGGCGCGAATAATCCCCGACCCCTCCGCGTCCTTGCCCACCATGAATCCATTCACATCGTGCAGAAACACCAGCGGCACCAGGCTCTGATTGCAGTCCATGATAAAGCGCGCCGCTTTCTGGGCGCTCTCTGTGTAGACCACTCCGCCCACTTCGATCCGCTTCGTGCCAGCCGCCGGACCCATTGCGACAGTCTGGATCTGGTTGGTCTTCTGGTTGGCGACAATTCCCACGGCTCGTCCGCCAATCCGCGCATAGCCGCATAACAGCGTCCGGCCAAAATCGGCCTTGTACTCTTCAAACTCGCTGCGATCCACGATGCGCGCAATGATCTCTCGCATGTCGTACACATTGCTTGCGCCAGGCTCGGGATTCAGCAACCCGTACACATCCTGCGCCGCAAATTTCGGCGCATCCCGCTCCGCCTCGAACTCCAGGCGGTGAAAGACCTCCGCCGCGGGAGCTGCTTCCCGCCGCTTGCCCATCTTTCCCACCAGAGAACGCAGCCGTGCCATGCACATGTGATCGTTCGGCTCACGAAAGTCAACCGTCCCCGAAATCTCTGCGTGCATGGCCGCTCCGCCCAACTCCTCCGCATCCGTCTTCTGCCCAATCGCCGCCTGCACCAGCGCCGGCCCGGCCAGAAACAGCCCCGACCCCTCGGTCATCAGCACCGTATCCGTCATTACTGGCAGATAGGCGCCGCCCGCCACGCACATGCCCATAATCGCCGTGATCTGCGGAATTCCCCGCGAGCTCATCACTGCGTTGTTGCGAAAGATTCTGCCAAAGTCGTCGATATCCGGAAACACATCTTCCTGGAGCGGCAAAAACACTCCGGCGGAGTCGACAAGGTAGAGCGTAGGAATGCGATTTTCCATGGCGATGGTCTGGGCGCGCAGTACCTTCTTCACCGTCATGGGGAAAAACGCGCCTGCCTTCACTGTGGCGTCGTTGGCGACAATCATGCACAGGCGACCGCTTACCCGGCCCAGCCCCGTCACCACGCCGGCGCCGGGCGCACCGCCATACTCGGCATACATTCCATGCGCCGCCCACAGGCCCAATTCCAGGAATCTCCGTCCCTTCATCGAGCAGCAGCGCGAGCCGCTCCCGCACTGTCAGCCGCCCCTTGGCGTGCTGCGCCTCCGCGGCCTTTGCTCCTCCGCCCAGCCGGATCGAATCTTCTTCCCGGCGCATCGCCGCCAGCAACGCCAGCAGCGCATCGCGGTTTGCCTTCATTCGCGATGCATGCACATCCAGTGTCGACGGCAACTTGTTTTCAAGTTTCAAATCCTGCGCCATTTTGCACCCCGCGGCAACCCCCAGAAGCGCAGTATTTGCGATAGCAGAAACGTAACACACCGTCCAAACCGCTCTATGTACTCTTAGACTTAACCTCCAGAGACCCCTCACCGGAAACCACCTTAATTCCCTTTTTCAACCTTGACGCCCTCACCCATGTGCCCCCAAAGGGCTGGGCGATCGTACACCCCTGATCCCGATGTTACGAAAGTGACATTACTAATCTCTGAGAAATTCCTCAAGAGTTATCAAAGTCACATTTTAGGTAATCATCTTATCCGCTAATGTAAATCGCAGCAGTAATCTTACATGATTACCTTAGTGCAACTCTTGGAGAGAACTCACGCGCGCGCCGCCGAACATGGGTCGGCACGTGTTCAGAGGCAATTGCGCCAAAGGAAGCCTATGCGAGTCGAACTGGTCACCCTGCTGGCCTGCAGCCTTGTGCTGTGCGGTTGCAGTGGTTCATTCGTAGTGAAGAATGCGACGGCAGATGCCGCATCAACAGGAACACTCGTCACGCCGACAAATACTCTTGCATTTGGCTCCGTGGCCGTGGGTCAAACGTCAAATGCCAGTGTCACGCTTTCAAATCAGGGTACGGCGCCCGTTGAAATCTCTCAGTTGAATATAACCGGCCAATCCTTTTCCGTCAGTGGCCAGGGCAGCTTACCTATGACTGTCGCCGCCAACAGCAGTGCCACGCTCACCATTCAATTCAGTCCCGTGGCATCTGGGCCGGTGACGGGCCAATTGACGATCACCAGCAACGCATCAACCGGAACATCGACCGCCGTAAACTTGAGCGGCACAGGCGTGCCGGTGCTGAGCGGGTTGAGCTGCACCAGCAGCTCGATGACCGGAGCCGGGACCGATAGCTGCACCGTGACGCTGAACGCCGCGGCGGCCAGTGGCGGCCTTCAGGTGAATCTGGCAAGCAGCAATAGCGCCGTGGTCGTACCGGCGTCTGTGACAATTCCGGCGGGCGCGAACAGCGCTGACTTTACCGCGAGTGTCTCCCCGGTCACCTCTGTGCAATCCTCGACGATAACCGCCAGCCTGGGTGGTGTGGCACAGACTTTCGCCCTGTCACTTGGCGCCTCAGTGCCGATGCTCAGCGTCAGCTCGTCCAGCTTGTCCTTCGGCAACGTGAACGTGAACGCTGCCACCACGCAGACTCTGACCCTGTCCTCCACCGGGACCGCGGCGGTGACCGTCAGCGCAGCGGCGGTCAGCGGCAGCGGCTTCACGGTCTCCGGAGCCACCCTCCCCCTGACCCTGAATGCCAATCAGACCGCAGCGTTGACTTTACAGTTCGACCCCAGAACCGCCGGGGCAGCGACAGGCCAGCTGATGCTGACCAGCAACTCCTCGGGCGGGACTTCGACCGGGGTCAGCCTGAGCGGCATGGGTGTGCCGATGTTGAGTGGACTGAGCTGCACCAGCGGATCATTCACAGGATCGGGAACCGATAGCTGCACCGTGACGCTGAACGCCGCGGCAGCCACAGGCGGGTTCACTGTCAGCCTGGCCAGCAACAACTCGTCTGTCACCGTGCCGGCCACGGTGACCGTGGCGGCAGGCTCGACGACCGCAAGCTTTTACAGCGACAGTTTCCTCGGTCACCACCGCGCAGACCATTACCCTGACCGCCAGCGCCAACAGTGTGGCCAAGACTTTCGCCTTGCAGTTGGGCGCTCAGTGCCCACGCTCAGCGTCAGCTCGTCCAGCTTGTCCTTCGGCAGCGTGAACGTGAACACCGCCACCACGCAGACTCTGACTCTGTCCTCCACCGGCACCGCATCTGTGACTGTCAGCGCAGCGGCGGTCAGCGGAAGCGGCTTCACCGTCTCCGGAGCCACCTTCCCCCTGACCCTGAATCCCAATCAGACCGCAACGCTGACTTTACAGTTCGACCCCACAACCGCCGGGGCAGCGACGGGCCAGCTGATGCTGACCAGCAACTCTTCGGGCGGGACTTCGACCGGGGTCAGCCTGAGCGGCATGGGCGTGCCGGTGCTCAGCGGGCTCAGCTGCACCAGCGGATCATTCGCAGGATCGGGAACTGATAGCTGCACCGTGACGCTGAACGCAGCGGCGCCAACCGGCGGGTTCGCTGTCAGCCTGGCCAGCAACAACTCGTCTGTCACCGTGCCGGCCTCGGTGACTGTGGCCGCAGGCTCTACCACCGCAAGCTTTTACAGCCACAGTCTCCTCGGTCAGCACCGCGCAGACCGTTACCCTGACCGCCAGCGCCAACAGTGTGGCCAAGACTTTCGCCCTGTCACTTGGCGCAGCCGTGCCCACGCTCAGCGTCAGCTCGTCCAGCTTGTCCTTCGGCAGCGTGAACGTGAACGCTGCCACCACGCAGACTCTGACTCTGTCCTCCACCGGGACCGCGGCGGTGACCGTCAGCGCAGCGGCGGTCAGCGGCAGCGGATTCACCGTCTCCGGAGCCACCTTCCCCCTGACCCTGAATCCCAATCAGACGGCAACGCTGACTTTACAGTTCGACCCCACAACCGCCGGGGCAGCACGGGCCAGCTCACCCTGACCAGCAACTCTTCGGGCGGGACTTCGACCGGGGTCAGCCTGAGCGGCACGGGCGTGCCGGTGTTGAGCGGGCTGAGCTGCACCAGCGGATCATTCGCAGGATCGGGAACCGATAGCTGCACCGTGACGCTGAACGCAGCGGCGCCAACCGGCGGGTTCGCTGTCAGCCTGGCCAGCAACAACTCGTCTGTCACCGTGCCGACCTCGGTGACTGTGGCCGCAGGCTCTACCACGGCAAGCTTTTCGGCCACGGTCTCCGCGGTCAGCACCGCGCAGACCGTTACCCTGACCGCCAGCGCCAACAGTGTGGCCAAGACTTTCGCCCTGTCACTTGGCGCCGCCGTGCCCACGCTCAGCGTCAGCTCGTCCAGCTTGTCCTTCGGCAGCGTGAACGTGAACGCTGCTACCACGCAGACTCTGACTCTGTCCTCCACCGGGACCGCGGCGGTGACCGTCAGCGCAGCGGCGGTCAGCGGCAGCGGATTCACCGTCTCCGGAGCCACCTTCCCCCTGACCCTGAATCCCAATCAGACGGCGACGCTGACTTTACAGTTCGACCCCACAACCGCCGGGGCAGCGACGGGCCAGCTGATGCTGACCAGCAACTCTTCGGGCGGGACTTCGACCGGGGTCAGCCTGAGCGGCACAGGCGTGCCGGTGCTCAGCGGGCTCAGCTGCACCAGCGGATCATTCGCAGGATCGGGAACCGATAGCTGCACCGTGACGCTGAACGCAGCGGCGCCAACCGGCGGGTTCGCTGTCAGCCTGGCCAGCAACAACTCGTCTGTCACCGTGCCGACCTCGGTGACTGTGGCCGCAGGCTCGACCACCGCACAGCTTTTCAGCCACGGTCTCCTCGGTCAGCACCGCGCAGACCGTTACCCTGACCGCCAGCGCCAACAGTGTGGCCAAGACTTTCGCCCTGTCACTTGGCGCCGCCGTGCCCACGCTCAGCGTCAGCTCGACCAGCTTCTCCTTCGGCAGCGTGAACGTGAACGCTGCTACCACGCAGACTCTGACTTTGTCCTCCACCGGCACCGCGGCTGTGACCGTCAGCGCAGCGACTGTGGCCGGAACGGCTTCACCGTCTCCGGAGCCACCTTCCCCCTGACCCTGAATCCCGATCAGACGGCGACGCTGACTTTACAGTTCGATCCCACAACCGCCGGGGCAGCGACGGGCCAGCTGATGCTGACCAGCAACTCTTCGGGCGGGACTTCGACCGTGGTCAGCCTGAGCGGCATGGGCGTGCCGGTGCTCAGCGGGCTGAGCTGCACCAGCGGCTCGATGGCCGGAGCCGGAACCGATAGCTGCACGGTGACGCTGAACGCCGCGGCGCCAACCGGCGGGTTCACTGTAAACCTGGCCAGCAACAACTCGTCTGTCACCGTGCCGACCTCGGTGACCGTGGCCGCA
>CAWCXX010000075.1:0-35315 GCA_963799445.1 uncultured Acidobacteriaceae bacterium | reverse complement strand
CCATGCGCTCGGCAGTAGCGCGCCAGGCCCCGGCCGGCACAATCACCTTGAGGCCGCCAAAGTGGCGGCGCGCATCGGCGTGAGGCGGCAGTAGTCGAGCCAGAGAATTCCGAGAGTAAGAACGCCGTCGATGACGGAGGCCGATTCTGCGGCGCTGACGCCGATGACCGCATCTGCCGCTGTTCCCTTGAGCAGGCGGCCGCGCACGTAGGCGGGGCCGAAGCTGTGCTCGAGATCCATGGCCGTGCGCAGGCCGTCGACCTTCGCGCCGATGAAGTGGCGGGTGAGCGCGCGTTCGAGGAGGCGGAGGTAATTGCGGCGGGCGGCGTCGCGCGCGGAGGGGGTGCGGCGGTCGCTGGTGGGCGCGAGCTCAAGGGATTGCGGTTTGGCCGCGCCCATGCGCCGCGTGGAGAGGCGCAGGCATTGCGCGCGCTCCTGCACATCGACGACGGTGCGCACCAGGTTGCGCTCTTCGCTCCAGAGTTGCAGCAGGCAGCGGCCATGCGACTCGGCGACCGAGTAGCGCGCGGTGCGCATGTCGAAGAGAACGCGGCCATCCTCGAGCAGGGCGGCTGCGGGGTGGTCGGCAAGATAGGCTTCAATGATCTCGGCCAGCCGAGCGGGTGAGGCGGCTGAAGCGCCGGCGTGAATGGCGTTGGCGTGCATGGCGGTTTCTACCAGCCCATGCGCGCGCGCAGGCTTGTGATGTGGGCCGTGTGATGGCGGGAGTGCCACTCGTAGAGCGCCAACGATGTGGCCAGATTTTGCCGGCCCAACTCCGGATGGTTGAAGCCGCGCTGGAAACCCTCTTCCGGCATGGATTGGAGCAGTGCCACCCAGCGGGAGTGCAGCGCGCCGATGAAGACAAGCGAGCCGTCGATGGGCAGGAAGGAGTCAGGCAGGCGCGCCCATGCGGCCTCGTCGTAGGGCTTGACGGTGGGCCAATCCTCAGTAAGCGCCAGCTTGAAGCGAATGACCGAGTTGGCATGGCTGTCGGCGAGGTGATGGACAACCTGGCGCACGGTCCAGCCACCCTCGCGGTAGGGCGTGTCGAGCTGGGCATCGCTGAGACCATTCACCGCGGCGCGCAGACGCTCAGGAAGCAGGCGTAACGTTTCGATCTGCGCTGCGCGGATGCCGGGAGTGCTCGCGGCCGGCGGACGGAAGCGTCCGATTGGATAGCGCAGTTGGTCGGAATCGGTCATGCCAAGAACCTTACCATGCCTTGGCGTGGACTGGAATGGGCGCGCAACGAGGGGGCGCGCACACAACTCATCTTGCCTGCGCGAATTTCTGCCTAGACGTCAGAAGCAAACTCTAGGCGTGGTGAACGTGGTGATGATGACCGCTATGGTGGTGGTGATGGTGGTGTGACCCGGCGGCGAACACTGGGGCTGCAAACACCAACATGAGCAATGCCGCTGCAAAAATCTTCTTCATGAGAAAAATCCTAGCACGCTTCGATTCCCGGCTGACCGATGAACCCGCACCAAGGTACCCAAAGAGAAACGTTGAGAAAGGGCGGCCAGAGCCGGGGTGGTTTCACGTGCTTGAGGGCCGTTTTAGAACCGCCGGCCCGTCAATGAGACAGACGGGACCAGCGTACACTGGGATTACGATGACTTACCCGGAGACTTCCCCAAAACCGAGCCATCGGCGCTATTTCTTTGAGAAGTTCGGCCTGTCTGAGCGGCTGCTGGAGCGCTGCCTGGGCGAGGCTTTGAGCGCCGGCGGTGACTACGCAGACCTTTATTTTGAGTCGGTTACGGCTACCGCGCTGGGTGTTGACGAGCAGATTGTGAAGTCGGCCAGCCAGGGGACGAGCGCGGGGTGTGGCATCCGCGTGCTGAGCGGCGAGCGCACCGGCTACGCCTATACCGACAATCTGAGCGCGGAGCGGCTGCTGCACGCGGCGCGGACCGCGGCGCTGATTGCTTCAGGCCCGGCAAAGCTGCCGGTGCAGGGGTTTACAGAGACACGTGGAGCGGATTTGTACCCGGTTCCGCTGGGCGGCTACAACCTGGACCTGGCGGCGCGGCTGGAGTTGATTCTTCGCGCCGACCGCGCGGCGCGGGCCTTCGATGCGCGCGTCGTGCAGGTGCGCGCGAGCTACGGCGAGGAGTTGCGGCGGATTCTGATTGCCGCGTCGGACGGGGCCTTTGCCAGCGACACGCAGCCGCTGTGCCGGCTGAATGTGTTTGTGCTCGCCAAAGCGGGCGCGGTGACAACCAAGGGCTCGGCTGGAGGCGGAGGCAGGGCCGGACTGGAGCAATTCCAAGGGTCGAAGAGCCCGGAGAGTTTGGCGCGGGAGGCGGCGCGAGGCGCGATTCTGCAACTGGGCGCCGTGCCTGCGCCCGCGGGAGAGATGCAAGTGGTGCTGGGTCCGGGCTGGCCGGGAATTTTGCTGCACGAAGCGGTGGGGCATGGATTGGAAGCCGACTTTAACCGCAAGAAGACCTCGGCGTTTACGGGATTGATTGGTCAGCCAGTTGCGAACCCGAAGGTGACGGTGGTGGACAATGGAACCATTGCCGGACGGCGCGGCTCATTGAACGTGGACGACGAAGGCTCGGCCACGCAGGAGACGGTGCTGATCGAGGGCGGCGTGCTGAGGGGGTATTTATCCGACAAGCTTTCGGCGCGGCTGATGGGGATGCCGAACACGGGATCGGGCCGGCGCGAGAGCTATCAATCCATTCCCATGCCGCGCATGACGAATACCTATATGCTGGCAGGCGACGACGCACCCGAAGACATTTTGCGCAGCGTGAAGCGCGGGCTCTACGCCGTGAACTTCGGCGGCGGGCAGGTGGACATCACCAACGGGAAGTTTGTGTTCTCGGCGTCGGAGGCGTACCTGATCGAAGACGGCAAGGTGACGGCGCCGGTGCGCGACGCCACGCTGATCGGCAACGGGCCAGAGGCGCTGAAATACGTGTCGATGGTGGGCAACGATCTGCGGCTGGACGAAGGCATCGGCACCTGCGGCAAAGACGGGCAGAGCGTGCCGGTGGGCGTGGGCATGCCGACGGTCAAACTGGACAAGATGACGGTGGGCGGGACGGGGCGGTGACTCTTAGTTATATGTATTTAGTAGTAGCATCCGGGCGCATCGAGTCGTTTGGGCGAATAGAGGGCGAAGGGTGGCGCCTAATCTTCGTATGTCCCACGTAGAACAGCAACGAATTGCGCGTAGGACAGGGCACCCGATACATAGTTTGCAGTGACTGGCTTGCATTGATTGAACTTCTCGCGGCTAAACGCTGCCGTTGAACTCAGACTTGATGAAAAGAACTTCAGAAGGCGGGCGTCAGGTTCATTTCCTACGCGAACGTCGAAATAGCCAAGCTTAGTTTTGTCTCTGACTTGTTCAGCGAGTGCAGCATCGGCGAAGGGGTATAGCTGGTTATACATCTGGTGAATGATTCCACCGCATGAATTAAGAATCGCGAACGTCGAATAGTGGATTCGTTGGGCGATCAAAACTGGAACCACATCGATTTGGATACATTTGCGAAGCAATTGCGTAACGATGTCCTTGTCGGGGTAGACCCACTCCCTGGTGTTCTTAACCTCGATGCCCATTCCTCCTGCTTGCGGATGCACGAGGATGTAATCGAGTTTTCCCCCCTGGATCGCAACGCCTGAAAAGAAGTCAGGATCGTGTTTTAAATATCTTTCGCCGTCGTCGTGTTCATGTAAGTCAGCAAAGTGTCCGAAAAAACTTATTCGACTCCTTTGCATGGCCTTCATGACTGAAATTTCTGCGGTATCTCCCATCCTGTCAGTAAACGCTCTATTCTCCGTGTGAGCGTGGATTGCGGTTAGATCAGCGAACCGCCTTTCCACGAATTCCTTGTCGCTTGAATTCAGGTAGTGCCATTGGGCCCTATTCCCAACCCTTGTCGCCAAAATCCCTTGACCTGTCAAATTCGTCCGCGCCTGAGTCAGTAGGTGAGGATCGATGCGCTGCGGATTCGGGCCAGCGTCGGAGATCTTTTGTTCCAGCATTCTCATTGTCGCTACGCCGTGACTTCTGAGGATATTTCGGATGCGGCGCTCGCCAATTGCAATTCTCTGCCGAATTCGGTCTCTTTGGTCGGATTCCATATGCTAGGTATCGCTCAGAATCCAATTTATGCGCAAATCCTAGACGCTATCAGCCTTTCTGTTGTCGATTTAGGTGCCGGGCATCCCAGGTCCGGGTTTCGGACCTGGGATGCCTCCGGGTTAGTCGAGAAACGCAATTTGCGGCGCGTGCCGCGCAAAGCGCTCCCGGTTCATGTAGACACGATGCCAGCCAACAAGGTCGATCGTCTTGTGATCCCGATGGCGGACTTCGCCGCGCGCATAGACTTCAGCATCGCGGGTCATGCGGCGCCACATATAGCCCGTCGCCTCGTGGTTGGCCGCAATGAGCCGTACGTACTCCTCCAGGCCGACGCCTGTCGGGTACTGACGGCACACCATCACGGTCACGCCGCCGCGCCTCATCAGCTCTTCGCAGATATGAGGCTTGCTTCCCGCGCCGCGGCTGAGCGGTTCGTTGCGATGGATCACGGCGTCCTTTTCGGCGACGCCGGGCTCTGGAACAAAGAACCATTCACCCTGCCGGATCGCCTCTCGGCCTTCGATTTCTTCCGGCCTCAGGCTTGCGATTGCGGTCCGAACGTCGCGAACGCTATCGCCGGGTACGGCAGCGGCGAACCAGTGACGCTCATCGTGTCCAAGCAGGAACTTGTTTTTGAGACTGCCATCGCGAACCATCAACACAAGATGACGAGCGGAAGGTTGTACATCGAGAATCTCGGGTACAACGCCCACTTCGGATCGAATGTCGAAGAATTCGCCAGAGCGGTCCCTGCCTACGTCGATTCGGATCTTCTCCCGTTGCCTGGGGCCGGGCCCGCGCACAAACACGCGCGCGCCCATCCGGGAGAAGTGCCGGCGCAAAGACTCCTCGGTCTTCATACAACTCCTTCAGTTGTCAGTTCGGTTTACTGCTAGGCGGGGCCGAGAAGGCGAGAAAAAGAGCCATCCTGTGCCGCGCCGGTTACTTGGCGGTCTGGTCGCTGCAACTGCAATCGCATTTGACGCATGATGTCTCCTTTCCTCAAGCAAGGTAGCATTTTTCCGATAGCCGGTCAACTTGGAATCAATTTCGCGAAGCCGATAAAATCAAGGCAGGAGGGCACGCCATGACCTAGGTACGCAACTGCGACCTGGAGTTTCAAATGAGCCGCTCGACGCGCCGCCCCTTTGCGGCGATTACGGGCACCGCCAGCGCGAAAGACGACAAGCGCATGGCCCATCGCGGTGTCCGCCGGAAACAAAACCTCGTCCTGAAAACCTGCACTGACTACGAGGACTTCCTGGTTCCTCATCGGCTTGAGTGCGCTTGGAACGACAATTATTGCTGGGGCCGCGACGGGGCACAGGGCTACTGCGGTTCCATGCGGCATTCCCCATATGAATGGAGCCGGAAATATTACCAAAAATTGCTGCGCAAGTAGCCTGACAGGCGCGAAAAGCAACCGCAGATTCTTCGACTTCGCGGGCCGCGCAAAAGCGCGCCCGCTTCGCTCAGAATGACAGTGTGGGAGAGGTTCGTGGTATCCCATGTCTCAGAATCGAGACGTGGGGCACCCGCCCACGGTGAAGCTGGACAAGATGACGGTGGGGGGGACGGGAAGATAGTCTTCGTTAGCCGTCACAGACGGCGCAAAGAAGCGAACGGCCCACAACGGGGAGAGTTGTGGGCCGTTTGATTTAGAACGCCGTCTGCTTCAGGGGTGACGCGCTTCTGTAATCTCGGTGATCAGTTGCTTTTCGGGAGGTTCGAGGCAATCGTGGGATGCGGTGCACCAGTCGGCGCAGGCCAGATTCAGTTTGGGATTCAGCGTGTATTTCCCGCAGGCGGGGCAGCAGCGATGAGGATCGTTGCGGAAAAACTCGAGTGAATAGCCACAATGGGAGCATGGCGACTCGAAGATGTCGTCCACGGTCCAGTATTGGGTATCCTGCCCCGGGCATTTGCGCTCAACCATAACGCCTCCTTATACACCCCACCGCTTCAAAATTAATGTAAATCTCTTCCGGCGCACAGTGACTTATGTCACGCGGCGGCCGATTCGTGTTCGCTCCCTCCGGGAGTGGGTTGCGGCAAAGCGACGTAACACGATTCTCAGAGGCATCGGTTGGCCGACGGTCGATGAGCGCTCAGGATGCAGCGCGTCGATCCATGCCGCAGCCGTGACAACACCCTAGCTATGCCGGTTGTACTGCGGCGGGCCGGCCATCACCATGCCGCTTTTCTGGCGGCCGTGGATGTACCAGCAGCACCACGCGGTCTCATGGAAATGTTTCTCGTCGGTTGAGCGCAGATCGCGATAGGCTATTGCCCCATAGATATAGATCTTCTCTTTCCAATCTTCCACACGCCGCAGGCGCTCCTCAGAGCGGCAAACCGATTTCACGTCGTCGCGGTGGAACGACTTGATGTCGGTGGATTCGCCTGGTAGCAGGATCATGGGAACGGCGGGGGGGTGCGGTTCGCCGTTGAATGTGGGGACGGGCGGCAATTGCGACTCGTCCGTAGCGCACGTGACCTCCTCGGCAAGCGCGACGACGCGGGCAGGACCGCGGCCGCGGTTTGTGGCAACGACGATGAAGCGATTAGGGTCGCCGGGCGCAGGCTCGGCGGTGACGAGAATCCAGGGACGCTCGGCCTGCGCCTGGGCTTCTGCCTGCTGAACCTGGGCCTGCGCTTGCGTTTGCGCAAGAAGCAACGCCGCTTTGGCGCTGTCGGCGGCCGCTTGAGCAGCGGTTTCGCCATATCGTGTCTGGCGCTCGATTTTGCGCAGCGCGGAGAGGGCGAGCATGATTCCCACGTACGCGATGATGGTCAGAAGCAGGCTCGCGGCCCAGGCGATGCGATCCTGCAGGGGCCACGGCGCGGGCGCAGGCGCCGGAGTGGCAATGGTGATGTGAGGCAATGCGGCATCGCACGCGCTGCCTTCGCAATCGGTTTGTGTTCCAGGATTCGCCACGCCGGACGGAGGAGCCGTGGAAGCAGAGGGCGAGGCCGGGGCCGGAGCCGCCGGAACCGGCGCGGCGGACGGCACAGTTTGATGCGGGGCCGCGGCCTGATGGCCCGTCTGCGCGGCGAGCGTTGCAGGCGCAAGGGCAACGGACAGCATCACCACAATCATCGCCAGATTTTTTGAGACCATGGCGTCAATGTAGCACAGTGAGGGCGGGGGAAGCGCGAGAGTAAACAAGCAATATGAACTTCTGCTGCGGATTGCGGCCCGTGAGCTTACCTATTCAACTTCCGTCTTTTTCATCTTGGAGAAAAGCGGGCGAAATGCCTCATCGAATCCCTCTAGCTTCTCCTTGAGCCAGGAGAACTGCACCGGCCACTCACTTTCCTCGAAGGAGTTGACGCTCTTAAATAGCACGACGCGAGACGCCTTCTTATCGGGCATCTCGCGCCACTCGACCGGCTCACCGATAATCGCCTCAATTTCTGTTTTTTGCTGCAAAAGCTCTTTGAAATGCGACTTTGCATTCTCAGAATTGATTGAAAGCTCAACGGCGATCTTGTCTTCCTTTGTAATGAGCAAAGCACTAATGTGCGCCTTGCTGGTGCCTATACCGAAGGTGTACCAGTGTGAACGTCCCGGCTTCTGCGGATGCAATCTACTCTTCTTGTCTTGCAGGTAGCTTCTGAATGCCGTCCAGTATCGAATACGCAGCTTCTCCGACGGCCTTTCTTCGGAGTCCGATAAGCCCTCAGCCGCCTTTCGAACTGTCTTTTCCCACTCGTTGGGCTGACAGACGACGTTGAACTTCGGCGCTGCCGGGGAGTTTCCAATTCGCCAAAGTTGGATGGCAAGTCCAAAGAATCGCGCGGAACTGCCACCGATCTGATTCAGCCAATCAAGTACCGCTTTATGTTCCTCGGTGAACTCAGAGCAGATCCAAACGATGGTGTTAGCTTTTAGACCCGCGGCATATGTGAGCAGTTGTCCGAGGTGCTTATGATCAGTCTTTTCAAGCTGGTTTTCTATTACGACCCAACTGTCGCTCATCGCCGTATCGCGGCATAACAAATCAGCGTGGAATGGACCAACGTCCTTTTCCTGAGCTTCGAGTTCCAAATCAATCCCAAGGGCTTCTCCGAGGATTGCGAGGTTCTCAGGTTGAGCGAGCCAAGGTGTAAAATCTTTTGCTTCATCGACCCATTGATCGCGAAGCTCAATTAGCTCTATACGTCCAAGCTTTTCCATTGCTTCAATCCTAGCAGCTTCTATGACTCCAAAACTTTACACGCCCAGCGGGAACGGCTTGGGGCCTCAGGCAGCCCGGGCCGCTTTCTTCGCCGCGGATGGCGCGACCTTCTTCGCGGTATTGAGGAGCAGGCGCAGTGCTCGGTTGACGGCAGCGGCGTCAGGGAAGGCGGATGCGACATCGGGGGCCAGCGTCACCATCACCACGTCGCGCGGGAAACGCTTTACATATTTCCCGCGGACGCCTCCGCGCATGTCGTATTCAGAACGCATGGTGTCTTTGGATCTGGGCATTCTCTTTGATTTTATTGTCATCGGCATTCTCTCATACGCCAACCGGAAACGGCTTGGGGCTGGATTCATCGGTATTGACGCCGGTGCGCCAGCGCTCGAAGCGGCCCTGCAGCAGGCTCATCAGCCCGGTGTACCAATAGCCGACGACGAAGAGGATGAGGAAGGGCGCGGTGAAGAAGTTGTTGTTCGTGAAAGTGTAGTAGATGGCGGCGGCGAAGTAGCAGCCGAAGAGCAACTCGATCCAGGGCGTCAGCTTGAGGCGCTTGCGGTACTTGGCGGCCTGCGATTTTTCGCCCTTCCGGGCCACACGGTACTTGGGCGTGCGCACAAAGGCGCTCTTGATGCCGAGCAACGCTTCCACCACCGCCTTGGTGTTGGTGATCGTAAGGCCGATGCCAACAGCCATGAGGAACGGAAGATAGTAGAAGGTCCGCTTCCAGGTCTTTGGGAAGAGCTCGCGCTCGCTCATCAGGTAGAACACCGCGATGGAGAAGGAGGACGCGGTAAAGAGCGGAAAATCGATGAGCAGCATCTGGAACCAGCCCTGATAAAAGCGGCAGATCATGGCGGGAATGAGCAGCGCCGACATGATGACCATGAGCGGATAGCTGAGGTTGGCGGTGAGGTGGTAGACGCTCTCGATTTTGTTTCGCCGCGAGGTGTTGGAGCGGAAGACCCTGGGCAGGATTTTGATGCTGGTCTGGATGAGTCCCTTGGCCCAGCGCGCCTGCTGGGTTTTGAAGGCGGTCATCTCGATGGGCAGCTCGGAGGGGCACTCGACCTCGGGCAGGTATTTGAACTTCCAGCCGGCCATCTGGGAGCGGTAGCTCAGGTCGGTGTCTTCGGTGAGCGTGTCGTGCTGCCATCCGCCGCCATCGGAGATGGCCTGGCGGCGCCACATGCCGGCGGTGCCGTTGAAGTTGAAGAACTCGCCGGAGCGCACGCGCGCTCCGTGCTCGAGGACGAAGTGGCCGTCGAGGAGAATGGCCTCGATCTCGGTCAACATGCTGTAATGGCGGTTGAGGTGCGCCCAGCGGGTTTGCACCATGCCGATTTCGGGCTCGGCGAAGTGGTGGATGACCTTCATGAGCCAGTCGGGCGGGGGAACGAAGTCGGCGTCGAAGATGGCGATGAACTCGCCTTTGGCCACATTGAGGCCGGCGCCGAGCGCGCCAGCCTTGAAGCCGTGGCGGTTGGTACGGTGAATGTAGACGATGGGAGCCCCGAGCGCGGCGTAGCGGTCGACGATGCCGCTGGCCACTGCCTGAGTCTCGTCGGTCGAGTCGTCAAGAACCTGGATTTCGAGCTTTTCGCGCGGATAGTCAATTGCGCAGACCGCTTCGATCAGGCGGTCGATGACAAACTGCTCGTTGAAGATGGGCAGTTGAATGGTGACCTGGGGCAGCTCCTCAAAGCGCCGGGGCGGATTGGGGTTGTAGTTCTTGCGGTACCTGAAGTACTGGTAGCACATGGTATAGCGGTGGATGCCATAGAGCGCCAATAGGATCATGACCGCGAAGTAAGGCAGCAGCATCGCCGCATCGAACCAGTTCCAGGGATGCGGCAGTTTGGCGAAGGGGTCGTTCAGCATCGTCCTCAGGTAGTGGCGCAGGCCGGTTTGAGGAGCAAAGGCCAGATACGCGGCCGTCCCCCGCAGCACTCTCCCGAGCGGGCCTGCGACACAATGCAAAGGAATGAGATACGAGGCGAACAGGGCTTCAGCCTCCGTGGGCGATATACCGATCATTCTACGCGAAGGGGGCTGCTCCTCGAGCTGAGAAAAATTTGCTCCAGCGACGCCCGCGAGAAAGTTCATAACAGACTCTGGAGCTGGTTGCATAAATGGTCTTCAGGTAAGGAGAGGCGAGCCGCAGGGGGTTAAGACCCTCATTTTTCCAGTCGAATTCGGCACCACTGAAGTCGTGCCCTGTTACAAGACGATCCATGCAACCAGTTCCAGTAACGTGTGACCCGATCACAGCGGCAGTAGGATGACAAGGGTTAAGGGGGTGGTAGAATTCGCGTAGAGTTTCACTCAGAGGTGAGCGGTGCGTCGAGCGTTCAACATGATTATGCGGATAATCAGCAGCCTGATTGGGGTCCTGATGGTGCTGATGGGAGGCATCTGGATGCTGCAGGGGATGAACCTGGCGTGGGGCGCACTGAGCCGCAGCTTCATGCAGGGCGATCAGCACTGGACGCTCTATGGCGCGGCCATGCTGGTTATCGGCATTTGCCAAATCATTTGGAGCAATTCCCGGCAGCACGGAGTATGAAACGCCTCAGAGCCTGTCCCTAAACTGCGGATTCACTCCGAGCGCACGTAACGAAATCCCTCGGGGGCTAAACAAGTTGCGGGGTGTGATTTGCGGCCGGAGCTCGGGCTTCGCGCTTGCGCGCTCGTTGTTCTTGCCAGCGGGCAGACTACGAAGCTCCTTTGCAATAATCTGGTGCTATGCAAACCGCACTGACTGCGAAGAAGCTCTGGGACGGGAGCCGGCTGATCGACGAGCCCGCCGTCGTGATCGAGGACGGCCGGATCGCGTCCATCACCAGCCGCGCGAATACTGAAATTGCCGCCGAGCTCGCCGGCAACGCTGCCGTAATCGACTATCCAGGCGCGACGCTGGCGCCGGCATTTTTCGATGTGCATTTCCATGGAGCTGCCGGCTACGACGTGATGGAGGCTACGCCCGAGGCTCTCGCCGCAATCGGTTCTCTATTAGCTGCGCACGGCACAGGCAGCTTTCTTGCGACCACCGTTACTGCTCCGCTGGAGCGAACGCTGCGCGCCGTCTCCGGCCTGGCCAGGTTGATTCAAGAGCCGAGTCTGGTTGACGAACGCAACGCAAACGGTGAACCCCTGGCGCGGCCTGTCGGCATTCATCTCGAAGGTCCGTTTCTCTCTCACGCGAAGCGCGGCGTTCAACCCGGCGAGTACCTGCTGGCGCCGGACCTGGCTGTCTTCGACCGGCTCTTCGAAGCGGCCGAAGGCCAGATGCGGCTGATGACGCTGGCCCCCGAGCTGCCGGGCGCGGCGGAGCTTGCGGCACATGCCGTTGCGCGCGGCGTGCGCGTCTCCGTCGGCCACTCCAACGCCACTGCGGCTGAAACCCGCGCTGTGATCGCGGCCGGGGCGACCAGCGCCACGCACACCTTTAATGCCATGCGCCCGCTGGACCATCGCGAGCCCGGCATTCTGGGCGTCGTGCTCAACAACGATGCGATGTTTTCCGAGCTGATCTGCGATGGCATCCACACCGCGCCGGAGACGGTGAAGCTTTGGTGGCGCGCCAAGGGGCCTGAACTCGCGATCCTGGTGACAGACGCCATGAGCGCCACCGGCATGCCAGACGGGGAGTATCGGCTGGGCACATTCGCGGTGCAGGTGGAGGGCGGCAAAGCCATGGCCAACGGCGTGCTGGCCGGCAGCCTGCTCACGCTCGACAAGGCGCTCAGAAACTTTGTTGCGTTTACCGGAGCGCCTCTGGAACAGGCGTTGCGCCTGCTCACGGCAAACCCCGCGGCGATGACCGGACTTGGGTGTAGAGCCGGCTCGCTGGCCGTGGGCCAGCCGGCGAATCTGGTTGCCGTGGATGAGGCGGGAAAGCTGATGGCTTCGCTGGTGGGCGGACGGCCGGTGGCGGCAGGAGCACACGGCGAAAGCCGCTGAATCGCTCGCCGTCAACCTCTATGAAGTTAAACCTGAGCGAAAGGTGAAGGGCGCTCGAGCGCGAGCGGCCGGGAAGAACGATTTGAATGACCGCTAAGTCCACTGGAAAGTGGTGGCCAGGGACGGGACCAAACCGCCGGCGTCGGCTTTTTGCGGATGTCACACATCAACCCGAACCAGAGTGGCCCTGTCATTGACGCACAGGAGGCGGCTGCCAAAGCCCTGGTTGCGAACGATTCCGTAATCGTGCCCTGCATCGCTCGGCCAGCAGGCCATGAAACGCAGCGGGCTTTTGCCGATGTTTGCCACTCTGTGAGCGGTTCGCGGGGGAATGAAATGCACGCTGCCGAAAGTCATCGGCTCCATCCAGGTTTTTCGACGTTCGTCCATCAGGATCAAGGCTCCATCGCCTTCGAGGGTCGCGTAATATTCCGAACGATCGCGCTTCAGATGGAAATGTCCGTGCGTCATGAAGTACTCTTGACCGACCAGCCCTGCCTCGATGACCGTAACGCCCCAGAACAAACCGCCTTCCGTGCCCTCCGGGACCGGACACCAGGCCTGAACGCGATAGACAACGGTGTTGGCATCCATGGCGCGCAGAGCATTCCTGTCGGCAAATACGTCTGCCAGTTGTCCCAGCGTTTTCACGCTCTCGCGGAGTTCAGCATCGGGTTCCAGCAGTCCCTTTGCCCAGTTCATTCGCATCCTTGACAAGCTCCAATTCCACCCCTGCGACGAAGACATGCCGCCTCCGCTTCGCTAGAGCGGAATCCGGGCAACAGTGCCCACTCTGAATTCGCTCAGGGTACACCTGCCCGGATTCCGCTGTACCCCGGAGAGAATCGATGGCGACGGCAGTTGGCCGCTCATGTAGTGTAGACGCGTTCAGGGATGGATTGCCGCCCGCGCGCTGCGGCAGCGAGAGATCGTTGCCGCAGCGGCGGTTGCGTTGTGCATCAGAATATGAACTTTAGTGAGAACTGTGTTTGGCGATTGGTTCCGTTGCCAATCTGGTTGCCGTCGGCCCCCGCAATGGTTGCGCCGGAGGTTCCAAAGCCCTTGTAGTAACCGTTCTGAGCCAGATAGGGCAGGTTTTGCGTGCAGACTCCCGGTGTCGGAGGGCTGCCTTCGGGGAAAGGAGGGTAATACACCGAACTGCAAATGCCGGTGTCGATATTGGAGAAGTTGGGGTGGTTGAGGATGTTGAAGATGTCCGCGCGGAATTGTAACTTCAGTTTTTCCGTAATGGTAAAGTTCTTCATGCCCGACATATCCCACTGGAAGTATGCCGGACCACGGATTGAGTTGCGCGGAATATCGCCAAGCGTCGAAGGATCGCCATCGACCCCATTAAATCCCGGCTCAAGGGCGAAGGCGTTGATGTTGTAGCTTGAACTGGGCCAGTTTGTCCCTTGGACTTTTAAACTCTGACCCGGAACTCTGTCGGGCCGCATGAAGTTCCCGAAGAAGCCGCTCGTGACTTCGACATTTTGCCCGAGGCCGCCGCGAGTCTGCAGGATGCTGGATGCCTGCCATCCACCCGCCGCTTCCTGCATAAGACGGCTGTGGCCCTTCAACTCGGAGAAGTTGTAGAGCGCGCTGGCGGAGAAGTTTTGGCGCGTGTCCCAGTCGCCATTGCCGCGGTCATAGAGCGGATTCATCGGGTCCTCGAAGCCCGCGAAGACGTTCACTTCGTCGTCGATCTCGTGCGCCCAGGTGTAGTTGGCCAGCAGATTGAGCTGCCTCACGTTTCTGCGCAATTGCACCTGCATCGCGTTGTAGTTGGAAAAGAGGTTATTGGGCATGTAGTTTTCGTTCTGGTAAGGGGACGTCGCCGAGAGAGGCCGGGGGACGTTTGTGTTTGGGCTGGAGGGATTGAGATTGATGCCCTGAAAGGCGATGCCGGCCTGCGTGTGCTGCACCTTGTTGCCGACGTAATTGATGGTCAGGACCGTGCCCTGTCCGAGTTCCTGTTCGACGCCGAAGAGCCAGTTGGTCGAGTAAGGATCCTTGGGGTTAGTCGGGAAGATAAATACGTTCTGTTCGCTTGCCGTAAGCACCGGGATATTCGGATAAACGATGGAAGGCACCACTCCGAAAAGCCAGTCGAAGAGGTTGTCGGAGATGGATGCATTGGCCGGCAGGTTGTCCGCCAGCGTGTTGGGCGAGGGCTGCATGGGCATGTAGAACAGGCCGCCATATCCATGCACCACCGTCCTACCCTGCCCAAACGGATCCCACGCAAAGCCAAGCCGCGGAGCGAAGTCGATGCGTGACGGATTATAGGCGCTCTGACCCTCCGGGCCGAAGGTCTGCGTGGCGTAAATAAATTGTGCCTGATCGTTGTGGGCTACGTTCCAGGTGGTGTTGTAGTCGTAGCGCAGGCCGATATTGAAGGTGAGCTTGCGGTTCACTCGCCAGTCATCCTGCCCATAGACATCCCAATTGGAATCGCGGTTGCCGATCGAGCCCGGAGTTCCGTTTTCCTGGGTTACAAACGGAACATTCGTTTCCAGGCTTGCGAAGCTGTAGTAGTCGTAGGCCACAAGGTGCCGCAGCCAGGTGTCCAGCCGGTTGAGGCGAATCTGAACGCCGGCGTTCAGCGTGTGGTTGCCCGCAGTCTTGGTCACGTTGTCGAAGATCTCAGGCAGCGTGTTGGCATTGGTCTGGTTAAAGGTGTTGGCGCCGGGCAGCGCGCCGAGATTGACGAAGAAGCTGCCAATGCTGAGGTAGGGTGAGCCAGGGCCAGAAACGGTGTTCGAAGGGTTAGAGGCGGTGTTCGAGTAGAAGCGATTGACCGCGATGCTGAACTCGTTGAGCAGAGTCGCGCCGAAGATGTGCGTCTCGTCGATCTTGGCCAACTGCGTCCTGAGCGCCTGTGGCGAAACCTGGCCCTGCGCGGTGCCGTAGGTGTCGTTGGTCTGGGAGTCGTTGATGTTGTAGCGGAACATCAGTGTATCGGAATCGCCGATGTGGTAATCGAAGCGTATTGAGCCCGTATCTTCACGAAGCTTGCTGCCAAGATTGGTGGGAGTCAAAACCAGATCATAGGTTATGGGGGGGGTTGTTGGGGAAGGCTGGCTGGTTGTGAAGGGCGTGCCCCAGTCCGGATAGTTGGTGTCGTAGTCGCAGGTCGTCGTAGAAGTCGAGACCGAGTCGCAGCCCGAGGGCAGGGGAGCCATCATCGCCAGGACGGGATCCAACGCCGGGGAAAAATACTGAGTCACCGACCGCACATAGGCGCTTATCACCTCGTAGTCAGGTTCGGGAGTTGAGACGTGAGTGCGGTCTCCCTCATAGTTGATGAAGAAGAAAAGCTTCTTTTTGAAGATCGGTCCGCCGAGGTTGCCGCCAAACTGGTTCAACTGCAAGGGCCCGACGGGGCCGCTGTCGAAGTAGTCGCGCGCATCCAGAACCTGGTTGCGGAAGAAATCATAGGCCGTGCCGTGGAAATCGTTGGTGCCGCCCTTGGTGATGATGTTCATCTGCGGTCCCAGCGAGAAGCCGCTTTGCGCGCTGTAGCCGCTGTTGGCGAAATCGATCTCCTGGATGCTGTCCACGCTGGCCCGGGTGACGCGCGCTCCCTCCTGGCCTTCGGTTTCCAGGAAGCCGTTGACGTCACCGCGGTTCGCTGACTGGCCGTCGAGCTTGATGTTGAGGCCGGTAAAGATGTTGTCCAGTCCGTTCACGCTGCCTTGAAAGTAGGCCGTAGAGCCAACCGATCCGGGAGAGATTTCGAGAAAGTCGCTGACGTCTCTGCCATTCACCGGCAGGTTGCCGATCTGGGCGGAGTTCAGAGTGGCGCCGGCTGTGCTTGTAGAAGTGTCGATGGTTGCGTCCGTTCCCGTCACCTGAATGCTCTCGTTGGCCGCGGCAACGGCGAGGGTGAGTTTTACGCTAACTGTCGCTGCAACATTGAGCACCAGAGGAGCCGTTGCTGTCTTGCTGAATCCGGTTCCAGTCGCCGACACCACATATTGACCGAAAGGCAGCGCCGAAGCGACGAAACTGCCGTTACTGTCGGTCTGCAAGGTTGACTCGATCCCGGTTCCGGTATTGGTGACAATTACCGTGGCGTTAGGAATGATGGCGCCGGTCGCATCGGTTACCGTCCCGGTAATCGTGCCGGTGTCAAATTGCGCTATAGCCGGCACGCTGAAAAGTAAGCAGATGATTCCCAGAACCGTCGCGATGCGCAAAGCTCCACTTGTGCGCGCAGCCCTAAGGAACTCACCTGTCTGCGATCTGACTGTCATGCCTGCAATCTTCATTTTCCGCCTCCCCTCAATCTTTCAGAACGTAAAGTATCGGTCCCAGTAGCGAATGGAAGTATAAAGCCTCTGTTTATCGATAGTCAATCGTTTTTATGTGTGTTTTATAAAAAAAGATTCACAGCTTGTGTTCGTTTTAGAGAAAAAGCTCATTTTGGGGGCGGATGGAGACAAAAACGCGCTTTGCGAGCGATCGCCGCAGCCGAAGATAATAATTCGTATTTTCAATAACTTAACAATGAAGCGCCGGAGGGAGATGGGCTCTATTCCCCGAGCCTAACCGGTTTAGATGCGGTGAAGCGTGAAAGGCTGCCAGGGTATTCCGTGTTCCCGAAGCCGGATTCAGATGGCGTTTGGGAACGGGCCGGAAGAACTCTTGCGATCAGGGGATATGATCGCCGGAGGTATGGCGCTCAAACGCGCCGGACGTCAACGCCAGCCTTGCGAAACGGCTCGATCATTTCCTCGGTCGCGCCGGTGTCAGTGATCAGGCAGTGCAAATCCTGTGTCTGGCAGATGCGCCAACCAGCCACCACGCCAAACTTGCTGTGATCCACAACGGCAATGCGCCGCCTCGCCAGCGTCACCATGGCGGAATTCAGGTCGGATTCGTCGGAGCTGAGACAGCTCGCTCCCCACACGGCGTCGATGCCGTCGGCCCCGATGAAGAGGGTATGAATCAGCATCCGTTGCAGGCTCTGAATTGCCGTGGGTCCCACCAGTGAGAACCAGTCTCCCCGCAGATGCCCGCCGGCTACAAAAATATCCAGGTCCTTGCGCTTGGAAAGCTCCATGGCAACGTTGACCGTGTTCGTCACGACCGTGATGTTCTGGTTAAGAGGAAGACTGCGAATCACCTCTGTGGTCGTGGTGCCAGGTGTCAGCGCAATGGTTTCGCCTTTCTCTATCAGCGCCGCAGCAGCGCGGCCGATGCGCCGCTTTTCATCGGCAAACTTCTCCAGTTGGGCCTGAAACGAGCGGTCATTCTTAAATGGTTCATAAAAGAGCGGTTCAATCGAGACCGCGCCGCCATGTGTCCGATGCAGAAGGCCGTCGCGCTCCAATTGATCCAGGTCGCGCCGGATCGTCACCAGCGACACATCCAGATCGGCGCTCAGCGACTCCACCGAAACCGTACCCGACCGCCGTAGTTCTTTTAAAATAGCGGTCAGGCGCGCCCGCTGTTTATCGGGGAGAGTCGTAGAATCTCCGCTGGTTCCAGAGAGCATGCTCGCGGACTGTGTTCGCTCTTTCACTGTTCTTGTTTCCTTGTCTGTTGACTCCATCTGCACGATCCTTGCGACGTCCGGAGTCAGGAGAAATCTTCAAGTTTCGAAACTTTGCGTTAACGATTGAAGCCCAATCGATAAATATCGAGACTGCTACCCGTTGATAGCGCTTTCGATAGTAATATACTTCGACCGGGCATGTCACATCCGGGACGGCTGCATGTTCGCCAGGATTGAAGGGTGACGCAGCGGGGGGGGGGGCAGATTGATGGCCTTTGATCCGGGACTTGCTGTGCGTTTTCACAGTGACGGGTGGTACTTCGAGTATGGTCCCCATGTCTTTGGGCCACGACCGGAGCAGCGGCGCCTGGACGCAATTCGCGCCAGTATGAGCGATCCCGGCTGCGAAGGCCCCGACCCTGTGTACAGCATCGTGATGGATGTGGGGCGCACAGAAGATCTGGCCGAGCTTCAGCGCCGCATGTTGCTCTTTGGTGTTGTCGCATATGCGCCGGGGCGTCTTGGCTGCGAGCCCGTTCGAAGCCAGGGCCATGTGCATGCTGTTGTCCCGCGTTGCGGCTGGTCCACGCCGGAGATTTTCGAGGTATGGGAAGGCCGGGCAATCGTGTATGCCCAGGAGCGCGTGACGAACGATCCCGGCCGATGCGTCGCCATCCAGGCCGAGCCCGGATCTCAGGTCGTGGTTCCTCCCGGATGGGCGCACTGCGTCATCAACGCCGATCCCGATTTGCCCATGGTCTTTGGCGCCTGGTGCGACCGGCAATACGGGTTTGTCTATGATGATGTGCGCGCCCATGGCGGACTGGCCTGGTTCCCGTTACTCGATGACCAAAAGGCAATTTCCTGGGTGAAGAATCCATGTTACGCGGCCTGTTCGCTGGCGGAGCGCCGGGCACGCGCCTACCCGGAGCTGGGGCTCTCGGGATCGATCCCAATTTACGAAGAGTTCACCCGGAATCCAGAGGCGGTGCAATGGGTCTCCGATCCGGGCCGCCTCTCTGGGCTTTGGCCGCAGTTTGAACCCTAGCAGCCTGTGGTGCAAATAACTCAGTAACGAAAACCATCCCTCAGCGGCTAAAGCCACGTTGATTTCACGGGTGCTACGGCACGGCTAAAGCCGTGCCCTTTCAAAGCGCGACTTTCACCGCAGCCTGCTAGAGTCTGTTTTTAACTTTGGAGCAGACAGCGTTGCGATCGTCCCTATTTGTCCTGGCGGACAAATGCCTTTATCGTTGCGCACTGCTTGCCTTCAGCGGGGCCGTGGGGACGAATGGTGTATGCACCCACCAGTGCCGGCACGATGAATGTCTCGGCGTAATGGACCACGAATGGCGCAAATGCGCGTTCCGGGCTCTCCACGATGACTTCATCGCCTTCCACCAGGTTCAGGACGTTCACGGTGCCCGCGGTGTCATGGGGCACCGTGCCGGTGAACCAGTGGCGCCGGGTCTCAATGAATTCCAGTTCGTGCAACCCGGTATGTTCCTCTCGCCAGCCGTCGCCGGAGGCCACTTGCTTCACCCTGTTGATGAGCGAGCGCCGGACCCAGGCCGTGGTGCGGTCCCACTGAATGTTCTCAGCGCCGCGCTCGATATGAATAGGCCGGGGCCGGCCATCCAGCCCCAGCCGTCCCCAATCCCACAGCTTGAACGTAAAGATGTACGGTGTGGCGCTGATCTCGAGCACCATGCTGTCGCGCCCGGAGCAGTGCACGGTTCCGGCGGGAATCAGGAAATGGTCGTGCTTCTTCGCGGGCCACTTATTTACGTAACGGTCCGCGTCGAAGCCTGGACCGCCGTTTTGCGCGGCTTTCAGGTCGTGCAGCATTACCTGCGGGTCGATGCCTTCCTTGAGGCCAAGATACACACACGCGTCGTCCATCGCATCCAGCAGGTAGTAGCTTTCATCCTGCGTATAGGCCAGACCGAACCGTTTGCGGATATAGGCGGTCAGCGGATGGACCTGGAGCGACAGGTTACCGCCGCCCACGGTATCGAGAAAGTCGAAGCGGATGGGAAACTCGGCTCCCAGTCGCGCATAGATATGCTCGCCGAGGAGCTCGCGTGGATGCGTGAACACCAGGTCGATGGATGGTATTTCGACGCGCACATCGCCGAAGCCCAGAAGCAGGCTGTTCTCTTCAGGAACGCAGTCGAAGCACCAGGCATGATTGGGCACATCCTTCGGCAGATCGCACACCTTTTCCATCCAGTGGCCGCCCCACGGGCCGGGATCGAAGAAGGGAACAACGCGAAAGGGGCGATGCACCGCCCGGCGCAGTCCCATGCGCATGTCCTCGCCGGAAATCATCTTTGGAGACGCGGGGGCATTGGTGTCGAGCAGGTAATCGATACGGGCCAGCAAGCGCTGCTTGAGCCGGTCCGCGGCACGCCAGTCGAGAAAGAAGGCACGCTTGTATATCTGCGACGGCCGCTCACCCAGGTTGTCTGCGCCGAGGTTCCCGACCTCTCCGCGCCGCTGACGCTGCTGGATTTCCCACCGGGCCAGGTCTGCGTAGACCAGAAGGTCGTAGCGCCGGGCAACCAGGGTTGCTCCCGGGCCGACGACGAGAGCCGTTCCAGCATTTGTCTTCGCCACTTCCTGCTGGGCCTGCCGCAGCTTTTCCTTGTCAATGTATTCATCAATCTCAATCCCGGTCATCATGCCGAAGACGGGGTCGTGAGTCAGAATCGGGTCAAAGCGCCGGTCCAGCTCACCTGGGGGCAGGAGGAGATCTTCAGTGGAAATGACCAGTGAAGGTTCAAGCAAGGCCTTGAGGCGGTCGCGCACTTCGCGTGCAAACACGCCGGGATAGCACTCGACGCAAACCACGCGGCTCGCGTCTCCTGGAACCTCGCGCAGCGACATTCCTATCGCCTCCCACCCGACGCGGCATCGGTCGCTCGAGGACGATACTGGAATATAAGGCTGCTTATCGTACATTGATTCTGCTCCGTTCCCGATCTCGAATCAGTGGGACCGCTCCCGAGCCGCGCGGGCTTGTGATCGTACTGTTCTTCGCACTTGCCATGAAGGCTCTTTATTGCGGGGACTTCAATTCCCATGCCACAGGCTCGCCACGACAGTGCGATCTGAGGGCTAGAGCAAATATTAGCACAAAAATGATTGTATATAGATAAATCGATCTTTATTTTAAGGTATTATGTAAATAACGAAAGTTAATGGATTCTTCTTGACACGAATAAAAACCTACACCTGGCCTGGCAGCCTGGGAAGAAGCTAAGCAGTTTTCCGCGCAAACGTTTATGAAACAACACGTTGCATCAGCATTCGTATTTCTCGCTCTCTTGAGATCCATGGGGTTTGGGGCAATTCATGCCCAACGCCTTCCCGTATTTCCTTACGCTGAAGGATGGCTCGGCGCCGATGCGGCTTACTCCATCCCGCTCGCGGCCAACAAGAGCCTGTGGCTGTTCGGAGACACGTTCGTGGGCGATCCGGGCACAACGCTGCGAGCACATTTCAAGACCATGGTGCGCAACAGCGTCGGGATCAGTACCTGCGAGCCGGATAAGGCGTGCACGATCCGGTATTACTGGAGGAGCCCAGATGCCGCCAAGCCGCGGTCGTTCTTTGACACCGGCAAGGATGACGTCTGGTACTGGCCACTGGATGGATATCTGGATGGGAAAACGCTCTACCTGTCGCTCATGGTCGTGCGAAATCGCCCAGGCGCCAGCTCGAAGGACGCTCTGGGATTCGAGGTTGTCGGCACAAAGTGGGTTCACGTGACGAATCTTGCCGCCTCGCCGGACCAGTGGAAGATTTCAGAAAAAGATATGACTGGCGGAGACATGCTGCCCGGAGTTTCAATAGTCGCTGACGGTGGCTTTCTGCTGCTGTACACCCGCATTACCGAGGAGCGGAGCAAGGGATACATGACGGTGCTGCGCGTGCGGCGCAACAAAATAGCCGATCCGGCATCGCATTGGGAGTATCTGGGAAGGGATTCGAAGTGGCGCAGGGGAACGCCTCATGGCGATGCGTTGCACGTGATCGACCAGCCGATCAGCGAGATGAGCGTGCGTTACCATCCTCAGTGGAAGGAGTGGGTGGCTATATCGAGCGGCCCTGGAGCCACTTCAAACCAAATCGTGGCAAGGATTGCCGGCTCGCCGCTTGGCCCGTGGTCGGACCCAATCACGATTTTCCAGTTTCCTGAAATGACTCAGAATTTCGACCACGACACCTTCTGCTATGCGGCCAAGGAACATATCGAGTTCGAAGACTCAAATTTGGTGGTCACTTACGCATGCAATTCCTTCTCGTTCGAAAAGCTCATCAATAACATGGCGATCTACCGCCCGCAGGTGGTGGTTCTTCAACGTCCGCGGCCATGAGCGCTCTGTGGCGCTTTGTAACAGGGCACCACTCAGAACAGCCATTCAAGTATCCTCTTCACATGCGCCATCGAACGATGGCCTCGAAAGCGAAAGAACCGAGATGGCAATTTCTGCTCGTTTGACTCTTCTGTTGGCGGCGGCGGGTTTTTCAAGCACACTCCTCCTTGCTCAAAAGCCAGTTGCCTCTGATGAGTGCGCGAGGACATCCGGAATGCAGGTCTATTCAAACGTCTTTATTCACGAAGAAACAGGCGATCTTCTTGGGTATGACTTGGCCATAAAGCGCAACGCGGATTCAAGCGTGGATGCACTTCTCTACGTATATGAGGGAGGTGACAGCGACGACGGTATACCTCTCTCGGGGCAAGTTCTAAATAAACGGCTGGCCGTTCAAGGGACTTGGGTCGAACACCTGATTGAATATCCCTCGAAAAGGACGATAGTAGAAAAACATTTCGTGAAAATCGTCGGCGTTTTGGGCCCCACAGCGTTCAGTGGAGAATTGACGATCGAAGGTATAGGAGAGCGTGAGCCTGTCCGACTAAAGCACGTGAAGAGAATCTGGTCGTGCACGAATTGGAACCCGTCCTCGCTAAACAAGTGATGGCAAATGATCGCAGTTGCACTAACTCGCGATGTCTCGATGACCAAATCGCAAGAATCTTCAGTCGCGATCGGATCACCGCCAATGCGGAAGTTTCGCCTTCCCACGGCCTTTGTGGTAAGGCGTAGCACAGAATTAGCACGGAAATTTCGAAGCGTTTTCCATTGTTATGAATCTGTGGCGATTCGCGTCCCCCCTTGTGTTAGGGCACGACTTTACTCGCCGCGGCGAGCAAAAAGCTCCCTATAGAGAACGTCCCGCAATCGACAATACAATCACCGCAAGCACCAGGATGGCGACTCCTGCAATCTGAATGCGCAGCGGGGCTTTCCCTGCGCCTTTCCACTCGCCGGTAACGATTCCCAGGATGCTGGCCACAATCACGATCAGCGACATGAAGAAGGGCCATCCCAGGATGGGCCCCAGTTCTCCCAGTCTGCCGCTTGCAACGCCGTAGAGCAGACTGCTGGTGAACCATAGGAATGCCATCAGGGCCGCCAGGCCCCAGTAGGCTCCGGTGCCGCGCATGGAGTAATTCGTCAGCGTGCCTTTCATTCGCATCAGGAAAAAGCAATAGAAAAGGTTCGGAATCGCTCCCGCGGCCATCAATGGAAGCCATACCGCATTGGTTTTCCACGCGGGGTCGGCGCCTGCGGCTGTCGCCGCGTTCATTAGCGGGCCGCCATAAGCAACGCCGAAGTTCATCGCCGCCGCTCCCACGCCGCTCAGTATGGCGCAGGCTAATCCCGCCGCGAACGACATGCCGGGCTTGCGGTCCATGGTCGAGGCTTGCTCGCGCTTGTGCCCCGCGATTGCGCAAACTGAAACGCCCACCAGCACCAGCAGCACGCCCAGGAGGACGCCCAGGCCCGCAGAAGTGAACACCTTCTCCGAATGCAACTGAAAGAAGGGCAACAGGCTTCCCATTGCGGCAGACAAACCGAGGACAATCGCAAAAGCAAGGGCAATACCGATGGCATCGACGGCCATGCCGAAGAGCACCTGAGCGATCCCCCATGCCAGCCCGCAAGCGGCAACCAGAACAACGATTTTGGCCCCGGCCTCGGAATAAACCAGACCCATCCTCGGCACCGTCAGGTATGCGGCTACGAACGGCATAATGAGTAGAGCCCACAGACTCCAAATGGCCCAGGTATTTTCCCATGCCCACCGGCGGGTGAACTTCATCGGCAAGGTAAAGCTGGCGTTCATCGTGCCAGCCAGAATGAGCAGAGCAATGCTCGCGGTGGCGCTTTCCATCAAATCCTCCCGAAGATCGGGGCCATCCTACGCCCGCAGTACATTGCGCCAGTCTGATTGAAAATAGAAAAGTAATCAGAACTGAGTATTTATAAACTGAGAAGCGTAAGCCAGTCAATTTCGTATTGACATAAAGAGAAAGTTTAAACTAGCCTGCGAGAGGCCGGCAGGCTCTCGGCCGCTGCCAACCGTTTACGGCGGTTCTCCAACTCCTGTGGAGTTATTGGGTCGTGCAGTGTGGCGTTTTCTTAAGGGAAAACGCCACTTGACCGCCTCGGCTTCGCTCTACACCAATTGGAGAACCGCGATAAGGGAGAACCCATGCAAAAAGCAATCCTGACGCTCCTTGCCTTTGGACTCATTCTGCCTGCTGCAAGCGCCGCTGCGCAGCAACCCGATGCGGCCGGATGGTCGGCCATTCTTCCCAACCACTACCTCGTGTATCCCGACCAGCAATACGGATACGCGGGCAACGTCTCGCTGAAGCTCGATGTCTGGCAAAATCAGGACTCGAAGGACGCGCGGCCGACGGTCATGTACATCCACGGAGGCGGCTGGGTGTTTGGGGACCGAATGGGCGCGGTGCCGCAACTGCTGCCGTATCTCGAGAAGGGCTGGAACGCAGTCAATGTGGAATATCGCATGGCCGGCCAGGCGCCCGCGCCCGCAGCGGTGGAGGATGTGCGCTGCGCGCTGCGCTGGGTCTATCGCAACGCCGCGAAGTACAACTTTGACACGGATCGCATTATTGTGACCGGGCACTCCGCCGGCGGGCACCTCGCGCTCATGACCGGCATGATCTCTGCAGGAGACGGCTTCGACAACAACTGCCCGGCCGAAGAAGCCTTCGCAGAGAAGCCTCTCAAGGTGGCAGCCATCGTGAACTGGTTCGGCATCAGCGATGTTGCGGAATTACTCAGCGGTCCCGACCTGCGCACCTATGCAGTCGAATGGCTCGGCGGCCAGCCGGATCGAATGGCAGTGGCCAAACGCGTATCGCCCCTGACGTATGTCCGCCCCGGCCTGCCGCCGATCATCACCATTCAGGGCGACGCCGATCCGGTAGTTCCGTATTCCAATGCGGTTCGCCTGCACGACGCGCTCGACAAGGCAGGCGACGCAATCAGCTTGTGACGATTCCAGGCGGCAAACATGGTTTTCAGCCTTTGACGATGCTCACACCCGCGAGGCATTTGCAAAGGTATTTGCATTCCTGTACGCAAATGTCTCCGGCCTTAAATAATCCAGAGCCGCTGGATTCGCCAACGCTCTAGCCTTAGCGCATTCACACGGCCGTGGCGCCGCTGTGAGATACGGTAAACTGCTTGCCCTGATAAGGCAGATTCAACAACCGCGCCCCGGGATCGAAGTCCTGAAGACGGGATGAAACGCGGATGCCTTCGTCGAGCGTCAGATCGGCGCCGAAGATAGAGTCGATCACGAGGTCAACAAAACTGCCAGCGGCGATGCAGCACCAGTCATTGAGATAGGGCGCATCCTCAGGGGACTTGCATGCTCCGCCGTGCTCAGGCGGGAAAACCGACTCCACAAAGTGCGCCTGCCCAAACGGCCCCTGATTGCCTGCCTTCGCCAGTTGTTTCACCCAGGCTGCAACCTCAGCGGTGGCGCCTGTCTTATACAGTCCCTTGGCGGTCATTGGAGGCCATGAAGGATAAGCGCCGATCGAGCTGTGGTCGGGCCGGATATTCCATGTTGCATCCGCATCGCCGGCCGAGAGCGCCCGCATCCACAGCGAGCTGTGCAGTTCGTTCCAGAAGAAGCGGCTCATCTCCTGCTTCTGCGCCTCGCTCAGGTCGCCGGCCATATTGTCCAGAACGGCTAGAAGATCGTAACAATGCCGGACTTCATTGAAGCTGCCATCGGGTTGCCCGCATCGCCAGTAGCCTTTGCCCTGAACGTAAAGCACGCGGTTGATGCGCTCAGCCAGCGCATTCGCTTCCGCGCGGATTTGCCCCGCGCGAACTGAATCTCCCTTTCGGTCAAGAAGGGCTGCCGCAAAACGCATTCCGCTCACGTTTCCGGCGTTCATTCCCGCCACTTCATGGATGTAGGTGCTGACGACTTCCAGCAGGTTTTCGATTTTGCCGTAATCAGCGAGTCCATGGCCGTACTTATCCAGTTGCTTCCAGTAAAGCGCATGGTCGATCAGATGATCCATGACAGATTTGCCATCGACCTGCTTCTCCAGCCAGGCAAAGTTGCCTGTCACGCGCAGGTAGTTCTGCGCACTGCGCAGAATCGCCATGTCATTCACGGCATACCACGGGCCGACCGCCTGGCCGGACACGTAATCCGTTGCAAGATGCTGGTGCATTTCCTTCGCCATCCAGGTTTCCACCAGTCTGCCGCAGCGGTTCGGGATCGAGCATCGCGAGGCTTAACGAAGTCAGAGACGTGTCCCAGGGAAAGCTGAGCGTGGGCAGCACACGCCCGCCCAGCGTGATGTATGTTGCGCCGTATGCGGAATCTGGTGATACGCGCCGGCCAAACAGGAGGTTCGTGAATCCCCGATAGTAAAGGTTCCAGAGCGATTCATCGTTGGTAACGAGCTGCGGCAGATGACCGGAAAACTCCGAATTGCCGGGCGTAAACGCCGCGCGTATCAGGCTGGTAAATGCTTCTTCATTCTGACCGAGCAACTCTCCAAATCCCGCCTGGATGCGCTCATAAGATTCGATTGCTTCTGCCCGGTCCGCGGCGATCGCATTGGCATAATGGAATTCCCGCGATTCCCCGGGTCCGAGCGTGAACTCAAAAACCAGAACGCGCAGGTCTCGCACGCCATCCGGCTTCGGCGAAAAGCCCTGCACGGAAACTGCTTTGCTGTGCTGCGCCTCGAAGATGACGCAGCCTCGCGCCTGATCTGCGGTGATGCGGTTGTCGGCTTCTCCCGGAGAATTGGCGAACCATGCATCGGTCTTTTTCGTAACGGCCGCGCGCAGGTCAAATCCAAGAGTGATCGTTCGCTGCTGACCGCCGGGATTCTTCACCACGATGGATTGCGCGACGGCCCTCTGTTTGGACGGCATGAAGGTCAGCGTGGTGAACGAGAGACCGTCAGCCTGTGCTTCGCGCACAATCCGGTGCGGATGCCAGATATAGCTCGTGTCGCCAGGCGGAGGCGCGGAAACATTGAGCAACTGGCCATTCAGAAAAAGCTCGCACGTCGTCAGGTACCCTGGGCTCCATGCCGTATCCGGTATCCCGCAGCAGGCGTAGGGAGGAAAGGAGATGGCCGTGATGCCCGTGACCGACTTCGCCGCTTTCACGTACCCCCATTCATTCTGCGTGGCCGGTGTGCTATAAAGATCGCGAAAACGATGCGTGATGCGATCGCTGGCAAGATCGTTGAGCGATGGAACCGGCGGCAAAGTGCGCGCTGAAGCCGCCGCCCCTGCCGGCAACAAGACGGTGGATGCCGTCGCCGCGGCGCTGCCCTTCAAAAAGGACCGTCGGCTTAGGAACCGTAACCAATTCAAGCCTGCGAACTCTGAGCGTTCTCCCATGGTTTGCGCAACTTTCCCCCGGCGCGTTCACTCGCCGGCCTGCTGGCTCGCCGGCTCGCTCGATACCGCCGGGCGCGACGGTCGAGATTGTTCAATAAATCTTGGCAATTATCCCCTCAGAACAAGTTAATTGAATAACTTGCCAGGTTTTGCCTTAGACAGATCGCGTGGCACTGCGGGCTCGCCCGCGGGGACTGCGGGAGTCGGGGACGGCCCTTCGCTTGGCGGGGTAATTGCGTGCTCTAGAGCCTTGGGCGGTTTTTCGTAGCCGTGGGGATATCGCAAACGCGCCACATGGCTACCAGTACGCTTGCTAATGTTCACGAAAAAGGGGCCAGGGTTCGCGTCTAGGATTTCCTTCATCCGCTCATGCCCAACAATCACCGCCGCTGCCCACTCTTGAGGGAAACTCTCCGAATCCATCAACAGGAAGACCCTGGCTTTCGCATCTATTACAGCCTGCCTGTTTTCGGGGACCGTTTCCAATTTCTTATCCCCGGAGACGATGACCCAGTTCTTTTCTCCGCACAGCTTGATCCATTCGGGATCTCGGATGAATTGATCTTTACCATTCGGGAATACCTCTTTGATCGGATTAACAGGAAAGCCTAGCTCACGCAGCAGCGCGACCAGCCGACCGCCGTGTGTGCGGTCGAGGAATATATCGCGGTCGATACTAAGCGGCTTTCTTCCCAAAGTATTCGAGTGCCCGATTGATCTTGGCCACTGGCAGGTCGAAGTCAGCGGCGATTGACTCTGGCTCCTCGCCAGCGTTGTAGCGGTCGTTGATCAGCCAGACGGGTACGCCGTGGCCTTCGATTGCAGGTTGGCTCGACGAGATTCCGTAGGTTATCGAGATCACCTTGTCATCGGGTTGGCCCTCGATCAACGGGAAAACCTTGTTTACCAGTTCGTTGGGGTCCGCCACAACGTGCCTGAGAAACAGGTCCATGATGTCTTTGAAGTTTGTTTGCTCTGGGGTCGATAGATTCTCGTCCTCCTCGACAGTTTGCACGAACAGGTCACTGCCATTCGTCATGAAATCCTTCGAGATGAGCGGGTGGGATGTCGGGTAACGCTTCTGGATCGTCTCTACGGCGCGCCTTACAGCGGGGAAGCCAATCCTGTGCTTATATCGCGTCGCAGCCAATAAATGCAGTTCGGCAAGATTGAAGAACGAGAGGAGCTTATTCTCTTTATCGGCCACCTCGATCACGGGCTCAAACCACTTCTCCCCACCGACAACCGGGTAGGTTCGTCCCCACAGCCAATTCGACAGCGTCTGCGCGTTGATGCCTAGATAACAAGAGGCATCCGCAGGTGTGTAGAGCGCCAGATCGCGCGGATCGACGTTGGGGCGGAATACGCCTTTATAGACTTGAGCCATGCCACCCTGATTCGAAAAACAAGCATACAACATCATTCACCTCCGTGGTACCCTACACTGAGGTGTTGATGCCTTCATCACCGCCGAAGCCGTCCGGTAAACCCTCGGGGTGCCACCGCGAGATTTCACAAGGGACGACTTCCATTCAATGATAAAGCGGGCTGTTACTCCGCCCGCTCCGAAACCTCAGCCAAAAGCGAAATGAACATTGGCTGTCCTGCCATTCGGCGGTTATACCGGAAACTATACTCGTCCAGGTAGGCCTGTAGATACTTTTTGCTGACTGAGTGATAAACCCCGCCAATACCCCTCTTTACAAGACTCCAGAGCCCGTCAATCGTGTTCGTGTGAATATCGCCCAAAAGTAGATGCCTTGGCTGTGGTTGAGGCGCCCGCCGCTCAGACGGGCAGCAGGCGTTCGCAGGTACGCATCACGCCGCGCAGCTCCGCTAAACCGCGCAGGCGGCCGATGGCCGGATAGCCGGCCTGGGCATGACGCTCAGGATCGTTGAGCAACTGCTGGCCGTGATCGGGGCGGAAGGGCAGAGGATGCGTGTCACCGGCGGCGCTCCGGCGGCGCTCCTCCTCGACCAACGCAATGACCATATCAATGAGATCGGCGTCGCCCTCAAGATGCGCGGCCTCAAAAAAGCTTTCGCCGTCGGCCTCGCGCTGTGTGGAGCGCAGATGTGCAAACCAGATGCGATGCGCAAAGCGGCGCACCATGGCGCCGAGGTCGTTGTCCCGGCGTACGCCGAGAGCTCCGGTGCAGAAGGTGATGCCGTTGGCCTCGCCGGGCCACTGCTCGAGCAGGAAGGCAAGATCGCCTGCCGTGCTGACGATGCGAGGCAGGCCGAGCAGCGGACGGGGCGGATCGTCGGGATGGACAGAGAGGCGTACGCCCAGCTCTTCGGCAACCGGGCAAACTGCTTTTAAGAACTCCGCTGCATTAGCGCGCATGGCTGCCGCATCCACGCCGCGATAGCGCTCGATGCCGTGGCGCACCTCTGCGATGGTGAACGAGCCATTGCCGCCGGGCAATCCCTGCAGGATGGTGGCCAGCGTCTTGTCGCGCTCGGCCACGGACATGGAGTGGTAGACAGTATGCGCGGCACGGCAATGTTCCTCGCCCCACTCGGCCGCTGCGCCCGGGCGCTCAAGGATGAAGAGATCGAAGGCCGCGAAGACCAAGGCGTTGAAGCGCGTCGAAAAGCCGCCGTGGGGCAGCGGGAAGTCGAGCTCGGTGCGCATCCAACTGAAGACGGGCATCAGGTTGTAGGCGACGACGCGGAGGCCGCAGGCGGCGAGGTTGCGCAGCGAGCGGATGAAGTTATCGATGTCAAGTTGGAAGCCGTGCTCGCGCAGCTTGATGCGCTCGCTGACGTCGAGGCTTTCCACCACGGTCCACTCCATGCCGGCGGCGCGCACCAACTGCTGGCGTTCGCGAATCAGGTTGTGCGGCCACACGGCGCCGATGGGCAGATCGTGGAGGGCGGTGACGATGCCCTCCGCGCCTGCCTGCCGCGCATCCGCGAGACTCACCTTGTCGCGCGGTCCGAACCATCTCCAGGTCTGCTGCATCTTGCTTCCTCCACCGAAAAGAGCGGAACCAGAGTCAGTGTGCCATTGCGTTTAGTCGTGATAGGTGGCTTTCTCTTGAGGGGAAAGCCACTCAGCCTACGTGCTTCCGGGATACATCTACTCTGGTTCCGCTGTAGGATCGGCTGAACGTGCTACTTCGCGGCCACACAGGTTTGCCGCTGCTTGCCGAGACGATCGATACCCAGCTCGACCTGGTCGCCAGGCTTGAGGTATTGCGGCGGCTTCATGCCCAGGCCCACGCCTGGCGGGGTTCCAGTGGAGATGAGGTCGCCGGCCTCGAGGGTCATGAACTGGGAGAGGTAGTGAATGATCGTGTCCACGTCAAAGACCATGGTGGCCGTGGTTCCCGTTTGTCTGCGCTGGCCGTTTACGTCGAGATACATGGAGAGGTTTGAGGGATCGGGCAGTTCGTCGGGCGTAAGCACAAAGGGGCCGAGGGGATTGAAGGTGTCGCAGCTTTTGCCCTTGGTCCACTGGCCGCCGCGCTCCAATTGGAACTCGCGCTCGGAGACATCGTGGGAGAGCACGTAACCGCCGATGGCGGCGCGCGCCTCCTGCTTGCTGCCAAGATACTTGACGGTGCGGCCGAGGATCACGCCCAGCTCCACCTCCCAGTCGGTCTTGGTGCTGCCTCGGGGAATCTCGATTGCGTCGTTCGGACCGACTACGGTGTTGGAGGCTTTGAGAAAGACGACCGGCTCAGCAGGCACGGGCATGCCTGATTCACGGGCGTGATCGGAGTAGTTGAGGCCGATGCAGATGACCTTGCCGGGCCGCGCGACGGGCGCGCCCCAGCGCTTGCTGGCGGGCACGGCTGGAAACTGCGCGGCGCCGGCGGCCAGCAGCACACGCAACTGCTCCATGCCGCCCGATTGCCAGAATGCGAAGTCCCAATCGCGGAAATGGCTGGAGAGATCGCGGCGGACCTCGTTGCGATCGAGAATCCCGGGTTTTTCCTGGCCGGGCGCGCCAAAACGAATCAGTTTCATCTCTTTTTATCCTCTCTTCTATTGCCGGGCAGGGCGCGAGCGCCCGAGTTTGGTCGTCTTTCTTGAGCAGAAAGCGCTTGACTCCGGAAGCGGGCAGGGTAATCTTCCTGCCTCCACCCGCAAGCTTTACGATGAAGGCCTCGTCCGCGATAGTGACGTGCTCGATTGTGCGCGCGTCCAAGGAGAGTGCGGCAAGACACACTGCGTAGCGCGCGGCATAGCTGCCACCGGCGGGTAGCACGCGCTCGACCGGCGTATCGAAGAGCGGGCCCATGGCGTGGATGGCCTCGCGGCCGAGCGGCATGGGCGTGGTGCCGAACTCCATGCCCCGCGCCTGCGTGGTTCCGTTCCACGGCGGATCGGGGCGCGCGCGGTTTTCTTCCCAGAGCGCGATCCAGGGGAAATCTTCCCTGTGGAAACAGTAGAGAAGCATCAGCCCGAGTTTTGCATTGCACGCGGCAATGAAAGCGAATGGCTGTGCCGGGCTGACGCGCGCAGCGACGACGAATCCTTTGCCTGGATGCTTGAAGGGCGAGCGCAGATCGAGTGTGCGGCCGCCGAGCGTGGGCGCGTGCGGCCACGCGAAGTCGGCATTGTCCGGCAAAATCGCGCGGCCTTCATAGCCGAACGGCCATGCGCGGCAGGCGTCCACTGAAGCTTGCACGGCACTATGCGCAGGCTGCAGCAGCGGCAGGCCCAGCGTGACGTGTTGCACCCAGTGCACGGCGCGCGATGCCGAGCCGCAATTCAAAAGCTGCTCCTCGAAGAAGAGCACGCTGTGATTTCCAGCGAGCGAGAGCGTGCGGGAGAAACGGAGATCTGCGTGAGGCAGGCCGACTGTCATGGTGCAGCCACCAGCAGTGGGAGAGATCTTCCATTGCTGCGTTGCGGCTTCTCCGTGGAGGGCAACGCCGAGGGCTTCGTCGTCATGGGAAGGTGGACCAAAGGTGTCAAGGCAAAGCGCGTGGCCGGTGAAGCCGGCGAGGAATGGACCCACGGGCGGGCCGCCGTACTGCGCGCCCAACGCGGTGAACGGCGGTGCATCGGGATCGGCGGTGAGCCATGGAGCTTCCCATAGCGCATTGCATGTGGGGCTCCCGGCATCGACGAGGCGCAGCACTGCCAGATGGCCGCCGCCTGCGAGCACAACGGCTTCCATCACTCCGTTGCGCAGCACGAAGGCTTCGCGCTGCTTCCAGCGCACGAACTGGGATGCGATGGTCAGAGCGACATGCCTCCATCGATCTGAAAGGCGGTTCCGGTCACATAACCTGCGTCCTCTGAGACCAGGTAGAGCGCGGCTTGCGCGATTTCTACGGCAGTGCCAAGACGGCCCAGCGGCTGGCGCGCGATGAACTGCTTCCACTTCTCTGGCGAGTCGCCCAGCCGCTCGTGCAAGGAGGGCGTGTCGACCGTGCCGGGGCAGAGGCAGTTGACGCGGATTTTGTCTCTGGCATAGTCGAGCGCCATAGAGCGGGTGATGGACAGCACGGCGCTCTTGGTGGCGCTGTAGGCCGTGCGATCGATAACAGGGCGCAGCGCGGTGCAAGACGAGGTATTGAGAATGACGCCGCCTCCCTGTTGCAAAAAGCCGGGAATGACGGCGCGCGCGAACAGGAACATGCTGCGCACGTTTACGGCGAAGGAGCTGTCCCAGCTCTCCGGGGTCATCTCGTGGATTCTGCCGCCAACCACGATGCCCGCGTTGTTAAAGAGGATATCGATGCGGCTGAAGCGCGCCAGGATCTGCTCCACGGCGCGCTGTACATCTTCTTCAGCGGCTACGTCGCATGCGAAAGCGTGGGCCGTGTGCCCGGTGCTGCGAATCTCCGCGCAGACGCGCTCTGCGCCCGCCCGGTCCCTGTTCGACGCAGGCAACGCGTGCGCCTTCGCGCGCAAAGAGCCGGCAGGACGCCTCGCCGATGCCCGCGGCGCCGCCGGTAACGATAGCTACTTTCCCCTCGAGTTTCATTGCTTGCTCACCGATCCTGTTCCACCCTCTTGAAATGCCATGCCTCCCGTGGGCACCAACATGCCTCCGTCGACGGCCAGCGTGGCGCCGGTGATGAACGACGCCCAGTCGCTGGCCAGGAAGGCGATGGGGCGCGCAATCTCAATCGGTTGTGCAATGCGCCCCAGCGGATGCGCGCGGGCACAGCCGGCCAGCACCTCTTCGGGATTGGCCGCGAGGCTGACCGACCAGCGCAGCATGGGCGTATCGACGGCGCCGGGCATGACGCAGTTGGCGCGCACATTGCTCTTGGCAAAGTCGAGTGCAATGGAGCGCGTGAGGCCTGCGAGCGCATGCTTGGCGGCGACGTACGCCGCAGAGCCGGCAACTGAGGTCACGCACTGCACGGAGCCGACAATCACAATCGACCCACCGCCCGCGGCCACCATGTGCGGCAGTGCAAAGCGCGCAGCGTAAAAGCAACCGTCCACATGCACGGCGAAGGTTTCGCGCCACGCCTCCATGGTGGTTGAGACCACGTTGCCATAACGCTGGATGCCGGCGCTGTGCACCAGCACGTGTAGAGCGCCATGGCGCACAACAACTGCCTGGATCGCGCTCTCTAGAGAAACAGCGCTGGCTACGTCGCAGACATGAAAGCTGACGGCAAAGCCGCGCGCCGTGAGCCGCTGCGCCAGTTGCTCGCCGTTGTCCGCATCGCGATCGAGAATGGCCACGCGTGCGCCCAACTCCGCGAGCAGCTCCACGGTGGCTCCGCCGATACCTTGGGCGCCGCCGGTGACCACGGCAACCCGATTGGCAAAAGTGATGTTCACGCGTTTCCTCCTGCTTGATGCTTATTGTGCGCTTTGACGCGTATTGGGCTCTCGTCTGTTGCTGCGGCGCGGCGTTACTGGTTCACCAGCCGCTGGCCTGCAACGCCCAGATGCACGCGGCCAATGTGCCACCGGCCCAGGTTGGCAATATAGAGATCGTCGAACGCGGGACCGCCAAAGGCAGCGTTGGTAGGGCGGGCGATCCGCGTGCCCTCGGGATCGAAGGCCAGCAGCTGCACGCCGCGCTCGGGCGTCACACGATAGATACAGTCGCTGGCGTAGCAGGTGACGTAGAGGTTGCCGGCGGCGTCGAGCGTGAGGCCATCGGGGATGCGGGCCATGTTTTCGACGTAGACCTCGGGCTCGCCCACGCGGCCATCGGCCACGAGCGGGATGCGCAGCACGCGGTCGCGCTGGCTCTCGACCAGAAAAAGGAAGCGATCATCGGCGCTCAGGGCCAGGCCGTTGGCATAGGCGAAGGGCTCGGCAAGCAGCTCGGTCTTACCATCGGCGCGCAGGCGATAAAGGCAGCCGTTGTTCTGGTCCCACTCGCCCGAGTCGCTGAAGTACAGGTTGCCCTGGTGATCGAAGACGGAGAAGTTCGGTGTGATTAACGGGCGGCCGCCGGCGCGGTTGATGCTCTCGAGCAGTTTGCCGCTGCGGTCCACCTGTATGAGCGCATGCAGGCCGGAGTTGCAGACCCACAGCTCCTGCCGGGCGCTGAAGGTGAGGCCCAGGCAAAAGCCGCCGAGACGCGCGACCTCATTCAGACGGCCTTCGGGATCGATGCGGTAGATCTGCCCCAGCTCGCCGCCAGCCCAGAGCGCCTGCTCGTTGTCGAAGGCCAGCCCCTCAGGATGGTCGAGGCCGTCACAAAAGACGGAAAAAGCCTCTTTGGGATACAAAACATCTTCGAGATTTGGCGAAAAGATCATTTCCAAGCGGTTTTAGCCAGCAAGCGAAAATAGAAATCGAGTACTTTCCCTGTATAAACTTCGCCGGCAGCCGCGTCA
>CAWCXX010000074.1:0-31652 GCA_963799445.1 uncultured Acidobacteriaceae bacterium | reverse complement strand
GGGGACGTTGGTCTGCATCTTGTCGTTGATTTCGATGCCGCGGGAGTCGCGGCCACGCCGGCCCGTTCCAGTCCCAGGTTGGCGACGTTGGGAACGATACCGATGGAGGCCAGAACCTTCTCGACGACGAGCGTCTCCTTGCCCGCCGCGTCCGAATAGGTCACCGCCACGCCTTCCGGGTGCTTGACCACGCTCTCGACCTTGACCCCGGTCAACACCCGAATGCCGGAATGCTGCAGGTGCTCCTTGACCGCGCGCGAGATGTCCTCGTCTTCATTGGGCAGGATCCTCGGCAGCACTTCCAGCACCGTGACAGTGCCCCCGAAGCGCTTCCACAGGGTGGTGAACTCAAGGCCGGTGGCGCCGGAGCCGATCACCACCACCGAAGAGGGCGCCTTGGCGAAGTTGAACGCCTCGCGGACGGTGACGATGGTGTCATCGTCGTAGACGACGCCGGGAATCTTCCTGGCAACGGTTCCAGGGGCAAGGACGATGTACTTTCCTAAGATCTTCTCGCCGGAAGGCCGAATCTCGACCTCGTTGGCGCTGAGCAGGGCAGCTCACCCTCCCGCAGCGTGATATTGCTGCTGTTAACGAGGTTCTTGACCCTCTGGCTCTGCCGGGCTGCGATTTCAAAGCTCTTGCGCTGGATCAGTGCGTAGTCGTTCGGCACATTCTGATAAAGGAAGTCGTAGGTCTTCAGCCGCGATCGGATGAACATGTTCCCGGCGTATTTAAGCATGGCCTTGGTGGGGACGCATCCCCAGTTGACGCACGTGCCACCCAGGGCATCTTTTTCGATCAGGACGGTATTGAGACCCCACTTGCTGCTGCGCACCGCCGCCGCATACCCTCCCGGTCCGCCGCCGATTACGATCACATCGTATGTTTTCATCGGGCTTCTCCCCATGTGTTCCTCTCAATCCACGTAGTACACCGAGGACTTGGAACCGTACTCGGGATGCAGCGCATACCCATTCCGCTCCCTGATCAGCTTCGAAACATTGCTCTCGGGATCGTCCAGGTCGCCAAAGATCCTGGCCTTGCACATGCAAATGTTCACGCAGGCCGGAGTCGCCTCGCGGTCGATGCCGGGCTTCAGCCCCTTCTTCAGGCCTTCGTCGATGCGCTCCTTGCAAAAATTGCACTTGGAGACGGTTCCTGGCGGAATGGGATGCAGTTCTTCGCCGATCTTCTCCAATTCGGTCAGGCCCTGGCCGGGGAAATACTCCCGGACATCGCCTTCGTAGTAAGTCCGCACGTGAAAGGGACAGGCGGTGACGCAGTACTGGCAACCGGTGCACCTATTTGAATCGATGGTGACGATGCCGTCGGGGTTCTTGGTCGTCGCCCCGGCAGGACAAACATCCACGCAGGTTGCGTGCTCACATTGATTACAAAGGATCGGGTAGGTTACCTTCTTTGCGTTCGGGTATTTCCCCACCTCTCCCACCAGTAATCGGTTCCAGGCAACGTTCGGCGGCAGGAAATACTCCTGCTTGCAAGTCAGGACACAGGCGTAACAGCTTACGCATTGCTTCAGGTCAATTACCATTCCCCACTTCATCGTCCATTCTCCGGCAAGACACATGAGCATGATTCTCATCTACAGGCTGGCATCCCAGAACCGAATTCTTTCGTCTTGCAGAACCATGGATCCGGACTCGAGCGCTTCAGGAGTCGGCTGCGCGTACATGTTCTTCCGGCTAATCCAGGAAGAGCCGCTCTTCTTCATCGCCACCATGGACTCCAGCATCTTGATTCCGCACGAGAGGACATCCACAATCGGAACGCCATCCACCTCCACCAAGCCATTCGGATACTGGTCGGTCGCGCCCGGCGCCAAGCGCAAGGCAGGCGACATCAAGCCACAGGCCGGGATCAGCACTTCGGCCCCATCGGCAATCAGCTCGCGCGCAACCTTTCTGAATTTTTCAATGGAATGCGTGGCATTGAAGATCGCGCCGCCCTGCTCGGGCGAAGGCTCGTCGATGGAACGGATATTGGCCAGCCGCTCCGAGAGGCCGTACCTGGCGACGGTGTGGCGTGTTTCCAGGATGTTGTAGTCGGAGATGTGAATGATCCCGAACTTGCTCCCCATGGTTGATGCCATCAGCATCGCCGCCTCGCCGATGCTGGCCACCGGAATGTTGACCGCCTGCCGAACCTGGTGCAGCATCGGGTCGCCGAAGCAGGTGATCAGCACCCCATCGAACCCATCCCGTTCCGCCGAAACCGCGGAATGATAGACGATCGGGGCGTTCAGGGTGTCGATATTGTGATAAAAGAACCCGGCCATTCCCTGGATGCCCCAGGTCGAGAAGCGGGAAACGATCTCCGTGTCCGCCTGTTTCGCCAAATTGAAGTTCTGCCTCCAAATGACCATCAAACGTTCCACAAACTCGTCGCCTTTGTGGCCGACCGCGACATTCGCCAAACAGATTTTCATGCCTTCCTCGGAATAGTAGATTGGTTGCGTTTGCCAGGAATCGTTACCGCTGCGAGCTGCTTTCATGCTTCACGCGGCGAATCCTCCCTTTGACAGGCAACATACCTTGGTTCATCTATGTCGTCTGGCCGCGCAGATGGAGGAGCAAAATACTCCTCTGCACTCTCTCCAGGAGTTGGACCTTGTGAAGTTGCCTATTTACCCAGCAACCCCAATGCCAAATTGAGAGGATGATGAAGTTTCTCGTATCAAACAGATTACAATAGACATAATCATTCTTCCGCGCGAGCTTAGAATGTCTTAAAGCGAGAAATGAACATATGTACTAGGCACTTGATGCACACATGTATGATCTCTGATAACATTCGGAGCAACCTTGGAAAGGAAGGGCTGTGCAATGCCGCTGGAGATTTCGCCGCAGGAGTTGAGGACCCGGGGAGGCATCCTCGACCAGCTTCTCGAAGAGGCGTTTGATGGCGCCGTAGTGCTGGACGAGCGAGGATACATTATTTACAACACGCGCAAGGCAAACCAAATGGGCGGCACGATTGCCGAGCAAGTGGCCGGCAGAAACATCAGTGACCTGGAGCCTCACAATCCCAATCTGTCGTTTTCCAAGGTTCTGGCGACGGGACAGCCCGAGCTGGGCATTCTGGTCATTGTGAACGGCCACAAGTGCATGTCGGACATTCATCCGGTCTACTGGAAGGGGGAGTCGGTCGGGGTCATCGGCACGCTGATGTTCGGCAATATGAACCGCCTGAAGCAGATTCTATCCGGCCTGAGAGAGAACGCCGACAATGCCAGCATGGATGTCTACGATGCCGTTGCCCGGATCGGCGCCAATTGCACGTTTGATGACTTCATTGGCCAAAGTCCGGCCACCGTGAATCTGCTGGCGCACTGTCGCCGGGTCGCCAGCCGGCGGGTGAGCTCGATTCTGATTCTCGGCGAGACGGGGACGGGCAAGGAGATTCTGGCCAGCGCCTTTCACACGGCAAGCCTGGGCCATGGTTTCCACCCCTTCGTCACGATCAATTGCACCGCCATTCCCAACGAGTTGCTCGAGTCCGAGCTATTTGGCCACGAAAAAGGCGCCTTCACGGGCGCCGTAGCGACCAAGAAAGGCAAGTTCGAGCTCGCCTCCGGCGGCTCCATTCTGTTGGACGAGATCGGCGACATGGACCTGCGCCTGCAAAGTAAGCTTCTACGCGTGCTCGAAGAGGGAGAATATGAGCACATTGGAGGCACGAAAGTTCTCCCGCTCAACGCCCAGGTGATCGCCTCCACGAATCATGATCTGAGGGAAAACTGCCGGGCGGGCAAATTTCGCCCCGACCTCTACTACCGCTTGAGCACCGCCGAGATTCGGATTCCTCCGCTCCGGGAACGCCGGGAAGACATTCCGCTGCTTGCCAACCATCTGATCGCCAAAGGCAAAATCCCGGTGTCGCTCTCCGTGGGAGCCATGGAGGCGCTGATGGGCTACAGCTGGCCCGGCAACGTTCGGGAGCTGAGGAATGTACTCCAATGGCTCAGTTTTCTCGGAGCGGAAGGCGAGATTCGCGCCGAGGACGTGGAGCAGGTCTTGGCCAAGCCGATGGAGACCGATTCCCCGGAGACTCATTACCCTCCCTTGCCGAAGTATTCCGAGGGGGAGAAAGATGCCTTATTGAGGATACTGAAGCGGCACCGTTTCAATCTGTCCCTGGCCGCCAGGGGCCTGGGAATAAGCCGTGGCACGCTCTACAGCAGAATCAAGAGACACGGCATTGTAATTCAGAAGACGCCCGCTTAGGGAACCTCTGAAAATCGCTGAGTTATAGAGCCGCCCGGCTGTTGTCTTTTCGTGTCCGTTCAAAATCAGCTGATTTTGCCGTTATCCGACATGCCCTTTTGCCCGCCGTGGACTCACGCGGCCTCCGGCAGACACACTACGCCCCTTGCGGGGCCATCTGTAAATTGATCTTGGCCAGCCTCCGGCGATGCTGATAGATGTTGATCGAGGCAAAGGCCGCGCACAGCCATTCGTGATTCTTCTTCAACCCGCGGTAGCGCACCTTCGTAAATCCAAAAACGCGCTTCAACACGCGGAAGGGCCACTCCACTTTCGCCCGCACCCGCGCCTTGGTCCGGTTCTTCCGCTTCTGCTCTTCATCCACGCCAGACTTCGTCTTCACGCGGCAGCTGGTCATATCCTGCGCTGCGGGAGCGGCCTCGTGGATCTTCGCCGTCTGGCCCTGATAACCCGCATCGCCCCACACCTCCTTCTCCTCGCCGTGCAGAAGGTCCGGCAGCATATGAACATCGGAAACGCTCGCCGCGCTGGTGCACACCGAATGCACAACACCTTCCCTGGAATCGACACCGATGTGCGCCTTGGCTCCGAAATACGACTGCTTTCCTTTGCGCGTCTGATGCATCTCCGGATCGCGCTCCTTGTTCGCGTTCTTCGTCGACGAAGGCGCGTGGATGATGGTCGCATCCACGATGGTGGTGATGCGGATGCCGCGACTGGCCAGATACAGATTCACCGCATCCAGCATCTGGCCGCCCAGATCGTGCTCTTCCAGCAGATGGCGGAGCGCCGATGACGATCGCATCGCTGCGCTGGAACGAAAGGTGGGCCAGCAGGTGGTGGAGATCGATTTTTTACGGGGATGCTTGCAGCATGTCGAGGAGCAGCGGAGGCTGCAGGCATTGACTACCCGCGGCTCGTCTACCGGTACGTCGAAAAGCAAATGAGCCTGGCCATCCCCATTCCGCTTAGCGAGCTCTGCCGGCTGACCGAGGTCAGCCGTGCGGGCTTCTATCGCTGGAAGGCCGAAGATCCACCGGTAGACCCGGATATGGAGTTGCGCGACGAGATCCAGCGCATCGCCCTGGAGTTCAGCTATTACGGCAGCCGCCGTATCGCGCGGGAACTCGACGAGCGCGGCTGGCGCGTGAACCGCAAGAAGGTGCAGCGGCTGATGCGCGAGGACAACCTGCTGTGCCTGCGCAAGCGCCGGTTCGTCGTGACCACCGACTCCAATCATGCTCTGCCGGTGTATCCAAACCTGGCGCGGGATATGGTGCTGACAGGGCATCGATCAGCTATGGCGGGCCGACATCACCTATGTCCGGCTGGAAACGGAGTTCGTCTATCTGGCGGTGGTCCTGGATGCGTTCTCGCGCAAAGTCATCGGCTGGGCGCTGGACCGCACGCTGGAGGCGACGCTGACCATCGAAGCCTTGCAGATGGCGCTTAGAACGCGGAAGCCGGCTCCCGGCCTGGTGCATCACTCCGACCGTGGCGTGCAGTATGCCGCGGGGATTACACCGATCTGCTCAAAGCCAACGGCATCCAGATCAGCATGAGCCGCCGCGGCAACCCGTACGACAACGCCCAGTGCGAGTCGTTCATGAAGACGCTCAAGTACGAGGAAGTCTATCGCAACGAATACCGGGACCTGGCCGAGGCGCGCGCCCAGATCGGCGCGTTCCTGGAAAAGGTCTACAACCAAAAACGCCTGCACTCGGCGCTGGGCTATCTGGCCCCGGCCAAGTTCGAGGCGCAACTGGCAGCGAGAAATATGGAGGCGGCTGCGCCGCAGCTTATCGCATGAGTTTTCCAAGGCATCGGCAATCTATCCATCCGATGGGCAAAGAACAAACCGGGAGCGGGCTTGGCGCCCACCCCCGGTTCTCATCGGCACGGATGAGTCGCAACCAGCTATTCCTCGGCGGGTCGGTCTCCACCGGAGCCCGCTTCCGCTTCACCGGTTGCGCTCAGAATGCTGTACAGTGGTCCTGCCGGTCGAGAATTTTGCAGCGAACGGCGAACAGTGTCTTATTCGGTTGTCTCAGCCAAGGGGTCCACCCCACGATTTTTGAGGCGACATTGGTCATCTCTCTCCCTACAGCCCGTCAGCGAATGTTAACGTCCTTTATCATGCACTGATCTGAACAGCAGGAAAGGGCTATCCGGTCATCGAGAAGCCCCTTTCAAGCAGCGCCGCGGGATCGTGTGCGACGATCTGGAAACGTGCTAAGGGCCGTACGCAACAATCTTGCGATTCGCCCCGGTTTCCGCTTGGTCCCACTCAAGGCTCCCGTCATTCCAGTTTCTCTCACAACGATTTGCGCAAAAAAGATAACGGCACTTCATGATCTCCGATAAGTTTATCGCTCGCAATAATATTCGATCGATATGGGGCATGCGCATCTGAGCGCCCTCAGGCTTCTATGTGCACGTTATCTGTTTCTGACCGTACTGACTCTGGTCCGATTGCAGAAGCACTCTGCGCGTCGGATCCACAAGCCGATTGTAGAGCGCACCGCCGAATAGCAATGCCGCAAGCGCAGTGGCGAGCACAAATCCGTACCTTGGATGGCCGAAGAAATCACTGACCGCGCCCATGGCTAGCGGCCCCAGCACCGCTCCTACGCAGGTAAAGAAAAGAATCACGCCCGCGATTGCGCCGTGCTCGGACTTGGGGAAGCAACTGATCCCCTTCGAGTTCAGCGTTGGATAAATGACCGACATGAACAACCCGGAAAGCGTCAGCAGGTAGACCGAAGCGTGGACCCCGCCGATCACCGCACCGAGGAAACAGACGAGAATCAGAGCGCTAAACAACATGAGAACAGTAGTCCAATTCAGGCGAGCCAGTACCCAGGCTCCAAGAAACCTGCCTCCCGCGCGGAGCACGAAGAAGATCGAAACGGCGTAGGCGGCCATAAAGGCGAAGGCGCGATGACTTGATAGAAAAGCCGGTGAATCGTGATTCGTGGCGATATAAGTGGGCAACCAGACGTAAACGGCGCATTCGATGCCTACATAGAGAAAGCAGGCCAGAGAAAATCCAAGGGCGTAAGGACTGCGCAGGATATGCAACGTGCGCCTTAAGTTGACAGGCTCAGGTGATGCCTTCATGGTCTGCGGATAGCGAACCAGGGAAGCGGTCACAATGAGTACGACGCAGATCGTGCCGGCGATGACGTACAACCACTTCCAACTCACTCCCTGCAGCAGAAGTCGCGCGACGATCAACGGTCCGATGATCGCGCCGATACCGAAGAAGCCCTCCACATTGTTCATCGTCGAAGTGTGTTCAAGCGTGGAGTTGGAGATGTCGCCGATCAGTGCCAGCGCGCCGGTTTTGAATATGCCGATCGATGCACCCGAGACGACGAGCAGTATCAGAAAGAAGATATAGGTGTTGGCGACGGCAAACAGGTACGAGTTGAGTGCGAACAAAATCAATCCCAGAACAATAGTCTTTTTCCGGCCAAGCCTATCGGCCAAAAATCCCAGCACAATGGCCGCTACTGCGATGGCCGACATGCTGGCGTAATGGAAGGCTCCGGCAGCGGTCATACTCAGGTGATAAGTGCGAATGACTTCCGGAATAATGACGCCGACCGAGTCCGTGGTCATCGCGAACATCATGAACATCATGTACGTTAGGGCGCGGATGACCATATTGCTCCCGGCAGGCGTTGAAGCAGTCATTGCGCCCGCTCCTGACTGACAGCTTGTGTTTCTGCCCTCTGACGCACTCCGATCAAAATCGACTTGGCGCCGTCTGCTTCTTTCGAAGAGTATTCGATGCGCGCTTCAGCGGCAGCGAAATCAACAACCAGTACGGCCCAATCGCTTTGGCGTCTCCAGGCAATCGAGAGCGTGTGCTTCGCCGGACATTGGATCGTCGCTTCGCCGGAGAACGCAGGATGTGAGTTGCGGAAGCGAATCAGTTCGATAAGCTTACGGACGACTTCCTTGCTAAGGTCCGTGCGAACCTCGTCCTGCGTATAGTAGTGGCGGTTGATGTTGCGACCGACGCCGCTTCGTTGCAGCAATGCCATATCGTTGGTTCCCGCCAGCAGGCCTGTGTAGTAAACCTGCGGAATTCCGGGGACGAAGAACTGCACGGCGCGCGCGATAAGGTATTCGGTGTCGTTTTGTCCCAATGCGTCGTAGTACGTGCAGTTGATCTGATAGAGGTCAAGGTTGTTGGCGGCCGCTCCGGTAGCCTTGCGGCTCTGGCCGTTGCTGCGGCGATGCATGGTTTCGACGAGCAACTCGATTGCCGAGGGCTCCAGAATTCCCGGAGTTCCTTGCGCATCGCCGCCCACGTCGATCACGCCTATGCCATCGTGCGTGTCTAGTACAGTAATCGCATTGTTGGGGCGCACCTTCAACCATGCGAATAGTGGCTGCACGTCGGCGCGATAGAGAGCGTGTAGCACCAGCGGAGGCAAAGCAAAGTCATACACCCAATCGACCTGACGCGCAATTTCCGTCTGTTTCAGATAGTGACTGTGAATCTCGACCAGGACTTCAATGCCGAGCGCATGAGCCTGTGCCGTCAGCTCCCTGATGAATTCAAAAGTCTCCGGAATCATGAAACAACTCGTGCCAGCCTTCTTGATGGCATAGCCAACTGCATCCAGGCGAATGGCGCGGATGCCGGCCTCACGGAAACAACCCAGGATCGCATCTAAATAGGCCCTTCCCTGTGGATGCCTGACATCGATATCGACCTGCTGCGGAGTGAAAGTTGTCCACAACAGGCGCTTCTCGCCGTTGGCCAGCATCGTATACGTAAACGGTAGCCCAGGCCGTGGCCGGTAGATGCACAGCAGGTCGGCTTCGGTGGCGCCATCTGGGAAGACGCGATCATAAGTCAAAAACATCCCGGCATACGCCGAACTGTCGCCGTTACAGGAGTAGTCGAGGAACTGCGGCGACTGGTTAGAGACGTGATTGACGATCAGGTCAGCCATCAGCTCAACGGACGATCCCAGCGCGCGGATATCTTCCCATGTGCCCAGCCGGAAATCGACGGCGGTGTGGTCGATGGGATCGAAGCCCGCGTCCGATCCGTCGATTGGATGAAAGAAAGGCAGCAGGTGTACACCGCCGAAGACCCCTGCCAGTGGCCCGTTCAACAGTGCTGCGAGTTCGGGAATGCCACCACCTGTGAGACGGTTGATGTAGGTGATCAGTTGAACTTGATTCTTCATCGGTCTACTTCACAGCCTCTCAAGGATCTTTATGCCTTTTGCTACCGCAACCTATGCCAGTCGCGAGTTTCACTCTCATGAGCTTCATCAGATGAGAGGAGCTTCACCTAGAATTTCTTGCAATTGCGTGCTATGAAATAGCGGCGTCGCCCCCACTTGAGTCGCCACCCACGATGCGAATCGATTTGCCGACGCGCTGATATCCTCCAGTGACTTGCCCTGTAAGTAGTAGTGCGCTAAGCATGCGGTGAAAGCATCCCCGGCGCCTACCGCGTCTGCAACTATCACGCTGTAGCCCTTGTGATCAACCGTTTTGTCGCGGGTGGTAAGCAGGCTGCCTCGCTCGCCCCGCGTAATACAAACCATCATTAAGTCGAACTGATTCAACAGCTCCTGAGCCATCCTTTCTTCATTTCCAATATCTATTTTAAGCAATGAAGAGATCTCCAGCAATTCCCGATCATTCACCTTGACGATGTCTGCGTGCTGGAACGATCTGCGCAGTGTGTCCGTGTCGTAGAACCGCTGGCGCAGATTCACGTCGCAGATTCGAAGCGTCTTCGCTGGTATGTTTCGCAAGAAGCACTCGATGGTAGCAGCTGATAATGCTGAACGCTGAGCAAGCGAGCCAAAGCACACTGCGTCAGCTCGAGCAGAGAGCTCTTCCCAAGCTGGTGTCCATTGCAGAAAATCCCACGCAACAGACTCCTTGATTGTGAACGTCGGTTGCCCACCCGGATCAATTGTGACCGTTGCTACGCCGGTCTCGTGCTGGTCGTCAAATTGGACATACGACGTGCTTAGACCGAGTTCTTGCATGACCTGGTAAGCTTTGCGTCCCAGGTCATCGTTACCAACACGGCTTGCCACGATCCCCTGGTCGCCCAGCACCGTTGTCATGTATGCAAAGTTCGTGGGCGCCCCGCCCAACACCTTGCCCGTTGGCAGAATATCCCACAAGACTTCACCCAGTCCGATCATGACCGCGGGCTTCATTGTGCGTTTATCTCTGCATCATTTCTGGCAATACTCTGCATTGAATCCTAGAAAACTGCAGCGCCGGACCGAGGGCCAAATCGCTGCAATCTGTCTGTTTGTCACTCTACTACAGGAAGGATTTTCAGCGCCCCCTTCCGCGCTCATAGACACAAACCAATCCTCCTTATCAGTATGTAACCCTCGGCATCATGCCGATGATGCCATCAACGATCTCCGTTTCAGCGCACCCTGGCTGAAGACGAGAAGATAAGACTTCGAACGTGTTATGTCCGAACGACGCGTCATCGGGAATATACCCCGAGTTTGCCATTCCGTTTGTCAATGTCGCCATCATTGTTTTGGCGTATGGCGACTCCTTCTTTAGTCTTTGCGCGATCAGGTTGTACACTTCTCCATTGACCGTTCCAATGGCGATATCGTCGATCATGAGCAAGCCAAGCCCAATATGCACCGGAGGGCCATCCCTATAGGTGCCCGGGTATCCACCTCGTCCCTCATTGGTTCTTTCACGTCCCGGACAACTGATCGTCACCGCTTTTCCGAGGATTCGGCCATCCGACTCGGAGTTCTTTGCTTCGCGCATGACATGAAGCACCTCTTCGCCCAGCATCTGGCCCATCGAGGTAATCATCTCTTTTTGCTCGTCCATCAATTTGGTTACCTCGGGATTCGAGCGATCGAGACCTACGCCGCCGGGTGGCATCGAGTTACTAATGTCTTGCCCACGGCTCGCATAATCCTTGATCCTGATCGCGCGAAGGTCGTACGTCTGCTGGAAGTAGATCGGGTTCTGGTCTCCCGCGGCGCCTTCCGACCACAATGCCACTACCTTGTCATCGAAAGCCTTCTCGATATACCGTGATGAAGCTCCGGGTATATCGCCGCTCACTAAGTCGAGCGTTCCGGTGATGACCGCATGCATCGCGTAGTTGTAGTACACGGCGATTGGCTCGCCGCTCAGTGACTCAAACTTAATGACGGCCACAGTTTTATCTGAAAGGCCGTCGTAATTGGCGCCCTCCCACCACCGATGTGTATTCTCATCGATCATGTCCCGCTGAACATTCAGGTAGGAGACGCCGGTGCCGTAACTGATTCGCGCCGGTTGAAGTTTGTCCTTGGCCATTTTCGCAGAAAGAAAGACATTGTCTGCGAGTCGTTGATCTAACGGCATGGGCGGAAATCCACCCGGCGCCGCCGGGGGCTGCTGGCCCGTTGGCATCGGCGGGCGCGGTCCCATTGCCATTGGGGCGCTGTGAGTGTGGGTAGCTGTTATCAACACATTGACCGCAGGAATTCCAAGCTCCTTCTCCATTCGCTCGCTGACGTTCTTCCAGAGTGGAGTTGGAATTACTCCGGCGTCCAACGAGATCAGCGCGGCGCTCGTATGGCCGTTGTCGATAACAATCGCCCGCGCATAGAGTTTGTCGAGAACCCCCAGGTATTGCTTGGGCATCTTATCGGCGGTCGGAGTAATGTCCACTTTTGCCGCTCCAACACGAAATGGCCCCGAGGGAACGGTCTGGCTAAATACGCTCAGAGCAGCTGAAACAACGAAGAAACAAGTGAGAATCCTTTGAGCTAGTTTCATTGCAAAGCTCCTTGTGCTTATCCTGCTTTAAGAGTCGGGAACCGACGATAGCGATTTGGTAAGACGGCTCCAACTTCGCTGTGGCGGGATTCCCGCATCCTTGAGGTCGGACCGATTCCGCCGTATTGGTCAGTTACCTTAGTTTTCAAATCCGTCCAGTTGGAAAGCATCTGCCATTACTCCGTTGCCAAGATTATTCGGGTGGATGTGATCACCGGGGTTGAACTCTTCTCGCAGCCGCGCCGGGTGTTCCGTGTCCCTCACCACCGCATCAAAGTCGACCACTGCGTCAAACTCGCCACTGTTTCTGATCCATGCGTTTACCTTTTGTCTGGTGGCTTCGCCGATAGGGCCTGCGAGCCACACGCCCTCTTCAGGAGTAAGGGTCGCGCCCGCAACTCTAATGTTGTGCATGTGTGCCCGAGCAATGATCTGCCGATAGCCTTTAATTAAATCTTCCGCTACAAGCGCGCCCGGACCTGTTATCTGGCCGTGGATGTTTATGTCGTTGATGCCTTCAAGCATGACGATCCATCGCACACCTGGTTCGCTGAGGACGTCGCGGTCAAATCGCGCCATTGCACTCACCCCCGCGCCGTCACGAAGAACTTCATTGCCTGAGATGCCTTCATTGATCACCGCAACACGTGGACCTGTCTTTATTTCGCTGAACCGTTTGGCTAACAGTGTCGGCCAGGCCTGGTCGCTGTCGCTTGTGGTTCCGCCCCCGTCCGTGATGGAATCTCCCAGACAGGCAATGGCAAAGTCCTCGGGGGACGCGACGACATCAATGCTCCGTAGCCATACATAAGCATTCGTCGTGATTGGCTCTGGCATCGAGAGCGCCGCCGCAGTATTGCCACTTGAGATATACGAGGTATGGAGGCCCAGCATGTGATTTGTAGGCGATCCTGCACTCTTCACGACGTAAAGAGAGACCGCCAGATCCGACATTGCTCCTAAATCCAGATCGACTGGATCGCTTACGATGATTGTTCCCGGGCCAATGTCAACGCTGGAACTGCCGCTGAAGGTCAGCTGGCGGTCGCTCCCGCTCTCGATCGAAGATCCAGTTGCCCTGATTGCTATGTGAGCGGCCCCTATCGACACAATGCCTTTCCCGAAAGCATTGCTGAGCTCCAGCCTCAACCTTCTGCCCGCAATGCTGGTATGAACAATCATCCGCACGGTCTGATCGTTAACACTTTCAGGAATATGAGGCGGCGTCATTGGTCCCTTAAGCGATTTGAAGTCGGGCATCTTTACGCCGGGCGGAAGGTCAGGTCTTTCTTGAACCGTTGGCGCCAATTCCTGGGCGGTTGCCCACGTCGCGACCCAATGTTCAACCGGCCTCGCAGCGGACTGCCCTTGCACCACTGCCGCTCCTGGAGACGAGACAATCAGGACCAATAAAATCCAAAACCAATTCGCCATTTAACGCCCCTAAAACCGTTGTTCCCTGCTCGCCTATTCGTTCGGATCGGATACCCGATCGCAATCAACCAGCGAGCCCCTTGAGAATCGGATACGTTGTCACCTACCTAAGTGGCGATCAAAGAATGCAATCATCACGTTGAACGCATCTCTGGACTCAGGTACATCTGCGTTGTAAAAGAATCCATGAAAAAGCCCTTCCCATACATGCAATTCGGCATCGACTCCTTGTTTGACCAGTTGTTCATGGGTATAAAGTGCGCCGCTCATTGCAAAGTCGCGCGTCCCTGTGATTAGCAGTGTTGGGGGAAACTTCGCGAGCATTTCCGGCGAATTGATTGGTGCAATCAACGGATCGTCTGGGTTGGCCCCACTGAAGTATCCGAATGTCATCGGGCCCGGAGGAATTGTAGAGGGCAAGCGCGCCTCGCCGAGCGCGGATGCAGTGTAAGATGCATCTCCGCCAAATCCTCCTGCAGATGCGCAATAGATACCAATCGCCCCTGGAGCCGGTAGGCCATGGGTTTGAAACCACGCCATGGACATGGCCGTCAATCCGCCGCCGGCGGAACACCCATAGATTCCTATATTTCTCGACTTATAAGTTTTGAGAAGTTCCGTATAGACGCTTGCAACATCTTCGCTTGCGGCTGGGAATTTGTAATCGGGGCCCTCTCGGTAGTCCACCGTGATAACTTTGACCTGCATCAAAGCAGAAATTGGAATCGACTCAAGTTCGGCACAACCTGGCCAGCAGCCTGAGAAACCGCCGCCATGCAAGTTGATCAGAACTCTGTTTTCATTCATGAGGGCAATGCCTGATTTGGGCACGTACACATAGACATGGACGCCGCCTATTTTCTCGTCGGTCCGGTCCACGGCGAACAGCACGTTATCCCGTTCAAGAAACGGCTTCATGAATCGAGGCACGCCCTGATCCTGCTTGACAATCTCCGGATCCTGCATCTGGATTAGATGTTGAGCCATGTATGCTTTCGCTTCGGGACTCAGAAAACTTGATACCGGCACCGTTTCTGCCGGAACGTGAACCGTTCCATCTGAGTCCACGATCACTTTTGCAGGCGCAGGCGCAGCTTGGCCTTGCGCCAAAGCTGACTGCGCCAAGCCGATCAAACAAAATGTACAAAATGCGATCGCTATCAACCGAAAGGTGCGCATCAGCATTACCTCATTTGCGTTCGTTTCTTGTTGTTGCCGGAAATTTGTCGAATCGCTGCACATTCGTCTTTCTCTCAAATCTGCAGCTTATTCTCCACGCCTCTAGCCCTCTTACTCACGGGCTGAGATGGCGATCAAAGAATTTCGCAATCACCTCGTATACCTCACGCGATTCGGGAAGATCTGAGTTGTACCAGAATGCGTGCGGTAATCCGTCCCACACATGAAGCTCCGCATCAACGCCTGCTTTGACCAACGCATTGTCTGAATTGACGGCAGATGCAAACTCCATTGCGCGAGTGCTCGTTACCAATAAGGTTGGCGGAAACTTCGCGAGCATCTCTGGAGAATTGATGGGATACACTAACGGATCCTTGGGATCCGCCTCGCTTAAGTATGTCATGCCGCCGCGTGGAGGGCCACTGGATAGTGCGCTCGACGGAGCCGGCATGGTCATTCCATTCAGTGGACCGACGAGAGCGCTGGTATCGCCGCCAAACATATTCCCGATCGACGCGCAAAGAATTCCAATCGCGGCAGGGTTCGGAAGGTTATGCGCTTGGAACCAAGCGATTGACATTCCCGTCAACATTCCTCCCGCCGAGCATCCGTAAAGGCCAATGTGCTGCGGCTGATACTCCTTGAGCACCTCCTTGTACACCGCCGCAACGTCCTCACTTGCCGCAGGAAATTTGTATTCCGGGCCCTCACGGTAATCAATCGTAATCACCTTTATCTTTTCGATCGATGCGACAGGGATGGACTCGACAAGCGACGCAGTACGCGCGCCTGAAACGAAGCCGCCACCGTGCACATTTAAAAGAACTCGATTACGATTTTTCGTTGACACACCGTCCTTCGGTGTAACGACCTGAGTGTAGATCCCAGCGATTGTCTTCTCCTCGACATTGACCGGGTAGCGTTCGCGGATCGGCCCCAGGAACCCGTTCATGATCTCGTCTTGCCGAGCGCGATATCCTTTAATGTCTTCGGCTGCGCTGGGGCCTCCGGAAAAGGGATGATCCCGCAGGAGGTGAATCATGTACGAACGCGCTTCTGGGCTCAGATAACTGGACAAGGGAACGGAAAGTTCTCTTATCAGAACCGTGCCGTCCGGGCTAATATCTTCGGGAGCGGTGGCCCAAAGGATGTGGGTAGACTTTGCCGCAAAGAGAACGCAGGCAGCCGCAAGCAAGCAAAGAGTGATTCGGCGTTGCAGTTTCATGGTGTGCTCCAGGTTTTCTAGGAGACGCTGATGCGGGCTTACAAGCCCGCATCAGCCACTTCAAAGATAGGTAGGTCGGTTATCGAACCTCTAGAATCTGACCTTCATGTTGATCTGGATTTGACGCGGACTGCCCTGCGTGTTTGTAACTTGGCCGAACCCAGGAATTCCCACGGCAAAAGTTCCTGGATTGGCCCAACGTACAATGTTGAAGGGATTGACAAAGTCTCCACTTAGATCGAAGTTCAACCGCTCATGAATCGGAATCGTCTTTCCGAACTCGAGCGATTCCGATCCCTGCGTAAATCCCCGCAGCCAGGGCAAAGCCGACGCTGTATTGCCGAACGCAAAGAATCCCGGACTGGTAAAGGCCGCGGGATTAAAGTAGCACCCCGCCGCAGAGTTCGTCCCATTCAGCACGCCCGGGCAATTGTCCGTGTAAGGGTTGTATTTCCCGGACCAGTGGCCATGCGGGTTCCCACCGACATAATTGGCAAACACCTCCGGAGGGCCGTAGACATTTTGATATCCAAAGTCCTCTATAAAAGGACTGAGGGCGTCGATCTGCAGCGCCGTGCCGTCGGTATAACGCAAGTTACCGCTTAGAGTCCAACCGCCGATAAACAGGTCGGTTGGCGTATTGATTTTGTTTGCGAATGTCCTTCCTTTGCCGAAGGGCAACTGATAGGTCCAACTCACGCCAAAAATGGTAGCCGGGGTTGAGGGGTCGTACGTGATAGGATTTTGTCCCGGGTATTGCAACCGTGAACCGACGAATGTTGCATACGTGTTGTCGCCCGGTGTGCTGCCCGTGTCCGTCATGTTCTTCATCCAGGTGAAGAATGCCAGGCCACTCAGGCCATAGGACGTACGTTTTGTCGCCTTGATCTGGAGCGAGTTGTAACGCGCCGCGCCTTCCGGCAGCAGCACCGCGTCTACGCCGACTAAATTGTATTGCGGGTAGGGCTTCAAAGCCTGGTAAACGGTATTCAGGCCGAGCTGATTGTTGAATCCGTTAAATGGCACCGTGCATCCTGGCACAAATTCGCACGGCGCCAGAAGCCCGAATCCCATGCTCAAATCGCTGGCAGGCAGATAGTTGATGAACGCAGGCGAACCCGACAGAGCCAAATGCGTTGAGTGGCTGCCGATATACATGACATCCAGGGAGAGATTGGGAATAACCTCCCGCTCGATATCGAGAACCCAGTTGAGGGTTTGCGGCATGCGGTCGCCGTTGCGGGGAATATAGCTTATGCTCTGTCCATTGAGGAACGATGGATCGAGCGACGGCGGCTTTTCGTAGGTATTCGGGAAGCTCCCTGCGCTGCCCGCCGCGTTCCAGTAATAAAGCGGCGTGAACGAGTCCGGGGACTCGAATTGCGGGGCTGCACTGTATCCGGCAGCTCCTGTATCCAGGAACGGAACCTGATTCGCAATTTCTGAGTAGTAGATACCGCTGGATGCGCGGATCATCGTCTTCTTGTTGAGCTGGTAAGCAATACCAAGTCTCGGCGCGAAGCCTTTGCGCCAGGTATCCTGGAACGGCTTTCCGTATTCTCCGGGTCCACTGCCGGCGAAGGCCAGCGCGCCAGGCAGATTGCCGGCCCCCGGATTCGTCAAGCCGGCTTCAAAGCTGGACATTTTATTGAACTGAGCACCTTCCGGCGGATCGTAGTCCCAACGCAGCCCATATGAAACGGTCAGTTTCGGGGTCAGATGCCAGTCGTCTTGACCGAAAAATCCGTAGTGATCGAACCGCAAGCCGATATCGGCGGGAATATAGGTGCTGGCCACGTCTACAGCACCCAGCAGCAAGCTCGCAAACGCGCTCCCATCCGTGTCGTCGGCGGAACTCTGGGATGTCATCATATTGCTGAACGTGAACGCACCGGAGAGGCCCGGCTTTATGAACCGGTTTTCCTGGTGCTGGCCGATTTCAAACCCGAACTTGAAAAAGTTTTTGCCGCGGGTCCAGGTTAGATTCTCATCCGCCGTGTAGTTCATCTCATGCCAGTCTTCCTCGTAAGCGCGCCCGTAATTGGTTGGCGGTGCGGTGCCGCCACTGAATGTGATCGCCGGAAACGCGCCGTTGTCGTCAGGCATTCCCGTAATCCCCAGCTGCGAATCCCAGTTCTGCCCATCTGTGCCGTTCGGGCCCAGATTGATGTACCGGTCGAAGGAAAGCGTCACGTGATTGAGCAGCGATGGCCTGATCACAGAATCGAGGCTGATGCGGACCTTCCAACTGTTGGCAATTTGATCGAAATAATCGTCAAGCGGCTCCTTCTGTTGTTCACCCCATGCCGGCGCCGGGTAGAACGCGACCGTATTGCCCGAGAGAAGCCGGTGCCGGATCTCACTGGTATAGGAGGCCGAGAGCTTCTCCTTGTCTGAGATACTGTGATCGATTTTGATCAACGGCGTGTAGGTATTGAAATACGGCCAGGTAGGGGCCCCGAGATTAATGAAGTTGTTGAGCGGCGTGCTTGCATTGGGACCGGTCGGCGCAGGGATATACGAGCAAATGGCCTTTCCCGCCTGAGTGATGCGGCCCGGCGGGATTACATTGAGTTTGCCATTATATTCAAATTGTTGACTGACACCGCCAGACGTAGTTGCCGGATCGTAAATATTGACGCCATACAGGGTGGAAAGCTGGCTGAAATCTGCCCCATTGCCGCTCGCGTTGCATTCCGCAGGCGTAGGTACCGTCAGAAGCCCGCCGGCCGCGCCCTGGCGCGAATAAAACAGGCCGAGGCTGGCAAAGAAAAACGTCTTGTTCCGGCCATTGTAGATCCTGGGCAATACCACCGGCCCGCCGATCGTGAACCCTCCCTCGTTTTGCCGGTAGGGAGTCACTGCCGTTGCGAAAAACGCCTTCGCGTCGAATGCCGAGTTGCCAAGATGGTCGTAGAAGCTCCCGTGCAGCTCATTGGTTCCGGATTTGAGAATCACGTTCGTGAACCAGCTGCCAAACCCGCCGTACTCGGCGTTGAACGCATTCGCTACGACGCTGATTTCTCCCACTTGCTCAACCTGAGGGGAAACCTCTTCAATGCCGCCGCGTGCGATGCCCCATTCGCTTGCGGGGCCGCCATCGATGTATGTTTCGGTATCGCCTGCGAGTTGGCCATTCGCCGTTGGCGTGAATCCCGTGCCCCCCGTGTATCCGGGCAAAGTCCCCAAATAGTCGGTGATTGACCGTTGCGTGCCGGCAACGATCAGCGGAATACTCTCGATCAGGTTATCCTGCATGCCCGTCGAATTGTTGGTGGTTCCCACGTCCAGCAGCGGCGCTTCGCCGGTAACCGTCACCGACTGCGTGACCTGGCCAGGCGCGAGGGAAAAGTCCACACGAACTGTTATGGAAGGCTGAATATCGACCTGCTCCCGCGTGACGGTGCTGAAGCCTTCCTTTGTCACCACCACGCGGTACATTCCGGTTGGCAGATTGGGCGCCGTATAGAGGCCCTGCACCGTTGGATTTCAGATCGAGCGCGCTATTCGTTTGGTTATTAATCACCTGGACCTTTGCATCTGGGACCACCGCCCCCGACTGGTCGGTCACTATCCCCTCAATGTTGCCACGGTCAATCTGGCCGTACACAGCACTCGCCGTGACAAGGAACCAGGCGCCAATACACACCAGAACCCAGGTGAACAGCAGCGGTCGCCGAAGACGCTGCCCCACAGCTTGCACTTCGAAATGAAGTGAGCTTCCACGGGTGCGACTGAAAGAACTGGGCTCGTTTGCAAAGTCGCAGCCAGAGACATGTGCCACTACAGCGGACAGTGTCTTGAGCATCTCCGTAATCCTCCTAAATTTCAACGCTTTCGTTTTTGTCGACGATGAGAATCTCGGAATTATTTGGGGAACCCCAAATCTCGTCAGACGCTTCTGAGGTAATTTTCTAGGCTTCTCCCTCGGAAGATGTCAAGGATAATTATAGGCAATTCGAGAAAAGCTCCCTATACATATACCTCTTTCGCCGAACAGTGGTGGCCATTCCCGCGCTCCGATCTGCAATATTTTCAGGCGTTAAGCCTATCCTGACCTCTTTACGGCGTTTCCCGAAATACCCTTCCAGCGTGGAGCGCACATCGCGAGCCTCGCACGCCGACAACGGGAACTCGCACAAAGTGTTTCAGTCATTCCATTTGGAAGAATTTCAGCTTAAACCCGGTTCATTCGTCCGCGAACCACACGATTCACGCACTACGAGTTTGCATCTCAGAAGCACGTCACGAGGCGGCAGATCGGGATTGGAAATCCGGTCTAGCATAACCGAGAGTGCGATCCTTCCAATGTCTTTGCAAGGTTGGCGCAGAGTCGTGAGGGGAACAGGTAAAAGACGCGCATATTTCACATCGTCGATCCCTATGATTCGAACATCTTCCGGGATTCGTTGGCCGATGGCAAGCAAGGTGTGCATCAGATTCCCGGCAGTATGGTCATTTGCGCAGAGGAAGGCGTCCGGGTGATCTTTCTTCAACAGCGCCTTTACGAAATTCTGGTCGGACGCGTCACCCAGATTGACCCGATCTCGTTCGGGCGTCTTGGAGAGCGATTGAAGGGCCTCGCGGTAACCCGCGATCCGCGCATCCACCGTTGGCGCCGAATCCGGCCGGGCGAAAAACGCAATCCGTTTAGCTCCCGCCTTGATCAGGTGTTCGGTAGCCAGATACGCCGTGCTCCGATTGTCAATTCCAACTAAGTCGTAATTGCTGCGCCGCGGATATCGCTCAAGGCACCTGTCCAGGAGGACTATCGGAATGCGCGCCGCGTCAAGTGCGGCCGCAATCCGGTGATTCGCCCTGGTCCTGCCAGGCGAGAATTCGACCGGCGCAAAGAAAACACCGGACACTTTTTTCGAGATGAAATGCCGGCACAACTGCTCCCCGACTTCTTCACTTTCGCTCTCCTTGGCTGAAGCGTTTCCCCAAAGAAGAGAATGGTGAACGGCCTGAGGCGCTTCCATCATTCCCTGACAGATCGCCTCAAATATTTCCGTTTGGCCCAACTCTGGAATCAATAGTCCAAATACGTAACTTCCCGAGCTTGTACTCTGAGAAACGAAAGTACCCGAACCGACCCGGCGCACCACCAGTCCCTTGGATTGCAATTCGTGCATGGCCCTGAACACCGTCATCCGCGAAGCGCCATACCGTCTGACGAGTTCAGCTTCGCTTGGCAACCGCTGGCCGGGTTGGTACCGCCCCGATGCAATATCTTGCTGTAGCTTCTCGAAAATCTCTCTGTACTTGTGATTCGGCATCGCGGACCAACTTTCTCGTTGTCAGGGCACCCATTTTTGTGCAAACAACTTTCGCCCAGGGTGGCGCTAATACCGTCATATTACCCTATACAACCTGAGAGAACAATCTATCGGCGGTGGAGGACATGGCAATTCGATTGGGTTCGCACCGGCTCGGCGGACACCACATTCGGGTGGAAGTATCGAGGATGCCCGGTACTACACTGTCAGCCAGCACTCATCGTAGGTGCCGGCAATGGTCGATACGGCCGCCGAATTGGCCTTTGAAGAGGCTCATCGGGCGCGCGCGACCCTCTGAAATGTCTATACAACATGTATGACAAATTCATTGACAACGATGGAAATGCAGTACAACAATCGACTGGCTAAAAGAACATCCCTGCAAGAGCCGGCTCACGGCACGCTGGAACATCAAGGGGACGCCAGGCTGCGATCTTGGAAAGAACAGCGTTGTCGCGAACAAGAGTGACGATGATTCGCTTTGCGTACAAGGTGAATTCTGAAATGCTGTTACCCGTTGTCGAGTGATTCAAGGTCGATCGGCCGAGCCAATTTCCCTCCGGCAACGGTCGAGTCAACTGGTCTTGGAGAAAAAATTGTGCACAGACGAAGTTTCCTTCATGCGTCCCTGTGCGTTGTGGCGACAAAGTCCGGCCGAATCTTCGAGCCCAGCTCGCAAAGCGACGCACTCAACTCAGCTATCAGGGAGGATCCTCAATTGCCAACCGATCCTGCGTTTGTAAAAGCCATGCAAGCTGTTCAGAATGCCATCCCTGGCGCGGAATCAGACCCGGACCGCCCGGTCTACCATTTCAGACCGCCCGCCAATTGGACAAACGACCCTAACGGGCCGTTTTATTTTCAGGGCTGGCACCATCTCTTCTATCAGTTCAACCCATTCGGGGCGCAACTCGCACATCAGCACTGGGGTCACGCCAGAAGTCGAGATTTGGTGAACTGGGAACACTTTCCTATCGCCATTTGGCCCTCGGCGGAGCTGGGCGAAACCGCGATTTTTTCAGGCGGAGCCGCCTTTACCGCGGATGGCCGTCCGCGGCTTATATACACGAGCATCGGTAATCGTCAGCCGGAACAATGGTTGGTTCTCCCAAAAGACGAAGAACTGTTCCTCTGGGAGAAGTACTCAAAGAATCCGGTTCTTTCGCAAGCGGCTCACATCGGAGGACCGATATCGCAGTGGCGAGATCCCTTCATGCTTCGGCATGACAACTCTACATATATGGTATGCGGCGGTGCTGGCGCCAATGGGCGTGCCCAGGTGCAGTTGTACCGTTCAGAGAGCGGGGATCTGACTCAATGGAAACATTTAGGCCCAATCTTCCAGAGCATGGATCGTGAAACCCGCAATTTCGAGTGTCCTAACCTGTTTCCGCTTGACGGTAAATGGGTGATGATTGTGTCTCCAAACCGAGCCTGCGAGTACTGGATCGGCGATCTCGACATAGCCGCAATGAAGTTCTTGCCTACCGCGCACGGCATTGTCGATCCGGGCGACGCCTACGCGAGCAATATTTCCATCGACAGCAAAGGCCGAACGATCCTTTGGCTCTGGGGGCGGACAGCCGCATTGTCGCCAGAACTACCCGTAACGCCCAATGAGAAAGCATGGAGCGGCGTCATTACGATGCCGAGAATTCTCTCCATTGGACCCGACGGATATCTTCTGGAGCGCCCGATTCCGGAATTCGAGACGCTGCGCGGATCTGTTCTCGAGTTTCCCGGTCAGGCTCTTGAGAAGCCCTTCGTAATCGACGGCGCTGCAACCGACTGCGCCGAAATCGAAGCGGTTTTCGCCGGCAGTGGCACATTCGGTCTCGAACTTAGACGGTCCGCCGGCGGTAAGCCCGGCGTGGTGGTCTCAATACAGGCTGGCTTTCAGGGTACTTACCTGAATGTCGGAAACGTCCGCGCTTATGTCGGTCCGGCCGAAAAATACAAGTTGCGCGTGTTCCTGGACAAGCGGTGCATCGAAGTATTTGCCAACGATGGCTTAGCCGCTGTATATAAATGGGTCGACGCGCCAGCGCCCGACACAGGGATCGCCGTTTTTGGTCAGGTGGCGACTTTGCCGAAATTTCCTGGAGGGAAACCTCCAGCCGGCATGCCTGACTTCCCCGCCCCTCAGCCGCCGCGTCTGGAATCCTTAAAACTCTGGCCGATGAGAGGCTCTACCTTCAGCCTCGATCATTTTCATGTCTGAAGAGGGTCAGTGTGTCGGAAACACATGGGGATATTTGAGCGCCTGTGTCTTTCAGTCCATCTCTTGATTCAGGAGACCGCGCAAGTACTCTGCTCCCTTAAATGCAACATCCTCGGGCGAGACGTGAGTTTCGGCCCACAGAAACCCCGGCGCGGACTTCTCATCTGGTGAATAGCCGAAACCTTCAATCATCAAGTAGCCTTCGTACTTAATTTGTTTCAGTGCCAAAACTATCCCCGGAAAATCGACATGGCCTTGCCCAAGAGGTCCACGGTCATTCTCGCTCAAATGCATATGCTTGAGTCGGCTGCCGAGCGAATGAATAGAGTTAACAATATTTCTCTCTTCAATGTTGGCGTGGAAAGTGTCGATGGTGACGCCTATCCTCGGATGACCAACGGCTTCACAGAATGAATCCGCCTCTTTCGCAGTTCTCAGAAAGAATGTCTCGGAGCGATTCACGGGTTCAATTGAAAGCGTCATCTTGTGAACGTCCAGAATTTCACCCAGCTTCTGAAATATTTCAACGGCCCAATGCCACTCGTCCTTATTTGGCCTATGCCCTGGCAGATATCCGATTGGCGCATATAGGGGACCACCCAAGACTCTAGCTCCGAGAGCCGCCGATGTCCCCACACAGGCAATCAGATGCTCAAGAGATTTCTTCCGCACCGCAGCATCCGGACTGATGGGATTGACTGCGTCAGGAAGAATGGCACAGACGGTGCATTCCACCGCGTTTGCTTCGAATGTCTGCCGGATTTCCTGGACGCCTAGTTGCGTCGGATCAAACATTGGAATCTCTAGACCATCGAGCCCAGCTTCCTTGATCTTTGGCAGCAGAGCGAGATGTTCGCGATGGAATTTAGCGGTCCAAGCGAATGCACTGACGCCAAGTTTCATCGCGTGATCCCTCGTCCCGATTGTTCCCCTTGCGCTTCTGCTACCCATCCGAAGCCAGCGAAACTAAAAGAACCCCAGACCCCATCAACAGACAGATTACCAGCGCCGGCAGCATGAGTGAGCCGGCTCAAGACGGTTATCTGCTTTGTTGAGTCTCGATTGTCGCATTATCGCCAAATCACGCATTGAGAAATTTTTGAGTCCCCAAAATGAACGTTCTCGACGGTTCCGGTAGGATCACCGCCGACACGGAAGTGCTCGTTGGGCAACCGTCAAGCCTGGCTCCTGGGATAGCCGGGCTGTTTCCCCATGAACTCGCCGAGGAAATATGTACCACTTTGTCATCAGCATATTACCATCAGGTCCGCAATTCGATATCAGGTGAATCCTGTAGTTGCAGGGCAATCGCATGGACGTTGGGCGTTGGCGGAGCAGATTCAGGATCAAAGCTGGTACGAGCACAAGACCGTTGTAGACGGTCTTCTTTGGCTGGCCTTTCGCGGCGACTCGAGTCCTGCACTGCGTGGCAAGCACTATTGCACAGGAGACACGCCGGCGATCAATATGCAAAGCGCGAGTTACTGCCCGTCGCCACTGGGCGCGGGCTGCGTCGTTTCGCCGCGCCTCCATGCGAAGTACTTCTCCCACAATTCCAGCTTCTCCAGGTTGGGATAGGCGTCCACCTGAGGCTTATCGCTGAAGTGCATCGCGAGCGGGTGTTTCCCGCTGAATGCCGGCCACTGTGGCAGGCCGGAGCCGTTCGGATCGCCTGTCTTGGCAAAGTTCACCCAATAGGAAGAGATCGCATCTGACAACGCTTTGTCATCGGGAGTCCAGGGCAATGCTCTGGGTTCGGGATGGCCAAACACATACTGGATCTCATCGCCGTGCGACGCTCCCTCAGTCTGATACTCCGGGGTGTTTGGGTAGGGTGGCCGGTGATTGAAATAGTAGACGAACACCTGGCCCTTCCCAGTCTGGGATTGAAGGCGCGCCCAGGACCGAGTAGCCCACGCAAAGGCGGTTTCCCGCCACACGTCGCGTTGCGACTGCAGTGCTTGTCCCTCCGAATCCGCCGGGTAGGCCGCTAAAATTCGGTCAGCAAAAAGGCCGAACCTTTTCTTGACGAAGGCGGTGTATGCCTCAGCAGTCGTGCTATGCACAAAAAGAGCGCCCTCGTCGGAGTTTGTTCCGATCAGAGCAGGGGTGTCGTTGTACTTGCCAGCCTCATAGAGTTTGTACTGATCGCCGACGATCGCGTAGCCGTCCATCACCGGCCAGAATCTATCGAGTGCACCTCCGCCGGCCGCGCTCAGCCTCTCTGCCGGCAGTTTTCGAGCTTCTACGATCGTCCGAGCTCCCAGGCCGTTCAGGAACGCTACCCCTCTGCTTTCTGCCGCTGACAACTGCAGTACGTTTTCTCCGCCCTCATCGTCGGACTTGGCCGGGGCGAACGAGCCGCCACTTTCGGAGATCACGCCTTGGAACAATCCCTTTGCCAGCGGTGAAGCGGCCAGCATGCTGACCGAGATGCCGCCGGCCGATTCGCCGAATATGGTCACCCGACTCGGGTCTCCACCGAATGCCCCGATATTGCGCTTGACCCAACCCAAGCCCGCAATCTGATCCAGCAGACCGTAGTTGCCGGAACCGTGGCCACCCGATTCAGAGCTGAGCTCCGGATGGGCCAAAAATCCGAACGGACCTAACCGGTAGGCGATGCTGACCACCACCACACCTTTCCTGGCCAGGTTTTCACCGCTGTAGAGGGGTAAGGATGTGAAACCGGAGACGAAACCACCTCCATAGATCCATACCATCACTGGCAGACGCTCTTTGGGCGACCGGGCGGGCGACCAGACGTTGAGATAGAGGCAATCCTCACTGAACGGCAAGTCTGGCTTGCCGATCACCGAGGCCCATAGCGTTTCTTGCATGCATCCGGGCGCAAACTCGTACGCCTCACGCACTCCCTTCCAGTTGGCAACTGGAGCGGGCGGGCGCCACCGGCCCTCGCCGATGGGAGGCGCTGCGAATGGAATCCCGCGATAGACAGTCAGTCCCGGTTCCGCTATCCCTTGCACCAACCCGGTCTCGACATGGATTGGGACGGGCTTTGAAGATGTGATCTGCGCGCTCAACGGGCTCGCAAGCATGAATACTGCTGGCATCACCGCAAGAAGTCCTCTCATGGTTCCAGTCCTCTTTAATAACGGGCGATACGAGCGAAGGGGAAGAGTCTCCGTCCTGACTCTTCCCCTCGCTCCCATTACGTGGCGCTCAACAGAGTTCTAAGCGTGGAACATCGGCTTAGAACGTGAACTTCGCTCCAAGCTGCATCTGGCGTGAAGCGAAAACCGTACTGTGAATTACGCCGGCGTCCGAGTTCGGAACGCCCACACCCACGCAATTGATATCGTTGGCACAGACCGCACCACCTGAAGTGGCCGTCGGACCTAAGTAGAGTGTCTGATCGGGAAGCCCAAATTCTGGACGGTTGAAAGTATTAAACACTTCGAACCGGATCTGCATCCCCAGACGTTCGGTAAGCCGGGTCTCCTTGTCGACCGACATATCGAAATCCATGAAGCCCGGAGCGACCAGACTATTACGTCCCAGATTGCCGATCGTGCCCGGGGACTGAAGAACAAAGGAGGCGGGATTGTACCATCCGTTTGCACTGCCCAATTTAGGGTTGTTACTCGCGCCGGGAACCAGGTTCGGGCGCTCGCCGCCGCCCGGACTGTTACCGATGCCGCCGTTGTCGCCCAGGTCCGCCCGGTCGAAGCCATCGAACACGGTGAACGGGTTCCCACTGTGGGCGCGGGCAATAATGCCGTATTGCCAGCCCCCTATCCGAGTATTCTGCTTGAATGGAAGGGCGTAGACCGCGTTGCCTACAAAGGCATTGCGCGCATCGAAATTACAGTCCCCTTTGTCCATCGCTAGATTGTAAGGGTTATACTGCGTCTGGGCGCTGTTGGAACTCGACATGCCGACATCTTCCGAGCCTTCGTCGATGCACTTGGAGTAGGTGTAGTTCGCCTGGAACTGCAGCGTCTTGCCGACATTGCGCGTCACGTAGAGCTGTAGCGAGTTATACCACGACGGGCCAACCGGCTGGGAGTAGGGCATGCCAAGGAAGAAAGTGGAGTTTGCGCGCGCAGTCGAGGTGCCGATCGATTCTGTGCCGGGGGCCGTAACGCCTTCGCTATTAAGGCCGGCGTAATTAGCCACTCCATTGACGATGTTGGGAATGGGCGGATTCAAATCGTTCTGTACCAGCAGATTGTAACCGCGGGAACCAACATATCCGAGACTGAGCACTGTGCCTGAGGTGATTTGCCGCTGAACGGTGAGGTTGTACTGCATGACAAAGGGAGTCGCGTCCGCATGGTAAGACACTCCTTCCGCGATCAATGGTATGGCGACGCTTAACGGTGTGCTGCCTACCGGGCCAATCGGCGTCTCAACCTCCGCCTCAAACGGCGTCGGGTATTCACAAGCAAGATAAACTCCAGGTTCAACCTCAAGATCGCAGGGCTGCACGCCAATCGTATAGGGACTGGTAAACCCATAGGAAGCGTTGTAGGTGCGGACTCCAATCGGGTTGTGGAAGAGTCCGACGCCCCCGCGCACAGAGGTCTTATGGTCCTTAAACACGTCCCAGGCGAAGCCCACGCGCGGATCCAGGGCCTTGACCGTTGGGTTGGTGGCAAATACATTGCTGACGGGAACGCAAGCTGTCTCGGTGGGATCGGAAGGATCCGCATATGCACACAGCGGTTGCACGGCATTCGGGTTGGTGACGAAGTCGTAGCGCAGCCCGAGATTCAGCGTCAGAGTAGGCCGCACCCTCCAGTCGTCCTGGAAGTAAGGAAACAAATGTGTTTCGCGGAAGCCGCGATAAGAATCGTCATGGTTGGGTAGAGCCCCTATGAAGCTGGTGGGTGAGTCCTCGAGGAAACCTGCCAGGCCGGTGAAGGACCAGTTCCCATTGGTAAAAACGCTGTTCATGACCTGGCTCTGCTGGCGTTCCACTTCCATGCCGAAGGAAATGGAATGCCTGCCCCGGGTCCAAACGACGTCGTCGCCGGCAGAGTAGGTATTCTGAATCTCAAAATCGGGCGTGTAGGCGGACGGCCCGAGAGTGCTCACCCCGGGAATAGTAAGGTAACCGTTTTGCCGGTTCTCGCCGGGGAAAAAGTCTAAGGCGGAATTGTAGGCCGTCGTGTGAGCGGACTCATTCGTGCGCACAAAGCTGACGTGGGCATCGTTGACCAAGGTGGAGCTGGCCAGACGCCGTTCGCCAATGGTCAGATACTGATTGATGCCGACGGACGGTTGAGGATAGAGACCCAGCATTGTGCCGGCGGCGCCATCGTCCCCGAAGGGATTTGTCATTTTCCCATTGTCGTACACGTAGCGAGCAAACAAACTGTCCTTCGAACTCAGGGTGTAATCCCAGCGGGTGTTGAGGTAGTCCTCGCGCGCCGGTTCGTTGCCGACGATCAAATCCTGGTCCACGCCGCCGCCGATCTCTTTCGCTGCTGGGGAAGGGGCTGGATACAGGGCAAGCGCAGCCGCAATTCCCGAATTGAGGGGGCCGTAGTTGACCCCGCCAACTATGCCCTGTCGAGCCTGGACGTCGGGAATGTCGACCACCTGGGTCTCCCCGAGCATCTGGCGGAGACCTTCGTAATTGGCGAAGAAGAAAGCCTTGTCCTTCTTAACGGGCCCCCCCAGCGTGCCGCCAAACTGGTTTCTCCGGAATGCCGGGATGGACTGCGATGCGGAATCGAAGTAGTTCTTGGCGTCGACCGCACTGTTGCGGATAAACTCAAAGGCCGAGCCGTGAATCTGATTGGTGCCCGAACGCGTAGTCTGATTCATCACGCTGCCACTGCCGCCGAATCGGGCGCTATAAGTGTTGGTGAGCACTTGGAATTCGCCGATGGCGTTGACGCCAAGCGACGTGCCAATGATGCTGTTACCGGCGCCGTGTCCCCAAAAGGTCTGGATCTCGGCGCCGTCGAGCAAAAGCTCCTGCCCTTCAGGACGGGAACCTGCGATCGAATATGCCTGGGCGCGTCCGTAAAAGGAATCCTGCTCGCCGGAGGTGACCTGCTGCACGCCGGGAGCCAGAAGAATCAGTTGCTCGAAGTCGCGGCCGTTGAGGGGCAGTTCGCGCAGTTGCGATTGGCCCATCTGTGCCGACACCTCGGAGGTAGTGGTCTCAACCTGCGACGCTACGCCCTGCACAGTGATCGTCTCGTTTTGCTGGCCAGGAGCCAGTGAGAAGTCCACCTCCATCTGGCGACCGACCGGGAGTTCAACTCCTAGCCGCTTCTGCCCCGTAAAGCCTTTGGCCTTGACCTCGATGTTGTATACGCCCACGTTGAGGTTGGGGGCCACATAGAGTCCGGCGCCGTTGCTGACCACTTGGCGCGCGACACCGGTCTGGGCGTTCGTAATCATGACCGGCGCACCCACCAGCACCGCGCCGGTGCTGTCCGTAACCGTGCCCATGATACTGCCTGTGCCTACTTGCGCCATCAGCGAACCCGCCATGACGACCAGCACGAGCGTCACAAATCCCGCACTCGAGACAAATATTCGCTTTCTCATACGCTCCTCCTAAATCCCACAGAACCCGCTTTGACGACCAGCACGAGCATCACTGAATGGTTCCCGAATTAGTGAATACCGGATTATTCATGAATACCGGATCATTCAATTGAAAATTCGTTCTCCTGCTGCACCCTCGATGCTTTCCGCACCTGATCCTTCCCGCACCCGGGCGCTGTCCGGAGTGAATCGGCAGAGACGCGTATAGGGAGTAGCTGCGATGGAGGTTAGGCTGCCACTTGGCGCCTGTCAACAAAGCCATCAATATATTGAGCACAGGTTGCGGGGAGTTACAGTCAGGAAGTCGAGTGGAGGTCCACTCCGTGCGGATTGACCAAGAACCGAGGGTCGAAGGCTTGGCTTGATCTTCTGTGCCCAACGATTCGAAGGGAATATACGGATGCCGATCGCTTCGGAAGCTCCGACGAGCGTGGCGGCTGCCGCAGGCTTGCGCGCCAGGATGAGTGAGCACCCTGCAGCGCCGACACCAAAATCACAGCCAAGGATGCCGGCATGCCCGCTGGCCGTTGTGGCGCCCGAGCGGGGGGAGATTATGAAATCGTCTGGAATGTCTAGGATCTTGTCCTGGCGGATAAACTCGTCTATGAACTCAGGTGCAACCAGTTGAGAGACGTAGCCCTGCTTGAGATTTGCCCGGCGGCCTCCTTAAGCCGATCGACAAGGCCGCGCGGACGCTTCCACACCACCTGACTTGTCGCTCCGGTTACAACCACGGCGGCGCAAACTACCCCGCCGGCGTCGAGGATAGGGACAGCCATGGATAGCACCTCGGATATGCGTTTGTTCATCGCATATCCTTGCTTCCGAACCAGCTCCATTTCCTGGATAAACTTGGAGGGGGAGTTGACGCCGCGGGAATTATTGCGGGGGTTGGCCTTTGACAATCCGAACTGCTTAATCAGTTGTGACAATTCTTTGGCCGGAAGCCACGCCACCAACACCTTGCCCAGTGCGCTGATATCGAACTCCACCTCGGAACCGGTGCTGAGATGGACCCTTAAGTGTTCGGGACTGTCGACGTGGCCAACCAATAGCACCCGCCCGTGGCGGAGCACGCCCACCGCTGCAGTAAGCCGGGTATCCTCCACCAAGCTGTGCAGAGCCGGCAGCAGAATGGGCCGGAGAGCATTGTCTTGTTGCACGCTATGCGCCAGACCGGCAATCTTGATTCCAATCTCGTAGCGTCCCGTGTCTCTGTCCCGTTTGAGATAGCCATGGGACTCCAGCCGGCCCAGGATGTAGGAGCACGTGCTGGTAGCAACATTGAAGTAGCGGCCGATCTCAGCGTTGGTGAGTCCTCCGGATCGCCGGGCCGCGAGCTCAAGCATCATGAGCCCGCGCTCAAGCGAGTTGGTTGGAGAATTCACGACGCGATGATAGCACCTCTCGGGCCCGTCGCAGCTCTCGGGTTTCTGGAAAGATGCGTGACATAGAAGTGGGACGTCTTCGCAGAGCCCTAAAATTGCACCAGTCCGGCTGTACCCAATACGCTCAGGTGGCAGTCCCGGCGTCGGCTGCCCGTAAAGGTTTGCCTCCTCTACCCTTGAAGCGCCCGCTCCGTATCTCTCTCTAAGTAGCGAGCGGCCATCCACATGAATACTCCCCCGCCGATTCCGACAAGCGTGCCGAACCAGAGCATTGAATAGCGAATGGCGTCCGCCCCATAGACCGGACCCATTTTGTCGTTCATGATGCCTATGCCCAGTGGGCCG
>CAWCXX010000073.1:0-39562 GCA_963799445.1 uncultured Acidobacteriaceae bacterium | reverse complement strand
TCATTGTGGCAAATTCATTCGGGAATACGTACTTTACACAAGGATGAATCTGAAATTGCTTGAGCAAGCTCAGAACATAGCGGCAGGGTGTTCCAAATTCCCTTTCCAAAGTCTGCCTCATACGTGAAGCAAAGCTTGCCTGTTTTGGTGTCTAAGGCGAAAGCTCCCGACCATGGGACGCCTATGACCTCCCCGCGCTGTATTGGAATGTCACCTTTTGATAAGGAGCAAGTTTTGGGGGTGCCTGCGGCGGCGGGTAGGTCCTATCCCATCCCGAAGACTGCTGAAAGATGAGCAGAAGTGCGAATAGGGCTGGAGAGATTTTCATGCTGCCTACATTATCCCTCCTTAGGCCAGCCCTCAGTAGGTTTCTTCTTAGACAGGGACTTCTTTACGGCATCTTGCCACTTGCCCTCGGATCTTCGAGGGAGTCTGGCTTCGGTCCAGTCTTGGCGGTTTCCTTCCTTGACAAATTGGCCGGCAGAGGTAAACTGTGGAAGGAGTATGGTGCGGTAAAGAGGGGCTCGAACCCTCAAGGCCAAGGGAGCGCCTACGCCCGCCGGGAGACCTAATCGTGTTGCCAGTTTCACCATTACCGCACTGCATAGGGCGAGCGGTTTCTCTGACCTTACTTCGGATGCGGAGCCGCTGGCCGCTCTATTTCACCGGTACCGCTAGCATGAGTTGTTGCTTTCACCCCCTTTTCCGGAATCAACCTGTAAATAGTACTTGCCGCCGACGCTCTTTCACTTCTCCTTTATCTTTCATTCTCTTTATAATACCGAATAGACATAATTGCGTTCAACGTGTTCCTTCACTTTGATCCACACCTGCGCCGGAGTAATGCCGTTTTTTGACCGAAGTCGTGCTCGACATCGAAGAAAGCCATATCGACCCAACCCCGTTGCTCACGATTAAGAAAGATACACAACAGCGATTCGCAGGCTATCTGTTATTGGTTAACGAGGGTTCCTGTGACCTTATTGGTCTCACCATCTCTTTCCACTTGCTGCCCGGGAAAGTCGAAGCCCCTACAAACTTCGAGTCACCGTTTCAGCACTCGATCACTTTGCCAATACTCAATGGCAATGCTGAGGTGGACGTCACCCAGGCGTTTCAGGACGAGGGGGTGGACATCGACGATCTAAATCTATTGGACAGCGGGAGATGGGAAAAAGACACGTTCGTCGTCCCCAAAACCGATGGGTCAGAGGATCGGATCACGGAGTCTGAGCTGGAGGAGCGGTATAGAAGGTGTTTCGGCAGGTTTCAAGACCAGGTGGGAACCTTGTCTGGAGAAATTAGCTTTACGACTGCCGAAGACGCGACTGGCGAGCATCGAGTAAGGTTCCACGCACCTGTCTACCTCGCCAATCAGAACCGGGTGGGTATGACGAGACCTCCCAGTTTCGCGTACGACACCACATTCGATACCCAGAACACCCGTTATCAACGGCGTGTACAGATCTCCCATACATTGCAACATGGCGAGGCAGACCGTTTCACGCTAAAGATCGCAGTGGCACAATCATCCTTCCATCGCTTCCGTGCGACCGTCCGCGACATCACCGGGCTAGAACTGCAGTCCCTACCGATCGAGATGAACTGCTTCGTACCGCGATCTCGACAAAAGAAGGTCGCAAACTCCATCGCTAAGCCAGGAACAGAGTGATGTAATCCTCACAGCATTGGGGTCAGAAGCAGGCTTTGAGCCAAAACTGTTGCAGCCAGCCTTCAGTCACTAGTCCCTTGGTCCCTCAGTCCCTACTCCCGGACCCCTGACTCAAGGCTCCCCCAGGTGGTTTAATACCAAATAGGGGAGCACCACATCGAGTCCGCCGTGGCGGATGTGCTTCCGTATTCGAACCGGCCTTTACTAGCCGCCCGCATCCATTCTTTGGGCCATCTCCGCAACACGCGGATGAGCGCGCCTCAGAGAAGGCGCGATGCGCGATGCGCCAGGAATGAACCCGGTTGTTCCGTGGAGGAAATCCGAACCCGATGCACTCTTTTCGCCGTTTTGCCCTTTTCCTGGCGCTCGGTTTGCCAGCGATGCCTGTCGCGATAGCCCAAAGCTCGAGCAGCAGCTCATCTCCAACGCAACGCACAAAGCCCGGATCAAGGCTCCCAGCCCGGGCAAGCCCAACAAACCACCGGAGAGACGCAGGGACAGATCAGCGTGCAGCAGCGCATCCGATTGCGCCGCCAGCAGCGCCGCGCCACGGCCATCCACGATGCCTACGACCACAAGTGGGAATCTTTCGCGGACATGGGCTACCAGCGCTTTCAGCCCGGCCCTTCACTGCAGCGAACGACGTACTACGGCTGGGAGACCGGCCTCACCCGATTCAAAAGCGAGCGGCTGGGCTACACCCTCGACGGCCGCGGCTACGACGGCACAGCCTACACCGGAATCTATGGGTTGACTCAGGACGCTTTCAACCGGCCCAGAATCAGCGAGTACGACGTCCTGCTCGGCCCCACCTATCGCTTCTACCTGCAGCCCAAGTACTCCATCGCCGGGCGCGTCCTGGGTGGCTGGGCGTACGGCAACTTCTCCGGCGACACCAATGGCGAGGGCAGCATTCCGGTCAATCCGGCCAATCCGAACGGCCCTACGCTGCTTTATCCCACGGGCAGCACCTACGCCATCAGCGCCAGCGTTGTGGGCGAATACAATCTGTCACCGAATGTCGGCCTCCGGCTGGCCCCCGAATACTTTGCCACGGGATTCGGCTCGACCCTGCAGAACACCCTCGGGTTTACGGGCGGAATCGTCTACCGCTTCGGCAAACAGTAAAGAGGCAGGGACCAAGGGACCGAGGGAACATGGGACAGACAAGCGGCCGCCGCGGCGGAGAACGAGATAAACGTAGAGCGCATTTCGAAAAATCTGGTTCAGTCACTGCGGGGCTACAGCAGAACCAGAACAGCTGTACCCAATGGCACGCCCGCTGAGTGGCTTTTTCATTAAGAAAAAGCCACCTTGGGACTCTTAGCTTGGGCACGTATTCTGGTTCTGCTCAGGGGACCTCGCATTCCCTCGCCGTGCAAAGGAGACGCCATGCACTACAAGTGGATTGCTATCCCGGACTCCGCGATCCCCCGCGCGGAGAACCCCTTATTTCAGCACCTGCTCGACACCTACGGAAGCGAAACCAACAAGGTTGCCTGTGTTTGGAAGGAATTTCGGGACACCGACCTCGACTTCAAAATTCACCCTAAGTTCTCGAGCGTGGCCGAGATTTTCCGGCATCAGCTTCTCTCCGAGCGGCGATTCTTCGCGGAGTTTCTGGGCACGCCCGAGCCGGCTCCCGACAAAGTTTTGCCCGCCACAATGAACGTCGAAAATGCGGTGAATCGTTTGGTGGAGTTGGCATCCGCCCGGCTTGGATTCCTGGCGCAGTGCGAAGCTCCCTGGTGGATGGAGGCCGTGCCTTTTTTTGACGTGCAAAGGCAGCGCATCTGGATATTCTGGCGGCGCGTGCTGCATACCGCACACCATCGCACTCAGCTTACGGTCGTATTACGGCTGCTGGGCCGGGCTGTGCCTTCGACTTATGGCCCAACTGCCGACGTTACGTGGACGGGCGCCGATCCGACGTATTCGGCGGCTGCCGCCGGGCGAAAGTAACGATCACTGGAAGATCGCAATCCCGGCAATCCGCTGCTGCCACTCGACCGGGCCGGTTTCGTGCGCACTGACTCTACTTGTTGGCGGCGTAGTTGCTGGCTCCCAGCAGATGGAGCGAAACATAGGGCTCGTCGCCGACGACCCAACTATCGTGGCCGGGCTCGATGTAGAAAATGTCTCCCGCCTTCATTTCAAAGATGCGGCCATCGTCCATCGCGGCTGTGGCGCATCCTGAAACGACCATCCCGACGTGTTCCACATCGCAGCTCTTCTTGCCAAGCGCCTGGCCGACATGGACTGACCATTTCCATCCCGGCTCATAACTGGCGCGGCCAATCGTCATTCCACCAATGTGGATGACTTCGAACCTGCCTTTCTCGAAGGTACGCACCTCGTCGGGGTGCTCAAATCGCCTCAGAATCACTTCGTACATAGCGGACCTCCATTCAGCATCAAGCTTCGTGGGCAGCGATTGCGGGAGCGAATGAGTGAACAGGTGAGAGAGTGAATGAGTGAATCAAGCCGCCTGGGTTTCACCTCATCACTTGTTCACTTTTTCACTGACCAGTGATCACTGCAGGATCGGAATCCCCGCAATTCTCTGCTGCCACTCGGCCGGGCCGGTCTCGTGTACGCTGGTTCCTTTCGAATCGACGCCTACGGTGACGGGCATGTCTTTGACATCGAACTCGTAAATGGCTTCCATGCCCAGATCGCCAAAGGCCACCAGATTCGCCGCGCCGCCCACGGCCATCAGGTAGACCGCGCCGAACTCGCGGATGGCCGCGATCGCCTCCGGCCCGCGCTCGGCCTTGCCCACCATGCCCAGCAAGCCGGTTTCGGCCAGCATCTGCCGCGTAAAGCGGTCCATGCGCGTGGCTGTGGTGGGTCCGGCGGGGCCGGCAACCTCATCGCGCACCGCCGGCGACTGCTCGCGCTCGTAGGCTTTGGTGAGGCTCGTAATGTAATCCACCGGGTGGTAGTAGCTGATGTACTGCAACGCGCCCGCGACACTCGAAATAAAATCTGCCTGCGTGATAACGGTCATAATGGCTCCGACATTCTCTAGGGTAGCTGATGCCGGATGGTGCTTGTAAACAGTGCGTTGGCCGTGGCGAGATACGGGCAACCTCTGGCGTAAGAAACGCGATGGGCCTTTCAAAAAAAAGCGATGAAGCGCCGGCGATTACCGGCACGTCATCGCCAACAAATGCAGTGCGGCAATGCGCGTGAGAAACAGTCTCAGCGCGATTCCTCGAGTCCCGAAAACCTGCGCCGCGGGAGGGTCCGGGGGCGCAGCGCGGGCTCAGGCGGCGTTGGAGTGGGCCTCGAAACGGAGCTCGATGGGATTGCTCAACTGCTGGCGCAGGCTGCCGGCCAGATCGGCCACCAGGCGCAGCCGGTCGGCCACCGGCGCCGGCACCTCGCTGCCGCTCAACGCCAATTGCGAGTGCAGGAGCAAGCCGGCGACCGTGGTCTTCAACTCGGCCTCGATGGCTGCGGCGGCGGCGCGGCGGGCCAGCGCCTGCTCGCGCTCGCGGCGGTGCAACGCGGCGCGAATCTCGCGGATCAACCGGGCTGCTCCCGAGACGGCAAAGTTGATTTGCAGGGGAATGGCCAGGCCAGCGTGCTCGCAGATCTTTTCCGCGGCAGCCGGATCGCACTCGGCCAGGGTCTCGTCCACGACAACGGTCAAAAACTCGCGGCGGCGTAGGGCGCTCAGCGCGGCTTTGCGCCCCTCCGCTACTTCCACTTCCATGCCCAGCTGCGTACCGACCACATCGGCACAGTTGCGCGCCCCTTCGATTCCGGTCGCCATCAGAATGCTCATGTTAGTCCCCCCGATCACTGTTTTGCGTCAGAAGTTTTGCGCTTTCAGCCGCCAGCTCTCAGCTTTCAGCTACGTGTCGTCTGTTGTGAGTTTTTGCCGTCTTCAGCCATCCGTGCAGGTATGGATCGGATCGTTGCCTGGGCACGAGAGAAGCTGAGAGCTAAAAGCTGATGGCTGAAAGCTGCTCTTATTCTTCGTGGAGCGGGTCGGCGATGCCGTACTCCTTGAGCTTGCGGTAGAGCGTCGTCTTGCCGATGCCCAGGAGCTTGGCGGCCTGCAGCTTGTCGCCATTCAGGATGCGGATGGCGCCCAGAATCGCCTCGCGCTCGAGCTCGGCCAGTGTCTTGACCTCGGGCGCGACCGCCGTTCCCGGCTCTTCCCCGCCGGCCGCGGCCGCGCGCCTGCACTTCCAGGCCCTGCTGCTGCAATTGCGTGGGTAGATCCCCCAGTTCAAGCACCGGCCCTGAAGCCAGGCGCAGGCGCGTTCAATGGCGTTTTCGAGCTCCCTCACGTTGCCCGGCCAGTCATGGCGCATCATGGTGCGCAAGGCCTCATCGCTCAGCGTGAACTTGCGGTCGCGCTCGCGGCTGATGCGGTCGAGGAAGTGCGCGGCCAGGAGCGGAATGTCCTCGCGGCGGTCGCGCAGCGATGGCAACCGCAAGTTGACTACGTTGAGGCGGTAAAACAGGTCCTTGCGGAAACTCCCCTTTTCGACCATCGCGCGCCAGATCGCGGTTGGTGGCGGCCACGATGCGCGCCTTGATGGGCACGCGGTGGTTGGCGCCCACCGGCCGCACCTCTTTTTCCTGCAGCGCGCGCAGCAGCTTGGCCTGCAGATCGAGAGAGAGCTCGCCGATCTCGTCGAGAAACACCGTTCCCCCTCGGCCGAGATCAGCAATCCGTCCTTGGAGCGGTTGGCCCCGGTGAATGCGCCCTTGACGTAACCGAAGAGCTCGCTCTCGATGAGCGTGGGCACCAGCGAGCCGCAATCGACGGGCAGAAACGGCTTCTGGGAGTTCGGGCCGTAGGCGTGGATGGTCCGCGCCACCAGCTCCTTGCCCGTGCCGCTCTCGCCCAGGATCAGGACCGGGTGCGTGCTCTGGGCGACCTTGGAGAGGATGCGATAGATCTTCTCCATCTCCGGCGAGCGGCCGATCATGGCGCCCAGCCCTTCAGAGAGCCGCAGCCGCTCCCGCAGTTGCCGGGTGGCGGTGTCGGTCATGTGGCTTTGCGCGGCGCGGTCCAGCACCGTAGAAAGCTCGTCCATGGCGAAGGGCTTGGTCAGGTAGTCAGAGGCGCCGCAGCGCATGGCCTCCACGGCGGCATTCGACTGAGCCCGTGGCGGTCATGGCGATGACCGAGGTGTCGGGGTAGAGCAGCTTGACCTCCGAGACCAGTTCCAGACCCTCGATTCGACCCGGCGGGCAGGTTCACCAGCAGAATATCGGCCGCGTGGCCGCGCAGCAGGCTCCTCGCCTGGCCCAGATCGCCTGTGCTCTCGACGGCGTAACCCAGGCTGGCCGCGATCTCCGCGCAGGCCGAGCGCACCGCCGCGTCCGCGTCCACCACCAGCAGGTGCAGCGGTACCGCCGGTTCGGCAATTTGTGGAATGAACTCCATCGCCCGTGTATTGAAGACTGTATTCAGCATTGTATTCGCCTCGGTTCAGAGTTGATAGTTCACAGTAGTCAGCTTTCAGCTTTGCAGCTCATCAGCTTTTGGCCTGTCAGCTCCTAGCTTTTGGCTTTCAGTCTCATCCTGCTCCGCAAACCGCTGAGATTTATCCTGAGCGCTCAGTCAGCAAGAACGGTCTGAAAGCTGAGGGCTGAAAGCTAACGGATTGTCTCTCTCACCGGCAGCTCGATCTCAAAGCGCGCCCCGCCCTGCTCACGGTTTCTCGCGGAGATCCGCCCTCCCGCCGTCTCCACGATGGAGCGGGCGATGGCCAGGCCCAGCCCGCGATGGCTGAGCGGCCAGCCGCCGCTTCCGCCGCTCCGTCCTTGCCGCGTGTGGTATAGCCCGAGGCGAAGATCTTCTCGAAAGCTTCCTCTGGAATACCGGGCCCGTTGTCCTCAATCTTCAGCGCCAGGCACGCGGCGCTGCCCTCCGCGGCGGGCCGCTCGCACAGGCCGATGTGGATGCGCCCGCCCGCCGGCATGGCCTCGGCGGCGTTCTTGACCAGATTCACCAGCACGCGGGTCAGATCCTCGCCCGTGAGCCGCACCGGCCGTGCGCCGCCATCGGCATCCATGGTCAGCCCGATCGAGGGCCCGGCCAGCGCCGAGAGCAGATTGCGGTTGCCCAGCAGCTCGGCAGCCAGGTTAGCGACCGGCAAGGCGGGCAGCAGATCCCAGCGCCGGTTCCGGTCAGGACTATTTCCCGCATTCCGGCCGAGGATCGAGCGGCGCGGCAAGTCGGCCGAGGTTCGAGCCAAGGCTCGGTATTAGGTTCGGTCAAGATTCGGGCTGGGCCTCGCTCCGGCCCCGCGTTCGCCGCTCCCGCCACGGCCCGCCGTCCCGATGAGACTTCGAAGAGAGCAGGCGGGGTCGTCTCCGGCGCCGCGTGGGCATCGAGCTCCACCAGCTTCTCCACCAGCCGGCGGCTGGCCGCGGCCACCAGCCGCAGTTCGTTGCCATAGTGCGCGTACGGGGTCGCGAGCACTCCCGGCTCTTCCAGCAGATCGCAATAGAGCCCCAGCGCCGTCACCATATTCCGGGCGTCGTGAGCCACCTCAGACAGGCTCTCGCCATGGCTGCGCAGCGTCGCCAGCGCCTCGACAACCGTCTCCACTCGCTTGCGGTCGCCGCCCGAACCTTCGTTGGTTCCTGCCGCCTGTTCCGTCTGCCGCATATGCCGTATCCTTTCCTGAATCAGGGGTCAGGGATCAGGGGTCAGTAGTCAGTAGTCAGCCAATCAGTGCCTTTCTGTTCCCTGTTCCCTATTCCCTATTCCCTTAATCCCTTCGGCCATCTTCCCGATCTGAGTTTGCCAGTGGGTTCTGTCCTGTTTTCATACACGCCGCGTGCCAAACCAGAACAGTTTTGCTAAGTTCCTGATAAGGGAAGGGATGACTGTCCGATTTGCGAGACACTGGGCGCAGCCCGGTTCGCCTCGCTTGTCCCAAAACGGAACGCGCATCGCTGCGCAATTGTATAGGTAAGTACCTTTTTATCCAATGACTTACCGCGTATTTCCTGTTCCGGCACTTGCAATCTCTCATTTTCCCGTCCTGGAACCGCTCTCGCCGCCACCGTCCCATCCCTGCTCACGCTCCCTTACAATCCCTTTATGAACGCTCCCTCTAAGCACGCAAATGGGCAAGCAACAGTCGCTTCCTTTCGTTCCGGCGGCAGAGGCCCGAACCAGCTTCGTCCCCTCACGCTCACTCCCGGCTATGTCCAGACCGCCGAGGGCTCGGTTCTGGTGGCTCTGGGCAACACCCGGGTGCTCACCTGCGCAACCGATCGAACAGGGAGTGCCCGGCTGGCTGCGCAACACAGGGCGCGGCTGGGTCACGGCCGAATACTCCATGCTGCCCCGCTCCACCGTCACCCGCACCCCGCGTGAAAGCGAGCGCGGCAAGATCGGCGGCCGCACGCACGAGATCCAGCGGCTTATCGGCCGCAGCCTACGCTCGGTGGTCGACATGCAGGCTCTCGGCGAGCGCACGGTGATCCTCGACTGCGACGTGATTCAGGCCGACGGCGGCACGCGCACGGCGGCGATCACGGGCGCGGCCGTGGCACTGGCGCTGGCCCTCGACGCCCTGGTCAAAGCCGGAACGCTGAAGCATTCGCCGCTGAAGCAACTGGTGGCAGCTACATCGGTCGGCATTGTGGACGGCGTTGCACTGCTCGACTTGTGCTACGAGGAGGACGCGCAGGCCGAGGTGGACATGAACGTGGTGATGACCGCCGATGGCGGCCTGGTGGAGACACAGGCCACGGCGGAAAAGGGTTCTTTTTCTCGCTCTGGACTGAATGCTTTACTCGATCTGGCGGAAGCGGGCCTCAAAGAGATCTTTGCCGCGCAGCGGGCGGTGCTGAAGTAGGCAGGGACGAAGGGAACAAGACACGAGGGACTCGGGACGAAGGAACTAAAGAAAAGAGAACGAGGGAAAGAGAAATTGAGGGCGAGGATTGGAGCGCGGGGTGATTTCCAGCGATCCCGACTCGCCACGCATCCACCGTACCCGAAAATTGTTGCATCGGCCGGTGACTCCATCGAATCCACTCCATCGGAGCAGCCTAACCTGCAGAATGCAAAGCCAGCCGGAGGAGTTTTCATGCCAACAAAGAAAGCCTCAATCGCCAAGGATCGCGACGCCTCGTTGCGCCAACACCTACTCAACCTGCTCACGGGCGGCCATGCCCACGCCGATTTCGAAACCGCCATCCGCAACATCCCTCCGGCGCTGCGCGGAAAACGCCCCAAAGGCGCGGCGCACTCCCCCTGGGAGGTGCTGGAGCACATGCGCATCGCGCAATGGGACATTCTGGAGTTTTCACGGGATCCACGCCACAATTCGCCGGATTGGCCGGGCGGCTACTGGCCCGCTACGCCCGCGCCGCCGGACGAGAAGGCGTGGGACAAGAGCGTGCGCGCCTTTCGCAGGGATCTGAAGGCGATGTGCGAGCTGGTCGCCGATCCCTCCACCGACCTCCACGCAAGAATCCCGCACGGCGACGGCCAGACGATTCTGCGTGAGGCGCTGCTCGTGGCCGACCACAACTCCTACCATCTGGGTGAAGCTGATTGTAGTGCGCCGTCTGCTCGGATCCTGGAAATGAAACGAGGGAGTAGGGAATAGGGAGTAGCAGGCGAAGCTCAGCGCAAGCCCGGACACGGAGCCGCTTCATAAAATAGGTTCTGCTCGCATCGCTCTCTATTTCCTGCTCCCTACTCCCTGCTCCCTATTCCCTGTTCTACGACGCCGTTTCAACCTTTTGCCGGAGTGGTTCGTCTAGGAAATCAGGATCGGCATTCCTGTCAATCGCCGGCGCAACCGGAACCGTGGAGCGTGGTTTATGGGAAGTGGAAAGAGGATGTGTGTTGTGGCCGCCGTTCGACAGACGGCGCTGGCGGTGTTGCTGCTGGCAGCAACAGCTGCAATACCTGCGCAGACCGTGCGCTATCTGGGCACGGTGACGGCCATCAGCGGCGACATGCTCACGGTGAAGACGGACGCGGGCGACGTGCGCCAGGTTCAAGTTCCGTCAACGGCTTTGCTCAAGCGCATCGAGCCCGGGCAGACGGATTTGAGCAAGGCGGTGCCGCTCGACTACGGCAGCATCGCCACGGGAGACCGCGTGCTGGTCACGCTCGATCCCAACGCGACCGGCGGCACGCCGCAAGCGTGCAGGATTATCGCCATCAAGAAGGCGGACGTAACCAAGATGCAGGAAGACCGAGAACCCAGGCCTGGAATCAAGGCGTGCACGGGCTGGTCAAGAGTGTCGATCCCGCATCCGGCGTCATTCTGGTGAACGTACGAGTTGGAACGGTGACCAAAGAGGTCACGGTGAATACCACCAAGGCCACGGTGCTCAAGCGCTACGCTCCCGGCTCGGTGGTTTTCGATCAGGCGCAGCCCGCGCCTATCGATGCGATTCATGCCGGCGACCAGTTGTGGGCGCGCGGAACCAAGAATGCCGACGGGAGCCGCGATCGCCGCCGATGGGGTGGTTTCGGGCAGCTTCCGCAGCATCCCCGGAACGATTCTTTCCACCGACACGGCCGCCTCGACGATCACCGTGAAGGATCTGGCGACGAAGAAACCTGTCACCATTCACATCACCGCCGATGCGCAGTTGCGGCGGTTGGACAGCACTCTTGCCACCCGGCTCGCGGCGCGGCTGAAGGGAAATCAGGCGGGTTCAGGCGGCCGTTCTGCGTACAACGGGCCGGGCGGCGGGTCGGTCGGCGGCGGGGGCATGCAGCGCAGCTTCAGCCAGGCGGGAGGCGGCGGTGGAGGCGATCTGGAGACCATTCTCGAACGCGCGCCCGTGATCCAGCTTGCCAGCCTCGAGAAGGGTGAAGCGGTGATGATCGTGGCGACGGAAGACGCCTCCGGCGTCAACGCGATCAAGTTGCTCGCCGGTGTCGAACCGCTGCTGGAAGCGCCGGAGGCACAGGATCTGCTTTCCAGTTGGAGCCTGAGTCAGGGCGAATCCGAAGCGGCCCAATAACGGCAACGGCATGTTTCTTGCATCAAAACGAGTGAGGGGAACTTGTATTCAAAGCTGCATTCTTCGATGACTTTTTCTGTTGCCCTGGCGCTGGCCCTGGCTGGCATGGCGGCCTGGGCGCAGACGGCGCCGACCGCACCGGCGCCCGCAGCCGGCGCCTGCATCCGGCTCCCGCGGCGCAGGCCAGCCCGGCCCCTGCGGCCAGCCAGTGCGACCGGCGTTCTCCACGGCCATATCCTCGACCCCACCGGCGCGCTGATTCCCGGCGCGCAGGTGACCGTGACAACAGCGGACGGCAAGCAGGAGGTGGGCACTGCAACCGCCAATGCCGCCGGCGGCTATCCGGTTCGTGGACTCCCTGCGGGAAGCTACGTGATCCAGGCCAGCTATTCCGGCTTCGCAACTTTCGTTTCTGCGCCGATTCCGTTGAGCGCCGGCCAGAGCAAGAACATCGACATCAAGATGGCGATTGAGGCTGCCGATGTGCAGGTGGTTGTGACGGACGAAGGCGGCCCGAGCGTTAGCACCGAGGCCGGCGCCAATACCAGCGCCATCGTCCTCAAAGGCAGCGATCTGGATGCCCTGTCCGACGATCCCGACGAGCTGTCGAACGAACTCTGACGGCCCTGGCCGGCCCCTCGGCGGGACCGAACGGCGGACAGATTTACATCGACGGCTTTACCGGCGGGCAATTGCCGCCCAAGTCGGCGATCCGCGAGATCCGCATTAACCAGAATCCGTTTTCGGCGGAGTTCGACAAGATCGGCTACGGGCGCATCGAGATTCTCACCAAGCCCGGAACCGATACGCTGCACGGGCGGTTCTACGGCCAGGGCAACGACAACGTCTTCAACACCGGCAACCCGTTTACGGCGGAGCTTCCCTCGTACTACAGCTACCAGTACAACGGCACCGTCAGCGGCGCGCTCTCAAAATGGGCATCGTTCTTCTCTCAGCGTGGAGGACCGGGAGACGCAAACCGACAACGTGTATTCGATTCTGGGCGGACCGGTCTACAACGCCTCGAACAACACCTGGTCGGTCAGCTCCGGTTCAGTTGCAGGCAGCCTGTTCAGCCCCGCCAACCATCTCAATGTCTCGCCGCGCATCGACCTGCAACTGGGACAGAAGAACACGCTGACCCTGCGCTACCAGTTCTACCTGAACAATGTGACCGACGTCTTGGGCGGTTCGACCTCGCTGCCGACCTCTGGCGTCCTCTTCTGCACTCGACCGAGCACGCGATTCAGTTGGACGATACCGCAGATCATCAACGACCGGTTGGTGAACGAGACGCGCTTCGAGTACAGGCGGACGAATTCTTCGTCCTCGACCGGTGAGCACTGCGCCCAGCTTCGGCGTGCCGGGCTCGTTTTCTGGCGGCGGCAACGGCGGCCAGTTCTCCAACTCGCACATCGGATCACTACGAGCTGCAGAACTTCACCACGCTGACCAAGGGCACGCAGGCCATCAAGTTCGGCGCCTGGCTGCGCGACGACCGCGAGGCCATCACCACCAACGGAAACTTCAACGGCAGCTTCACCTTCCCCTCGGTCACGGCCTTCGTCGACACATGGAACGGCGTCGCCGCAGGCGATACGCTTTAGCGAAATCGCCGCGGCCTGCCCATCCAATCAAACTGGCGGATGCCTCCCCACCAAGCTCACCTACACCACCGGACCGGTGGCGTTTCAGGGCAACGTGTTTAACGCTGCGCTCTTTGTCCAGGACGATTGGAAGGTGAATAAGAACCTCACGCTCTCCGGAGGGTTGCGCTGGGAGTCGCAGAACCACATTGCCGACCACAGCGACTGGGCACCGCGCGTCGCTTTCGCGTATGCCCTTGACGGGCACAAGAAAGGCGCCGTGTCCAAAACGATTCTGCGCGGAGGCTTCGGTTTCTTCTACGATCGCTTCAGCACCGGCAGCCTGATGAATATCGAGGAGCAGAATGGCACCGCAAAAACCCAGACGCAGACCGTAATCACTGATCCCGCTTGCTTCAACGGGACAAGCCTGAGCAGCATCAGCGGCGGCCTGGCTTCCTGCGGGTCGGGCACGGCGGCCTCGGGAGAGATTTACTCGCTATCTCCCACCTACCGCTCGCCCTACATGGAGCAGCTCGGCACCAGCCTGGAGCGCCAATTGACCAAGGGGTCCACGCTCACCTTCACCTATATGCACTCCTCCGGATTCCACCAACTGGTGCTGCGCGACTCGAACGCCTATCTGCCCGGCAACTACATCTACAACCCCGGCGCGGCGCCCACCATTCTCGCGCCGCGCCCGAATCCAAACCTCGGCATCGTGGACCAGTATTTCCCCGAGGCGGTGTTCAACGAGAACCAGGTGATCGTGAACCTGAACGCCCGCTTCACACCCAACCTCAGCCTGATGGGCTTCTACTCCGCGAGTTGGGCCAACTCCGACGGGGGCGGCGGATCGAACCCCTCCAACTCCTATAACCTGCGGCAGGATTACGGGCGCGCTTCGTTTGTGCGGCCGCAGTGGCTCTTCCTGATGGGCAGCTACACGGGCCCGTGGGCCATCACCTTCAACCCGTTCCTTATCGCCCAGGCAGGAAGCCCCTACAACATTACCTCGCCCTACGATCTGACGGGCGACAACTTCTTCAATGACCGGCCCTCGTATGCCGGCTCATCCGCAATCGCCAGTAACGTGGTGCAAACCGGTTTTGGCGCCCTCGATGTGGACCCTCAGTCTGGCGAGAGTATCATCCCCATTTCGCTGGGCAACAGCCCGTCGGGAGTTGCGGTGAACCTTCGCGTGGGCCGCACCTTCGGCATTGGGCCTAAGGTGGAATCGTCCGGCGGTCCGCGTCCAGGCGGCGGGCCCGGAGGAGGAGGTCCGCCTCCGGTGGCGGCGCGTGGCGGCGGTGGCTTCCGTGGCGGCTTCGGTGGCGGGTTCGGCGGCGGCCCGTTTGGAGGCGGCGGCGGTGGGCGCGGCGGCATGTCCAACACCGGCCGCAAGTACTCGCTGAACTTCAACGTGCAGGCGCTGAACCTGTTCAACGACATCGATCTGGGCAAGCCTGTGGGCGGCATTCAGCCGACATTCAATTCGACCACCGGACTGTACGGACCGGGCACCGAGTTTGGGAAATCAACGGGCCTTGCCGGAGGAATCTTCTCCACCAGTTCGGCGGCACGCCGTGTCTTTTTCCAGGTAGCGTTCCAATTCTGACGGCCATTTGGGGGACAAGAGGCCGAGGGCCGAGGCGCGTTGCTTCGGCCCATTTCTTTACGCGCTGCTTCGATTCGGCATAGCTTCACTGGAATCGCCGGGAGATTCTCATGCAAGCAATTCCCGGTAGAGAGCCTCCCATGCATTGGCGGCCGCATCAACGCTAAAGTGGCGCAGAATCCGTTCCCGCGCCGCACGGCCTGTCTGTTCGCGCTCTTCCTCGCTCCGCTGCATCGTTGACCTTATCGCCTCGGCCAGCGCTTCGGAATCTCTGGCCGGGACCAGCGCGCCCGCGCCTCCCACCAGTTCGCGCACGCCGCCAACATCCGTTGCGACAACGGGCTTTTCCATGGCCATCGCCTCGCCCACGGCCAATGGCATCCCTTCCCAAGCCGACGCCGACACAAACCCGTCGGCGGCATCAAGGAGAGCGGGCATGTCGCGGCGCAGGCCCAGCCATCGCACAGAATCGCCTAAATCCAACTGCGCGCTCAGTTCCTTGAGCCGCACAAGTTCGGGGCTCATGCTTTCGCCGGCAATCCACAAGAGCGCATCGCAGCGGTGTGCGCGCACTTTTGCAAAGGCGCGCAGCAGGTTGGGGTAGTCTTTTGCGGGCGTAATGCGCCCGGCCGCAAGCCAGATAAAACCCTGGCGCGCAGCCGCTTGCCCGACGCCCATTGCAGACCGCGAAGAAGCGCGGCGCTCGGAGTTTGGCGTGAATTCGGCAGTGTCGATGCCGTTGGTGACAACGAGGCATCTGCGTTCAGCGATCGCCTTGAGGCGAACGAAGCGATCGGCAGCCGCCTTGCTCACCGCAACGGTGCGGCGGCTCAGCGAATCGGTGAGACGGTAGGCCAACATGCGCGACCAGCCGCCCTCATATACGTTATGAACTGTCGAGACCACCACCAGGTGCGGCATCCGCAGCCTGAGCAGGCGGGCAAAAATGTTAGCGTGAAAGCTGTGGCTGTGGACCAGGTCCGGACGAAAATCCAGCAAAAAACGGTGGCCGCGTACCAAACCCGCCAACAAGCTCAGCGGTGTCTTGCACATGCCGAGATAGGCGGTTTCGACCGCGGTGGACCACTCCTCCGGCACGCGCGGACTGAGCACGAGCAGCGCTACAGCATGGCCGCGCTTCTCCATGCGCTCTGCTACGGCCAGCGCCTGCTTTTCCGCTCCGCCCATGCCGAGCGAGGTGAGTACGTACACGATGCGCATGGAGCCCAAACCTTGCTGAAAGTTCAAGTAGAACGATGATAACGTGCGGCTCCGCCCTTGGTATTTGAGCGAACCGACGGCCGGGGCAATTCCATGAAAGGATAGGGTGGGCGATTTAAAGGTTCGACGCGACCCTATGGAACGCGCAAATGCAATCGGGATACCATGCCAGGATTCGTCCGCTGGGGCGTGGGGTGCGGACGCTAGATGGCCGCGATTCGCGATGAGATTTGCCGATTCAAAAGAATCCTTACCGGAAATTCGCGAATGGGCTGTACAATCCCCTCAAGGAGACTTATGGCCGGAGATATGCAAATTACGTGCAGCGACTGTGGGCAGGAATTTACCTTCACCGCTGCTGATCAGGCGTTCTTTCAGGAACGTGGTTACTCGACCCCGAAGCGTTGCAAGCCTTGCCGCATGGCAAAGAAGAACGACCAGGGGGGATCCGGCTACCGTTCGGCTCCTTCACAGGGAACATCTGTGATTTGTTCGGGTTGCGGGCAGCCAACTACCGTGCCATTTGAGCCGCGCGGCGACCGCCCGGTGTATTGCCGGGATTGCTACACGGCGCGCAAGGGCAGCGGCGGCGGGTCCAGGGGACGCGCCCGATAATCGTGCACAGTCTGGTCCGGATACCGAGGCACCCTTCGGCGTCCGAACCGGCCCATCCCGGTTCCCGGTGGCGCTTCGGCGCATAGCGCTGTGCAAGCTTGTGCAGTGGTGTGCTCTGGCGACACCCAACTGACGCGGAGCGCTCTTTCTATAGTGCCAAGTGGCCAGTCCCCGCGGCCAGGGTAAAGCCTTTAAATCCACTCAACCTCATCTCCGAAATGGACAGAACTGCTGGCGCGCCGGTAAACTGACGCTCACAGCTCCTCCCTGAAAATTTGCGCGCAGAAGGAACGATCCCAGCATCATGGCCTCTCAACTCTCGTTCACCGGATTCGCCTGGAAGAATCTCTGGCGCCGGCGCCTGAGAACCTTGCTGACTCTCGGCGGGATCACGATGGCCATTGGCGCATTTGTGGCTTTGGTCGGGTTCTCGCGCGCCTTTGAGCACGAGTGGCTGCGCATGTACCAGAGCGCCGGCACCGACATTGCGGTTGTCGAGACCAGCTTTCTTAATACCTCGCTGGATGAGTCGCTTGGCGCCAAAATCAGCGCCCTCCCTGACGTGGCCCAGGCTGCGCCCATGATCTTCAACCTGATGGATCTCACGCCGGATGTGAATGCGCTGGTCTATGGCTGGCGGGCCGATTCCTATGAGCTCGATTCGCTTACGCTCCTCTCCGGCCGACGCTTTCACGATGGGCAGCCCGAATTGATGCTGGGCGAATTTCTCGCCGACAACCTGAACAAGAAGCCCGGCGATTCCCTTCCCATTCAGGGCACGACCTTCACCGTCACGGGCGTCTATCACGGGGGAACGGCGTTGGAGGCCGGCGCGGTCATCATGCCGCTCGACCAACTGCAAATCATCTCCAGCATGGAGGGGAAGGTTACGGCCTTTCATGTGCGGCTTCGTCCCGCCCCGCCCGGCGAGCTACAGGACGAATACGTGAAGAGCGCCGAGGCGGAGATCGAAGCCGCTTTGCCCGGAGTCCGAGCGGTTCCGGCCGCGCAGCGCGCCGCCAACAATCAGCTTGTGGAGCTGGCACACTCCGTGGCCTGGGGCACATCGTCCATCGCGCTTCTCATGGGCATTCTGGGCATCGCCAACACCATGGCCATGTCGGTATTCGAGCGCACGCGCGAGATCGGCATCCTGCGCGCGCTGGGCTGGAAGGGCCGGCACGTCATCCTGCTCATTCTTACCGAGGCGACGGCTCTGGGTTTGGTTGGCGGCCTTCTCGGCATCGCCATGGGATGGGGCGTTCTGCGCCTGCTCTCCACCTTGCCGCAGACCGCGAGCATTGTTTCGGCTTCCGTCTCGCCTATTCATTTATTGCAGTCGCTTCTCATAGCTGTCGCTTCCGGACTTGTCGCCGGGGCTTATCCCGCGTGGCGTGGCGCGCACCTTTCGCCGGTGGAGGCGTTGCGCTATGAATAACCCTCTGCTCGAAGCGCGCGGATTGGTCAAGAGCTACGACGATGGGCGCATCCAGGCCCTGCGCGGCGTGGATGTAAAGATTGAAGCGGCCGAGTACGTCGCCATCAGCGGGCCGAGCGGCAGCGGGAAATCCACCTTGCTGCATCTGCTGGGGGGCCTCGATGAGCCCACCCATGGCGAGGTTTTGTTCAAGGGATCTCCGCTGGGATCGGCTGTCGATCTGGACGGCTATCGCTCGCGCCAGGTGGGATTCATCTTCCAGGCGTTTTATCTGCTGCCTACGTTGCGCGCCGTCGAAAATGTGCAGGTGGCGATGCTGGCCGTGAATCACGGCGCCAACCACCGCGCCGAGCGGGCCGCGGCGCTGCTTGAGGAGATGGGCCTTAAGGATCGCATGCGCCATTATCCCAACCAGCTCTCCGCGGGAGAGCGGCAGCGCGTGGCCATTGCGCGCGCCCTCGCCAACGATCCCACGATCCTGCTGGCCGACGAGCCGACCGGCAATCTCGACACCGCGAACTCGGCTCACATCATGGAGATTCTGCGGGGCATTCAGGAAAAGCGCGGCATGACGCTGGTCATCGTCACACACGAGAACGAGATTGCCACATCCGCCTCAAGGCACATTCGCATCCGCGACGGAAGGATTGAGGAATGAGAGCCCTCCGGTTTGCATGGATGGCTGCACTGGCTCCTCTTCTGTGCGCGCAGGCAGTCAATATCAACGATCTGATCGCAACGCAGCGCAAACAGATCGAGGCCGCCGACTTTCGCGCCACTGGTCATCTCGTTTCGATCGATGCAGCCGGCGTTCGCCTCAGCTTCCCCATCACGATCAAAGCTCGCTGGTTGCCCGGCGTTCTCCACGTTTGGGTTGAGATCGGGCAGCCGCCGTCAGTCCACCGGGATATACGGGAGCACATTCTGCTCGAGATGCGCCCCAACGGCGAGAATACGATTCGTGTTGCCGATCCCGGTGACGCGGCCGCGCGCATTGTCCCTTTCGACAGTTGGAGCCTTCGCCCGCTCGGTCCGGGATTCAATTATGAGGATTTTCTCGAGCAGCAATACTTCTGGCCGAGGCAAGCTTCCGAGGGCCAGGCAAAATTCGGCGCACGCAATTGCGACGTGATCAGGAGTACGCCCGGCGAGTCCGATAGAACCCACTATGCGGAAGTGAAGACCTGGGTCGACCCCAGCATTGGCTTCCCTGTCTACGTTGAGAAAACGGTAAAGGAAAGCGGAGCCGTGAAGGAATTCACGTCATTCGGCCTGCGCCACGACGAAGGCACGTGGTCGGCGCACCAGATTGAAGTGAGGACCCGCGGCCAGGCCGGCTCCACACTGCTCATCATCGACCGCGGAAGCGCCAAGGCAAAGCTCGGCATCGCGGACTTCAACCCCGCGCAACTCACGCGCTTCTAGGAGATCTATGCACATCTTCCTCTGGATTGCCTCATTCGCCGCAGCCTTGATCCTGGCCGGAGTTTTGTATCAACTCCTGGGCAGCCATCGCGACCGGCGGCGCTATGTCGGCCAGGGGCGGTCCGTAAACATTGGGCGGCGATGCAGCCTCTATCTCTTCGAGTTGGGTTTGGGCGAGCCAACGGTCCTGTTTGAGGCCGGGATTGGGGCCACCAGTCTCAACTGGCGTCACGTGCAGGAGGCAGTTGCGCAATTTGCGGGAACGGTTTCCTACGATCGCTGCGGATTGGGATGGAGCAGTCCTTGCCGTACCGCGCGGACCCCAGGCAACATTGCCGTGGAGCTGCACGAAATGTTGGAGCGGGCAGGATTTAAGCCGCCCTACATTCTGGTCGGCCATTCCTTTGGCGGTTTGGTGATGCGCCGCTACGCGCTGCTTTATCCCGAGGATGTGGCCGGCGTGGTGCTGGTCGATCCCATGCGTTGCGAAGAATGGCCGCCGCTCGACCCCACCAAGCAGTCTCAGCTCGATTTGGGAAAGCGGCTCATCCGTTACGCAGTACCGATTGCAGGCTGCGGCCTGGCGCGCCTGGCGGTGACTTCGCTCTTCTGCCGCGCAGGAAAACTCTCCGCCGGGCTCGCCGGCGCTGCCGGGCACAACGGCCGCCACGTTCTAAGCCGGGTTACAACCGAAGTGAGAAAAATGCCGCGCAGGGTCTGGCCCGTGGTAGCGGCGCATTGGTCGCGGCCTGCATTTTATGCGGGAATGAGCAAACATATTGAATCGATCCCCGATACAGTCCGCGAAATGCATGGGGCGGAGCCGATCCGCGAGATTCCTGTTACGGTTTTGACGCCCTGTAATGCTGCGCCTCTCTCCGACGAGCATCTGGAGCGCATTGGCGACCATGTGCGCCAGGTCATTGCGCTCGATAGCGAGCACTGGATTCATCTCGACGAACCCGGCCTTGTCATCGAATCCATTCGCGACCTGGTGGCTGCCGTTGCGCCCGAGACTGTCGGGGTCTCAAGATAACCGCGGCTCGATCCGCTCTACGGGCAGGCCCTCCGGCACTCGATGTGTCACTCTTGCTCCGTTTCGCTTCGACACACAAGAAAATCCCTTTTATCCTGTAACCAAGTCTCTGCCACTGCGGCTTTCTTGGCAATAGAAAGCGAGGGTCTCGATGGAAGTGAAGATTTCGCATCTCGAGGGTGTAAAGTTCGCCATTCAAGCACGGTCGCACGTTATCGTTTGCGACCAACCCCTGGACAATGGCGGAGTAGACTCCGGCATGACGCAGCCGGAGCTTCTGCTGGCATCTCTGGGCACCTGTGCCGCCTACTATGCTCTGCAATATCTTAAGACCCGCAATCTGGCTCAAACTGGCGTTGAAGTCTCGGTTACCGCCGAGAAGCTCTCGCAGCCGGCGCGGCTGGGCAACTTCCACGTGCAGGTGGTGAGTCCCGTGCCTCTGACCGCCGAGCAGACGGAAGGCATCATGCGGTCCGTACATCACTGCCTGATACAAAACACGCTGCTGTCACCGCCTGAGATCAAAATCGAGCTGGCCATCGGCACAGCTTCTGCCGTCTCCTAGAGCAGAACCAGAATTCACGTGCCGGGGGAGGGTCTACACGGTGGCTTTTACTTCCACCCCTGCGACGAAGACCTGTCGCAGGGGACCCCGGAAAGGAAATAGCCACTCAGAGGGCGTGCCATTGGGTACAGCTATTCTGGTTCTGCTGTAGCCCGTCGCCGCTACATGGTAAACTGCTATTATGTCAGGATTGTCCGCCGCTTCCCTTGCCTTCCGGCGCACTTCTCTTGCTCTTGGTCTCTGTCTGCTGGCGTTCCTTTTTGCAGTGGAAGCCAAGACGGCGAAGTACGGGCCGGTGGTTGGCACGGGAAGCGATGTGCGGGCGGCGAAGGCATTGCCCGCCGATTCGCCCAAAGTGGTTGAGCAAGGCGTCTCCCGCGCCGGACCCCATGCATCTTCGAATTGCGTTTGCCGCGATCGCGGCAATTACGGCTGCGCTGCCTGCTCAGGCCCCTTGCGCCGGCGACCAGTCGATCTCTTTTCCAACCGTCCTCCTGTTTTCTCGGCCGCTTATTTTTCTCCTCCCGCCTTCGTCCGCCCTCCGCCTGCCCTTTAGTTCTCTTCCCACGCGACTTCAGAATGCGGCCCTCATGCCGTAAGGGAGCTTGGCCGCCTACAGGCTGACTCTGGCCCCAACACTTGCCCGATCCTGCATGTCTGGCAAGTTTCGCACTCGTGTGTCTACGGGAGCTCTGACTGGAAAGTGTGCCCGAAATAACTTCTGTCGACGGAACGGCTTGCGGGCGCTTCCAGCTCGCCCGTCCACGGTCAACCAGCATGGACAGGATTGCATCCAACGGAGTGTTACCCATGCGTGTTCCTTCGGTTAATCCCCATTCGACTCCATCGCACCGCGACAGCAAACAGGTGCTGGGGGCCGGAACAAAACAGGAGCAAGATCGATATGCGCAAGCGATTTATTCCAGCATGGCTGCTGCAGCACTGTTGTGCACGGCCTTGGCAATCACTTCCTGCCACTCCGGCAGCTCCGGATCCGCGGCCAACGCCGCCACCGTGCCCTCGGCGCGTGTAGCCGTGGCGCAACGCGGCGACATCGCCCATGTGCTTACTCTGGCCGGGCAGTTCCAGCCTTATCAAGTGGTTGATGTACACCCCAAGGTGAGCGGCTACATGAAGCGCATCAACGTGGACATCGGCGACATTGTCCACCAGGGACAAACGTTGGCTGTGCTCGAAGTCCCGGAGTTGAAGGCGCAATTGCAGCAAACTGTCTTCGAGCGCAAACAAAGCCAGGAAGAGATCGACGCGCGCGCAACACGAAGTCAATCGCACCGAGGCGCTGAACTTGCCGCTCTGCATGCCGAGTTCAGTTCGCCTGCAGCAGGCGGCCGCAACGCGGCCTGGACTGATTGCGCAGCAGGAGCTCGATGATGCGCAAGCCAAAGATCTGTCAGCTCGCAGGCGCAGGTTGATGCTGCCAAATCCTCGACTGGCCGCGGCGCAGCAACATGCCTTGGCGGCGCGCTCAGACAATGAACGCTATCAGGCGCTGGAAAACTACACCAACGTCACGGCTCCGCTGGATGGGGTTGTCATCTGGCGCTACGCCGATACCGGCGCCCTCATCCAGGGCGGCACAGACTCCAACAATCAGGCCCTTCCTATCGTTCGCCTCTCGCAGAGCAGCCTGCTTCGCCTCCGCGTCCCGGTACCGGAAAACGACGTCCAATATGTCCACGAGGGCGACCTGCTCGAAGTGCGCGTCGACGCCATCAATCGCTCCTTCTCCGGCAAGATTGTGCGCTTCACGCGCGATGTGAACTTTGAAACCCGCACGATGGAAACTGAAGTGGATGTGGAGAACAAGGATCTCTCCATCGCGCCCGGCATGTACGCCAACACGGCCCTACAGCTCGCCAGCGTGAAGAACGTAGTAACCGTGCCGGTCGAGGCGTTGGTTCTGAACGCGCAGCATCAGGAGACGGTGTACGTGCTCGACAGCAGCAATCGCGTGCACATCCGCAGCGTGCAAGTGGGGCTGCAGGGATCGAAGCTGGCGGAGATCGCCGGCGGGCTCAACCCCGGCGACCGGGTGCTGATCGGCGGCCAGGAAAAATACCAGGAAGACGAAGAGGTCAGCCCGCATTCTTGCCTCGACGCCTGCTTCTGAGACCGTGCAGGAATCGGGAGGCATGATCGACATGAAAGCCGGCGCATACGGAGGAGGCCAATAATGCCGAAGTTCGCCTTGCGTTACCCCTTCTTCATCCTGATGATCTGCCTGGTCATCGCGCTGATCGGCACGGTCACCATGGTCAGTATGCCGGTCGACCTGTTCCCCACGATCGATATGCCGGTGGTAGCCGTGGCCACGTTTTATAGCGGCATGCCGCCGCAACAGATTGAAGCCGACATCACCGATACCTTCGAGCGCTTCTTCACTCTGGCCGCGAACGTGGATCACAGCGAATCGCGCTCCATGACCGGCGTCAGCATCATCAAGATCTACTTCAAGCCCGGCACCGATGCCAACGCCGCTTTGAGCAACATCGCCAACCTTGCCATGGCCGATCTGCGCCGCCTGCCTCCGGGCACGTTGCCGCCCGTCGTGCTCGGCATGACCGCCTCCACGCAGCCGGTATGCCTGGTCACGCTTGAAGGGCGAAGGACCTGAATGAAACCGGCTCAAGGATCTGGCGCAGTTCGAGGTGCGCGATCAGATCTCGAACGTGCAGGGCGCTTCAGTGCCGCAACCGTATGGGGGCACCTACCGCCAGATTCAGGTCTATGTCGATCCGCTCAGGATGGAAGCGCGCAACCTCAGCCTCAACGACGTCGTCAAGGCAGTGAATAGCTCCAACCTGATTCTGCCCGCCGGCGATGTGCGCATTGGTTCCAAGGACTTCAACATCTACGCCAACAGCCAGTTTCCCGACGCTAATTCGATGAACCAGATGCCTCTGAAGACGGTGGGAAACTCGTCGGTGCTGGTGGCCGACGTGGGGCATGCGGAGGATTCGGGCGCGCTGCAATACAACATTGTGCGCATCGACGGCCAGCGCTCCGTCTATGTGCCCATCTTCAAGCAGGGCGGCGGCAGCAATACCATCACCATCGTCAACGGGATCAAGGCTTCTATCAAGCATCTGGTCGATATTCCCGCGCAACTGAAGACCGCCGTGGTCTTCGATCAGTCGGTCTTCGTCAAGCTGGCCATCGCCAATGTGTCGCGGGAGGCCCTCATTGGCCTGGTGCTGGCGGGAATCATGGTCCTGGTCTTTCTCGGCAGCTCGCGCGCTACCCTCGCCGTGTTGCTGCCCGTACCGCTGTCCGCGCTGGTGTGCCTCATATTTACCAACGCCATGGGCGGCTCCATCAACACCATGCTTCTCGGTGGGCTGGCTCTGGTCTTCTCGCGCCTCATCGATAACGGCGTTATCGTGCTCGAGAATATCTTCCGCCACATGGAGCTGGGCAAATCGCCGCAGGTTGCCGCCGACGAGGGCGGCACAGAGGTTTCCATGGCGGTGCTGGCCGCCACCTTCACCACCGCCATCGTCTTTTTCCCGGTCACCACGTTCAGCGGCGTGAGCAAGTACATCTTTACGCCTCTGGCGCTGGGAGTCGTGTTTTCCATCTTTGCCTCTTACTTCATCGCCATGACGCTGGTGCCTCTCTATTGCGCCAAGTTCATTCGCCCCAAGGACGAGGGCGATCACGGAGAGAATTTCAAAGCAAACATCCTCACCCGGTTCGACCGGAAGTTCAACGCGAAGTTCCAGGCCATGCTGGACTGGTATGAAAGGCAGGCCAGGAAGGCGATGAAGCGGCCGGGAGTGACCACCGCGGTCATCTTCGCCGGCATGATCGTCCTGCTCGCAGTGACCTTTCCCTTCCTCGGCCGGGCCTACTTTCCCCGCACCGACCCGGGGCAATTCATCATTTATGTGCACATGCCCAGTGGATCGCGGCTCGGCGTGAGCAACGATTACATCGCCAGGGTTGAGGATGTCATTCGCGGCGTTGTCAAGCCGAAAGATCTTGACATGATCGTGTCCAACATCGGCGTCTATCCCGATCTCTCCGCAATCTACACCACCAACGCTTCCATGGACACGGCCTTCGTCCAGACCAGCCTCAAGCAAGACCACAGCATCGGCAGCTATGAGTACATGCGCCGCGTGCAGGCCGCACTCTCGCGCCAGATGCCCGAGCTCTCCACCTACTTCCAGGCCGGGGGTTTGGTTGACGGCGTAATTAATCAGGGGCTGCCCGCTCCGATCGATATTCAGATCGGATCGAATGATATGGACAGCGCTTATGCGCTGGCGCAGCAAATGGCTGCCAAGATCCGCACCATGCCCGACGTAGCCAGCACCTACATTCCGCAAAGCATCAACTATCCCGGTCTGCAATTGAACATCGACCGCGAGAAAGCCAGCCTCATCGGGCTCTCTGCCAAGGATGTGGTCGACGACGTCATCACGGCGCTCACCTCCGATGGCATGATCGCTCCCAGTTACTGGATCGATCCCAAGACCGGCAACAACTACATGGTCACAGTGCAGTACGCAAACCGCTGGATCAACAACATGTCCATGCAGGACTTCGAAAATATTCCGCTGCGCGGCGTCGAGCCCGCCGGCTACAGCCCCACAGACATTGGCGAGATGGCCGATCCAGGCTCGGATCCAGGTTCAAACCAGTTCTTCCGCAGCGACCATAAAGCGGGATACGTTCCGCTGAGCGAGGTGGCCGACATTACGCAGATGAACACGCCAACCGAGGTCGATCATATGCAGATTCGCCGTGTGATCGACATCTATGTGGCCACCAGAAGCGAGGCGTTGCAGGCCGTCGGCAAGCGTATTGAGCGCCTGGTAGCGCAGACGCCGCACGACCGCAATACAACGCTTTCCGTGCGCGGGGCGGCGATCAACATGAACCAGGCCTTTCACGACTTCGGCTTCGGGCTCATCGTGGCTATCGTGCTTGTCTATCTGATTCTAATGGCCCAATTCGCCGACTTCATCGATCCCTTCATCATCCTCATGGCCATTCCGCCCGGCCTGGTCGGCGTGGTGCTTATTCTCCTGATGACCGGCAGCACGCTCAACATCATGTCGTTGATGGGCGTGATTATGATGGCCGGCATCGTGGTCTCGAACAGCATTTTGATCGTCGAGTTCGCCACCATCCTGCACCGTCAGGGCAAATCGCTCCTCGATGCGACTGTGGAGTCGTGCCGGGTTCGCCTGCGGCCCATTCTCATGACCTCGCTCGCTACCCTACTGGGCATGATCCCCATGGCGTTGGGGCTGGAAGCCGGCAGCGAACAGTACGCGCCGCTGGCACGCGCCGTCATCGGCGGATTGGCATTCTCCGTCGTCGTCACCGTATTTCTGGTTCCTGCCGTGTATCTGTTGATCCATGGCCGGCGCGAGGGAAAGCCCGCCGTCGCGGAGGGCATGGACCATGCGTAAGCGATCCACAACCGCGCAGCTTCAGTGCCGCTGGCACGGCCTTTCTCGCCGTAGGACTATCGGCACTGCCGGCAATTTGCCCGGCGCAACAGCCGGCCCTGCCCGATGCGCCGTCCGCGCACATGGTCCTTCTGGCGCAAGCTGCGCCTGCGCCAACCCAGCTGACGGCCGCAAGCCCGCAGATGCCTGCCGCACCACAGGGCTCAATACCTGCCGGGCCTCCATTGACCATCGCCCAGGCTGAGCAGATGGCGATCCGCAACAACCCCAACATCAGCGTGGCGCGGCTGCTGGCGCTCGCCCAGGCGCAGGTCACGCGCGAAGTGCGATCGGTGGAGATGCCTATGGCGATGGGCGATCTGACCGCCGTGGGTGCGCACGATGGCAGCCGGATTACCGCGGGATTGCTGAATAATCCTTCTATCTACGACCGCGCGGCGGGCGGGCTCACCGTGAGTCAGTTGATCACTGACTTCGGACGCACGCACAACCTGGTTCTGAGCGCGCAATCGACCGCAAAGGCGCAACTCGAAAGCGAGCGCGCGACGGAGCTCGACATCACCTTAACCGTCGATCAGGCCTTCTATCAGGCACTCACCGCGCAGGCGGTCCTGAAAGTCGCGCAGGAGACTGTAGCCCAGCGGCAAGCTACAGTGGACCAGGTCGGCGCACTGACCAAGGCAAAGCTCCGCTCCGATCTCGACCTGAGCTTTGCCGATGTCCAGCTCTCCCAGGCCAAGCTGCTGCTGCTCGATGCCGAGAACAACCAACAGGCTTCCATGGCGTCCCTGAATAACGTGTTGGGCTCCGATCAGAATCAACAGTACTCGCTTGTGGACGAGACCAACGGCAACCCCCCGCCAGTTCCCGACGATGCGGAGGCGCTGGTGCGCGCGGCATTTACAGCGCGTCCCGACCTGGCGGCTCTGAACGACAAATTCATCGCGGCGCGGCAGTACAGCACCGCCCAGCGCGACCTGTGGATGCCGACGGTCTCAGCGATGGGCGCCGTGGGAGGCACTCCGGTGCGCGCGGACCAGATTGAATCGTCCTGGTACGGCGCCGCTGGCGCTAACATCGGCATTCCCGTCTTTAACGGATTTCTCTTCAATGCCGAAGAAAAGGAAGCCAAGCTGCGCGCCCAGGCCGCCCAGGAAAACGTGCGCAACCTGCGCGATGTAATCGCGCGCGATGTGCGCACGGCTGTGCTGAATGCGCAAACGGCATATCAGCGCATTACCGTCACCCAGCAATTGCTCGACCAGGCGAATTTCGCCCTCGACCTGGCCACGGCGCGCTACAAGATCGGATTAAGCGGCATTGTCGAGATCAGCCAGGCGCAGCTCAACGAAACCCAGGCCGAGATCGACAACACGAATGCGCGCTATTCCTACCAGACGGCGTTGGCGCAGGTGCGCTATGAGGTGGGACAGTGAAAAACAGGGGTCAGGGATCAGCGGCCACAGAGCCGGGTCGCCTCAATCTGGTCGCTGTACCGGCTCTCCAATAGGCGTGTTCACCGTGGCGAGCCTCAGAAAAGGAGCATAGCTATCGGAAAACCGCTCAAAATCGTTGGCCGGCCGTGCAACACCTGCCCCGGTTTCGCCATCAAACTAAGATGAAAAAACAGGGCCATTAAGCATTAGGGCGGCAAATGCCGCGTGACGAGAGTTCATCGATGGAAAATCAATCAGCCCCTCTGAGCGAACGCAGCAAACTGGTGCGATTGGCGGGCATCGGCGTTGTCATTCTATGTGTGGTCGGGACGTTTCTCTATTTGGGAGGCTGGTTCAGTCCGCACAAGCTAACGCCCGCGCGATTCGTCGACGGTTTTCAGAAGGTCTTCGGAACCCATCCTGGTTTCCGCCGCAATCACGCCAAAGGCGTGTGCGTCAGTGGATTTTTTGAAAGCAACGGCCAGGGGACGCACTTCTCGAATGCCGCTGTCTTCCAGGCCAGCCGCGTGCCGGTCATCGGCCGCTTTTCCTTTGGAGGCGGTAATCCCGATGTCAGCGATACTCCCGATGCAATCCGTGGCCTGGGACTTCAGTTTTCGTTGCCCGGAGGCGAAGAATGGCGAACGGCGATGGTCAATCTTCCGGTGTTTCCGTTCAACACCCCGCAGGCCTTTTACGACAACCTGATTGCTTCCGTACCGGACCGCAACACGCATAAAGCAGATCCCGAAAAAATGGCGGCGTTCGTGGCCAGCCATCCCGAATTTTTGCAGGCGATAAAAATTATCAAGAGCTATCAAGTGTCGACGGGTTTCGACAATAGCACTTTCAACAGCCTCAATGCGTTCCGTTTCATCGACTCGGCAGGTAAATCGACCGCCGTACGCTGGACCTTAGCGCCTGCACAGCCGTTTGCGCCGGCGAGCGGAGCTCCCCAGGGAGACAAGAATTATCTTTTTGACGCGCTGATCGCGAGCATCCACCAGCGTCCGTTGCAATGGCATTTGATCGTCACCGTCGGCCAGCCCGGCGATCCCACCAACGACGCCACGATCCCGTGGCCCGCTGGTCGCGAGCAGGTAGACCTGGGAACCCTGACTCTCGATTCCGTTGAAAGCGAGGAAACCAGTCCGTGCCGGGACATCAATTTCGATCCGTTGGTGTTGCCGCCCGGCATTGCACCGTCCGACGATCCTTTGCTCAGCGCTCGGTCGGCGGTCTATTCGCAATCGTTCACCAGGCGAGCCGGTGAGAAGAAGGAGCCGAGCGCGATCACGCCTTCGGACGTGCGAAAGTGAGGGTCAGGATGGCAACGAACCCACAGCAATTCCCGGTTTCCATGCGATTTTTTCACTGGCTGACGGCCGCGATGGTACTCGCCATGCTTGGCATTGGCGTTGCGATGGTCGCGTCGCTCGCCCACTACCACCAACTGATATCGATCCATCGCCGCTTGGGAATCCTGCTCCTAATTGTGGTCGCGATCCGGTTAGTGAACCGGCTCTTCAGCACCCTGCCTCCTTTTCCTCCGACGATGTCGCCCCGGGAGCGCTTCATTGCGCACTCGTCGGAAATCTTGATGTACGCATTGCTGTTCGTGCAGCCGCTGGTCGGCTGGGGGATGTTATCCGCGGCGCGCTATCCGATCGTACTTTGCGGTGGGCTGCATCTTTTCCCGATCCTTCCGCATGGCGTGATGTTGTACGCGGGATTGCGGAAGGCGCACACGGTTCTCGCTTATCTCTTATTCCTCACGATCGTCGCCCATTTTGGAGCTGTCCTGTTCCACACGTGGATCGTGAAAGATCGGTTGTTCAGCCGCATGGCACCTTGGAGGGTCCGCGCGCGGTAGGCGAGTTTCTGCGACACGGCACAGGACATGGAACTGACCCCGAATCTCCGACCACTGATCACTGACAACTGACCACTGTTTACGTGATTCTGACGCTTTTGCCGCGCGAAAGCACTGCGGCCTTGCGGCGGTCTTTTGAGGCGTGGTCAATCTTCCTCCAGAAGCCGATGAAGTAATCGACCGCGGAGATGATGGAGACCAGCGCAGTAAAGTAGATGGCGGCAACGCCAATCCAGTACACCGGAATCACGACCATGCCGAATTGCCAATAGTCCCAACGGTGGGCCAGAATGGCCGAGACAACCGACACTATCTGCGTGACTGTCTTTAGTTTTCCCAGCTCGCTGGCGGTGATGGTAAAGCCCTCGGACGACGCAATGGAACGCAGGCCGGAGATGAGAAATTCGCGGCTGATGATCACCACCACGATCCACACCTTCACCACCTGCGGATTGTAGGCAACAAGAGCGACGAACGCGGCCGTGACCATGATCTTGTCGGCAATCGGATCGAGCAGCATGCCCATGGTAGTGATCTCGCCGCGGCTGCGTGCCAGATAACCATCCAGCCCGTCGGTAATCGAGGCCAAGACAAAGAGAACCGACGCCAGAATCTCCTGCTCCCATCCCTGCCAGGGAAAATGCGGCGACAGTATCCACAAGAATAGCGGGATCATGATGATCCGGCTCATCGTGATGGAATTGGGCAGATTCATGACGGTCCCGCCACGCTTTCCTGGTCTCTGGCAGCGTGGCTCCATTATTGCACCGGACGCGGCTTTCCGGCCGGGCAGACGATCACAGGATCGAGCGGCACGCCTTTATTTTCGGGCGTGCGCCGTCGCTTGCGGATATGAAGCGATCATGTATCGGGCCTCATCGCTGTCCACCGGGACAAACCCCAGGTACACCGGACCATCCTTCGACATAATGATGCGGGTCCGGTAGTAATACATCTTGCCCGCCTCCGTGGTCAAATGCGCCAGTTCGATAGAGTTGGGCACAAGGGAGGACTGAATGGCCGCACAGAGATGATGCTCTCCCGGGTTGACAGTGACGGAAAAGTACGAATCTTTCTTGTTCGCGCCCACCCATTTTCCATCGATCCCGATCTTCGTCGTCGGATAGGCGAGCGTGATGGCTAATCCCGTGTCCTGGATGAAGTAGATTTCCGCTTTGTCCGGCCCGGGCTCCGCGGCAGCCTGTTTCGAATTGCTCAGCTTCACAGCCATGCTCACGTTCAGGTCATCACAGGCCGATGCCGTAGCCGGCTGGTCCGCTTTCTGACCGAAACGTGTTTTCTGTTGGGCAAGCGCGCAGATGGGTAAGCAGAAGATGGATAGGCAGAAGAAAATCAAGGAAGCTTTCATGGTCTTGCTCCTTACGGGCTCATCGCCCAATCCGCGAGATGCGTCCCTGCGGTAAAGGGTTGTGCCCGCACAAACAAATGGCGGGAGAAGCCTCGCTTCCCTTTCCACGGTTGCGTCCGTTGCTGGTCGCCCTACGCGTAAATGCCGCGCTGCTTGATGGTGAAGGCCACGCGGTCAATGGCCAGCATGTACGCCGCGATGCGGTTGTTCACGTCGTGGGCCTCGGCGTAGCGCACCACGTCGTCGAAGCTGTCGCGCAGGATGGTCTCCAACTTCTCGATCACATCCGCTTCCTTCCAGAAGTATCCCTGGCGGTCCTGCACCCACTCAAAGTAGCTGGCAGTGACACCGCCTGCATTGGCCAGAATGTCGGGCACGATAAAGATGCGTTTCTCGGAAAGTATCTCGTCGGCCACGGCGGTGGTGGGCCCGTTGGCGCCCTCCACCACGATGCGCGCCTTGATCTTGTCTGCATTGCGGCTGGTGATCACGTTCTCGGTAGCCGCGGGAATCAGAATCTCGCAATCTGAAATCAGCAGCTCCTCGCTTGGCGTGGCCTCAGCGTCGCGGAATCCGAGGATCGATTCATTACGATACCGGTACTCGAGCAGTTGGTGAATATCGATCCCTGCTGGATTGTAAAGGCCGCCGTCGCGCTCGGCGATGCCGATAATCTTGTAGCCCTGTTCCTGCATCAGTCGCGCGGCGTTCGATCCCACGTTGCCGAAACCCTGGATCACGACCCTGCAGCCCTCGACGGGAAGACTCAGGTAGCGTAGGCTCTCGTTGCACACCACCATAACCCCACGGCCGGTGGCCTCGATGCGGCCTTGTGAACCGCCCATGTTGATTGGCTTGCCCGTGACCACGCTGGTCACCGTCTGCCGCATGTGCATGGAATAGGTGTCCATGATCCACGCCATGGTCTGCTCGTTGGTGTTCACATCCGGCGCGGGAACATCCTTTTCCGGTCCGATAAACTCGATGATCTCCGACGTGTAGCGGCGCGTCATGCGCTCCAGCTCGCCCTTGCTCATGTTCTTCGGGTCGCAGATGACGCCGCCCTTGGCCCCGCCAAAGGGAATATTCACCACCGCGCACTTCCACGTCATCCAGCTTGCAAGGGCGCGCACTTCGTCCAGGGTGACATCGGGCGAGTAACGGATGCCGCCCTTGCACGGCCCACGGGCAATGTTGTGCTGGACGCGGAAGCCAGTGAACATCTCGATGCGGCCGTCATCCATGGTTACGGGAAAGTGGACGATGATCTCACGGGATGGGGAGCGGAGGAGCTTCCACAGGCCCTCATCGAGATTTAGCTTGCGCGCAGCAAAATCGAAGCGCGCGCTCTGCGCCTCCCAGGGGTTGATCTCCTGGTCCAAGGTGACGCTAGTGTTTCCTGTTGACATAACGACCTCCATCTCCGGCCGCTCGTCCTGCCCTACAGGAGCCGGAGATAAGTTCTGTTTCTCAAGGATATAGGCGCGGCGGCGATTCTTCCGGGTTTTCCGAGCCGGGTCGCGTATCCGGCTCAGCCTTCCCTTCCTCTGCGCCGGCTCATTGGGGTCGCCCAGAACCGCAAGCAAGCCCAAACCTCAGTGAGTCTAGGCCGGTCGGCGGGCCGCGTCAAGCCGGCAACTGACAGGAAGTGGCGCTCGACCGGAGATACCGACCTGGCGGCGCGGACGCCAACAGTAAAGCCGTCCAGGAGGGCGGCGGCACAGCCACTCAAAGCAGGTACACTTAGGCTGTGAAAGCTTCCTCCAATGCCTCCCGGCCCGGCCGTAAAGAGTTTCTGGCGCTCGCCAAGGTGCACACGCTCGTTCCCGTTTGCCGCACTCTGATGGCCGACCTGGAAACACCGGTCTCGGCCTTCCTGCGCGCGGCCTGGCCGGAACGCGAATGTTTTTTGCTGGAATCGGTGGAGGGCGGCGAACAGGTAGGCCGCTATACCTTCATCGGGCTCACGCCGTTCAAGCGTATTGTCGCGCGGGGACGCGAGATTGCGATCACAGAGGGCCGCAAGACTACGCGCATGCAAGCCGACATTTTTGCCGTGTTGCGCGACGCGCTTGGTGGGCACAAACCGGCGCGATTGGAAGGGTTGCCTCCGTTCACGGCTGGAGCGGTCGGTTTCTTTGCCTACGACGCCGTGCGCCAGATCGAGCGGCTGCCCGTGCGGGCGAAGGACGAGTTGGGCGTCCCTGACGCCTGCCTGCTCTTCTTCGACGAGGTGCTTGCCTTCGACCACGTGCGCAAGGAGATTTGGCTGGTTGTCACGGCCGATGTCACGCGCAGCAAACCTGCCGCTGCGTACGATCGTGCTTTGAAACGGCTCGACAGGCTGGAAAAGCGAATTGCGCAGCCGTTGCCGGACCTGCTACCGCGCAAGCCGCTGAAGGCGGGCAAACTCAAAGTTCGGCACCGCACAGCGAAGAAGGACTTTGTGGCCGCGGTCGCGCGCACGAAAGAGTACATCGCCGCCGGAGACGTCTTTCAGGCGGTTCTCTCGCAACGCTTCGACGTGGAGCCGGGCGTCGACAGTTTCCAGGTTTATCGCGCATTGCGCACCGTGAATCCTAGCCCCTATATGTTTTTCCTGCGCTTTGCGCCGGAGGGGCCGTTGGGCGGATCGCCAGTCAACCAGCCAAAGAACTCATCCAAAAGGTCAAAAGGGGCTGCGCCCCCCCTCGAACTGGCCGGCTCGTCGCCGGAACTTCTGGTGCGCGTCCATCAGGGCAAGGTCGAGTACCGGCCCATCGCAGGTACGCGGCCGCGCGGCGCCACAGAGGCCGAGGACCACGCACTTGGCGAGGAGATGTTACATGACCAGAAGGAGCGCGCCGAGCACGTGATGCTGGTCGATCTGGGCCGCAACGACGTGGGCCGCGTGAGCCGTTTCGGCAGTGTCAAGGTGGACAAGCTGATGTTTATCGAGCGCTACTCGCACGTCATGCACATCGTCAGCTCGATCGAGGGGCGGCTCAGGCCGGAATTGACGGCCCTCGACGCGCTACGCGCCTGCTTCCCTGCCGGGACACTGAGCGGCGCGCCCAAGGTGCGCGCCATGGAAATTATCGAGGAGCTGGAGCCTGTGCGGCGCGGTGCCTACGGCGGCGCGGTGCTCTACGCTGACTTCTCCGGAAATCTCGATTCCTGCATTGCAATCCGGTCAATGCTGGCCATCGGCGGCAAGGGCTTCGTGCAGGCCGGCGGCGGAATCGTTGCCGATTCGGTGCCGGAACTCGAGTATCAGGAATCAATCAACAAGGCCAAGGCAATGATTCGTGCCATTGAGCGCGCGCGGCAGATGTAGCACCGGGCACCCAGTCACGAAAGAGTGATGGCGGCTGCACAAGGGTCGAGGATACAATCTCTGTGACATGGCACGAAGGAAGAAGAAACAATCGGACGCTGCGACCGCTTTTCTGATAATTTTAGGCGGGCTTGGCGTGTTTCTGCTGTTAAAGACTCTGGTAGAGGGCAACGCCATACCATTGTTGCTTGTCGCTACTGTTTGTGTAGGCGTCCTGATAATCGCCGTTCGGATTTGGCGGCGAAGTAAGGTTCTGGAGACCGTAGACGCCATCACGAATCGGCACATCGCCGAACTTGTCAGACAGCGCACCATCTTGATTCGCAATGACCCATACGGCAGACCCATACTCGACAAGTGGTATTCCCACGTGGACGAATTCATTACTCACCATGTTCGCTCCTGCACTGAGTCGGAGCCAGCAGCCGATAGTGGACAAGCGGAGGGCGATTATTTCGCAAAGAATTTTGCAGCGGGTCGAGGAAGCAATCGCGCAGAGACCCGCGCTATTGACTATGCCGGAAAACATGACATCCAGCGGGATTTGAAGCCTATTGTGCCGAAACGCTTCGGACCTACGGCTGGCAAGTATCGCTAACGCCCTTGAGTCGAGACCAAGGTGTCGATGTCATAGCCGAGAAGAACATGGTGAGAGTGGTGTTGCAGTGCAAGCTGTACTCAAAGCCAGTCGGCAATAAAGCAGTACAAGAGATTTCCGCTGGAAGAACACACCAGCAAGCGCATTACGGGGTCGTGGTAACGAACAGCACGTATACTACCGTCTGCCCAAGAACTCGCGACGACGAATGGAATCGGACTTTTGCATCACACGGATTTGCCCCGACTGGAAGAGATTATCGGGAGGCGGAGCGCATGACAACGCTCGTGATTGACACTGGTCAGAGTATTGTCGGGGTTTATTCCGTGGAAGGTCGAGAGTACATCGGCTATCGCGGTAGCAGAATCTCCGAGGCGCTTGAGCGCGTTCAGAACGCCGATGAGGTCGTCACCTACTGTGGAGAGATTTACGACCTAAAACAACTCGGCAAATTTGCAGGAATTGATGGCGAATTGCCGCTAAAGGGAAAGCATATTGACATGGAAAGAATGGTTTGGGCTCCGTTGACGCTCGGGAGCAGCCTTGAAGGAACATACGAGAGGCATTTTGAAAGCTGTCCTGAGTTCCCGTTCGGTCGTAGGGACTCACCCGATTGCGACGATTACGAGGCCGATAATCAACGCGACGTGTACATGACTTTCAAACTGTGGGAACTTTGGAGGGATAAGAAACTCGATATTATGGGCTACGGCTACACGCACCACTAAGGAAACAAAGGAAACATGGAAACATGGGGACAGATGGGACGTTCCCGCATTCTCAAAAATACGGGAAGCCGATTTCCTCCGAACAAGAATCTGGGCGAGTTGGGCTCCTCGCTCACGGCAACCCCGACCGCACGAAAGCTCCCACGCCACGGATTTCTCCCCGAAAACGCCCATCCCACACTCAATCCGCCCGCCCCGCCATCCACATCCCAAAACTTTTTCCCCGCCATTTTGCAGATAATTTCCCCCTCCCGGCGCACAATCATTTCATGATGCCGTTTGGCGGAGAGTTGTTTCAAGAAAAGCCACCATCCGCCGCAACCGGCATGAACGCAAATGTTGACCAATGAGTAAAATTCGGGCCCGAAATCGCCCGTAACTCCTTTGGATGGACTATCCTACGAAATAACCCTTTTGTTATCAACGGGGCAGGGCAAATGATCAAGGATACAAGCCGCTCAAAATAAAGCACTTAACCCCTCGAAGGGGATGGGGGTAGGGGGAGTTACCAAAAGATAAACACCCCGCCGCAACCCCGGCAACCAGGCCGCGCTCCAGGGTCTTCTAGTCCCTCGGTCCCTTGGTCCCTGCTTTATTCACTCTGCGCCGAAGACGCGCTCAAAAAAATGCCCGACCTTGCCGAAGAATCCGCGCTTTTTCTTTGTGGCGGGCGGATTTGCCGGCGTGGCAGAGGGTTGCGGCGGCGGCGCGGCCTGGTGTGCGTGATCGGCGCCGTTGTAGACCAGCGGCGGGATCTGCGCCGCCTGCTCTCTGCCTGGATTCGCAGGACCCGAAGCCGGCTGCGGCGCCCGAGTAAGACCCTCGCTCTGCGCTAGCGGAAACTCGTTTGGCTCCGCATTCGCGGGCGATGGACAACCGCACGGTTCCTGCTCCTCGTCCACCACGGTTTGCAGGCTGCCATGTTCGAACATCACTCGCTGGCCCGGCTGTACACGGTAAAGCCCGCTGTCAAAGACGCTGGTCACGACCACGTACGGGGCGTTCTCGCCAGCATTATCCACGCACGTGTCGCCGCCCGCGCCGAGCCGCACTTTGACATCGGCCGAGCCTGGGCCGCCGATGAGGATGCGAAAGTTCGGAGTCAACACAACGTCGGTATTTCGGGCGATCGCGAAGTTGGTCTCGAGCGCGCCGGCGTCGAAAGCAATCAGCAAGCCGGGAACCTCGCTGACTGGCACGCTTGAATCAACAGACAACTTCACGGTTGTGGAAGGGCATACGTTCAGGATGCCGCGGTAAGGCAACGTCACCTGAGCGGTTTTAGGGCCGGCGGTGATTTCCCCACTGCTGGTGATAAATGCTCTTCCGTTCCAGGCCTGGAGCGGTCCGGCAACCGAGAGAGCTGCGCCGGAAACCGAAGCATCAATGGGAACAATGGCGATGGGAGGAGAACCCAACCGAGGAGCTTGGCTTGGGGAAACCTGCTCCTCGGGTGCCGGCGCCGGGGTTGGCGCGTCAGGCAGGGGTGAGGATTGCGCATTGGGCGCTTCCTGGGCGCCGAGTTCTACAACTAGGACTAAAACCGACCCAAGAGCGAGCAGGCAAATGGCGCGATTTATGCGCCACGAATCAGGGTGGTGCGCCTTTTTGGCCGTTCGGCTGCGCATTGCGTCACATGTCCAGGAAGTTGCGGATCATTTGATGGCCGCCCTCGGTGAGCACGCTCTCGGGATGGAACTGCACGCCTTCAATGGGCAAACTGCGATGGCGCAGCCCCATGATTACCGTGCCTGAGCCGTTTGCCTCGGGCGTGCGCGCCGTGACCGCCAAGCTCGGCGGGAAGCGAATCCTCGGCCACAATCAACGAGTGATAGCGCGTGCAAGTGAGCGGACTCTCGAGACCGGCAAAGATTCCCTTGCCGTCGTGCTCGACGGCGCTGGTCTTGCCGTGCATCAGCGTTTGGGCGCGGACCACCTTGCCGCCGAAGGCTTCGCCGATGGCCTGATGCCCCAGACAGACGCCCAGGATCGGCGCCTTCCCGGCCATGTGGCGGATCGAGCGGAACCAGAATACCGGCCTCGCGCGGCGTGCACGGACCCGGCGAAAGCAGAATCCGCTCCGGCTTCATGGCTTCCACCTCTTCCGGCGTCAGCTCGTCGTTGCGCCGCACCACCACCTCCGCGCCCAGCTCGCCCAGGTACTGGACCAGGTTGTAGGTGAAGGAATCGTAGTTGTCGAGGACGAAGACCATGGTTGAGTCCAGTGTAGCGCGTGGCGGTGTCGGACCATAGAACTGTTTCCGCGCATTATCAGCGGCGAACACGGCTTGCGCCCACTCGCGCACATCTGCAAAACTGGCGATGGCTGAAAACCATGGTCCTTCACTTTCTCATTCAAGGCCGCGTGCAGGGGGTTGGTTTCCGCTGGTTCGTGCAGCGCGAGGCCAGCGAACTCGACCTGCGCGGCTGGGTGCGCAACACCGAGGACGGCGACGTGGAGGTGGTGGCGGCGGGCAAGCCCGTTGACCTCGACGAATTGCGCTCGAGCCTACGCCGCGGCCCGCGCGGCGCACGCGTCGACCGCCTGGTCGAGCATCATTTGAACGACAGCGAGGCCGAAAGCCTCAACTCGTTCCAGATTGACGGCGCATGGTGAGAAAGGCAGGTACTAAGAGATGCAGGGATGTAGGGACTAGGGACGTAGTCCCAGGCGATAAACTTAGACTGATCACTGAAAACTGACAACTTGAAGTGGAGCGGAACACCGCCATGCCGGAAGCAATTAAGCCCGTCAACGTAGAGGATCTGAAGAAACTGGTGCGCACCGTGCCGGATTTTCCCAAGCCGGGGATTCTCTTTTACGACATCACTACACTCTTAAAGGACAAGACGGGCTTTGCGAAGCTCATTGACGCGCTGGCCGCGCATTACATCGAGCGCAGGATCGATCTGGTGCTGGGCATCGAGGCGCGGGGATTCATCTTCGGACCGGCGCTGGCCTACCGGCTCAACGCGGGCTTTGTTCCCGTGCGCAAGCCGCGCAAGCTGCCCGCTCCGGTGGCTCGCGTCACCTACGATCTGGAATACGGCTCCGACACGCTGGAGATCCACATGGACGCGATCGCGCCGGGACAGAGCGTGGTGCTGGTTGACGATCTGCTCGCCACCGGCGGCACCATGGAGGCCACCGTGAAGCTGGTGAAGCAGTTGGGCGGCGAGATAGCCGGCCTGGCCTTTGCCGTCGAGCTCGACTTCCTGAAGGGCCGCGAGCGCTTCAAGGAGTACGACGTCTTCAGCCTGTTGCACTACGACGAGTAGGCTTCCCCGCAGCATCGCGGCCGAATGCGGCAGATGCGCGAACGCATTTCTCCTTCTGCTGTATCCCGGAAGCAACGACGTCAAGTTGCGGTTTCCTCCGGGGCCCCCGGCAGGCGATTTTTGCTTGTTGGGGTGGAAGTAATCGCAACATTGTGCATTGTCAACAATGGCTATAACTGAAGGAGAAATGCCTTACAACGCGTCTTCCGGAACTTTTTCCGATTCCTGTTCGGGGCCGCCGTTGCCCTCTTGCTCTGCCTGAAACATCTGCGCATCGGCAAACCGGTAGCCGACGTAGACGTCGGTCAATAGGTAAAGAGGCTTGGAGGGATCGTCTTCAATTTTCTTGCGCAACTGGCGAA
>CAWCXX010000072.1:0-27777 GCA_963799445.1 uncultured Acidobacteriaceae bacterium | reverse complement strand
CGGAAAAACTCTTGTTTTCCCATCTTGTTTCTCCCCCGGGGAGTTTTTTCGTGCTCGGGCCTGTTCTACCGCTGTTTTTCTGTTCCTGTTTTGCCTCTAGAGGCCGTTTTATCGGCTTCCAGAGACACGTCTCCTCTATGCGGCCAACGCCTGAATCGGAATCAGCTTCCGCATCCGCACCAGGTTGTAGCCGACGATGACCAGCCGGTAAAACCAATCCACCCGCTTGAGCCCGCGCAACTTCACTTGGCGTAGCGGCCCCGTCAGCTTGGCCCAGCCAAACACCCGCTCGATCAACTTGCGTTTCTTCTGGCTGATCGAGCGCCGTGGATCAGCCCGCTCTTCCTCGGTCAAGCTGTTCTTGCCCAGGTTGCGGCCCTCTTGCGTGTACTCGCTGACGTGCGGCGCCACTTCACGATCACGCAAATCCTGGACAAACTTCTCTTCCTGATACTGCGTATCGGCCCCCAGCGTGATCTTCTGTTCCGCGCCACGCTTCTGCTTCCTCGCCACCGTGCGGTCCAGCATGGCCAGCGCCGCCTCGCGCTCGGCCACCGTCGCCGCCGGCGTGGCCTCGGCCGCCATCACCAGCCCGTTGCGGTTCTCCATCAACGCATGGCCCTGGTACGCCGGCACTGCCTTGTCCGCCGATGCCTTCTTATACAACCGCGCTTCAGGGTCGGTCGTCAACTCCACCTTGTCGCGCAAAAGCACCTCGCCCTTATGCCCCGAGCCAGATCCCGGCACCGGCGGATCGCTCTTCTCCTAAAACTGCGCGCCGCTGCCCAGGCCTGGATCAGCCTCCCATCCACCGTGAAATGCTCCGCGCTCAACAACTCGTGTTCTTGCGCTTCGACCAGCACCGACTCCAGCAGTCGCTGGCTCGCCTCGCCCTCGATCAACCGCTCCCGGTTCTTGGTAAACACCGTCACGTCCCATACCGGATCGTCCATCTCCAGGCCCACAAACCAGCGGTAGAGCAGGTTGTAGTTCATCTGCTCCATCAACTGCCGCTCTGAGCGGATAGAGAACAACACCATCAACAGCGATGCCCGCAGCAGACGCTCCGGAGCGATCGACGGACGACCGGTGTGCGAATACAACTGCTCCAGCTCTGCGTCCATCCGCTCCAGTGCCCGGTCCACCATCGCGCGTATGGCCCGCGCCGGATGATCGGCTGGAATCCGTTGCGACAAGGTCACATAACTGTACATCGCCGACTGCTTTTCGTCTCCCCCACGCATATCTCTTCTCTAAATCACTTCCCTGTGGAGAAAAAGTCACTCCTGCGGTACCCCAACTGTTTTTCCGCAAACTGTATAGCCGCAGGGGAGCGGAGGTTTTGAGCCCGCTCCCCGCGCCCCGGCGATCTTTCGGCAGGCCGCTTATCTTGCCATTGTTCAAAGTCTCCTTCATTCCGTTAAAGTAATAGGTGAGCTTCGTGCCCAGATCTGCGATTTTAAGGCGAAACCACAGATACAGTATCCTGGCCGATTCCGCAGAGGGTCGCCGCTCGCTGTTGCTCGCGGCGACTAGAGCAGAACCAGAATTCACGTGCCTAAGCGAAAAGTCTGCAAGGTGGCTTTTTCTTGAGGGAAAAGCCACTCAGAGGGCATGCCATCGGGTACAGCTATTCTGGTTCTGCTGTCGTCTCGACTGGTTCCGAGATACACCTTCTGTGGTTTTGCGATAGCCGGAGCGCCAAGGGCAGCCTTTACCTGGTCGGGAGTCTGGCCCAGCCCAACAGTTACAAGTGCCGCCAGAGCAGCGGGCGCAGCCTCAGGACCAGGACCCGCCGGCAAACCGACGGTCTGCGACACCGTGTTCTCAGCCTGATCCGCCTGCTGGACCTGCTGCTGAATCTCAGCCCCGGCATTGGGATCGGGCGGAGGCGCTACGGCCGCGTACTGCGCCGGCGCCGGTTGGCCGTTCGCCGATGGAGGCAATGCAGGAATTCCGCTTGTGCCTTGCTTGGCTTGCAATTGCTGCAGGCCCTGATCGATGGTTGCGCGCATCTGGTTCTGCATCTCCTGCAGGTCGGCCACGGCCACCGAAACCGTATCCTGATTCGCGCATTCCTGCCCGCCCTTGCTGGCCAGCACCTCCAGGTCCACTGCGGTTGCGTCCGCCGGCTGCGCGCCTTTCAGCCCCAGCGCGTCGCCGTCGCTCAACGAGCACTCGGTCTGCGAAGCGTCCACCACATCCAGCGCGCTGCCGACCACGAACGTGTGCGCGCGTCCGTCGGTCAACATGCGCGCAATGCCGCTGGAACTGGGGTCCACATCCTGCTGCTGTGTGTTTTGCGCTGCTTCCTGGTTTTCCAGGGCCAACTGGTCACGTACCTCATCGGCGATCTGCTGTTTCACCTCCGGCGTCAGCTCCGGTTGCCCGCCTGCCGCCATCGGTGCGCCGTCCACCTCGCCGCCCTGCTGTTGTGCCGCATAGGCTGTTTGCAAATCCTGCGAGACCATGTAGTCCGTGAGCCAGTATGCAGCCGAGGGGTACACCGGATACGGCTGGAAGTAGTAACCGTAGTAGCCGAACCAGGGAGCCGGGCCCCAGCCCCACGCAAAGGCGATGGGAACGGCCCACGGGTTGTAGGCCCAGCCGTAAAATGCGGGACGGAAGTAAAACCCTGGCGCGTACACATTCAGATAAACGCCGCGGAAGGCATAGCCGCGGTAGAAGTTGCTGTATTCGTGTCCATTGTAGAAATAGGTGCGCCGTGCGAAGTTCTGGCCATGGAAACTGTACGGGCGCTGCACGTAGCCCGGACGGCCCCGCTCAGCAAAAACCCGGCTGTGGTCGGGACGTTCCACCATTACCGCGCGATTGCCGTTCAACCCGTTGTGCACATTCATGCCCGTCCTGGGGTTGCGGATGTCGCTTACGCGCCCATTAGGACGCGTGCGCACCACGCTGCCATTTGCGGCGACGTGCTGGCTGGATCCCCTGGGCAAAGGGGCGTGGCCAGCCGGTCCCGGTCCAGGGCGGGCGCCGGGACCCGGCGGACGGTTGGCGCTGGGGCCTGTGGGACGATTGGCGCTAGGACCTGCGGGACGATTGGCGCTGGGGCCTGTGGGACGATTGGCGCTAGGACCTGCGGGACGATTGGCGCTGGGGCCTGCGGGACGGTTGGCGCTGGGGCCTGTGGGACGATTGGCGCTAGGACCTGCGGGACGATTGGCGCTGGGGCCTGCCGGGCGATTCGCCCCGCCGCCAGGATTGCCCCCGGGCCTCGCGCCTGGCGCCGAAGGTCTGGCCGGAGTCGCCGGCCTGGCCGGAGGCTTAGCGGCTGGCCTGGGTGGAGGCGCAGGCTTCTGATTATTGGCTGCGCTGGCCATGCCCGCACTTCCCAGAAACATGGCAAGAACGACTGCTATGGAGATGTTTTTCATGGTCCGTTGAAGCACTGGCATCGTCATTGCATCCTCTTTTCCCGTTGCAGGTCCGAGCCTGATTGTTGAGGCGCGGACACTCTACTCAACGTTACTCACTTTTCCGTTCGTGAACGTAACCTTCATGTCTTTGTAGTAATAAATCTGCTTCGCCCCCAGGTTGGCCACGCGTATCGGCTGTCCAAAGGCCGCGACGACCTGGTTGATGGTTTCGCCAAGAGAGATGGTTGGCGGAGGGGCATCAGCCGGCGGCGGCGGGGGTGCGATGTCAGGCGGCGGAGGTGGTGGGGGAACAGGCGCCGGAGCGGTTGCCTGCACCGGAGGCGCCTGAGCAGGTGGAGGTGTTCCGCCCTGACCACCTTGATCGCCTGAAGGCGACTCCACCGTCAGCACCTGGGCAATCGTTCCCATCATGCTATCGACCGGAGGAACTTCCTTCTTGTTCGGGAAGGGGATCTTCAGGATGGCATAGTACCGCACATTGTCGTAAGGATCGCTGTAGAGACCTATGGATACGCCATCGTTTTGCACCGAAACTGCAGTCACCCAACACTTTTCGCCGGGCACAAACCACCGCATCACCCGATTCTTCCCGCTCTTCATCATTTGCGTGCCAAAGCCCTGTCCGATTTTTCCGTCCTTGTACACATTTGTGGGCGGCACCGCCGAAGCCACGTCGAACATCAACAGGCCCGGCTTTTGAATGACAACAACATCGCCCGGAGTAACGATATCCGTGCGGTCGGCTGTTGTCGTGGTCAGCTTAAACTGGGCGTCGAGCCGTTGCAGAATCGCCGCAGGATCACCGGACTGCGCAGAAAGCTGGAGGACGGGAATCGATAGAAGGAAGGCGATGACAGCCAAAGGAACCCTTTTGCTGGGTGACATGAGCCAACTCCATTTCACAGGACGGGGAAAGTTGCACTAAAGTTTCGGCGAAAGTATAGCAGAGAAGCCCGGCAAGTGAAACGCTGCCAAACTTCGCGGGTAGTTCACGGCGGCCTCAGCCGCGATCAAGCCCGCCCGGCAGTGCACGATGGCGCCGCAATCTACTGATTCGTTGACTGAGACGCGCATTCCGCCACTCTTTGCGGAGTAGCCGCCGATTTATTACCTTCGGGTTCGGCTTCTCATCCAAAGGTCATTTTAGCAGGCTTAGAATCTTGTGGCCCTCTCTGAATTTTTTCTAATCTGAGCCGATGCATCCTTCAGGAGAGCTCGCCGGATGCCGCCTCATACTGCCCGAACGTTCCTCCTCGCGTCGCCTGAGCCGGCACTTCTTGCCGCCATCGAACCGATTCTGTCTGCCGGCGGGGAGCGCGTCGAAGTCGTTCTCTCAGCCCAGGCCGCGCTGGCCTCGATGACCGCGCCTCTCCCTCCGGGTTTGGCGCTCGTTCGACGAGAGTCTGCCCGGGATGCCCATCGGGCAACTGCTTGCCGAAGCGCGCGCACAAACCACCAGCGCGCGTTTCCCCATTGTCCTGATTACAGACACCGTGACCGAGGCGTGGATCGATCGCCTCGCCGAAGGCGCCATCGACGACCTGATCCTGCGCTCGGCGGAATCTTCCTATTGGCAGCTCCGCATCGACCTGGTGCTGCGCAATCAGCGTCTGGCGCGCGAGCTGGAAACCCTGCGCGACTCCACCATCCGCAACGCCCAGCTGGACCGCCTCACCGGCATCTACAATCGCGAGGCGCTGCTCGCCACGCTCTTTCGCGAGACCGACCGCGTGCAGCGCAGCCGGAGCGACTTGTGCCTGGTGCTCTTCGATCTCGACGACTTCGGCCACTGGAACTCGCGGCTCGGCGCGGACGCCTGCGATGAGCTGCTTTGCCAGGTAGCCAGCCGCACCGCCGCGCTGTTGCGCAGCTACGATGTGCTGGGCCGTCCGGGCATGGATGAATTTCTCATCGCCTTACCCTTGTGCACCGCGGCCAACGCCATGTCCCTTACCGAACGGCTGCGTGACGCAGTGTTTTCCACGCCCTTCCGCGTGGCCGGCGAAGCCATCCGACTCTCCGCCTGCTTCGGCATCGCGGCCAGCCACGGACGCTCCCCGGTGGTGGTCCTTCGCGAGGCCGAAAAAGCTCTCGAATGGGCCAAGGCTGCCGGCCCGGAATCCATCCGGTGCTTCGGCAGCGCTCCGCAGTCGGCGCCGTCTCCGGTCACGTTTCTCTCTTCCAGCTCCGGGGACGAACTGCTGGCGTGGTAGCCCAAATGCGTGGCGAGCGGACCCCGGGCGCTGAAGCAGTTACTTCCGGTTAGGCAATAATCCAGGCTCAATCGATGAAACGAGCCGGAAGTGGTACAACAGTGCCAGCAATTCAGCTACGTCGAATTAGTAGGAGATTGTTCTGCGCTCGATGTTGGAACGCTGAAAGTCGGGCTGTGATTCAGGTCGGAACGACACAATTCGTTCGGTCCAGTTCCCGTGCTCATCGTAGAGATATTCAAGCCGGTTGTGCTGTAGGTTGACTCGGTCTGATGAGTAGTGCACGTTCCCGGTATCATCGACGTTGCCCTCGCGATTCCTATGTTCGATCGTTTCCTCAACGGGATCATCATGGTCTTGATACCGATACGTCGTGCGGTCTCCGCCGAGCTTGCCCATTCGAATCTCCCGCGTCACGCACCGGCCCTTCGCATCGTATGCGTATGTAGTGCTTGAGAGCGTTTCACCAAGAGCATCTTTCAGCGTGGCAGCTAATCGCTCGCGTTCCTCTGGCGGTGCCTTATCCAAAAGGCCTTGGAACGGTGATTTTTCACCTTGATGGAACTCTTCGCTCAGTAGTCTTCCTGCGCTGTCACGCATCAGAATCACGTAGCTAAGAGGCTGATGGTTTGTATCGTGCAAAGACACCTTGGCTGGTAAATTCTTCTCGTCGTAAGTGACGGTCATGGTCGTTGCACCCGGAGCGCCGTAATACGAGTCCGTACCTTCGATTGAATAGCCGGTGGTTGCTATGCCAGCATTGCCGGCTATGCATTCCGAGTCGGTCTCATGGCGAGGCAGGAACCGCACCTTCGTTTTCCTACCGTCAGCATCGTAACTGCAGACCTCGACGTCCCTTTCGGTTCCGTCATGGCCCAAATGCGTGGCTCGAATGGGCCGGCCACCCTCGTCGTAGACGTATACAGTCCTGTCGATAGGTCCGTCGTTCATCCAGGAGTTGGACTCTACCATTCGACCCGCATCGTTGCAGAACCACCGTGAATGTGCAATGGTTCCGTCCGGGTTGTGGTGATCCGTGGCTGAGATTGCGCCATTGGGATGGAACGATACAACGGTGAAGTGTCGAACCGATTGCCAGTCCTGTCGATCTTGATCCCATTCGGCAAACTCCGATTTGAGCGTCTTGACAGGCCCATGAACTTTCCATTTTGTAAGGTCGCTCACAGTGCCACCTCCCTCGTTGCGATTCGGCATCATTCTTTGCCTTAGGGTACTGCGGAAACGATTTGGACCAGCTTCGATTTGAGTTCGGGGCGGTTGGTCGGCAATCCGGAAGTTATCCCGTAGTTTTCCCTTCGTGAATCGGTTCTAGGCTCTGCGGCCCGACTCTGCAACTACCGGTTGCAGAAACTCCTGAAAGACCTCGTTCGAAATCAGCCGGCCTCGCGCGGTCAGTCGCGCGCGCGCGCCGTCGAAGACGAGAAGCTCATCTGTTGCGAGCCGCGCGACGGTTTCGAGCGCTGGATCAAGCAGCTCTTCGCCAAACTCCGCATGCAGCGCATCCACATCCACCCCGGCGTTCGTTCGCAGGCCCAGGAACCACGCCTCTTCGTGCTGCTGCGCGGCAGTGAGCCACTGGGTTTCTCTCGCTCCCGTTCCGGCAAGATACGCGGATAAATCGTCTGTCGTAGTTGTACGTAGAACCGAGCTGCTGACAGGGGCTAAAGCCCCGCTCGATTGAATTTCAGTCTCGGCACGCGACCCACACACAGTGTGGGTTCCCCGGTCGCGCCCTGGCACAAATCCCGGCGCACGTAGCATCGACGACGCATCCAGGCCCATGCCCAGATACGGCCGCCGCTGCCAGTAGCGTAAATTGTGTCTCGATTCGAAACCCAGCCTGCTGAAATTCGAAATCTCATACTGGCGCAGTCCCGCCGCTTCCAGCCGCTCGATCGCCCGTTCATACATGCGCGCAATCGCGTCGTCGTTCGGCACCAGCCCGGCGCCATAGCGCGATCCGCCCGGCCAGCATCTCGCGCCCCAGCCGCGAGTCCTCGTCCACCTCGAGCATGTACACGCTGGCGTGAGGCACGCCGGAGCCGGCGAGCGCTGCCAGCGACTCTTCCCACGACGCGAACGTCTGTCCGGCCAGCCCCGCAATCAAATCAACATTCAGGTTTGTGATTCCGGCCGCGCGCAGCCGCCGCAAATCCGCCTCGACCGTAGCGCGGTCGTGCAGGCGCCCGCTCGCTCGCGCCTCGCCGTCCACAAACGACTGCACGCCCAGGCTCACGCGGTTCACGCCAGCAGTTACCATCGCTTCCAGCGTGGCGTCAGCAAATTGTCCCGGCGCGCACTCCACGGTAATTTCTGCGTCCGCGTCGAGCGAGAACTCAGCGCGCATGGCGGCAAACAGCTTTGCCAGCAAATCCGGGGCCAGCAGCGTGGGTGTTCCTCCGCCCAGGTACACCGTGTCAACACGCCGTGGCAGTTCCGCTCCTCTGCCTTTGGACCAGATCCGAGCCCCGCGCAGGTCCTCGATCACGCGCTCCACATAACGCGCGTGCTCGCTGGCCGGATACACCCCCGAAGCAAAGTTGCAGTAGGTGCACTTCGACCGGCAAAAGGGAATGGAGATGTAAATCCCCAGCGCGTTGTCCGCGGCGCGGTTCATGAAAGGATTGTTTCACGCGCATGGGCGATCCGCCGGCCCGGAAGATCCAGTCCCGCTTCATGCCATCATGGTAAGAAGGAGTTCCGGATTTGAGAGCCTGGCCATTCCTTCCCATCCTCGTTCTTCAGGTTCTCCTTTTCCTTGCCCATTGGTTCGTCTATTCCACCTGCATTGCCTTCTGGCCCGGTCTCAGTTCGGCAGCGGTAGCCGATCTGCGCGTCACCATGCTCGTCCTGGCTTTCAGCTTCGTGCCCGCCGCGCTGCTCGCCTTCCGTTTCCACAACTTTGCTGTCCGGTTCTTCTACTGGATCGCGGCAATCTGGCTCGGCTTTCTCAACTATCTCTTCTGGGCATCCTGCCTGGTGCGGCTGTCCTGGCTGGTATTCCGCCTTGTTCCGCTTGCCGGCAGATCCCCCCGGAGTCCGGCCGCTGTTCGCCGGAGTTCTCTACGCACTTGCCGCTCTCGCCGGCCTCTATGGCCTAGTCAATGTCCGCACCGTCCGCATCCGCCGCATCGGGATCCATCTTCCCAACCTTCCCCTGTCCTGGCGTGGCCGCAAGGCCGTTCTGCTCAGCGACCTGCACCTGGGCAGCATTAACGGAGTCCGATTCTGCAGGCGCATGGCAGCTCTGGCCGCCAGGCTCAATCCCGATATCGTCTTTCTTCCCGGCGACATTTTCGACGGCACCAAAGGCGACCTCGACCGCCTGATCGCGCCCCTCAAACAGCTTGCCCCGCCATACGGCATCTATTTCTCCACGGGCAATCACGAGGAGTTTCACTCGACACGGCGCAGTATCTCGAAGCTGTCAGCCGCGCCGGCATCCGGGTTCTCGCCAATGAGCTGGTGACCGTTGACGGGCTGCAAATCGCCGGCGTGCTCTATCACGACAGCTCCTCGCCGTTGCACATGAAAGCGGCAATCGACGGCCTGCGGCTGGATCGTGCCGGGGCCAGCATTCTGCTCAACCACGCGCCCACGCGCCTGCCTATCGTGGAGCAGGCAGGCTTCAGCCTGCAGCTCTCCGGCCACACCCACGGCGGACAGCTCTTTCCCTTCACCTGGCTCACGAGCCGCATGTACGGCCGCTTCACCTATGGACTGCAGCGCTTTGGCGCGCTCCAGGTCTACACCTCCACCGGCTGCGGAAGCTGGGGTCCGCCCATGCGCGTCGGGCACGCGCCCGGAGATCGTGTGATGGAATTCGAGTAAACGGGTATTTGTGCTATGACCCGTGGCTTCCGTAACTCAGTGATCGAGTTCACAGGGCAACAATGGGGTCTTGGCTATGATTGAGATACAACCACCTGAAAGTTCATATCTGGGAGAAGACTGTTTTGAATCCCGAATTCCCCGCTCCGGCCCATTCGCATAAATCCGCCGTCCGCACCAGCCTTTCCGGACTCGCTCTGCTCATGAATCCCCGCCTCAACAAAGGCACGGCCTTTACTGAAGCAGAGCGCGACGCTTTTGCTCTCCACGGGCTGCTGCCGCCGCACGTCGGAACTCTCGAGGACCAGCGCGAGCGGCGCAAGCGTGTGCTCGACAGCCGGCTCGACCGCATTTGGCAAGTACAGCAACATGCGCGACCTGCAGGACAACGACGAGACGCTGTTCTACTCGCTGATTGCCCACAACATTGAAGAGTTGCTGCCCATCGTCTACACGCCGGCGGTGGGCGAGGGGTGCCAGCGCTTCTCGGAGATCTGGCGCAAGCCGCGCGGACTCTTCCTCAGCTATCCCAACAAGGACCGCATCGAGCAGATCCTCTCCAACCCCCGCTACGACGACGTGCGCTGCATTGTGGTCAGCGACGGAGAGCGCATCCTCGGCCTGGGCGATCAGGGCGCCGGCGGCATGGGCATTCCCATCGGCAAAATGGCGCTCTACACCGCGCTGGGCGGCATCCCGCCCGAGCATTGCCTGCCTGTGCTGCTCGACGTGGGCACCGACAACGAAGCGCTGCTCCACGATCCGTTCTACATCGGCTGGCAGCACAAGCGCATCCGCGGCCAGGAATACGACGATTTTGTCGAAGCCTTCGTGGCCGCCGTCGAGCGCCGCTGGCCCCACATTCTTTTGCAATGGGAGGATTTTGCCGGCGACAACGCGATGCGCCTGCTGGCGCGCTATCGCGACCGGCTCTGCACCTTCAACGACGACATTCAGGGAACCGCGGCCGTGACCACCGCCACGCTGCTCGCCGCCGTCAACGCCACCGGCATTCCGCTCCGGGAACAGACCATCGCCATGTTCGGCGCCGGCTCGGCAGGCGTCGGCATCGCCGAGATGCTGATCGCCGCCATGCAAGAGGAGGGCCTGAGCGAAGAGCAGGCGCGCCAGCGCATCTACGCCTTCAACCGCTACGGCCTGCTTGTGGAAGGCGGCCAGGGCATTCGCGCCAGCCAGCAGCCGCTGGCGCGTAAGCGCGAGGACGTAGCCGGATGGAAGCTCTCGGCGCCAAACCCAGAATCGGGAGTCATCTCGCTGCTCGACGTGGTGCGCAACGCCGGCATCACGGTGCTGGTCGGCGTCAGCGCACAGCCGGGCGCATTTACCGAGGAGATTGTGCGCGAGATGGCGCGCCACACGCCACTGCCGGCGATCTTTCCGCTTTCGAACCCCACTTCGCAGTCCGAAGCCACGCCCGCCGACCTGCTGCGCTGGACCGAAGGCCGCGCGCTGGTCGGCACCGGCAGCCCCTTCGCGCCCGTCGAGGTCAACGGCAAGCTCGTCCGCATCGCGCAGATCAACAACTCCTACATCTTTCCCGGCCTCGCTCTCGGCATCCTCGTCTCCCGCGCGCGGCGCGTGACCGACGCCATGATCATGGCCGCCGCCAAAGCGCTGGCCTCGCTGTCGCCCGCGCGCGCAGACCAAAGCGCTCCGCTGCTGCCGCCCATCGCCGACTCCCGCAAGGTCAGCCTGGTGGTTGCAGAGGCCGTCGGCAAACAAGCCATCGCGGACGGCGTCGGCAGGACCGGCTCCGCAACTGACTTCGCTGAAAAACTGCGCGCCTATGTGTGGGAGCCGGTCTACCGGCCCTATGTGCGGATCGATAGTCCCTGGTAGGACATCCGGATACCGCTTTCCGGAACCGAGGCGCGCCGCGCAAACAGGACGGAGAGACCTGCAATTCTCAACCCTTTTCCGCCGGAGAGAAGAAGTTATTTCCCCTCCGGCGGCACCTGCTCCAGCAGCCGCTTCCACGTCTTCTGGTTCTTGCGGAATCCCTTCTTCAAGTCCTCAAGAATCCGCCCGAAGTCCGCATTGGTGCGCAGATTGTTCCACGCCGGATTCTTCTGGAACCAGGGATAGTTCTCGTTGCCGAGATAAATTGCGCGGCGCAGCCAGTGCAGCGCCTCGCTGGAGTCGCCCTCGACGGCAAAGTACGTAGCCAGCCGGTAAGCCATCTCGCTGTCGGCCTCGGCCGCGGCCAGCGTGTCGTCCTTCAGCAGCGCCGCTCCCTGCTCCCGCTCGCCCTTCTGCACATAGCAAAGCGCCAGCGTAGGCACGGCGATGCGCAATGAGGGATCGTCGTGGCTCACGCTCTCCAGAATTTCGATGGCCTTGTCCAGGTTGCCCAGGCGCATCTGCTGGTAGCCCGCCGACGTGCGCAGCAGCGGATGGCGCGGCTCCAGCGCCAGGCCTTTTTCCAGCTCGTCTCCGGCCAGCTCGATCTGGTTCTGGTAGTGATACACGCGGGCGCGATGGTTATAGAGAATCGCTGCGTTGGCCGGATTCAGCTTGAGTGCGCGGCTGAATTCGCCCAGCGCCTCGTCGTACATACCGTCGCAGCGCAGCGCAACCCCCGCCACCATGTGCACGTTCCAGTCGTTCGCCGCGCCCGTCAGCAGATTGGCGATCCCATGCCGCGCCGACTCCTTTTCGCCGCGCGACAGCAGCATGATGATGCGGTAAAGATTGGCCTCGGTCGAGGCCGGGTCCAGCTTGAGCGCCTCGTCGAAGGCCCGCCGCGCGCGCATCACGTGAATCTGCCCGCCGAAGCCGTGGCGCGTGTACTGCAGCTCGGCAATGCCCAGCCCGCTCCATCCCGCGGCAAATTCAACGTCACTCCCGGTCACGCTCGTAAACAGCGCGTGCGCGCGATCCAGATCGGCGCGCGAGCCTGTGCGCACCATGAACGAGCTGAGCAGCGCCCGCGCCTGCAGATACTTTTCGCTCACCGGTCCCGGCAGCGATCCATCGCGCGACAGACCGGCCGCGGCGCCGTCGATTTCAGTTCTGCTCGGCGGCGCCCAGCCCGTGCAGCGTGGCAAACACCTCGTTTGAAATCTCCGTCTGCACCGCGATCAGGTCCAGCGACGCCACGCGGATCGCTCCGCCCGAGCGTACGCTCTGCGACGCCACGTCGAGCAGTTGCCAGTTCAGGTCGAATCCGCTCTCTGAGCGCACAAAACTGCCTGCGAGCACAAACGAAACCAGCAGCTTCTGGCCGACAGCCAGCGGGTCCATCTGCGCGATGGGCAACTGCATCAGCGTGCTCGAGGGCCGCACCACCAGCGCCGGAATCCGCGCCAGCCGCGCCGCAATCGCGTCCGCCAGCGCGTATCCGTACAGCGGAGCCACCTCCGCTGCGCCCAGGTTGGCAAAGGGCAGCACCACCAGCGAATTCTGCGCCGCGCGTTCGCCCGCCGACTCGCGAAACCGCTCCGCCAGCATCGAAAGCAGGCCCGTGGCGCGCTTCTCCGCCTCCGGCGCCCGTGCCGGCAAATTGGCCGCCGCATCGCCGGGAATGATCCCCGTCTCAATCTGCAGCGCCTTCATGATCGTCCTCAGCCCCTCGCGCACTTCGGCCGCCGAAGCCGTGCGCGCACCCGGATTTTTTTCAAGGCACGCCGCGATCACGCTCTTCAGCTCCGGAGAAATTCCCGGCACAATCTCGCTCAAATCCGGCGGCTCAAGGAACTGGATGGCGCGAATGGCCTGAAAATCCTCGGCGTCGGGCCGCGCGAAGGGATGCCTTCCGCTCGCCAGCTCGTAAAGAATCACGCCCAGCGCCCACACGTCCGACTGCACGCTCGAGTGCCCGGTGACAAACTGCTCCGGCGCCATGTAGCGGATGGTCCCGCCGCGCGCCGTGTAGGTGGACGCCAGCGAAGCATCCTTGGCCAGCGCCGGCTTCGCGGGATCGAACTGCGCATCTTCGGGCCGCAGCCGCCGCGCCAGTCCGAAGTCCAGAATCTTTACCAGGCCGCCGTCGGTCAGCATCACGTTTTGCGGCTTCAGGTCGCGGTGAAAGATGCCCAGCGCGTGCGCCGCCTGCAATCCGTCGGCAATCTGGATGCCCACCGAAAGACCAGTTGCAGGTTCGCCGGCCCACGCTCGATCAACTTGTCCAGCGGCTGGCCGGGCACGTACTGCATGACGATATACGCCTCGTCGCCGCTCTCGCCCACCTCGTAAATGGCGCACACGTTGGGATGCTCAATCGCCGAGGCCAGGCGCGCCTCGCGCAGCACCGTCGACCGCATCTGCTCAGCCGTCAGCAATCCGGTGTGCAGCATCTTCAGCACCACCGGCCGCTGCAGCAGCGTGTCGTTGGCCTGGTACACCACCCCGCTGCCTCCGGCGCCCAGCCGCCGCAGAATCTCGTAATGTGCAATCGTCTTTCGCGCCATGGTTCATCTCAAGTCTACTGGCGATCGCGCAAAGACCGTCTTAAAGACGGATGCCTTGGGTGAGGACGAGTCCCGGCGGATGGGAAATCGCCTATCCTCATCTACCGCGCCAATCTGTTAACGTCGAATTGAACATGAACTGCGTACGCGGACTTGCGGCACAAAGCAACGGGCGCCCCGTGAAACCTGCGCAAGGCGAGCCGCACCCCGCCGCCAGGCTGGCAGTCGCGTTTGCGCTCGTTTTGTTCGGGTTTCCGCTCGCCGCGCAGCAGAATGCGCCAGAACCCACACCGCCGCAATCCGTGCCAAAGACCGCACAGCAACCTGCGCCGCAATCTGCGCCGCCGGCCGCGCCCCAGCCGCCCGCACCCGAACCCCAATCGCCCGCCGCCACGCAGCAACATCCCGGGGCCGGTACGCAACTGCAAACCGGAACTTCGAGTGGCATCGACGCCGATACCCGCCTGCAGAACCTGCTCGCAGATCACCAATATCTTCGCGTGGCCGAGCAACTCGATCGGCTTCCTCCGGACCAGGCGCAGTTCTATCGCGGTATCCTGGCCAACCGCTCCAACGAACTCAAGCAATCCATCGACCTGCTCGAGCCGCTCATCGATCAAGTAACAGCCAGCGGCAATACGGCCCACGAAAAGCTGCTCCGCGAGGCGCTCGCCGAAGACTATCTGCGCCTCGGGGACTGGGCCAAGGCCGCCGAGGCCTACCAAACGCTCGACGCGCGCCTGCACGCCAAGCTCAGCCCCGACGAACAGGACGAGATCGAGATGCCGCTCAAGATGCTGCCGCTGGCCAAAGACAACCCGCCCACGACCGTCGAGCCCTGCGACCCGTTCACACAGCAGGTAACCACCGATCCCCTCGGCCTTATCGACGTTCCCGTCTTTGTCGACGCGCGCTCGCGCAGTTGGATGCTCGACCCCACGGCGCCTTTCAACCTCATCGCGCGCTCCACCGCGAAAGGAGCCGGCCTCAAGGTCTCCGATGAAACCGCCACTATCCACACCCTGACCGGCCGCCCCATCGAGGTTCACGTCACGGTGATTCCGCGCTTCACCATCGGCGGGCGGCTCACCCTTCGCAACATGACCGCCTTTGTCTTCGACGATGCGGATTATCGCTTCTCGCGCAGCGGCTATCAGGTCGAGGGCGTCCTCGGCTATCCCGCGCTTGCCGCCATCGGCAGCCTCACCGTCACCTTCGACAACACCATCCAGATCCGTCCCGCCAAACAAATCGCTCCCGCAGAGAAAGACGACCTTCTCATCACCGGCGCGCCCTTCTTTCTCGACGGCGATCAGGTGATCGTTGCCCTGGGCCGCGCGCAAAACTCCACAGCCGATGCCCTCCGCACCGCAGACGGCCTCCGCCGATCCCAATGACGACCGCATGTTTGCGGTCGACGCGGGCGGCCAGCAGACCTACCTCACCTCGCGTTACTTCGACGAGCACGCCGCCGAGTTCAATAGCCAGAAGATGGAACTGCTCTCATTCCCCGGCCAGCAATCCGCGCCGCAGCCCGCCTACGTCGCCGACAATGTCCCTCTCGCCGTCGGCAACACCATCGTCGATCTCCACGGCATCCGCGTTCTCACACAGCCTCTTGGCTCCGCGGCTCTCGACGACGTCTACGGCGTCCTCGGCATCGACGCCCTCGACCAGTTCAAGAGCTACACCTTCGACTACAGAACCATGCGCTTCAGCGTAACGGTGGAGTGAGAAAAACAGGGAACAGGGAATAGAGAACAGTCGCTATTTTCTGCCGCTCTCGATTCGCGATTGTCCGCGCCGGCCCAGCGTGAGCAGCACGATTCCAAACACCAGCAGCGCCAATCCCCACCACAGGTTCACATCGATCCCGAGGCTCTTCACATAAACCGCCGCATTGTCGCGCGTGGACAGGCCGAAGGCCATGAGGATAGTTCCCGTCATCGTGAAGAACATCCCCATGGGAATACGCGCGTCAACATGCACGGTTGCGTTTTGCCCCGTCGCGATTTGTCTTGCGGCGCTTTGTCTTGCCGCAATCGCCGCCGGATTCTCTACGGTTTTCTTCTTCATGGTCGGCCTCCTTCACATAAAGATCAAACTCACCGCAATCGCCGCCAGCAGAATCGCCGCGGCCAGCGTCTCCGGCCGTTTCCACCACTTTGCTGCCGCCGGCGGCCGCTCCGCGAGCGAGTGCACCAGCCCCGCCAACTCCGACTCAGGCCGCGCTTCAGTGCACGCGCTCACCACCGCCGTCACCAGCAGGCTCAGGCAGAACGCAAACACTGCCGTTCCCAGGTTCAGCGCCATCTCGCTCCGGGGATGATGCAGCACCGCAATCCATCCACCGTGGATGCCGGGCTGCTCGCCCTGCGGCAGCGCGAGTCCATGGTGCAGCAGAGCCCCGGCCACGCCCGCGAGCAAGCCCGCAAAGGCGCCGTGCCCCGTGGCGCGCTTCCAGAAAACCCCCAGCAGCAGCGTGGCAAACAGCGGCGCATTCACCACCGCGAAGACCAGCACCATCGCGCCGAGAAGGCTGCCAAACCGCATGGCCGCGCACGCCGCTCCGAACGCAAGCAACATTCCGCCCACCGCAGCCCAACGGCCCGCCTTCAGAATCTGCTTGTCGCTTGCGCCCTTCGCCAGGAACGCCTGATACATGTCGCACGCGAAGACCGTATTGAACGCCGTCAGACACGCCGCCACGCCGCTCATCAGGCAGGCCATCAGAGCCGCCAGCCCCAGCCCCAGCATGCCCGTGGGCAAAAAGTGCAGCAGCATCGCAGGCGTGGCCATCTCGTAGTCCAGCAGGGCATGGCCGTCCGCGCCCATCACCGGTTTTTCGGTCGCGGCATCGGCCTTTGCCGGAACCAGCCCCTGCCCCGCTTCCTCCGCCGGAGGCACGATCGTAATCTCGTGATAAATCGCGCCGTTTTCGTTGTGGATCACAATCGTGGTGCGCGGCGTGGGCAGCCCAACGGCAATCAGCCCCGGCAGAATCAACACCAACGGCACAAACACCTTTGCCGCCGCGGCAAGCAGCGGGGCCCTCCGCGCCGACTCCACATCCTTTGCCGCCATCGCCGTCTGCAATAGCCTGAAGTCCGCGCACCACATGCCGCCGCCGAGCACAATGCCCACGCCCACCACCAAGACAGCGGCGCCGATTCCCAAAGGATGCCCGCCCGCATGGCCCATGCCACTCCAATCGTGCAGAAAACCCGCCGGAACCGCGGCCTTCAATCCGCTCCATCCGCCAATCTTCTTCAGCCCCAGCAGCGCCACGGGCAGCATGCCGGCCACACCCAAGCAAAACTGCAGCGCCTGGTTGTACATGGCCGCCCCAAGCCCGCCCAGCAGAACATAGGCCAGCACCAGCGCCGCAGGCAGCGCCATTGCGAGCAGCAGAACTCCAGTTGGCGGCAGGTTCCACGCATTCGCAATCCGATCGAAGACGTGCAGCGCCGCGAAGATCCGCGCCATGGCGTAGAGCGAAATCCCCGCGCTGAACAAGGCCATCGCGGCAAACAGGCAGGCGTTCAACGCCCGCGTCTTCTGGTCGAAGCGCAGCCCAAGATACTCCGGCACCGACCGCGCGGCAACCGGAGCCGCCCCCGGCCCGGAATGCGCCTGCGGCCCCAAATTTGCCCCGTAGTAAATCGGCATCAAAAACAGGCCCGCAAAGAGCATCGCCGGAATGGAGCCAAGCGCAAACAGTCCCACGCTCACCAACCCGTACCGTGCGCCCGCGGCGCCCATGCCAAGCAACTCCTGCGACCCCAGCCCGGCGCCCAGCATGGCCATGCCGCACAGCCAGCCGGGCAGTGCGCGTCCGGCCTGCAGGTACTCTTTGCTCCCCGTCATGAACGGCTTGAGCGAAAAACCGGCGGCAAGCACAAAGAAGAAGTAAATCAGCAGGATCAGCCAATCGGCAGGCGGCAAGATTCGGCACAAACGGCTCCTTCCATCCTGATGTTACAGAACCAGCCTCGGCGCGGCTCCGCAAGCCGCTATAGCATTTCTCGGATTGGTATAGAGCAAAGCCACCACTGCCTCGTGGGTTTTCCCTCAAGAAAAATCCACATTGCACGCCACCTGGTGACTCTTGAGAAATCCGAGAAATGCCGTAGCAATTCCGGAATCGCCGTGCCCCCCACCGCGCGCTCCCCGCCTGCTGCAAGCCAAAAAAAACGGCGGCAAGGGGAAATCCCCGTACCGCCTTGGTCTCAAATTCACCTGTGCCTGGCTCGTTCGCGTGAAGCTCTCAATCCTTGGCCGCAGTCACACCGCGCAAGCCACGGCCTTGAGCATTTTCGATTCACATATCGAAATTGCAACATCGTGCAAGGTGGCTTTTTCTCAAGGGAAAAGCCACTTGGCATCCCGGTTTCTGTAAAGAGCAGAATCGAAAATGCTGTTGCGGACTACTGAACGTCTCCCGTACCCGAAGGCGCCGGTGCTGGCTCTGGCGCTGGTGCCGGGGCCGGAGATCCCTGAGGAGCCGCGCTTGGCGCTGGAGGCGCTGGAGGAATTTGCCTGTGGAAGTAGAACTGGTTGCCCTGCCCGTCCATGCCCGGCCGCTGCCCGCCTTGTCCCCATCCGCCGCGCTGCTGCTCGTGCTCTCCGCCCTCTCCGCGGTCCATGTGGTTCTGGCGCATGGCCTGCAGTTGCTTCCACTGGTCCGGCGTCAGCTTGGCGCGCAAAGCCAGCAAAAAACGCGCATTTGCCTTTTCGAGCTCCGCCCTGCGCCTGCGCCACCTTGTCAATCTGCGCCAGGATCGCCGCCTGGTCCGGCGTATCGGCCTTCATCAGCGGCTCCATCCCCAGTTCGGCCTTCTTCAGGCTCGCCTGCAGATCCACCAGCTTCATCCGATGCTCCTGCAGAATCCCGTCCATCGCCTTGCGCTGATCGTCGGTCAGCTTCAGCTCCGCCACAATCCGCGGATTGTTCCAAAACTGCCCGCCCGCGCCGCCAAACGCCTTCTCCATGGGAGGCCGATGCTCGCCGAACCCCGGCCCCATACCTCCGTGCCCGCCATGCCTCCTACGCCCGCATTCCTCCTCCGCCGGGCCCTTGCGCGCCCGCCAGCCCGCCGGCGATCAAAACTCCCGCTACCGCCAAAACCAACCGTCCTGCCATCGTGAACTTCATCGTCCTCTCCTCCTCCTGCGCTTCCTGGGGATCTTCCCTCAGCCTTCTGCCTTGCCTCTTACCGTGCCCCGTTGTTCGTCCATCAATTGCGCCAGCGGCTCCATTGCCGCCGGAACCTCTCGCGACACATCGCTGTCCACTGTCGCCAGCAGATCCTGATCCTTTGTGACCGCGTTTGCCGCCGCAGCCTGCTCGGCTTCCTGCCGAGCCTGCCGCGCCTTTTGCGCCGCCGCTTGCATCGCCGCTATCCGCGCCAGCTCCTGCCGGTGATGGTGCTCGTACACGCCGCCCGCCAAACTGCCCGCCGCCAGCACGCAACCCAGCGCCCAGCCAGCCGCCCGGCGCCAGCTATGCCGTGCCGTCCTCACCACCGCTGTCCGGGGCCGGCTATACGCTGCGTTCACTCCATGCATCCACGCTCGCCTTAAAGTGCTTCAGCGCCTCTGCCAGCACCGGATCGTCGATTTCTCCCGCCAATTTATCCCTGAAGTTCATCGTGTTCCTCTCAGCTCCGCGCGCACTCTCCCCAGCGCCCGCGAAAGATGCGCCTTCACCGTGCCTTCGCTCAATCCGGTGGCTTGCGCAATCTCGCTCAACTCCCGCTCTTCCACGTAGCGCAGCAAAAATACCGTTCGCTGCCGCTCGCTCAGGCCCTCTACTGCCTTCCAAACCTGCGCCACCTGTTCCCGCGCCAGCAGTTGCTGTTCCACGGTGCGCTCGCCGCTCGGCAGCCACTCGCCGGCCTCGTCCACGTCCACCGCGTTGCTGCGCGTGTGCCGCCAGAACTGCATCCGCCGGTTGCGCCAGTGGTCCTTCTGCAAATTGATGGCAATCCGCATCAGCCAGGTCATAGCGCTTGACTCGCCGCGAAAATGCTTCCAGTTCCGGTGCGCCTTCAGGAAGCACTCCTGCGTCAGCGTCTCGGCCAGATCGATGTCCCGCAACGATGCCAGCAGAAACCGGAAAATCTGCGGCCGATGGGTCTCAACGATGCACGCAAACTCCTGCGCGGCAATTTCCTCCGCCGCTCCTGCGGTCATCGGCTCAACTGCTGTCCCGGCTGCCATCACTTTGGTAGACGCCCCATCACGGCGCAAGTTTACAGCCCTCCCCATTCATTTTCGCGCCGAATATGCGCTCAGTCTATGCGCCGCAAGGCCGCACAGGCAGCAAAATAGAGGCCTTCTCCAACAGACCGCCGCTGGCTCTGTTGGCATTCTGTCCGCAGTTGGTCATTGGTCAGGCAGCCGGAAGCGGTAGAGATTGTCGCTTTTGTCAAAATGAGGCCCAGTGCGTCCGAGCGCTGTTTGGCTTACGGGGCGAGGGTCAACGCCGGATGGTATATTGCCTGTCATGACATGGATCGAGCGGACGGCGCGGCAGAAGTCGATTGGCCAGGTTGTGCTTTTCCTTGCGGTGACGGCCATCGTGATATGGATCTACGCAGAGAACGCCTCCTATTGGAGGGTGTTTCTGTTTGGCCCGCCGCCGGGCGGGGCGGCGCAACTGGATGCGGCGGCTACGGCAGCGGACAGCTACAAGCCGGTTGCCACGCCGTATTTGACGGTGACCGGCGGCAAGGTGCTGAGCACCGGCGTGCAGGAAGTGACCACTTACGAGGGCTTTATCCATCATGTGTCGGCTGGCTACTACGCCATGCTGGTGGGCGACCGCGTGCTGATTGTGAAGAGCGGGAAGACGCCTGAGACGACGGTGGGCGGCGAGCTGGGCGCGATGCCGCTGGACTTGAAGACGGAATTGTTTCCCGAAGGGACCGACCCGGTGGTGATCGCGCAGGTGTATCCGCTGCTGCTGAATACGAATTACCGGGAATCGGGGTGGGTGGGAATTTTTTGGGGAGTGCTGGCGGAGGCGATCTTCGGCTTCTTCGCGTGGCGCTCGTGGATGCGGCTGACGGGGCACGTGGATCATCCCGCGGTGAAGCGGGCCAGAGCCTGGGGCGACCTGGAGGTGACTTCGGCCAACGTGGTGCACGACCTGCAGACGGCCGTGAAGGCCAAAAGCAAGGGCTGGACCCTGACGCAAGACTATGCGGTGAAGCGCAAACTGTTGAGCTTCGACCTGTTCCGGTTGGAGAACCTGGTGTGGGCGCATAAGAAGGCGGTCAAGCGGCGCGTGTACTACATCATTCCGGCGGGAACAGGGTATGCGGCGATGCTTTGCTTCAGCGATGGCAATGCGGAGATCGACGGCAAGCAGAAGAAGGTGGATGAGCTGCTGGCGCTGGCCGGCGAGCGGGCGCCGTGGGCCGCGAAGGGGTACAGCGATGAGTTGCAAGGGGCTTATAGAAAATCGAAGGATGGATTTGTTGCCGAGGTGATGAAGCGCAAGGGCGAGATGGGGCGGTGAGGGGCTACGGCGTTTTCACAATTTCTGTGGACTTTCCGATATCGCGCAGGGTGGCGTGGCGGGCGCTGATCGCGTGATTTGACCTTTTCAGCGCCAGGCTCTTGTGTCATGCTTGGACGCATGGGAAGCAAAGATAAAGGCAGAAAAGAAGCGAAGAAGGCCCCGAAGCCGAAGCCAAAACCGGAACCCAGCCAGAAGCGTGAAATCTTCACGCCTCCGCCGCCATCGAAGTAGGCGGTGGTTTCCGCTGCTCCCGGCCTGCGCCGGAGGTCTGGCGAAGGGTGGAGTGTCGGCGCTGAAGGCCTGTCGCGCAGGCTGCGTCGATGAGGTATGGCGCGTTTGGCATCCGGAGTGTTTCCTGGCCCGCAGCGTCGGCGCCACACTCTTCCGCCGCGATTCAAACTCACGCCTGGCCCTTCACGCGTGCCAGGTGCAGCATCGTCAGGTCATGTGTCAAAATCCGGCCGCCTGGCCGCATGTTGATCAGCCGCCGCATTTCCGCAAACAGCCGTTCGCGCTTAGCTGGCTCCATCAATCGGAGGCCGGAGGCCGTCGTCATAAACGCCACATACTCGTCCGCCGTAACCTCCTGCGTCCCCAGCCGCCGCACCACGCGCACGTCCTCAAAGAATCCGCTCTGCTCAATCTCATCGCGCGCATCCTGGATCTCGTGGGGCAATGGTTGCGGAAACTCCAGTCTGCCGGCGCCGATAGCCTCATAGCAGTCCTGGATCTCGATGAAGAACGGATCGAATCCCGGCGGAAATGCAGGGCTGACCGTGGTGAAGGCCAGCGTGCCCCCCGGTTTAAGCGACGCTGCCGCCTTTCGATAGCGCACTATAGGGTCGAGCCAGTGCCACGAGGTCACAGCCAGAATCACATCGAACCGGCGCGCCGGCTCCCAATCCTCAAATCGCGAGTTGACGATTTCGACCTTCTCGAACCCGGCCAGCTTGCGCTGCGCGATCCGCGCCAGGTTCGCTCCCATCTCAACAGCAAGCACCCGGCACCCACGGCGCGCCAACGGCAGCGTCGCCTGCCCGGTTCCGCATCCAATTTCGAGCACATCCGTCTTTGCCGGTTCGATGGGAAGATTCCGAAACAAATCATCGAACAACTGTTCCGGACATTCACGCCGTGCCAAATCGTACAACTCGGCAATCTCGTCGAATGTGCCCGCCCTCTGTTCCCGGTTTCCCTTTGTCGTCTTCTCCCAATCCCAAATTGTTGTCTTCATGCAATCTCCACAGCATCATGTCCTCAGTTCTCAAGACAACGCCGAAACGCAAGCACGCCTGCGTCCGGGCGCAGCAGCAAAGAAGGCCATCCCTTTCGGGATGGCCTCTTTGCGTGGCTTGAAGCGGTGACGCGCGCTTACGGTTGTGCGGCTGTGCCCGGGTTTTGGGTGGCGCGGGCTTGCGCCTTCTCGGCAAGCACCTTATGCGCGTTGTCTTCGAGGGCCTGGGCTTCGGGCATATAGGAGAGCGCCTTCTGGATCATGGGATCCCAGTCGGCCAAGGTGCGCAGTCCTGCTAACTGGCCAAACTGAATGGTGACGATGTCCTTTTTGATGCGCGCCTTCACCCAGTCGGAGACGCCGTTGATGTCGGCATCGGCCCAATCGACACCCTGGCCGGTGAGGAACTTCTTGAAATCGGCGAGCACCGCGTCGTCCACCTGGAAGTCCTTGCCGATGGTGTGATTGGCGACGTAGACCGGCGCGAAGTGGAAGAACACATCCTTATAGAGCAGTTCGTCCTGGAAGCGGTTGGTCTTCGGCGGCTCGATTTTTTCGTCGGGAGTGATGCCGCCGCCGCCGTAGACGGTGCGGCCCGAATCGGTGAGCTTGACCTCGCGGTTTGAGGAGTCTGGGGCGAGCGCGCCGGCGTGGTTGTAGTAGTCGTAGAGCGAAACGCCCTCGTAGTTGCGCTGAATGAGGCGGCCGGAGGGGGTGTAGTAGTGGTAGGTGGTGAGCGCGAGGCCGGAGTTTTCGCTGAGGTTGTAGACGGTCTGCACCAGGCCCTTGCCGAAGGTGGTTTCGCCGACAATGAGGGCGCGGTCGTGATCCTGCAGCGCGCCGGAGACGATCTCGGCGGCGGAAGCGGTGTCGCGGTTGACCAGCACGACGATGGGGAAGGTCTTGCCGCCGTTGCCGTGGGTCGCGGTGTAGTTCTGGTCGGAATAGGCGCGTCCGCGCTGAGTAACGATGACCTGGCCCTTGGTGAGCAGGCGGTCGCAGACATCCACGGCCTGGCTTAAGAGGCCGCCGGGGTTTTCGCGCAGGTCAATGAGCAGGCCCTTGGAGTTGCCGAAGCTGTTGATGGCGTCTTCCATCTCCTCGCCGGTGGTTTCCTGGAACTGGGTGAGATGGATGTAGCCGATGCCGGGACGGATCTCATATTTGAGATCGATGGAGGGGTGGGGAATCTCGTCGCGGATGAGGTTGAAGACCAGCGGCTTGGGCTGGCCATAGCGAACCATCGTGACCTGAACCTGGGTGCCTTTGGGGCCTTTGAGCGCCTTGGCAACCTGGTCGGAGGTCCAGCCGTCAGTGGATTTGCCGTCAACCGCGGAGATCTGGTCGCCGGGGTGAATGCCGGCGCGGAAGGAGGGCGTGTCCTCATAGGGCGTGACGACGTAGACCTTGTTGTTCTGCTGCTGGATGACCATGCCGACGCCGTAGTAGTGGCCGCGCTGGTCCTCGCGCATGCGGGCGTAGGCCTTGGGATCGTAGAAATGCGAGTGCGGGTCGAGAACCTGCAACATGCCGGGGATGGCGCCGTCGTAGATGGCGTCGTCGATCTTGTCGCCGGTGATGGGCTCGGCATAGTTCTGCTCGACGAGCGCGTAGACGTTCGTGAAGGTCTTCAGGCTGTCGCGGAGCTGGCTTTCGTCCTGTGAGGCCTGGGCGCCCACCCTGCGCTCCGAGGACCGTGCCGGCAACGGCGCAGACGGCGAAGAAGAGGGCGACGGTGAAGATTGCGCGGCGGGCGCGGGGAGTCATAGACAGTAAGAACCTCCAGACGGGCCGGGCGCCTGACGCCGGGACGCGGACTTCCAATCGCCCGAGAGAGAATCCGATCGCTACTGGATTGCAACTCGACAAAAATTGACCTTGCCCGGTTCCGGCAAGGCCAGGGTGATGGGAGAACCGCTCGTGCAAAGGCCGCAGAGCCGTCTTCGACTAAAGTATACCACCGCAGTGTTTGACGCGCATGGAGGGGGATCGGGTAGCTAGAGTCTCTAATGAACTTTGGGTCAGACAGCGTTCCACCCCAGCGGCGGACTCGTGATCGGGTTCCCGCCCTAGCAGAGCTAGGACGGGGCACAATTTGTCATTGGCGGATTAAGAGTGCGCCACGCGCCTCCGCCTCACGCGGCGAGCACTCCGAAGCCAATGCGGGCCTTGGGGCAGCGCGCACGCAGCTTTGCTTCGAGAGCTTCCAGCTCGCTCTCCCGCCCCGCGGGGACGGGCACACGAATCGTCACGTCCGGGCTGGGGAACTTTGCAAAGGTGAAGACCAGAGATCCCGAGCCGAGCCCTTCGGAGTGAGCGCGAAGCAGATAGTTGCCTGAAGAAAGCCAGGGCGCAAACGCATCCCCGGCCAATAGCCCGGCGGGACCAAGCCAGCTCTCGCCCTGCCCAGGCCCCTGCTGCCAGTGCACCCAGAAATCGCTCTTGAGCGCCGCAATGGCCAGGTCGATCCTTCGGGCTTTCAGGTAGAGACCGCCCAGGACGCTGGCGCCGACGACCAGCAAAAAACCGGCCTGGACAAACAGAACATCCGCGTAAGAAGGCCCCGCCAGCAGAGCCCAGACGATCAGCAGCACGAGAACGATCCCAGTCCCCCACAGCCAGGGATAGAGCTTGCGGCGACGGCTATTCAGAGCTTTCGTCCCTGCGGGCGGCCTGGCGGCCCTCCCATCGGTGATGCGCACGATGACGAAGGCCAGGCCAAGCACGGCTGCCGTAACCGGGACCAGGCAGCAGAGGACGATCAATCCGGGTGATTGGCCCCACAGATGGTTCGCGATCTCCAGCACAAGCAAGACCGCCAGCGTCAGCCCTGCGACCAGGGCTGCACTGGCCCCAACCGTGGCCCTCAGCGAATAAACCGGGCTCCGACGCCATGCCCTCGCTGAATAGACTGTAATCACCAGACAGAAGAGCGCCAAACCAATCTGCACGGCTCACCTTACGGTTGCGATCCTACCACATCATCGACTCTGGCGGATGGACCGGTTCTACTCGAAGGCGGGCGGGGCCGAAATCGGACCTGATGGGGCGGGTTGAAGGCGGGAATCGCATTCCTGCTGCCCGGGGATTTACAATGGCGTCTATGCATCAGGCAGTGAATGGCCCGTTGCCGAAATTATGACCCTAGACTTCTTCGCACTTCCGCGGCGATCGTGTTCGGCACGGTGCTGCTCGTTGGTACCACGTTGGCGCAGACCCAGGCGAATGCGCCGGAGAGCCCGTACGGCGGGACGACGGTTGAAGACATCATCGCCCGCGTCAACGACCAGATCATCACCAAGTCCGACTACGATCGCGCGCTGGACGAACTGGAGCAGGAGGCGCGGCAGCGCGGCGACACGATGCAGCAGATGCCGGCGACGCACAGGAATCTGCTGCGCAACCTGATCGACCAGCAACTCTGGCTCTCGAAGGGCAAGGAGCTGGGCATCACTGGCGACACGGAGCTGATCAAGCGGCTGGACGATATCCGCAAGCAGTACAACCTGGCTTCGATTGACGACCTGGAGAAGGCGGCCAAGGAGCAGGGTGTCTCGTTCGAGGACTTCAAGGCCAACATCCGCAACCAGATCATCACCCAGGATGTGATGCGGCAGGAAGTGGGCGCGCAGATTCAGTTCACGCCCGGCGAGGCGGAGCAGTATTACGAGCAGCACAAGCAGGACTACGTGCAGCCGGAGAGCGTGCGGCTGAGCGAGATTCTGGTTTCGACGGGAGCGCCGGGAACCCCGATCCGGCCAAGCTGGCCACGGCCAAGGCCAAAGCCGACGACATTGAGGCCAGGCTGCACGCGGGCGGCGATTTTGCGCAGTTGGCGCGCAGCTTCAGCGACGGCCCGACGGCGGCCGAGGGCGGCGATCTGGGCCAGTACAAGCGGGGCCAGCTGGGCAAAGTGCTTGAAGACAAGACCTTCGCCCTGAAGGCCGGCCAGTACACCGATCCCATCCTTACCCGCGCAGGGCTACATCATCCTGAAGGTTGTGCAACACACGCCGGGGGGACCGCGGCCTTACAAGGACGTGGAGGAGGAGGTGGAAGAGGCGCTTCTACATGAGCCAGATGGAGCCGGCGATTCGCGCCTATCTGACCAAGATGCGCGATGAGGCGTTCATCGACATCAAGCCGGGATATGTAGACACGGGCGCCAGCCCCGACGAGACCAAGCCGATTTTCAGCGCATATGTGCCGCCGGCGCCGAAGAAGAAGGCCAAGGTGGAGCGCACCCGGTTCCGCGAGAGCACGCGCACTTTCCGGCAGAAATCGGCGCGGCTGCGAGCCGGCGCCGAGCAGGCCGCGGCCAGACGCGGAGAAGAAGCAAGAAGGCAAGAAGGACGAAGCGGGCACGGAGAAGCCGGGCAAGAAGGAAAAGATTCGCTTTGGGCAGGCTCCGCGCGAGACACTGCCTGCTGCAGCGACGAATCGGCGCACGGAGAACGCAGGTGCGCTGCCGGAGACGGCCCGAATGCCGAGCAGCCGGCCAATCCTCTGGAGCCCACCAGGCCGACTCAGAAGACACGGTTCAGCGCGCGCGCGCGGACAGAGAAGAAGACCAAGACGGCCGCGGCGCGCAGGCGGACACGTCTGGCGCCTGCGCCGCCGGATGCGGCCGAGGTTGCCGACCGCCAGACGCAGTCGGCTCCTTTGGGACTGTCGGGCCAGACACCGACGAATAAGAAGAAAAAGGCGGCAGCCACGACTGCCGAAAAGACGCGCCTGAGCCAAGAAGAAGAAACAGGACGAATCGGCTCCGAAGCCGGTGCAGCAGCCCACGCCCATTCCGCCTGTGCCGGGAGCGCCGGCGCCGGCCGAGCAGCCGGAGGCGCCTCAACCACAGTACCTACGCAACGCCTCAGCAAGTAGCAAGTCAGCAAGTCAGCGAGTTTGCGGGCCTGGGAGCAAATCCCAGGCCCGTGGTGTTTTGGGCGGTGCGGCTCCGGCGACGATTCTTGGCGACGGGGGCCAATTGCGTTAATCTTCTCGGCATAGTGAAAGACATCTATATTGACGATCTCATGGGCTTTGACGAAGGACAAAGCTTCGACAGCTTTTTCCTCGTCCTGGCCAAGCAGCAACGGACCACAAAATCGAACAAACCGTA
>CAWCXX010000071.1:0-11311 GCA_963799445.1 uncultured Acidobacteriaceae bacterium | reverse complement strand
CCGCCGTCGCCCGCCGCCGGGCCGAAGAAGAAAACCTTCAGCTCAAGCGCACCCTCAAGCAGCGCTACAACTTCGCGAACATCGTGGGCAAAAGCGAGTCATGCTGAAGGTCTTCGATCTGGTGGCGCAGGTCGCGCCCAGCCGGTCAACAGTACTGATCCAGGGCGAAAGCGGCACCGGCAAGGAGTCATCGCCAAGGCCATCCACGCCAACTCGCCGCGCAAGGACAAGCCCTTCGTGCCCATCAACACCGGCGCCATGCCCTCCGAGCTGCTCGAGTCCACGCTCTTCGGCCACGTCAAGGGCGCGTTCACCTCCGCCATCGCTTCGAAGAAGGGCCTCTTCGAAGTCGCCAACGGCGGCACGCTCTTCCTCGACGAGATCGCCACCATGGGCATGGACACGCAGGCCAAGATCCTGCGCGTCCTGCAGGACAAGCGCTTCATGCACCTCGGCGGCATCCAGGAGATTCAGGTGGACGTGCGCATCCTCGCCGCCACCAACATCGATCTGCGCCAGGCGGTGCGCGAGGGCCGCTTCCGCGAAGACCTTTTCTACCGCCTCAACGTCATCACCGTCGACCTGCCGCCGCTGCGCGCCCGCCGCGAAGACATCCCGCTGCTCGCCCAGCACTTCCTCGATTTCTACGCCAACGAGAACGGCTTCGCGCCGCGCAAGCTCTCCACCGACGCCATGCGCGCGCTCGTCGATTACGACTGGCCGGGCAACGTCCGCGAGCTCGAAAACGCCATCGAGCGCGGCGTCGTGCTCTCCTCCGGGCCCGTCATCGGCGCCGACCTTCTGCCCGGCCACATCACCGGCCGCAGCTTCCAGGACGCCCTCCTCGAGCACAACCCCAACTCCTCGCTCTTCGACATCCTCGAAGTCATCGAGCGCCGCATCATCGTCGAGAAGCTCGAGCGCTGCAACTGGAACCAGACCGACGCCGCCGAGCAGTTCCGCATCCCCCTCTCCACCCTCAACCAGAAGATCAAGCGCCTCAACATCGAAATCCGCAAAAAGGGCAGGGAGTAGGGATTAGGGAATAGGGACCGGGGAACAGGGCTGCCGAGGCAGAGCGTATAGTTAGACGTTGACCGAACCCTTGGAGAATCCAACGCACGGGAGGGATGGGATGCGCTCGCACGCAGTCGCTTTCCTTGCCACAATCTGCGCCATTCACGCAATCGCTCAGGGAACACCCCAAAGCCCATCCGGTGAAGGGCCGAGCGCAAGTCCGCAATCCAGAACCGAAAGCGTGGCCAATGGGTGGGCCGAAATCGTCGCGCACGCTCGCCCTGCGGTCGTGGTTATAGAAACTGATAAGGGCTTTGCTAGCGGATTCGTAATCAAGCCTGACGGGATCATAGTTACCAATCACCACGTCGTGGCCGACGCTACAGCGATGGCGGTCAAACTCGCATCGGGGGAGGTGTACAGGAACGTGTACCTCCTCGGCTCCGACCCTACCGATGATCTCGCATTCCTCAAGATCGAAGCGGTCGATCTTCCGACGATACCGTTGGGCAACTCTAACGATGTGCAGGTGGGTGAGGAGGTGCTACTGGTCGGCGCTCCGCAGGGGCTTGAGCAAACGGTATCAAATGGTTTAATTAGTGGCATCCGCCTAGATGAAGGTGTCCGCGTCCTACAGACATCAGCGGCGGCAAGCCCCGGAAGCAGCGGCGGACCCTTGTTAAATCGGAACGGGGAAGCAGTTGGAGTTATGTCCTTCAAGGTCGTGAATGGGGAGAACCTGAATTTCACGATCCCGATTAATTACGTGCGTGGAAAGTTGGGTAACCTAACTTCATCGAACCCGCAAGCATTCGCGCCGCTGCAAGGTCAGGCGGAAAAACACCGAGGCGTTTGGGTTGCAGGGCACGGTTCGAGTCAGTTTTCTAGTGTCTATATGGAATTGCTCGATTTCTTGAGTTCCAGCGGCGTGGAAATTGCAAATTATGGGTTACAGAAGGTTACAGATACTCAAGAAACTGGCTTTATGCCTCTGTCTTCCCTAATCGAGACGCTACCTAAAACAGGTGCGGATAGCTTGTTGTACGTTAAGGTGGAGCAGGGTGAGATTATGCTTGGCGGATACGTACGAGCTACGGTTTATTTTCAGTGCTTTGACACTACAGGTTGACTCTTATGGGACGAAAAAGTTATAAGCGGGGCAGTCGATGGGAGAGATACGCGTTTGGGGAGCCATGGCTGGAAACGCAAGCTAACTCCCCATATCGGGAAACCCGGGCTGTTATTAAAGCAAGGTCAAGAGGAAGGCTCACAAGAACCGAAGAAGTAGCCGCGTAGAGTGAGAATCTGCGGGTTACCGGCTGACCCCTGACCCCTGACACCTGCGTATGAGCTACTTCCTCTTCAAATCCGAGCCCGACGGCTACTCCTTCGACGATCTCGTCCGCGACGGTGAGACCGTGTGGGACGGCGTCACCAACCCTACAGCCGTCAAGCACCTGCGCGAGATGAAGCCGGGAACGAAATTGATCTTCTACCACACCGGCGATGAGCGCACCGCAGTGGGCACGGGCACGGTGACAAGCGTCGATCCATCCGATCCCAAAGTTCCCATCGTGCGCGTCAAGGCAGGCAAGCGCCTTAAGCACCCCAAGACCCTCGCCCAAATCAAAGCCGAAAAGCTCTTCAAGGCCTCGCCGCTGCTCACCATCGGCCGGCTCTCGGTCGTGCCGCTGACCCAAGAGCAGTGGGAGTGGTTGATCGACTCCAGCGGAACCAGAGTAGATGTACTCCGAAAGCACGTCAGTTGAGTGGCTTTTTCCTCAAGAAAAAGCCACCTTTCACGACTGAACGCAAGGGCACGCTTACTCTGGTTCCGCTCTAGCTGCGAACTAATTGCCCGGCTTATTTGCGCGCCACAAGTCCAAGCGGCCATACAGTCTTTCCGTAAACTTCGTTCAATACCTGCGCCAGGCCTGCGTATATGGCAGACGCTCCACAGAAGAGGCCTATCCATCCGGCTATTTTCGCAAGCGCTTCGCTACCGGCGGCGTCGCACACGGCCAGCAGCAAAAACAGCACCACAAGCGAGCCAAAGATCACCTGCAATGCGCGATTCAGCCGCAGCGTGGCGATGAACATCACTGCCGTGAAGAGACCCCACATGAAGAGATAGGCCGGCATGGCATATCCTCCGGGCGCCGCAAAGCCTGGCACCGACTTGGGAAGCACCACGATGGCTACCAGCGAAAGCCAGAACATGCCGTAGCTCGTAAACGCCGTAGCGGCAAACGTATTGCCCTTCTTCCATTCCATGGCTCCGGCGATCACCTGCGCCAAGCCACCGTAAAAGATTCCCATTGAGAGAATCATCGCATCCAGCGCAATGAATCCTGCGTTGTGTAAATTCAGCAGGATCGTTGTCATGCCGAAACCCATCAGCCCCAGCGGCGCGGGATTTCCTGTCTTATCGATTCCAAGTGTGTCGTTCATAGACTTTCTCCTATGGAAAAAGAAGGCTAGAGTTTATGGAAAGTCGGGCCGTACATTTCTATCGCGTCGAGAAAGACGCCCCGATCGAGCGGTGTAAATCGAATCCAGTGTAGGTTGAGATTCTCTTGATTGTACCATGCGTATATTGAGGTTAGCTTCAGTGGATTCGATCTCCCTGGGCGCCGACCGACAACGCGATGCCAGCGATTCCTTATTTCCTCAGCTCAACCGCAAGCACCTGTCCGTCTACCGTCTTGTCGGAGCTTTCCACATACTGCACCCGCGCCTTCATCCCCTCGAAGTCCGTGCACGGATCCATGTCGCCCTCGGGCGTAAATCCAATCACCGTCAACTCGATTTTGAAGAAGTCGTTGTTATAGAGGGCAAGCGATTTTCCGGCGGCGTTCTCCAGGCGGAATTCGAGCTCTGAAGGATAGTTGCAAACCACGCCCCGAATCACACCGGTCGCCGTGTGCTTTGGCCCCGTAAGAGGCTCCGTTGGATGCTTGGGCCGTTCCGAGACCACGGTCATCTGAGACTGCGGTTGCCCGTTCGCCCGGGCCTGAGCAGCGGCATTCTCCTGGGTCCTCGCGTATGTCTCCGCCTGTGCGCGAGCCGCCTGCATTCGCTCGATTTGTTCGATCCTCTCTTCCACCATAGCGGCTTCATCCGGATGCTTGGCCACCTTTGCTGCGCCATGAAACACCGCGACGGCATCGGTATATCGTCCCATGACCATCAACACATTCGCCGCATTCATGCGATAGCCAAAATTACCGGGGTCCAGTTCCACCGCCTGATTGTTCAATTGGTGCGCCTCATCAAGATCATCGTGCCTCGTAGCCAGGAGGCTGGCCAGCCGGTCGTAAGCCGGAGCAAATCGTGGGTTCAATCGGATTGCAGCGCGTAGACTGTCCTCAATCTCCTTGTTCTCGCTCGCGCCGGGCTCGCCCATTGCGAGCGAGGCGAAATAATAGTAGGCCAGGTAATCCTGCGAATCGAGCTTGACCGCCCCTCCAAACCACTTCCGCGCCTCGTCCCGGTGGCCCGCCCGAAACTCGATGAATCCCATGGTTTCGTGCGCTTGCACGTTGTTGGGATCTTCCTTCAATACGATGTCCAGCAATGCGCGCGCGTCATCGGTGCGCTGCACATAGGCAAGCACGTCGGCCCTAGAGGCATCCGACTCAACCTGCGTGAGAGTCCTGACCTTATACGAAGATTCATCAATTGGAGCAGCAGCACTCGACAACACGAACTCCTTGTAGTCGCCGCTGCGAATGTAAGATTCCAGCTCTAGCTGCAGTTTCTTCAGATCTCCGAATGCCTTCTCTGCCGCGGTCACCGGGTCTTCGTGGTGGCTTAGCAGCGCCATGTAATTGGCCAGCATGGGAGCGTGTTTCTCGTGACCGGTCACCATCAGGTAGTGAGTCAAGGCCCAGGATTCGGCGTAAAACACGGAACCTTTTTGGTCCTCGTGGTAGTAGGGCGAACTGTGATCGACTTTGAACAGCACGCTGAGCGGAATCAGCGTGTTTTGCCGCATATAGAGGATGTTGTCCACGCTCGGCTGGCCAAGCAGAACGTCCTTATCGCGAATATCGGTGTTCTCCATGAACTCGGCCAGGCCCTCGTTGAGCCAGAGAGGCATCCACTCCGCCGCTCCCGAAAACTGTACATGGGTGTATTCGTGATACACGGTCGAAAACGGGTGCTCATACTCGGCATCGAGCCGCAGCAGGATATAGTTTTTCTCCTGTGTGTGCATGAAGTACCCGCCCAGCTTCATCTGGCCTTTTGCCAGATAGGCGGCAGGCTCCATGGTGTCAAAGACTTTTTGGTTCTTAGCAGCCACCACGACGATGGGTTCGGCAGGATCGACATTCGCTTCGGCAAACAGGGTTTGAAACAGCCATCGCATGTGCTCGAACTGGTCCGCGATGTGGCGGCCCTGTTTTTCGCCCGCGTCGGTCAGCACGGTGAAGTGCGTGCTGCGAACCTCAATCCATTGCTCTGTTGAGGCCGCGCACGGGCGGCACAGAGCTGCGGCTGCGAGAAGAAGGCACCGATACTTGCGGCTCATGGAAGTTGCAGCAATTCTACCGCAGGTTCACGGTTTTTGCGGGTCAGAATTCAGCCACGCCTTCGTGTTCAGCAACTGCCGCTGATCGAGCGCCCACACCTTCCCCGTCAGATCGTCCGGCGCCCGGCCCTCCCTCGCCGACTTCACGAACTCGCTGGCCATGGCCTGCATCTTCGCGTCCAGATCGTCGAGGAAGTTCAGCACCAGCGCCTCGGGAATCATGGGCAGCTTGGGCGAGCCGAACTCCAGCTTGCCATGGTGCGAAAGAATCATGTGCAGCACCAGCGTGCGCAGCCGGTCAGGGAAACCGGGCAATCCGGCGATTGTCTTCTCCACCAGGTCCACGCCCATCTGAATGTGCCCCAGCAGCACGCCTTCGACCGTGTAATCGAATCCCGTCTCCCATACCAGCTCGCGAATCTTGCCGATGTCGTGCAGAATCACGCCGGTCACGAGCAGATCGCGGTCGAGCAGCGGATAGTGCGCGGCCACGCGATCGGCCAGCCCCAGCAAACTCACTACGTGCTCCAGCAGCCCGCCCAGCCACGCATGATGAAGCTGCCGCGCCGCCGGCGCCTCGCGATACGCCTGCGCAAGGGCAGAATCGGCGAGAAGCGCCTTGAGCAGCCGCTTCAGGTCGGGATTGGCGACGCTCTCGACGCTCGCATCGAGCTGCGCCCACAGCGCGCCCACATCGCTGCTGGTCGCGGGCAGCATATCCATCTTGTCGGCCTCGCCCGCCGAGCGCCTTGCGCAGTTGATCGACCTTCACCTGCGCGCGGTCCTCATAACGGGAAAAGCTGCCGCGCACCTTGACGATGTCGCCGCGCTCGAATTCTTTCGCGATGCGCGGATCGCCCGGATCCCACACGCGCCCCTCGATCTGGCCGGTTTTGTCGCCCAGAATCAAGTTCAAGTACGGCTTGTTCGATTTTGTAGTCCGTTGCTGCTTGGCCAGGACGAGGAAAAAGCTGTCGAAGGTTTTTCCTTCGTCAAAACCCAGGAGATCGGCGATATAGATGTCTTTCATTCTGCCGAGAAGATTAACGCAATTGGCCCCGGTCGCCAAAATCATCGCCCGCCGCCTGCCCAAAACACCACGGGCCTGGGATTTGATCCCAGGCACGCAAACTCGCTGACTTGCTGACTCGCTAACCCGCTGAGGCGCTACTGCTGCGTCTGTGGTTGCGGCGCCTGTGGCTGTTGCGCCGGCGCCGGCGCTCCCGGCACAGGCGGGATCGGCGTCGGTCGCGGCGTCGGCTTGGCAGCCGATTCGCCCTGCTTCTTCTTCTCCTGGCTCAGGCGCGTCTTTTCAGCGGTTGTGGCTGCCGCCTTTTTCTTCTTATTCGTTGGTGTCTGGCCCGACAGCCCCAAAGGAGCAGACTGTGTCTGGCGGTCGGCGACCTCTGCCGCATCCGGTGGCGCGGGCGTCAGCGCACCCCCCTGCGCGCCGCTCGTCTTGGTCTTCTTCTCTGTTCGCGCGCGTGCGCTGAACCGCGTCTTCTGCGTCGGTGCGGTGGGCTCCAGAGGATTGGCCGGCTGCTCTGTATTTGAAGCCGTCTCCGGCACCGCCCCCGCATTCTCCGTGCCCGAATTCGTCGATGCGGTGGGCAGCGTCTCGCGTGGAGCCTGCCCATAGCGGATCTTTTCCTTCTTACCCGGCTTCTCCGTGCCCGCTTCGCCCTTCTTGCCTTTTGCACTCTTTTGCGGCGTTGGCGCGGCCTGTTCCGGCGCAGGCGCAGCCGCTGCCGATTTCTGCCGGAAAGTGCGTGTGCTCTCGCGGAATCTGGTCCGTTCTACCTTGGCCTTCTTCTTCGGCGCCGGCGGCACATACGCGCTGTAAATCGGCTTGGTCTCGTTGGGGCTGGCGCCCGCGTCCACATAGCCCGCCTTGATGTCGATGAACGCATCCTCACGCATCTTCGTCAGGTAGGCGCGAATCGCCGGCTCCATCTGGCTCATGTAGTAAGCCTGTTCCACGTCCTCTTGCACTTCCTTGTAAGGCCGTGGTCCCCCCGGGGTGTGCTGCACTACCTTCAAGATGATGTAGCCCTGGCGCGTAAGAATCGGATCGGTGTATTGGCCGGTCTTCAGGTCGAACGTCTGGTCCTCAAGCACCTTGGGAAGCTGGCCCCGCTTGTACTGGCCCAGATCGCCGCCCTGGGCCGCCGTCGTACCGTCGCTGAAGCTGCGCGCCAACTGCGCAAAGTCGCCGCCCGCGTGCAGCCTGGCCTCAATGTCGTCTGCCTTCGCCTTGGCCGCGGCCACCTTGGCCGGATCGTCAGCGCTCGCCGAGATCAGAATCTCGCCCAACCGCTCGCTCTCCGGCTGCGCGTATTCCTGTTTGTGCTGCTCGTAGTAGCGCTCCGCCTCGCCGGGCGTTATCTGAACGTGCTCGCCAACCTCCTGCCGCATCACCGTCTGCGTGATGATCTGGTTGCGGATGTTGGCCTTGAAGTCCTCGAACGATACCCCCTGCTCCTTGGCGGCCTTCTCCAGGTCGTCAATCGTTTCCAGGTTGTATTGCTTGCGGATCTCGTCCAGTCGCTTCACCAACTCCGTCTCGCCGGTAATGCCCAGCTCTTTGCCCTTTGAGAGCCACAGTTGCTGGTCGATCAGGTCGCGCAGCAATTCCTTGTGCGCCGCCGACATCTCCTGCAGCGTTTCGCCGCGCTGCCGCGCCTCCTGGTCCAGTTGGGCCAGCGCCCGATCGTAATCGGACTTGGTAATGATCTGGTCGTTGACGCGGGCAATAATGTCCTCGACAGTCGTCCCGCCGTACGGGCTCTCCGGCGCATTCGCCTGGGTCTGCGCCAACGTGACACCAACGAGCAGCACCGTGCCGAACACGATCGCCGCGGAAGTGCGAAGAAGTCTTAGGGTCATCATGTCGTCAACGGGCCATTCACTGCCTGATGCATAGACGCCATTGTAAATCCCCAGGCAGCAGGAATGCGATTCCCGCCTTCAACCCGCCCCATCAGGTCCGATTTCGGCCCCGCCCGCCTTCGAGTAGAACCGGTCCATCCGCCAGAGTCGATGATGTGGTAGGATCGCAACCGTAAGGTGAGCCGTGCAGATTGGTTTGGCGCTCTTCTGTCTGGTGATTACAGTCTATTCAGCGAGGGCATGGCGTCGGAGCCCGGTTTATTCGCTGAGGGCCACGGTTGGGGCCAGTGCAGCCCTGGTCGCAGGGCTGACGCTGGCGGTCTTGCTTGTGCTGGAGATCGCGAACCATCTGTGGGGCCAATCACCCGGATTGATCGTCCTCTGCTGCCTGGTCCCGGTTACGGCAGCCGTGCTTGGCCTGGCCTTCGTCATCGTGCGCATCACCGATGGGAGGGCCGCCAGGCCGCCCGCAGGGACGAAAGCTCTGAATAGCCGTCGCCGCAAGCTCTATCCCTGGCTGTGGGGGACTGGGATCGTTCTCGTGCTGCTGATCGTCTGGGCTCTGCTGGCGGGGCCTTCTTACGCGGATGTTCTGTTTGTCCAGGCCGGTTTTTTGCTGGTCGTCGGCGCCAGCGTCCTGGGCGGTCTCTACCTGAAAGCCCGAAGGATCGACCTGGCCATTGCGGCGCTCAAGAGCGATTTCTGGGTGCACTGGCAGCAGGGGCCTGGGCAGGGCGAGAGCTGGCTTGGTCCCGCCGGGCTATTGGCCGGGGATGCGTTTGCGCCCTGGCTTTCTTCAGGCAACTATCTGCTTCGCGCTCACTCCGAAGGGCTCGGCTCGGGATCTCTGGTCTTCACCTTTGCAAAGTTCCCCAGCCCGGACGTGACGATTCGTGTGCCCGTCCCCGCGGGGCGGGAGAGCGAGCTGGAAGCTCTCGAAGCAAAGCTGCGTGCGCGCTGCCCCAAGGCCCGCATTGGCTTCGGAGTGCTCGCCGCGTGAGGCGGAGGCGCGTGGCGCACTCTTAATCCGCCAATGACAAATTGTGCCCCGTCCTAGCTCTGCTAGGGCGGGAACCCGATCACGAGTCCGCCGCTGGGGTGGAACGCTGTCTGACCCAAAGTTCATTAGAGACTCTAGCTACCCGATCCCCCTCCATGCGCGTCAAACACTGCGGTGCTATACTTTAGCCGAAGACGGCTCTGCAGCCTTTGCACGAGCGGTTCTCCCATCTCCCTGGCCTTGCCGGAACCGGGCAAGGTCAATTTTTATCGAGTGGCAATCCAGCAGCGATCGGATTCTCTCTCGGGCGATTGGAAGTCCGCGTCCCGGTGCCCGGCGCACGGCCCGTCTGGAGGTTCTGTACTGTCTATGACTCCCCGCGCCCGCCGCGCACTCTTCACCGTCGTCCTTTTCTTCGCCGTCTGCGCCGTTGCCGGCACGGTCCTGCAGCGCAAGGTCGGCGCGCAGTCCTCGCAGGACGAAAGCCAGCTCCGCGACAGCCTGAAGACCTTCACCAACGTTTACGCGCTCGTCGAGCAGAACTATGCCGAGCCCATCACCGGCGACAAGGCCGACGACGCCATCTACGACGGCGCCATCCCCGGCATGTTGCAGGTTCTCGACCCGCACTCGAATTTCTACGATCCCAAGGCCTACGCCCGCATGCGCGAGGACCAGCGCGGCCACTACTACGGCGTCGGCATGGTCATCCAGCAGCAGAACAACAAGGTCTACGTCGTCACGCCCTATGAGGACACGCCCTCCTTCCGCGCCGGCATCCACCCCGGCGACCAGATCTCCGCGGTCGACGGCAAATCCACCGACGGCTGGACCTCCGACCAGGTTGCCAAGGCGCTCAAAGGCCCCAAGGGCACCCACGTTCAGGTCACGATGGTTCGCTACGGCCAGCCCAAGCCGCTGGTCTTCGACCTCATCCGCGACGAAATTCCCCACCCCTCCATCGATCTCAAATACGAGATCCGTCCCGGCATCGGCTACATCCATCTCACCCAGTTCCAGGAAACCACCGGCCAGGAGATGGAAGACGCCATCAACAGCTTCGGCAACCTCAAGGGCCTGCTCATCGACCTGCGCGAAAACCCCGGCGGCCTGTTGAGCCAGGCCGTCGATGTCTGCGACCATCTGCTCACCAAGGGCCAGACCATCGTTTCCCAGCGCGGCCGCGCCTATCCCGACCAGAACTACACCGCCACCCACGGCAACGGCGGCAAGACCTTCCCCATCGTGGTGCTGGTCAACCGCGACACCGCTTCGGCGGCCGAGATCGTCTCCGGCGCGCTGCAGGATCACGACCGCGCCCTCATCGTCGGCGAAACCACCTTCGGCAAGGGCCTGGTGCAGACCGTCTACAACCTCAGCGAAAACACCGGCCTCGCGCTCACCACCTATCACTACTACACGCCGTCCGGCCGCCTCATTCAGCGCAACTACGCAGGCGTTTCGCTCTACGACTACTACAACCACGCCGGCGCGCTCGCCCCAGACTCCACCAACCGCGAAGTCAAGCTCACCGATTCGGGCCGCACCGTCTACGGCGGCGGCGGCATCACGCCCGACGAGAAGATCGAGCCGCGAAGACCAACCGCTTCCAGGACGAGCTGCTCTATAAGGACGTGTTCTTCCACTTCGCGCCGGTCTACGTCGCCAATCACACCGTCGACAAGAACTTCCAGGTCGACGACGCGGTGCTGGACGATTCAAGAAGTTCCTCACCAGCCAGGATTCGACTTGACCGACGCCGACATCAACGGCGTCTCGACTGGCTGAAGGCGCACATCAAGAAGACATCGTCACCATCCAGTTCGGCCAGTTGCAGGGCTGCGCGTGATGGCCGACTCGGATCCCATGAT
>CAWCXX010000070.1:0-31281 GCA_963799445.1 uncultured Acidobacteriaceae bacterium | reverse complement strand
CGATGACAAGACCGGCGCGCGTTTCGCCCTCAAGCGCATCGCCCCCAGCGCCGCCGAGCCCAACGGCCTTTGGCAGGCCGCGGCCAACGCTTCTCCACTGCCGATCTCGTCGGCATCCTGGACGCCGAGCCGGAGCGCATCTCGCCCGCGGCGCTGCTTCGCCCCGTCTTTCAGGATTTTCTGTTCTCGACCTCGGCCCAGGTCGCCGGTCCCGCCGAGATCGCCTACCTGGCTCAGTCCGCCGTGCTCTTCGAGCGCATTCTGGGCCGCCAAACGCCGCCGTGCGCGCTTCTCCGCCACGCTCATCGAGCCGTCGATCGCCGAGCTGCTGCGCCGTCACGAGCTGACCCTGGAGCAGGTCTTCGCCGAGGAAAACGCCGCCTCGCTTGCGCAGCGCCTCGCCGCCCGATCCATGCCCGTCGAGACCAAGCGGAAGCTCGCTGCCGCAGGCAACGCCCTCGACGCCGAGCTCGACGCGCTCGTCGGGTGGCTGCAGTCGCAGGACAAGGGACTGGGCCAATCGGCCGAGACCGCGGCCGGCAAGATGCGCTACCAGATGAACCGCCTGCGCACGCTCGCCGCCAACTTCCAGCTGCAGCGCGAAGCCACGCTCTCGCGCCACGCCGAGGCCATCTTCCAGGCCCTCTATCCCGGCGGCGTCCTGCAGGAGCGCGTCCACGGCGCCGCGTACTACTTTGCCCGCTACGGGCTGGAGCTGGCCGAAACCCTCTGCGCGCAAGCCGCCAACTCCTGCCCGGGCCACACGGCGATGTGGCTGTGAAGACAGGGGTCAGGGTCAGAGATCAGGGATCACAGTGCCGATCTCTTAGCCTGTAGCCAGTAGCTCGTAGTCCGTAGTTTGCAGTTCCTCGCTGGACTCAACCGTCTACGATCTTCTCTGTTCCCTGATCCCTTACCCCCCTGCCCCCAGGCTTATAATCCTCGCGAAACCACGTCGAGGTTCCCATGAAGCATTTTTCGCATTCCTCCTGGCCGCGTCGCTGGCCATTCCCGCCGCTCACGCGCAAACCGCCTCCTGCGCCACGCCCGGCAACGACAACGCCTTCCTCGGCATCCAGACCATCCGCCTCTGGCCCGGCGACGCCCCCGAGGCCAAGGGCGACACCTGCAACGACATCCCCACGCTCACCATCTTCGAGCCCCGCGCAGGGCACGGCGAACGGCTCGGCGGTCATCATCTTTCCCGGCGGCGCCTACGCGCATCTGGCCGGCGACCTCGAGGGCCGCGAGGTGGCCGACTGGTTCACCGCGCGCGGCTTCCGCGCCTTCATCCTCAGCTACCGGCTCTCCTCGCACGGCTACCTGCTGCCCGTTCCGCTGCTCGACGCCCGCCGCGCCATCCAGACTGTGCGCGCCCGCGCGCGCGACTACCACATCGATCCCAACCGCATTGTGGTCATCGGCTTTTCGGCCGGCGGCCACCTGGCGGCGCTCGCCGGAACCGCAGTTCGTCCCCGGCAACCCCGACGCCGACGACCCCATCGACCGCGTCTCCAGCCGCCCCGACTACCTCGTCCTCGGCTATCCCGTGGATCGGCGCCATCTCCAGCGACACCTCGCACCTGAGCTACTGCAAGCTCTTCAACGTGATGGACCAGTGCGAGGCGCTGCGCGCGGCCTACGCTCCCGATCTGTTCGTCACCAAAGACACGCCGCCCGACCTTCATCTACCACACCTTCAACGACCAGACGGTTCCGGTGGAGCAGAGCCTGGGCTTCTTACGAGGCGCTGGTCAAGGCGGGCGTGCCGTCGGAGATGCACATCTTCGCCAACGGCGCGCACGGCAGCGGCCTGGGCAAAGGCGATCCGGCGCTGGACCAGTGGCCGAGCCTGCTGGAAAACTGGCTGCGCGCGCAGGGGCTGCTGACGGTAGACAAGGCGGCTGTGGGAGCAACTAGCCTTAGAGCAAAGGTCCAGCGATATCGGGGGAGCCGAGGCAGAGACGGCGATCGAAAGCGGACTTGAAGCGGTCTGAAACGGCTCGAAGCCGGTCGGAAAAGCTGCCCAAAAACTAAGAGGCGGGCAGCCGGCTTCGGGAGTGGAAGGACTTCCCGAAACCGGCTGCCCGCTGGACCCTGGACCGGGTCTAGGTGGTAACTTAAGTTTAGGCTTGTTTTGGGCAAAAGCAAGCCCTTTTTTGCATGAATTTCCCGTTTCGTGACAGCAGTCACAGCATGCCGCGCTCAAGCGCCCCCTCCGCGTTGACTTGAGGGGCTGCCCCTGATACAAAAGAGGTGTTCCACCTGCGAAAATCCTCATCTGATAGCCGCAGCGGCGCAGTATCGCCATGCAAGACGATCCTCCAACAACTCGGCGAGCTTCTGATTGGCGCCATCCCGACGGCTCTGCTCTTTATCGTGCTGGTTTTCGCCTATCAGTTTCTGGTGCAGGGCCCGCTGACGGCCGTCCTTGCCAGGCGCCGCGCCCTGACCGAAGGCGCCATGGAAGACGCGCGCAAGGCCGTCGCCGCAGGCTGAGGCCAAGGCCGCCGAATATGCCGAGCGCCTGCGCCAGGCCCGCGCCGACGTCTACAAGCTCCGCGAGCAGCGCGTCAAGCAGTGGAGCGCCGAGCGCGACGCCGCCCTCGACGCCGCCCGCAAGGCGGCCAGCCAGAAAGTGCGCCAGGCCAAGGCCGAGCTCGAGGCCGAAGCCGCCTCGGCCCGGCAGGCAATCCAGGCCTCGGCCGCCGATCTGGCCGGCCAGGCCGTCCGCGCCGTTCTGCCGCTGCCGCTGCCGGGGGTTCCCGTTGAAATATTCTCTTCCGCATGTGCGTTTCTCCCTCCGTGTTTCCTCCTGGACTTTCCGGTTTGCAGCATGGATGGCCGTGACCGTCGCGCTGACCGCTGCCCCGGTCTTTGCGCCACCCGCGCCGCCGCGAGCAGCCCGCCTCGGCCGCCGCGCCCTCCGCACTTCGCCAACTGCGTCCGCCGCAGCGGAAACTCCCAAGTCTGCTAAGGCTCCCCAATCCGCAGAGGATGAGGAGCAGGCCTTCCTGCACTCTTCCGGCGTGCAATCGCTGGCCCGCCTCCTGCACCTCAAGCTCGACACGGCAGTCGATCTTTTCCTTGGCATTAACTTCGCCGTCATCTTCTTCGCGCATCGCCATTCCGCTCACCCGGATGGGCCCCAAGATCATTCGCAAACGCTCCCAGACCTTGCGCCACGATCTTCAAACCGCGCGCGAGGCCACTGCAGGACGCGCAGGCCCGCCTGAGCGCCGTCGAGGCCAAACTCGCCGGGCTCGACGAGGAGATGCGCAACTTCCGCGCCCAGGTGGAGCAGGAGAGCCTGGAAGACGAAAGGCGCATCAAGGCCGCGCTCGGCGAGGAAAGTGCTCGCATTGTGGCCGCCGCAGAGCAGGAAATTGGCGTGGCCGCCGCACAGGCCAAACGCGGTTTACGCAACTTCGCCGCCGATCTCGCCATTGAGCAGGCAACGAAGCAACTGGCGCTTACGCCGGAGACCGACCGCGCCGCTAATCGCCGAATTTATCGCCGGCGTTGCCGGTGACGGCACGGCCAAGGGAGGGAAGAACTAGATGCCCGCCTTCGTTTCCCGATACGCCAGCGCCTTTGCCGATGTGGTCGACCGCCGCCAAGCTGCCGGCCGACGCGATCGACCGGCAATTCGCCGATTTTCTCGCCACCTGGGATGGAAGCGTCGATCTGCGCACGTTTTTCGTCAATCCCGCCATACCGGCCGCGCAAAAGATCGCGATTCTCGACAAGCTGAACGTTAAGCTGGGCCTCCAGAAGGAGCTGCGCAACCTGCTTGCGGTGCTCATCGCGAACGATCGCATCGCACACGTTGCTGAAGTGGCAGCCGCCTGGCGAAGCATTCTGCAGGAGCAGTTGGGAATTCGCCCGGCGGAGATCGTTACTGCGCGCGAGCTGAGCAAGGACGAGCGCGAGGCACTGGTGGCCGAAGTAGCTAAACTCGCTGACGCAAAAATCGACGCCAGCTTTAAGCTCGACAAATCCATTCTTGGCGGCGCCGTGGTGCGCATTGGCTCCACGGTCTACGACGGCATCCGTGCGCGGCCGGCTGGACAGGTTGAAGGAAGCGTTAACGGCATAGGGAATAGGGAATAGGGAATAGGGAATAGGGACGTAGGAAATAGGGGCAAGGACTGAGGAGAGCGAGTCACGCAACCGGCAACGGGTTTCTGTCCCTAGTCCCTATGTTCCTAGTCCCTGAAGAAGGAAAGAAATGGCTCAAATCAAGGCAGACGAAATTACACAGCTTCTTCGCGAGCAGATCGCGAACTACGATTCGAAGGTCCAGGTCGACGAGGTCGGGACCATCACCTCGCTCGGCGACGGGATCGCCCGCCTCCACGGCCTCGACAAAGTGATGGCCGGCGAGCTGCTCAGCTTTCCGCACGGCATCGCCGGCCTCGCGCTCTCGCTCGAAGAAGATTCAGTGGGCGCGGTGATTCTCGGCGAGTACACCGAGTTGAGCGAAGGTAACGAGGTCAAGCGCACCGGGAAGATTCTCTCTGTCCCTGTGGGCGCGGCCATGATCGGCCGCGTGGTGAACACGCTGGGCATGCCCATTGACGATAAGGGCCCCATCGCCACCACCGACATGCTTCCCGTCGAGCGTCTGGCGCCGGGCATCATCGACCGCCAGGGTGTCCGCGAACCCATGGCCACCGGCCTCAAAGCCATTGACGCCATGATTCCCATCGGCCGCGGCCAGCGCGAGTTGATTATTGGAGATAGGCAGACCGGAAAAACAGCCGTCCTGCTCGACACCATCATCAACAACGCCAAGAACGACCTCATCTGCATTTATTGCGCCATCGGCCAGAAGCGTTCGTCCATTGCTCAGGTTGTCCAGACGCTGACCGAGGCCGGCGCCATGGGCCACACCATCATCGTTGCCGCCTCGGCGTCGGAGCCCGCGCCCATGCTCTATCTGGCGCCCTACGCCGCCTGCGCCATGGGCGAGTACTTCCGAGACAACGGCAAGCACGCGCTGGTCATGTACGACGATCTCTCCAAGCACGCCATGGCCTATCGCGAAATCTCGCTATTGCTGCGCCGCCCGCCGGGCCGCGAAGCTTATCCCGGCGACGTCTTCTATCTCCACTCGCGCCTGCTCGAGCGCGCCTCCAAGCTAAGCAACCAGCGCGGCGGCGGGTCGCTCACTGCGCTGCCGGTCATCGAGACGCAAGCCGGCGACGTTTCGGCCTACATCCCGACCAACGTCATCTCCATCACCGACGGGCAAATCTTTTTGGAAACGGACCTGTTCAACTCCGGCGTCCGCCCGGCCGTCAATGTCGGCTTATCCGTCTCGCGCGTGGGTTTCTCGGCGGCCATTAAAGCAGTCAAACAGGTGGGCGCCACGCTCAAGCTCGATCTGGCGCAGTATCGCGAGCTCGCCGCCTTCGCGCAGTTCGGCTCCGATCTCGACCCGCTGACGCAGAAGCAGTTGGCGCGCGGCGTGCGGCTCACGGAGCTCCTCAAGCAGCCGCAGTTCCAGCCGCTCACATGGCAGCAGCAGGCGGTAATTCTCTTCGCCGGCACGCAGGGCTATCTCGACGATCTCCAGGTCCCCGACATTCGCGCGTTTGAAGTCGGTCTCTACAAATATTTGGACAGCGCCCAGCAAGCGCTGATCGCCGACCTGACCAAGAAGAAGCAACTCGACGACGACATCCGCAACCGCCTGCACGCGGCGCTCAAGGAGTACTCGGCAAACTTTAAGGCGGAGTTGGCGGCGGCAATAGCGTAGAGGCAGGGACTAGGGACTAGCCCCCCGGTTAAAGGCAGATTGAACTGAGAACCAACGATGGCTAATGTACTTGATTTAAAACGGCGCATCAGAAGCGTGAAAAACACGCGGCAGATCACCAAGGCCATGAAGATGGTCTCGGCGGCCAAGCTGCGCCGCGCGCAGGAGCGCGCCCTCGCCGCGCGGCCCTACGCCCGCATGATCACCAGCGTTCTTGAATCGCTCACGCGCCGCGCTGATCTCTTCGACGAAACTACCGGCAACATCTCTCACCCGCTCTTTATCACGCGGCCTGAAAAACGCGTTCTGCTCATCGTGGTCAGCGGCGACAAGGGTTTTGCCGGCGCCTTCAACGCCAACATTCTCAAGACCGCCTACCAGTTCATCGGCGGCAACCCCGATAAGGAAATCGATGTTGAGGCCGTGGGCCGCAAGAGCCGCGACCAGTTGCGCCGCCGTTACCCGGTGGCCAGCTATATCGAGCAGACTGATGAGAACGGCCAAAAGCACAAGGTCAGGGAAAAGCGCCGGGGCCCCGTCGAACTTACCGGCGATCACCCCGGCATGTTGGTCAACCTCCAAACCTCGCGCGTCCTCGATCTGGCCCACAACATCATCTCCCGTTATGTCCACGAAGAGATCGACGCTGCCTACATCGTTTACAACGAGTTCAAGTCAGTCATCGCGCAGCGCCTCGTCGTCGAGCGCCTGCTCCCGCTCATGAAGATCGGCATTCCCCAGATCACTGGCGCCCAGGAGCCCACCGCCGCAGAGAAAGAGCGTGCTGCCGAAGCCGCTCTCTCGGCCGGCATCGCCATTGAGCCCGCCGACACGGCCGAGGCCGAAGAAGAAGCGCGCAAGTTCGGAACCGACAATGTGGACTACATCTACGAGCAGCCCGCCGGGGAACTCTTCGCCGGCCTGCTTCCGCAGTACATTTTTTCCATGCTGTATCACGCCATGACGGAGTCGGTCGCCGCCGAGCACGCGGCCCGCATGACGGCGATGGATTCGGCAACCAACAACGCCTCCGACATGATCGACGCCCTTACGCTGCACATGAACCGCGTGCGCCAGGCCGCCATCACCAAGGAGATTATCGAGATTGTGAGCGGGGCGGCAGCATTGTAGCTCCCGGAGGGAGCGCAGGAAGTTAGCCCTGGACAAGCGGAGCGCAGTCCTGGGTCAGGGAGCTCATAAGATTCGGCAAGCCCCGTAGGGGCGGCAGAAGTCGGGTTTTGTAACAGGGCACGACTTCAGTCGTGCCGAAAATGCGGTAGAAATTTTCTGGGGGCTTTGGCCCCCGAGGCAAAACGAATGGCAGAAAACATCGGCAAAGTGATACAGGTCTCCGGCCCCGCCGTAGACGTTCAATTCGAAGAAGCCACCATGCCGCCGATTTATCAGGCGCTGCGCGTCACCGACGAGGGCTTCAAGGTTCCCACGCCCATCAGCGTCATCCTCGAGGTGCAGCAGCACCTGGGCGAGGGCCGCGTGCGCACCGTGGCCATGGAAGCCACTGACGGCATGGTCCGCGGCATGAAGGCCATCGATCTCGGCGGACCCATCCGGATGCCCGTGGGCAAGCAGACGCTGGGCCGCGTGATCAACGTCATCGGCGAGCCGGTGGACGAGCTCGGCCCCATCGGCGAAACGCAGCGCATGCCCATTCACCGTCCCGCGCCGCTCTTCGACGAGCAATCCACCTCGGAGGAGATGTTTGAAACCGGCATCAAGGTCATCGATCTCATCCAGCCCTTCTTGAAGGGCGGCAAGATCGGCCTCTTCGGCGGCGCCGGCGTGGGCAAAACCGTCGTCATCATGGAATTGATCAATAATGTGGCCAAGAACCACGGCGGCTACTCCGTCTTTGGCGGCGTGGGCGAGCGCACCCGCGAGGGCAACGACCTGTGGACCGAAATGACCGAGTCCGGCGTCATCAAGCCCGGCGACTTTGCCAACTCCAAATGCGCGCTGGTCTACGGCCAGATGACCGAGCCGCCTGGAGCGCGCCTGCGCGTGGCCCTGAGCGCGCTGACCGTCGCCGAGTACTTTCGCGACGTGGAAGGCTCTGACACGCTGCTCTTCATCGACAACATCTTCCGCTTTACGCAGGCCGGTTCCGAGGTTTCTACGCTCTTGGGCCGCATGCCTTCGGCCGTGGGCTACCAGCCTAACCTGGCCACCGAGATGGGCGAGCTGCAGGAGAGGATCACTTCAACCAGCAAGGGCTCTGTGACTTCGGTGCAAGCCGTCTACGTCCCCGCCGACGACCTCACCGATCCCGCGCCGGCCACGACTTTTGCTCACCTCGACGCCACCACCGTGCTCTCACGTCCGCTCTCGGAGCTGGGCATTTATCCGGCCGTCGATCCATTGGCTTCGACGTCGCGCATCCTCACCGCGCGTGTCGTCGGCCAGGATCACTACGACGTGGCGCAGGGCGTCAAGCGCATTCTGCAGCGGTACAAGGATCTCCAGGACATCATCGCCATCCTGGGCATCGACGAACTCTCCGAGGACGACAAGCTCACCGTGGCCCGCGCGCGTAAGGTGCAGAAATTCCTTTCGCAGCCCTTCCATGTGGCCGAGCAGTTCACCGGCATCCCCGGCGCCTACGTGAAGGTTGCCGACACGGTGCGCAGCTTCAAGGAGATCATCGACGGCAAGCATGACGATGTGCCCGAGCAGGCTTTTTACATGAAGGGCGGCATCGAGGAAGTGCTGGAGACGGCAGAAAAGTTGAAGGCGAGCGTGTGAGAAGCAGTTGTCAGTGATCAGTTGTCAGTGGTCAGATTCTTCGTACCGCTGCCGGCCGGTTCAATTGAAAACTGAAAACTGACAACTGAGAACTGAGAACTGATTTATGGCTGAACCAATATCCGACCAACTTCGCGTCCGTCTCGTCACTCCCGAGCGCACGCTCTTTGAGAGCGACGCCTCCGCCGTCGAGTTGCCCTCGAAGTCCGGCTACATGGAAGTGCTCTACGGCCACGCGCCCCTCATGGCCGAGCTGGGCGCCGGCGATGTCACGGTCCACGGCGGTCCCGAGGGCCACGAAGGCCTCACGCGCTACAACGTCAGTTGGGGATTCGTTGAGGTCCTGCCCAATCGCGTCACCATTCTCGCCTCCGACGCTCTGAAGCCCGAGGAGATTGACGTGCAGCGTGCCGAGCAGCAACTCGACCGCGGCCTCAAGCTCTGGAAAGAAGCCGGCGAAAGCGAAGACGCCTATACCGAAGCTCTCCGCGTCATCTCCGAAGCCGAAGCCAAGATGGCGTCGGCCGCGGAAGTCGAGAAGCACTAATCCTTCGCGTTTCAGCCCGCCTCAAACCAGAAAGCCCTGCTCCCGGGAGCAGGGCTTTTGTTTGATGTGAAATCTAACCGAGCAGTGATCTATCCTGTGCATGACGCGCTGGGTCCAAGGAATTTCTCCTTCGGATATAGCCCTTGTTGACGATGCGCGAGTTTACGATTTCCTAAGGAAACCGCAACTTGAGGGCGTTGCCTCTGGGATACAGCGGAAGGAAAAATGCGTTAGGAATGCGGCCCTTCGGATAATGTGATGTTGTAATGCAGCAGCCAGGTGAAGGCGTCGAGTTGTTCCTGGAAGGAATAGCAATAATTAAAGCTGAAGTTGTTCTGTATTTCTGCTGTTTCTGCAGCGCTGAGGTCGGGCCAATTTGGGCCTTGCGCGGCGATCCTGCGAATCACGCTTCGCGTAAAAAGAAATTTCTTTATTTCTCCTGCGGGCTTGCCCTCGACTATCGGCTTCAATTTGCCGCGATCCACTGGAGTCAACTCGGTGACCATCTTGCTGTCGAGTGGAACGCCCGCGTTTGCGATGGCCTTGTAGTCATCCTGCGTCAGCGTATCGGGAGCCGTCTGGGCGCATATCGGAAATGCCAACAGTGTGCTCAGCATTAAGCCTTTTAATATGTGCTGCTTCATACGATGGAGCCTCTTTCGTTGATTTGGAACTTGCACACCTTCTACTCCCGTGCCTGTTCATTGTCAAGGGTCCTAAGCCGTTTGAGCGGCGTCAAGCTCTCTAAAAGAGGTTGGCGAAAGTGAAGACGCCTATACCGAAGCTCTCCGCGTCATCTCCGAAGCCGAAGCCAAGATGGCCTCCGCCGCCGACGTCCATTAGGAGTAACTCATTTCCCGTGTTCTATCCGCTTGCAAATCTGGCGGCTGCGGTCGTGTGCGGATTCCCCTTGCTGGCTTTACAATATGAGACTACGGTTGTATCGGCAGCATTGCATCAAACCACGGGCCCCCCAAGCGTTTGCCGTTGACTAAGTAGAAAGTCTTTGCAGGCGGCGATCTTGGATCCCCCCAGGACGCCAAGATGGCGAAAGAGCGCTCATCTCGCGAGAAGTCACAGGAAAAGCAGCCGCCGGCCTTTGCCGCCGCGCACCTGGCCGCCTTGATTGAGAGCACCCAGGATCTCATCTGGTCCGTCGATCTTGATTTTCGCCTCGTATCCTTCAACAAGGCTCTCAGCGAAGCTTTCGCGCGCGGCTATGGAGCGAAGATCGCCGCCGGAATGACTCCGCGCGATCTGCTCTCACCGGAGAAGGCGGCATCTTTCCCTCCTCTCTATGAAAAGGCGCTTCGCGAAGGGCCATGCTCAGCCGAGTATCGCCTCGCGGACGGCCGCTGCCTTGAGATGGGCTTCAACCCGATCATTCAGGATGGCCTGAAGGTCGGTGTCTCCGTCATTGGCAAGGACGTGACGGAGAAAAAATCCGCCAGAGAGACATTGCTCAAGGTAACGCAGCAGTATCGCGAATTCTTCGAGTTCGCGCCGGAGGCCATCTATCGCACCACGAGTGCAGGCAAGACAATTGCCATCAACCCGGCTGGGGCAAAGCTGCTCGGGTACGACTCGCCGGGGGAGGCAATTGCCGTCCTCAACGATTGGGGCCACCAGGTATGGTTCGACCCTGCAGAGTGCTCCGTCCTTGTCGGAGCCCTGGAACAACAAGGAGAAGCTAGCACCGGTCCTCGTCAATTCAGGCGCAAGGACGGAACGCTTTTTTGGGGCATCATGACGGCGCGCAGAATCCGCGGGCCGGACGGCAAGACGCTCTATTATCAGGGATTCATGGAGGACGTCACAGAGCAGAGGGCGCTGGAGCTGGACCTGAAGGCAAAGGTCCGGGAGCTACAGGTGCTGAGCGAGATGAATGATGCGCTGCTGCACGCGAAAACCGAAGAAGAGCTGCTGACCGAGTACTGCAGGATCGTGGTCGAGGTGGCTGGCTACAGGATGGCCTGGGTTGGCTTTGCTGAAGAGGGACCAGAGAAGCGCGTTATTCCGGTTGCACATTACGGGCATGAAGAGGGATATCTCAAGATCGTCAACGTGACCTGGGCGGACACGGAGCGCGGCCAGGGTGCAAGCGGCCGCTGCATCCGCACAGGAGAGATTTGCGTCTGCCGTGATATTGCGACAGACCCGGTGATGGCGCCCTGGCGCGAAGAGACGGCCAAGCGGGGATATCTTTCGAGCATCGCCATTCCCTTTCGGCAATCCGAGGGCGAAAGGGCCTGCCTGACGGCGTATGGAGTGAGGGTGAGCCGCTGGTCCGATGCGGAACGCAGGCTGATGGAACAGGTTGCGTCGGCGCTGGGGTTCGGCATCACCACGCTACGCACAGCAGTGGCCAAGGCCCAACATCAGGAAAGCTTGAGCGCGAGCCTGGAGCAGACCATCGAGGTGATCGCGGAAACCGTGGACCAGCGCGATCCCTACACCGCGGGCCACCAGCGCAGGGTGGCGGATCTTTGCGTGGCCATCGCAGGCAAGCTCGGCCTATCGAGCGAACGGACGCAGGGTCTTCGCCTGGCGGCCGGTATTCACGACCTGGGCAAGATTGGAGTTCCCGCCGAGATTCTGGCCAAACCCGGCCTCTTGACTGAAAACCAGTACAACCTTCTCAAGGAGCACGTGCAGCTTGGCTATGAGATTGTGAAGAACGTCCAGTTCCCATGGCCGATCGCGGAGATGATTCTCCAGCATCACGAGAGGCTCGATGGCTCAGGATATCCGCAGGGATTAAAGGCGGATGAGATCTTTCTCGAAGCCCGCATCCTGGCGGTTGCGGATGTGATTGAGGCCATGAGCTCGCATCGGCCTTACCGTGCCTCAAAGGGCATTGACGTGGCGCTGGATGATGTGTTGTTGAATCGTGGCACGCTGTACGACCCTGAGGCCGTGGAGGCCTGCGTCAACCTTTTTCGCCACGAAGGCTACCAGTTTCCTATACCATGAGCGGCGGCCGTTGATTCGCGCTGCCTCTTGCCGTCTGTGTGCCCCACGCGATAAAGTTTGAGCCGAGGCTTTTCCGCGCCTGCGCTGCTGAATGCCGCATCCTGAGCGCCTGCCGCGGCGGACGTTTAGGGTCAGAGAACGTTCCGAACCGTCTCCCAAAGGACCCTTAATGTCTTCTTTGCCTGTCTCCGTCGCCAACCAGGATATTGACTCCACGCTGCGCGAAAATCGCGTCTTTCCCCCGCCCGCGGAGTTCAGCGCCAAGGCCCGCATCAAAAGTCTCGAAGAGTACGAGTCGCTCTACAAGCAATCCATTGAAGATCCCGAGACCTTCTGGGCCGGCGCGGCCAGCGATCTTCACTGGTTCAAGCCCTGGGACAAGGTCTTCGAGTGGAACCTGCCCTGGGCCAAATGGTTTGTCGGCGGCAAGCTCAATCTCAGTTACAACTGCGTTGACCGGCACGCCCTCGGCGCGCGCGCCCAAAAGGCCGCGCTCATCTGGGAGGGCGAACCCGGCGAGGTTCGCCGCCTCACCTACGCCGAGCTTCACGCCGAAGTCCAGAAACTCGCCAACGCCCTCAAGGCGCTGGGCATCAGGAAGGGCGACCGTGTGGCGGTTTACATGGGCATGACGCCGGAGCTGGCCATCGCCCTGCTCGCGTGCGCCCGCATCGGCGCCATCCACTCGGTCATATTCGGCGGTTTTGCCGCCAACGCCATCGCCGACCGCGTCAACGACTCCTCCTGCGTCGCCATTCTCACCCAGGACTCGAGCTACCGCCGCGGCAACGAGGTCAAGCTCAAGCAGACTGTTGACGAAGCTCTCGCCGCCTGCCCCACCGTCAAGCACGTCGTGGTTTTTCGCCGCACCGGCTCGCCGGTCAACATGGTTGCCGGCCGCGACTACTGGTGGCACGATGTCATTGCCAAGGCCGCGCCCGACTGCCCCGCCGAACCCATGGACTCCGAAGACCCGCTCTACATCCTTTACACCTCCGGCACCACCGGCAAGCCTAAGGGCCTCGTCCACACCACCGGCGGCTACGCCGTGCAAACCTACCTCACCACCCAATACGTCTTCGACCTGCGCGACGACGATATCTACTGGTGCACGGCCGACATCGGATGGGTCACCGGCCACTCCTACATCGTCTATGGCCCGCTGCAGAACGGCGCCACGGTTCTCATCTACGAAGGCGCGCCGAACTTCCCTGACCTTTCACGCTTCTGGAAGATCATCGACGACCACCGCGTCACTGTCTTCTACACAGCGCCCACCGCCATTCGCACCTTCATCAAGTGGGGCGACGAACACGTCGAGAAGCACAAGCTCGACTCGCTGCGCCTCCTCGGCACCGTTGGAGAACCGATTAACCCCGAAGCTTGGATGTGGTACCGCGAGAAGATCGGCCACAACCGCTGCCCCATCGTCGATACCTGGTGGCAAACCGAAACCGGCTCGATCATGATCACGCCCATCCCCGGCGCCGTGCCCACCAAACCCGGCTCGGCCACGCGTCCCTTCTTCGGCATTGAGGCCGCAGTGGTGACGAAGCCCGATGCGAATGGCCATTTTGAAACGGTTCCGGCCGGCCATGGTGGGCTGTTAGTGATCAAGAAGCCCTGGCCGTCGATGGCGCGAACAGTGTACGGCGACCCCGAGCGCTACCAGAAGACCTACTGGTCCGACGTTCCCGGCTGCTACTTCACCGGCGATGGCGCACGCCAGGACGCCGACGGCTATTTCTGGCTCATGGGCCGCGTTGACGATGTCATTAACGTCAGCGGCCATCGCCTCGGCACGATGGAAGTTGAGTCGGCGCTCGTCGCCCACCCAAAAGTGGCTGAGGCCGCCGTAGTGGGTCGGCCGGACGATTTAAAAGGTCAGGCCATCTCCGCCTTCGTCACCCTCGAATCCGGCCACCAGCCCACCGACGCGCTCAAAGACGAGCTGCGCAAATGGGTCTCGAAAGAGATCGGCGCGCTCGCGCGGCCCGACGACATCCGGTTTACCGAGGCTCTTCCCAAAACCCGCAGCGGCAAAATCATGCGCCGCCTGCTCCGCGAGCTCGCCACACACGGCGAAGTCAAGGGCGACATCACCACGCTCGAAGACTTCACCGTCATCGCCCGCCTCCGCGAAGCGGAGGAAGGCTAGCTAACCCTGGGAGGCCCCGGCTGCCGGGGGCGGGAGTGGAGGTTTGACGCTTCCGTCCTCCCGATCAACCTGCCAGGCCATCGCCGCGCTGCCTAGTCCCTACGTCCCTCAGTCCTGTATTTCTCGCCTTGACCTTGAACCAGACCGGCGTCCCCTTGAAGCCGAACGCCTCGCGAATCTGATTTTCCAGAAAACGCTCGAAAGCAAAGTGGAGCTTGATGTTGCGGTCGGTAAAAAGCACAAAAGTAGGCGGAGCCACGGCCGCCTGCGTCATATAAAAAATTCGCACGCGCTTGGCCATCGGCACCGGCGCGCGCTGAAAGTCGATCCGCTCCAGGAACCGGTTCATTTGCCCCGTTCGACACACGCTTGCGCCGTTCTTTGGCCACCGTCACCACCTCGCGCAGCACGCGCGTCATGCCCTTTCTCTCCGGGCCGATCGCTTCCAGAGCCGATAGAAAAATCACCGGCGCATAGTCGAGATACTTGAGCGCCTTGCGCACCTGCTTCTCGAAGATGTCGCGATCGGCAGCCGGCTTGCCATCCGTGCGGCCCGTCGTGACCAAATCCCACTTGTTCACCACGATGATCACGCTGCGCCCGCTCTCGTGCGCGTACCCTCCGATGGTTGCGTCGCTCGCGGTCACTCCCTCCGTCGCGTCAATTACCAGCAGCGCCACATCCGCGGCTTCCAGGTGCCGCCGCGCCATCACCACGCTCAGCTTCTCCGCCATCAGCTTCGTCTTGCCCTTGCGCCGGATGCCCGCCGTATCCACAAATCGCAGTTGATTCCCCTCGAACTCCATCAGCTCATCCACCGCGTCTCGCGTGGTTCCGGCAATCGGCGACACAATCGCCCGCGTCGTACCCGTCAGCGCATTTAAGAGCGTGGACTTGCCTACGTTTGGGCGTCCGATAATCGCCACCGACGTCTCGCGCTGCTCAAACTCCCCATGTGTGCGGATTTTCTTGCCGCCCTTTTCCTCGTCCGGCTCTGCCGCGGAGTCCTCGCTCAGGGCCGCATCCTTCGCTCGCTCCGGAATCGCCTCCGCAATCGCATCCAGCAACTCGCCAAATCCCTGCCCGTGCTCCGAACTCACAGCGAATACATTCCGAATTCCCAGGCGGCGAAAGTTCTCCGCCTCGGCCGCCAGCGCCTCGCCCTCCACCTTGTTCACGGCCAGGAAAAGCGGTTTGCCCCCGCGTTGCAACAGGCGCGCCAAGTCGTAGTCGGGCCGAGCCAGCTCCGTGCGCGCATCCACCACCATCACCAGCGCGTCCGCCTCGTCCAGCGCCACGCGCGCCTGCTCGAAGATCGCCACCGGAATCAGCTCGGGATCGTCGGGAACAATGCCGCCCATATCCACCAGCCGGTAGCGCCGCCCCGCCCACTCGTACTCGCCGTAGATGCGGTCGCGCGTAATCCCCGGTTCGTCGCCCACAATCGACCGCCGGCTCCCCGTCAGCCGGTTGAACAGCGTGCTCTTGCCCACGTTGGGCCGCCCCACAATCGCCACCAGCGGCAGCGCCGCGGCGCCCGCGCTTACCGGCACAACCGATCTGCGATACGTCGGCAACTTAAGTCTCCAATTGGAATGGTATAGATTCTTCCGTGAGGAACGAACTAGGCCCAAAGGCGCTTTACGCCGTACTCATCAAATATTGTGTTGCAGCTGATGAGCGTCAGATCCAGTTCCAGCGCTTGCGCAGCCAACAGTCGGTCGAAGGGATCCTTGTGGCGTAACGGCAGCAGTCCCGAAGCGATGACATGTCTCACCGTCAGCGGGAGAATTGTGCAACCGCATTTTCTTGACAAGAGTTCGAAATTTTCAAGAATGTCTGTGGTTCCCAACTTCCCGGTGCCGGCTTTGATCGCCAATTCCCACGGCGTCGCAATGGATAATGCCAACGGTTGATCGGAGCCCACGATAACTTCGTGAACCCCATGCGGTAAGCGCTCTGGTTCCCGAAGGAACCAGAGAAACGTGTGAGTGTCAAGCAGAAAGTTCATCGATTCTTGTTCGGAGGCTCTAACTGGACGTCGGCCAGATAGTCCAAGCCCATTTCACGAAGCTCCGCATCGGTGAGCGGGTCAAATGCGTCCTCTGTCCAACTCAGCTTTCCGCGATACGAGCCGGCAAGCGCACTCCGCGAGAACGCCGGGGCTTGGATTGGCACTACTTTTGCCACCGGCTTCTTCCCCCTCATCACAATCACTTCCTGCCCAGCTTCAACCTCTTTCAAAATACGCGAGAAATTCGTCTTCGCCTGATGGACCGTGTACACCATGGACTAAGTATGCTTAGTCCACTTTGCGAAGTCAATCCATTCACGCTCGCCATGCACATGTTCCGGAAGAAGATGAGCAGTTTCAAATGTTTGTGCTGCTGTCTGGGGCCTCGAACGTGCCATCTCTTAGGCACGGGAGGGCGCCATGCACATCCATCCCGCTGCCGTCGGTCTGCATCCCATCAATACCTCCGCAGCCGGAAGCGAACGCGCCGCTGACGCCCAGCGCGCCGCCGAGGTTCGCAAGCGTCTCCTCAAATCCGCCCAATCCATCGAATCCGGCGCCGATCCCGACGCCACACTGCTCATTGGCCAATGGCTCGACTCCCGCCACAGCCAGGTTCTGAGCAGCGACGTGTACCACACCGCCGCCTCCGGCAAAGACTCCGACTTCGGCTGACCGCTCTTCCTTCTTCTCTGACCCGTGATACCTGACCCCTGACCGCTGACTTTCGCCGCATCGCCACTAAAGCAAAACCAGAGATGCTGTAACCCGAAGCTGCTGCACTTAAGTCGCCGCGACCCCAAGGAGCGGCGACCTTCAAGAAAAGCTGAATAGGGCACACCTTCTCCGGTTTTGCCGTAGCCTGCACCCGCTCGCCTGTCGTATACACTTGAGCAACGCCCTTCGGGCAAAGGAGGTCGTCCCCATGCCAAAGTTTGTTATTGAGCGTTCAGTTCACGGAGTCGGTTCCATGTCGCCGGAGCAGATCCAGGCGATCTCGCAAAAATCCTGTTCTGTGTTGCGCGATCTCGGTCCCCAGATTCAGTGGCTGCACAGCTTACGTCACCGACAACAAGATCTACTGCGTCTACATTGCGCCCAATGAGGAGATGGTGCGCGAGCATGCGCGCCTGGGCGGCTTCCCGGCAAACAGCATCGCGCAGGTCAGAAGAGTCCTGGATCCCACATCGGCAGAGAGCATCTGGCCTAAGCAGCAGCTATGCAGGAAGGGAATCGCCCTCCGGGCAATCTTCAGCGCGCTAACCTTCAGCGCGGCCGTCCGCTGCGCCCGCCTCCGCCACTATCATTAGGTAAGCGCCCGCCCCTGATGCCCTCCACCGACGCCTCAACCCGCTCGCTGCCCACGCTCCACGAGTTCTTCGCGCCCGGCGGCATCCTCGCGCGCTCCCCCTTGCCCTACGAATACCGTCCCGGCCAGCTCCAGATGGCCAAAGCCGTCGAGCAGGCCCTCGCCGAGCGCCGCCATCTCATCGTCGAAGCCGGCACCGGCACCGGCAAAACCCTCGCCTACCTGCTGCCCGCCCTGCGCACCGGCCGGCGCGTCATCGTCTCCACCGGCACCAAGGCCCTGCAGGATCAGCTCTACTTCCGCGACGTCCCCTTCCTCGAAACCCTCCTCGGCGAGCTGCGCGTCTGCTACATGAAGGGCCGCGCCAACTACCTCTGCCGCCACAAGCTCTTCGCCCTGCGCGACCAGCCCGTCTTGTCCGGGCTCGAAGAGATCGACCAGTACCGCCAGATCGCCGAGTGGGAGAAGACCACCGAAACCGGCGACCGCGCGGAACTGTCAGGCATGCCCGAATCCAGCGCCCTGTGGCAACAAGCTCGACGCCCGCTCCGACGCCTGCCTCGGCACCACCTGCCCCGACTACCGCCGCTGCTTCATCACCGAGATGCGCCGCCGCGCCCTCGAGTCCGACATCATCATCGTCAACCACCACCTCTTCTTTGCCGATCTCGCCGTCAAGCGCGAGGCCGCCGGCGCGCCCGACGCCGGCGTTCTGCCCGAGGCCGCCGCCGTCGTTTTCGACGAAGCCCACGAGCTCGAAGAAGTCGCCTCCAGCTACTTCGGCCTCTCGGTCTCGAACATCCGCTTTGAGGAGCTGGCCCGCGACATCGACGTGCTCCTGCGCGGCAAGCAGGGCGCCACAACCATGCCCGCCCTCACCCAGCAGCTCCGCGAGCGCGCCCGCATGTTTTTCGCCGCGCTGCCCCTCGCCGCCGACGGCCGCCATCCCTTCGACAATCGCGAAGAGTTTCTCGAATCCTCCGGCGAGCCTCTATCTCGCCGTCCGCGCCACCCTCAAGCTGCTCGAGGCCGAGATGGAGCGCCTCACCGAAATCGACGAAGCGCCCGGCCTCGAGAAACGCATCGCGCGCCTCCGCTCCGAGCTCGAATTCCTGCTCGAATCCAACGTCTCCAACATGGTCTTCTGGCTGGAGCGCCGCGCCTCCGGCGTCATCGCGCCTCCGCACCATCGGACCGTCCGGCGGAACGCCACAGGTCCGGTCCTAGCGCTCGCCAGTCCCGCGCCACTTACCTCCAGGCCACGCCCATCGACGTCTCCGCGCTCCTCCGCGAGCTCGTCTTCGACCAGATCCCCACCGTCGTGCTCACCTCGGCCACGCTCACCGTGCAGGGCGGCTTCGAGCACCTGCGCCGCCGCCTCGGCCTCACTGAAGCCCGCGAGCTCGTCGTCCCCTCTCATTTTCGTTACGGCGAGCAGGCCCTCCTCTATCTGCCGCCCGAGATGCCCGACCCACGCGACCCCGAATTTCCCGAGGCCGCCGCCCGTTGCATCGAGCGCGTCCTGCGATCACGCGCGGCCGCGCCTTCTGCCTCTTCACCAGCTACGCGCAAATGCGCGCCCTCTACGAGCGCCTCGCGCCCGTGCTCGATTTCCCCATCCTTCTCCACGGCAACGCCCCGCGCAAAGCCCTGCTCGAGGAGTTCCGCGCCACGCCCAACTCCGTCCTCTTCGGCACCGCCAGCTTCTGGCAGGGCGTCGACGTGCAGGGCGAAGCGCTCAGTTGCGTCATCATCGACCGCCTGCCCTTCGCCGTCCCCTCCGATCCCGTCGTCCAGGCCCGCATGCGCGCGATCGAGGAATCCGGCGGCCGTCCCTTCTTCGACTACCAGGTCCCCGAAGCCGTCCTTACCCTCAAGCAGGGCTTCGGCCGCCTCATCCGCTCGCTCTCTGACCGCGGCGTCTTAGTCCTCCTCGACCCCCGCATCAGGACTCAGAGATACGGCCAAACCTTCCTCCAAAGCCTCCCGCCCTACCGCATGACCGCCTCCATCACCGACGTGGAAGCTTTCTTTTCGTGAAGTGCGAACCCACGAACTTGTGCGCGTTCCCACATGCGATGCCCTCCTGATACACTTCCCATGGGCCACCCAAGCTCATTCCCCAAAATCACAAATGGAGATCAACGATGACTGCACCCTTCCGCTTCCTCGGACTGCCCACTCGCATCCTGTCCACAGGTGAAACCACTGGCGGAGCCTTCGGGCTCTTGGAACACTGGGACATGCCTCCCGGCTGGGCAACGCCCTACCACACACATCATCGCGAAGACGAAGCGTTCTACATTCTCGAAGGAGAACTGGCCATCGTCTCCGACGGCAAGTGGTCTATCGCAGGCTCTGGCTCCTATGTCTTTGCACCGCGCGAAATCCCTCACGGATTCAAGGTTGCTGGCACGATTGCCGCAAAGATGCTCGTCTTCTGCGCTCCCGCTGGATTCGAGCATTTCGTTCTGGCGCAGGTGGTGGACATCGCTTTGCCCCCGGCTCCTCCCGACATGGCAAAGCTCATGGAGCTGGCCGCGAGCTATCACATCGACATTCACGGCCCTCTGCCCGAGCAGCCTGAGGCTTAGCTAGCAGGTCGTCGAATCGAGCGGGTGGGAGGCCCCATCTCCCAGGAGTGCAGGGCGCTCCAGGGCCGCTCCTGATGCTCGGGACACCACAACCCTGCGCTCCCGCACGGAAAACTGATTCCTGATCCCCGATCGCAGGACGCCTTAGACCTATTTGCCCGGACTCTCTGCTGTGGCGCGTCGCTTGCCGCCATATCTCCCGCAACTGCTCCCCTACCTTCACGCGCACCTTCCTTGTGGCAGCTTCTAGCTGTTAGCTTCCAGCCTCTAGCTTGAGACTGCCTTTCAAGCACCGGCTTTCACCGCCAAAAACAAAAAAGGCACAACCCTCAAAAGGGCAGTGCCTCATCTCTCTGTCGGTGACGCATCCATTTGCTAAGTTCTAGAACTGGTCTCATAAATAGTCTTGTAAAAGGGCATGACTTAAGTCGTGCCGGAAATAGTGCCCAAAAAGTGCCGGGCTTTAGCCCCTGAGGGATGCCTTCACGGTCAAAGATCATTTATGAGACTGCTTCTAGTGTCCAGTCTCCAAAACTCGTGTAACTCCATTCGCTCTGATTTCTCATCAACAAATTCGATCCTACCGCGAAGTGGGGAAATTTTCTGCAAACGGTCAAATGTTTTTTTGAACCCCGGGCCTGAGGCGGGCTGTTACGAAACACAATCGCAACCGGGCCTTGTACAGGCACGACTTTAGTCGTGCCGATAAAGTCAACAGGGTGAGCCGGGCTTTAGCCCCTGCTGTTTTAATTCGCCAAAATGACCGGACTCTGCGAGTCTCGTAACAGCCTGTAAGGGGCGCGCCGGCCGCCGATTTCGCTCCCCAGGGAGCCATCGAGAATAGCCCAGGATGCAGCGCAGCGCAGTCCTGGGAAACCCGCGCAAAAAATTCCCCAGCCCCGTAGGGGCGGCCGAACCTGGCCCAGGAATCTCAACCGCTCTCCAATAGGGCACAACCCAAAGCCTGCGTAGCGGGCATAAGACGTTAGCCCCATGGCGCAAGCCTGGGGATCGCGCCCAACAAGCACCCCATTCCCCTTGAAAAACAAAGTACGCGGCGGGGTGCCGGCGTGCCGTGGCGCCGGGGTACCGGGGTACCGGGGCACCCTCTGGGTCGGGTCGGGTCGGGCCGAGCCGGGTCCACCGTCAAAACCTTGCGCCCAATCGCGGCAAACTGAATCCCTGGACAGAAGCCGACGTTTCATTACAAATCCGCCATTCAATAAGCGCATCGTTATAGTGCAGTCATCGAATGTGCCTGAACGTTGGCGACTCGATTGTGGCTCCGTTTACTGAAGAGGACTCGAAACCCACGCTGAAGTTAACTCCCTCGACGGGCAGCCAATTGTAGGTAAGGAGATCGGCGATCGTGTCTTGCAAGTTTGAACTCCTGGCAAATTGTGTGAGAAACACTTGGAAGTCGACGATTGCAAAGCTGTCTTCTGGCTCAATCCAGAACCAATGGTCTGCAACAATCAGCAAAAAATGAATGTTTGCATAGGAGTTCACTGCTCGGGTTAAGCGCCGACTAGAAATCAGAAAATCTGGATGGGCTCGTGCGTAGTCGCGCACAAGCTGAACCTGTCGGAGTCCCCTCTCAATTTCCGCATTGGATCTTACGCGCTCTCTCGCTGTAAGAGGTTTTCGAATCCATTTCAATTCGGCCAGGACAAGGGTTGACGATTGGGCGTCTTCGATGATTAGGTCGAGGTCCGTCTTTCCATTTGGCAAACGAACAGGCTCCGGAATGTTGAACCCGCTGTTCGCTTCGAGTATCCGACGGCGCATCAGCGGCTCTTTCTGGTTAATGCGGGAGAATTCTGCTTGCGACCTGATTGAGAATGCTCGAAGAATGTTGTCATCGGACCTGGCTGCAAGAGGGAACTGTGGGGCTACCGCAAGTTCTCGGCCGAATCCATCAAGAGGGACAAAGGGGAAGACGGTCATACCAATTTCCCTGCCTATTTCCTTTCCAGGTGAAAGGTCCATGGTCAGATGGGTGACAATCTTCTCGCATTTTTCCCCCGGCAGGCGGGATATGTCTGCCAGTTTTTCGATCCAGGTGCGGCGCGTCTTCACCATTACCAAAGAAGACACGGGGATCTGGTGGCCCTTCTCCAAAAAGGGATAACAGATCCGCTCATGAATCGCGCAGAGGGTCAACAATCCGGCATAAAAAGACTTGAACTCCCCCATGGAGTATTCGTCGAGTTCAAGCCCATCCGGGTATCGAAAACTCTCATCGACACGCTGAAGGAAGTGGCAAAGTACGTCTCTGATCAGCTCAGCAGGAGGATCATACCTGAGTTTCTTGGTCGATCCCCGCGACTGAGCAATCTCTCGCAATTCAGCAAACTGCCGCTCCTGCTCGGAATTCAACTGCATTCGATGATGGGTAACAGCGTCGCGCATTCCGATCTGTGGCCGGAACGTCTGTTGGAAAGCAACGACTCGCCGCTGTGCGGGCGAATCACGCTCGAATGCGAAGCGAACTCGCCCGTCGGATAATATGTCGGCTCCCTGTATGTCCAGATGCCACATTGGAAAGACACCCAAAAAGCTCGTATATTTCCTACTGACTTGCATGGCGAAGGTCGCATCCTCTTCGAGTGTCCGGTTCCAAGTATAGGTATGGATGAGCTTTGATGCTGGCTTACCATGGCTGGCGATAAGGCTGAATCCGCAGGTGCACAAATCCCAAAGGGTCATTTGGTTACGCTGGATAAAGCTGTCCGCTCCGTAGTTCTGCTGAAGCATTTCGATTTCCAACGCCATCCGCGTAAGAAGCCCCCAGGTCGCGAGATTCCGCGGTTGCTTCAGTAGGCGCATCAGTCTCCAGCAATCATCTGACCGGCGCTCGACCGCCAAGATGGCGTCTTTGAATTCCTGTGTCGCTTGGGACTTTAGGTAAGCCATCGACTCATCGGCCCCCTGTCGTTGAGCACAGCTACATTCAAACCAATTAAGTATGGCGCTAAATCGGTAGTTCTTTGGTCCGATTTAATGGCTTGAAGTTGACCCAAGAATCCCAGGAACAGTCAAAACGCCTATTGACCACGCTTTACGCGACGTTGACGGGATTGGTACTGTGAAACGGGCTTGTGTCGGGTAAACCCGCCGCGGTACACACGAGTGACGCGGCATTCCCCGCCGCTATAGCATTTTCGGAATTACTGCAGACCGAAAGCACGCCCTTCAAGTGGCTTTTTCTTCAAGAAAAAGCCACCTTGCACACCTCTCGAAAAGTCTACGTTGATTCCGAAAATGCCGTAAATCCCCATCGACAACCTGAGCTCCACTGGCCCAGCGCCGCCAAAACTCTATCTATACCGTGAGCCTCACGCGCCAAGCGCCTTAAAACTCTATCTCGAAACCGGCAAATCGCACAACGCGCAATTTCTTTGCGAAAGTTTCGCGATTTCCGTCGGCCTGCAGGTCGTCTTTCACCCCAATTTCGTCCACCTGCAGGTGTATCTTCCGCAAAATCCCTATCCGCGCATTTTTTTGAATTCCCAGATTTCAAATTCGTACACCTATAGATCGTCGTTTTAGTCCCCACTCCCTATACCCTATACCCTATTCCCTAGTCCCTAGTCCCTATTCCCTAGTCCCTGACCCCTGTTTCTCACACGCGCAGCTCGCGCCGTGCCGTCTCCGCCACGCGGCCCATGTCCGAGGTGGTCAGCACCCGGATCTGGTGCTCTTCCATCGTCTCCACGCCGAAGCGGTACATCTCCAGACGCTCCGGCTCTTCGTCCGTGGCGCCGAACTTGGCCGCCGGCTCAATCACGGCGGTCAATTCCAGCTGCGCCTTTTCGACGCGCTCCACGCCGGCCCGCAGACTGGCTGCCGTAAACGCCAGTACCTTGGCCATCTCGAGGCCCGGGTCGAAGCTGACCGCGTGAAACATGCGCACCAGGCCGTTGGGCCTGTAGCCCGGGGTCCCCAACGACAGGTCTTTGTCGTTGGGGTGGTAGCCCAGGTCGATGCGCAGCGGATCTCCCGGCCGCGTGTACTCCGAGGCCGCAATTCTTTTTCGCAAAAGCTCCCACACCCCGGCATGTTCGAACTCCGTGCGCATCCGGGCCTGGATCGCCGCCCGTCCGCGCAGGCTTGGGGTCCGTTCCCGGGGCGGAGGCTCGACATAAAGCCGCATCAACTCTTCCATCCCCGCGGGCACGCTCTCGGCCAGGTAGGCCTTGGGCTCGGTCATCTGCACGTTGAGCGAGAGCGACTCCTCGAGGATCCGCATCAATTTGCCCCCAGGCCCGGACTCGGCCTCGATCTGGAACCGCTGGCGCAGTTCCGTCTCCATCCCTTCGAGCAGCGCCGTGTCGGCATCGGGATCCAGGCAGCGCACGCGGCGCCAGTCGCGCGTGAAGCGCACCTCCACGTGGCCAGGCTTGTCCGCCGTGGCTCGCTCGCGCAGGATCACGCCGATATGCACACCTTCGTTCCGCACCGCATCCGGCACATAGCGGAGAAGTTGAAACTCACAGGTGCGTCTTGTGTTCACGCTGTTCATGGCTTTTCAAAACAGCCTTTAGCTCCTGGCTTTTAGCTCTCAGCTCCTGGCGTGCAGTCCGTTGCCGTTTTGCTCACGCCGTTCACCACCGCGCCCATTCTGTCCTTAGTCCTCAAAGAAGCTCTCCGCCGCCTGCCTCCGAGAGATGAAGCTGAAAGCTAAGAGCTAAAAGCTGATAGCCGATAGCTGCTCCCTCAATTCACTCTCAATCCTATTCCCCATCTTCCCGTCTTCCAATCCCTTTCCTCCGCCCCCCTTCCCCCCTCGCCCCATTTCGGAAATGGCCTCCGTTCCGATTTCCAAAATGTCTCAATCAGCTCCCGGATGCGGCTTCTCCGCGCCAGCAACCTCTCCACGAGAGTCTCCATCGCGCCCAGGTCGCCGCCGTACCACTCCGGAGGGACCTCATTCGCCGAGGCCCAGATCGTCTCCGCGGGCATGGTCTCAAGGCGCGTCAACCAGGGCTCGAAGGACTCCCATCCGGTAATCTCCCGGTACACCTCGTTGCGGTAGTAGACCCCCCGCAGCGGCGCATCCTCAAAGCGCCACTCCCCGGCGTGGAAGCAGTATCCGAAGTCGATGAAGACGGCCTTGTACCGCCGCTCCCGCTGCCGGCGCGTGAATACCGCCTGACGCCCGTTGGCGTTCGCCGTCCACTTGTCCAGCGCCAGAATGCCGGCAAACTCGCTCAGGTTCTTCACCTCGGCCAACTGCTCTTCGGGCAGGTAGTCCACCACCTGGCCCGGCATCATCCCGCCCACGAAGCGCGACCCGAACTGCGAGCCCCGCCTGGCAGCGCACCCGCGTCCGTCCCAGGTCGATCTCCAGCTCCGGCGTATTCTCGATCAGCCAGCTCGAAACCTCCACCAGCTCGCACTCCGGCACGCTCAGCCCGGCCGCCGCCGCCAGCCGCGAGGCCAGAAGCTCGTTGGCCAGCACCCGCGTGTGCTGCGGATTGTTCTGGAACTTGACCACGTACACGCGCCCGTCCGCGCCCAGCATCAACTGGCCTTGCGCGCCGCCCCGCATGCGCCGGATCTGCTGCACCGCCAGAACCGCCACTTCGTCTCCCGTCCCCGCTCCCGAGATCGCCCCGATGATGTCCGCTTCTCCCTCGCATTCTAAATCTTCCTGCTGATCGCCCCGCCCGGCCGCGACCTTCCCACCGCGGCCATTGACCGGTTTATGAAGATCCTACAAATGCTTTATGCCCCGCTTATGCACTCTCCGCTCGAATGGATGTGGTACCGGCACGCGAATGTGCCCTACTGGGCAGGCCATGAAGGCATGACGCCGCCTCCCTATCTCGGCGCTCCCTACGGCGCCAACAACGGCCATCCCACCGAATTTGCCTGCAACGACGGCTCCGCGCTCACGCCCCCCGCCGGCACCCCCTCCGGCCCCGGCGGCACACAGGTTACCTTCAACGGACTCACAGCGGCAGCTCCGGCCTGGGCAACCAGCCCGGTTACGGGTTGCGGCAGCGCCACCGGCCTGAATTACAACGGCCACGGCGGCGTCTGGTTCCCCGCCCTGCAAAGGGACCAGCAGTACTTCGACATCGACCTCGAAGTGAAGTTCTAATTTTCTAGAAATTATGGGTGCCCCAGGTCTTGATTTTCGGACCTGGGATACCACGAACCCCAACCCTTCACTGTCATCCTGAGCAAGGCCGGCGTTCGCTCCCGCGAACGCCGGCCGCAGTCGAAGGATCTGCGGTTGCTTTTCGCGCCGTCAACTCAGCACGAACATGGGGTGCCCCCATCCTTTCGCGCTTTTTGCGAAAGGGTGGGATACCACGAACCCTCACCTTCCAGTCTCAACCCACAGCTAATGACGGGTGCCCCAGGTCCGGGGCCCGTGCTCGGGTTCTGCAAGCCGATATCACGGTACAAAACCTGTTATCGGCACTCGTACAATGACCGTATGCCAACAGCTGGGGGAGCAGCGGATAAATTCGGCAACCGCTACGAGGCGCTCTGGGCGATCTATTGTCTTTTGTCCATCATCGACGGCACCTATGTTGATCTGATTTGGGAGCCCACAGACCCAGATGAATCCCGAGGGGTAGAATTCACGCTCACAGCGACCGACGGAGTAACCGAATATTGGTCTGTTAAACGCCAAACAGCGCGCGCCAGTGGTTAGACGTTGAACCTGCTTGCCGAGCCGAACGAGCAGGGCAGGTCCATTCTTGGTGACCTATTTGGGCATCTTGAGCGCAGCGAGTCGAGTCGAGCAGTCTTCGCATCCGCGGTCGGAGCATCGGATCTTGAGGAACTCCAGCTCTACGCAGCAGCGAAGGACGTCTTTCACGGCAGGCTATCCCGTTCCAAGAGGTTGAAGGATGAGCTGACAGGGTACCTACTCCCCATGTGCCGTAATGATTTCGAGCGCGTGCGCAAACTGATACTTCGAACTCGCACGAATACGATTGACGAACGCCAACTCCGCAGCCATGTCAACTTCGCCATCAGAAAGCTTTTCTATGCGACTGATGGCCCTCAGATAGACAGTGATAGCGTAAGGGGATACCTAGCCGATCTGCTCCAGGATCGCATTCAACACAAAATCACTCGAAAGGATATCGTAAACGCCCTCGCCCTCCACTCCGTCGTACTGCAAGATTGGTCTCTTCAGAGTCCAATTCGAGATCGCATTGAACAACTCTGCCGGGCGTACACCGAGCCTCTGCAAGCCGAGCGGATCAATGGCGTTACGCTTCGCCTGCAGGGGTCAGAACTGCTTGATGCAATTCCTTCCGAAGCGAAGAAAGTACTTGTGGTCGGAAATGCCGGGGGCGGAAAGAGCACAACCCTGGCGGCTCTCGTAGACCGAATATCAGCAGCTGGTGTTCCGATTATTTCACTTCGTTTTGACCAAATACCGGAGGGAGTTTCCACAACAGCGGAGTTGGGCCGCAAGCTAGGTCTCCCGGAGTCGCCGAGCTTGGTGCTCGCCGGGCTCGCAACCGGCGGACCCGCAATGCTGGTGATCGACCAACTCGATGCGGTCAGTTTTGTCTCTGGACGTCGAGCCGAGTCTTGGGCACTGTTCGAGTCGCTTTGTGACGAGGTGGAGCGGCACCGAAACATATCCCTGGTCGTCGGGTGTAGGGAGTTCGATCTGGAGCATGATCATCGAATGCGCCGATTGAAAGCCGCTGAATCGGGCTTCATCGTTTGTCACCTCAAAGCTCTTTCTGGTGAGGAAGTCGATAATGCGCTGCGCGCTGCCGGCATTGACCCAAGCTCTATCCAGCCAGCCCTCAAACCGATCCTGACGACTCCACTTCACCTTGCACTCCTATTGCGCTTGGTGCCGGAAGCCCGCACGGGCGTTCATACCCGCGATGAGCTCTTCGACTCCTATTGGGTTGATAGCGAGCAAAAATTTCGAGGACGATTGGGCACAGCGACTTCGTGGACGAAGGTGATCGACAGGCTAACGGAATGGCTTAGTGAAAATCAGGAGCTATCCGCTCCGAAATTTGTTCTCGATGAGTTTGCCACAGAAGCCGGAGTTCTTGCCTCTCAGCATTTTCTCGTTCTTAACGATGGCCGCTATCGCTTTTTTCACGAATCCCTTTTCGACTATGCTTTCGCGAGACGTTTTGCGGCGCGAAATGGCCAACTGCTAGATTTGTTGGTTACCAGCGAGCAACATCTATTCCGTCGTGCTCAGGTCAGGCAAATGCTCTCCTTTTACCGAGCATCCAAGGAGCACAAATACTTTCAGGAACTCACAGCCGTGCTCGGAGACGCACGGGTTCGATTTCATATCAAGAGGTTCGTGTTGCAGTGGCTTTCGTCAATAGCCGATCCGACTCAACGCGAGTGGACGGTGCTTCAAGCAGCCGCGGCTAACTGTACAGAACTCCGTGAACACATTATCAGTGCTTCCGCCGGAAATGTCGGATGGTTTGATGTCCTCGATTCCACGAAGTTCTTCGACGTTGCTCTTTCAAGCAACGATGAACGCAGACAAAACGAAGCGATTTGGCTGATGTCCTTTCCAGGCGTCGTGGAGCAACGGCCGGACCGCATTGCAGAGCTTGTGGAGGCCCATTGGCAAACAGATGAGCGGTGGACCAATCTTGTCCTAATCATCTTCCGAACGGGCGACGTGTTTTATAGCCGGCGATTGTTTGAAATATTCGTCGCGCTCATTGACGAAGGCGCATTCGACGTCCGGGGGCAATCTAATCGAGATGTTTGGTGGATACTTTATCCGACGTCGGAGAAGCATCCAGGGCTTGCCTCAGAGGCCATAGCCCATTGGTTTGACCGACAACTGGAGGTTTGGAGAGAAACAAAGGATGCGGTTTCCCAAGACGAGAAAGCGGGGCGGGATTGGCGCTCATTCAAATCTGCTTTTCAGGGAAACGGTCAACATGGCGATGTCGTCGGCCGCGCTGCGGCTGGAGAACCCGCCGAGTTTGCGAAACTCTTCCTGCCGCGGATCACTGCATTAATACGTGAGACGGCGAAGGAATTTGCAGGCGATCTTAAGACTGACCCTTTTTGGTCATTGCGTATGTTCGGCGAGAGTCATTGGGATGTTACTCAGGATGTCTTTGAGCACCTTGCTCGTGCGCTCGAAGCAGTGGCCAGATCATTGCCAGAGACGCTCGACCGACTTCTCCAGACCTACTACGATGATGATTGCGACTCGATCGCCTTCTTGGTGTTGCGAAGTTGGTCGGCGGCCCCGCAGTTCTTTGCAGATCGGATCGCTGATTACCTCGCGTCTGATTCGCGTTGCCTAAAGGTCGGGTACACCGCAGGCGGGGGGAGGATTTTCGTGTCCACCGAGGCTGTGAAGGCTGCGTCGGCTCACTGCTCAGTTGGGCGGGCAGCGAGGCTGGAATCAGCCATTCTCGACTTCCACGACCAATGGGAGGATAAGTGCCTACCCGCACGCGGGCGCAAGCAGTTGGACTTGTTGTTGGCTTTTGATGCCTCGCGAATGAGTAAAAGGGGCTTGCAGAAGCTGCATGAGCTGCAAAGGAAATTCCCAGGCGCCCGTCCCGTCCCGCCGCAGGGGATTCGCGGAGGTGTCGTGCCATCTCCGATCCCTACGACGGCCATGGATAGAATGTCCGATGAGCAGTGGATCCGCGCAATGCAAAAACATGCCGGAGTGACGCATCGGTTCGATCCGGACGGAGACATCGTGGGAGGGGAACATCAGATAGGGATTTATCTGCAGAATTACGCCCAAAAGGATCCTCGCCGGTTTATCGTGATCGCTCAGAAAATGCCCGAGGGCTTGCCGCCTAGCTACTTCGAGTTTATCGCCTACGGAATTGCTACTGCTCTGGGAAACGACGCAACGACTGTTTCGGCGGATGAAGCAGCCTCCTTCGTCCGACGCCTGGATCGATTGCCCGGCCGGCCTTGTGGACGCGTTATCGGTTGGTTATTTCAGAGAGCTTCGCAGCTCGACTGGCCGGAAGATACAGTTGACATTTTGGCGTGGTATGCAACGGAGGATCCAGATCCAGACGCAGATCACGCCGTTCGTGTTGCTCCCCCCGATGACTCAAGCTCAAAGCTCGACCTTTACAGCACCGGGATCAATTCTGCACGTGGCAGTGCGGCGGAAGGCATCGGTCGGTTGTTGTTCAACAAACGGGACCAATACGAACGTCTCATCCCGGCGGTACGTTCTTTGGTCCGCGACCGCTCGCTGGCCGTACGCTCTTGCAGTATCGTGGGGCTCCTCGCTTGTCTGAACATTGATTCAAGAGAAGCCATTGCATTGTTTAACGAGTGTGTGTCTGGAAACCCCGATCTGCTCGAAACCTTCTACATACGACGGTTCGTTCATTTTGCTGCATTCAAGGACTTTGGGGCTATCAGACCGGTGCTTGGTGCAATGCTAGCCACGGGTAGAGCCAGTCTGGCGTACAACGCCGCACAGGAACTGTGTTTGCTCAGCTTGGATATGGAGGCGCTGAACGAGGAACTCCGATCGGTGACAAGCGGAACTACCGAAATGCGGAAAGGAGTAGCCAGCGTCTATGCAGCAAATGTGGGGCACTCGCGCGTCGGCGATGCCTGCCGCAAACAGCTCAAGCAGTTTTTTGCTGACCCAGATGACTCTGTTCGGGTTCAGGCCGCGAGTGCATTTGAGCATCTGGATAAACTGGATACATCAGCTCAGAGCGAGCTTTTGGCAGCATTCCTGGCGAGCGACCCAGGGCTGCTTCCCTTGGTACCCGTTCTCCGATCTCTCGAACGCTCCCCGGTACAACTCCCTAATCTTGTTTGTGCAATTGCGGAAACATGCGTCGCGGCTTGCCGCGACGAAGCAGGCAACGTGGCTTCTTCGAGCGCCGCGATAGCCATGGATCTGACAAAGATCGTCGTGCGGCTTTACGCTCAGACTGAGGACGAGAAAATCCGGTCTCGTTGCCTCTCTCTGATTGATGAGATGGAACGGCACAGCTTTGTGGGGCTATCGAATGAGCTCCAGGCACTCGACCGGTAGTCCAGTAATGATCGGTACCGAGAAACGCCCATCCCGCCCACAACTCCACAGCCACAGATTTCTCCGCCTGTCTTGCACATTGTTTCCCCCCCCGTGGCATACTGTTTCCAAAAGCTCCACACGCGGCGTCTTTGGCTCCTGT
>CAWCXX010000069.1:0-3586 GCA_963799445.1 uncultured Acidobacteriaceae bacterium | reverse complement strand
ATACCGCTCAACACGAATAATTACAAGGTGCAAATCGCGCGCACCTTGGTCAAACGCGCTCTGCTGGCGAGCGCATAAGGAGTTGGGGGAATGGTGAGCTACAAGCTGCCGGCTGTTTCTCCCTCGGCTCCGCCTCACCGCGGACTGGGAAGGGACCTTAAAGGCATTGCCTGGCCCGCCATTTTTCTAAAGACATGCTGGGGCCGGCCCAGAAACGAGATTGGAAACAGTTGCTCAACCAAGGAGTCACGCTATGCCTGAGGACAAGAAGAAGGAAAGCGACGCATCTACCGAAAAGAAGAGATACTCCCGAAGAGATTTTCTGGTCAAAACGGGAACGGTGACAGCGGTACAAGGTTTAGTGGCATTAACTCCCGCCATAGCTTCAGCAACCGCAAACCCCGCGGCCGCGCCGGCTAAGAAAGAGCACGTCGAGTATCCCGCCTCTCAAGGGTACCTGGTCTATGACAGCAAGAAATGCGCGGGTTGCACCACCTGCATGGTGAGCTGTTCTCTGGCCCACTACGGAGTCCAGAGTCTGTCGCTCTCGCGGATCCAGATTATGCAAGACTCGTGGGGCAAGTTTCCTTATGACCTCAAAATGGCGCCCTGCCGCCAGTGCCTCACGCCGGTGTGCGTGGAGAATTGTCCGGTCGGCGCCGCCTATGTGGATACCGAGAACGGCAACGTCAGACGAATCGACAGCAAGAAGTGTATTGGCTGCCAAACCTGCATCAAGATGTGTCCTCAGCAGCCCCATAGGCCGGTGTGGAACCACGCCATCGGCAAGACCTCCAAATGCGACCTGTGCATCGACACTCCGTATTGGAGTGAGACGGGCGGTCCGGGCGGCAAACAAGCCTGCGTGGAGGCTTGTCCCATGAAGGCGATCAAGTTTGTCGCTGAAGCCCCCGACCAGCAGCAGACCGAAGGCTACGATGTGAACCTGCGCAACGATCATTGGCTGAACCTGGGTCTGGTGGACAGCAGCGAGATCATTCCACCCGTGTACGCGGAACGCATGAAAAAAGCGCCGGGACGAGGGGAAGCTGCCGAGGCGGCAAACAGGCCTCCGTCGATGCGTGTCCCATGAAGGCGATCAAGTTTGTCGCTGAGGCCCCCAACCAGCAGGAGACCGAAGGTTACGATGTGAACCTGCGCAACGATCATTGGCTGAACCGGGGTCTGGTGGACAGCAGCGAGGTGATTCCACCCATGTACGCGGAACGCATGAAAAATGCGGTTGGACGAAGGGAATAGGAGGACGTGCAATATGGCAGGCGGATACACCGGCAAGATACTCAGAGTCAACCTGACCACCAAGACGATCAGTCGGATCGATACCGAGCAGTATGAGGCGTTCGGCGGTGGCCACGGCATGGGCTCCGCCATTTTCTTCGACTTGGTGGGCGACCAGCTTCCATTTGGCGGCTTCGATCCCCGGAACGTCATAACCATAATGACCTCCCCCTTCTCCGGAACTTTTGTGCCAAGCTCTGGGCGCTCGGAGGTCCAAGGCCTGGGACCAATGCTGTATCCCATTGAATGGTTCGGGCACAGCAGTTTTGGCGGACGCTTTACCGCCCAGCTGAAATATGCGGGGTGGGACGGCGTAGTGGTGGACGGCGCCTCGTCCGACCCGGTGTGGATCAACATTATCGACGACAAGGTCACGATCGAGAGCGCCAGGGGCATTTGGGGAATGAACACCTGGGACACGCAGCAGGAGATTGCCCGGCGTGTCATGCCGAATCTGCGCTTAGGGGAATGGGCGGAGTTGACCGATTCCGAACTTGTCTTGCCAGCCAACGCTTCGCACATTCCGGATCATTCCGGAAACAAGGCCTACTGGTTTGCGGAAAGCCGCTTTACCACCCAGGTTCCCGCAGTGGTCTGCTGCGGCCCGGCGGGAGAGACCAAGAGCCGTCTCGGCTGCCTGGTGCATGGACCGGGGTCGCAGGCCTCGTTATGCGGGTTTGGGGGAGTTTTCGGCTCCAAGAATCTGAAGGCGATCAGCGCCATCGGCACCGGCGGTGTGCCCATTGCCGATCCCAAGGCATTCCTGGAGGCCCGGCTCTGGTTTCGCCAGTTTCTGTGGGATGTAGACGATCCTTACCAAGCCGACAAGTATGAAGGCCGCGGCCTGTATTCTCTGATTAGCGGCCAGCCCAGCGGGGGCAACGTGCTCAATAGCCAAGTCCCGCTGATTCCGGCGCGTGCCGCTGCTTGTGCTTCCTGCCCTCGCGGCTGCCGTATGCGCCTGGCGACCGGGGAGAGCAATGAGGCGGTCTGTGCGGGCACCATGGCGGTCAACGTGCGGGGTCCCCAGGCGGCGGGCGCTCCCGCCCCTGGCGCTGGCGGCTTTGGCGGCGGGGACTCCAAGCTCTCCCGCGAGGGCAATGACTTGATGACCCAACTGGGCCTGAGCCATTGGCAGTTCATGCCGTTGCAGCGCTATGTCGCTTCCCTTTACCAAAGAGGATTGCTCGGCAAGGGAAAGAAGATCGACACCGATTTGCCCATGGATGACGTCGGCAGCATGGGGTATTACGACACCCTGATGCGGAAGATCGCCGCTCGCGTGGGTATCGGCAACGATCTGTCCGAAGCGTGCGCCCGTTTCGCCGAGAAATACGGTATGCTCCAGGACGACCTGAACAACGGAAACCTGCAGCTGACTTATTGGGGAACCTCGGAACACTACGACACCCGGATTGAAACGGAATGGGGCTTCGGTTCGCTGTTCGGCGAACGCGACCTGATGCAGCACATGATGGCGAACTACCCTCTGCATTGGATGCCCGGGACCGGGTCTCCGTACATCACGGCGGAGGACGTGGCCAAGCTGTACACGGATGCGATGGTCCCTTACAACGGGGATCCGTTCATGGTGGACTATAGCGAGACCGGAAATTACTCGGATTCCAAAGTCAAACAGGTCGCCTGGGTTAAGCACTACGAGAAGTTCTGGACGGGAGCCGGAGGGTTCTGCGGCTGGCGCTGGCCGATGTGCATCACCAACAACACTCCAGACCATCGCGGGCCTACGCCGGAAGCCGAACCGAAGTTCTGGAATGCCGTGACCGGCAAGAACATTACCTTTGCCGAGGGCATGGAAATAGGGCACAAGATCTACACTCTGGACCGCTCCATCTGGGTATTGCAAGGCAGGCATCGGGACATGGAGAAATTCCCCGATTATGTCTACAATGAAAAATCCAAAGGACAAATTCTGCCCATGTACCAGAATGGCAAATGGAGCTATGCAACTGGCGAGGGCCGTACCCTGGATCGCGCCAAGGTCGAGGAGTTCAAGACCAAGTTCTATAAGTTCGAGGGTTATAACCCTGACAACGGCTATCCTACGCGGGACACGCTGGAGAAAGCGGGACTGAGGAAGGTCGCGGATCTGTTGCAAAGCAGAAACCGACTGGGGTAGAGCGTTTCGCAAGGACATGCAGAGAGAAGAGGACAGTCCTATGGGTGAATCCACCAAAGCGGATGAGAAGAATGAGAAGAAAGTTCTGCGACGCGACTTTCTGACCGGCAGCGGCGCAGCCTTTGCCGTTGGAGCGCTCGCCGTAGT
>CAWCXX010000068.1:0-21326 GCA_963799445.1 uncultured Acidobacteriaceae bacterium | reverse complement strand
GTTTTCGGTGGGCGGGCTGTATGTGGGCGGAGGAATCGCGCCACGCATTCTGGAAAAGCTGAAGGACGGCACGTTCCTGAAGGCGTTTACCGACAAGGGACGGCTCAGCCAGTTGCTGGTGAACATGCCGGTGCGGGTGATTCTGGAAAGCCGCACCGCGCTGATCGGAGCGGCTGCGTATGCCGAGGCGCTGACGGCGGCGATAAGCGGGATTTCGCCGCGGGCGGCGAGCGTGAAGTTCTAACCCGCCTTGAATCTCTACTGACGCAAAAACTCTGGCCGCAAACGCATATCCCTTTTGCATTGATGCTCACACTTGCCCTATGGACCGAGCGTGTAGATCACGTTGACTGTCGTCTCCACCTCGACCGGTTCACCGTTCAACAGGTAGGGCTTGTACTCCCAATGAGAGACGGCCCACAATGCAGAGGAGGTCAACGACGGCCATGGAGCCTCGACAACTTTTAAGTCGTGAATTCTGCCGTCCCTGCCGATTACGGCCTTTAGGACGACCCGGCCCGAAACGCGAGCATCTTTCGCGTCTTGGGGGTAGATGGGTAGTTGCTTCTTGATTAGCATTCCGACCGTTATGTCCTCTGAGACTGGCACCTTATCGACCTTCGGATAAATTGCATTAGGAGCCGGTGTGAATGCCGGATCGTAGGCCGTCAACCCCTCGATTGTGTCCACCTTGGCCGAGAGCAATTGACGCTTACCTTCGTAAAACGTAATCTCCTTGGCCAGCAGGCGTCCCTGCACTTTGACAAGCTGATTGAATGCTGTGGTGATAGTCCCAAAGGAATAGCTGATCCGCAACGCCGGCATGTTGGGATCGAAGCAATAGGTCGGGAAAAGACCAAGCGGCACGGTTTGGATCTGCCCATGTTGAGGCATGAGCGGAATCACCATAATGCAGGAGAATTTAACGTCACCCAGCTTCAGTTCCTCGCGGTACAAGCGGAATTTTGCCGGGTCCAGATCGCTGGAATCAGGAAGCGGCGAGAGCAATGCCGCTTGCAGCTTGTATTCGAAGAAACTGAACCCTTCGTCCGTCGCCAGGTAAGCATGTTTGCCGTCAGCTGTATGCCAATCCGTGTGGGGCACACCGGATTGCGACAAAGTGCTGCGATAGACCTTCGGCGAAGCCCACCAGTACTCGAAGGTTCCCTGCTCGGTGGGGTTTCCCTTGTCGTCATAAAGCTGATAAGTGGCCTTCAGGTGCCAGGGCTTGAGCGACGGATCACTGAAGTCGTAGAGTTGTTTGGCGGCGGCAAAGACCGCGCGAGGATCTTTGGGCAGGCCCGGCTGAGCCGTGGTCGCGGTCTGACCGAATCCCGCCAGGCAAGGAGCAAGAAATAGAGCAAGAAAAATCTGCGTGCGCATGCAGCGGACATGGTAGCACCGCAGCCTTGGCTCCGCCACCTTACCCATGAGTTATCCTGAGCCATACGCTACAGCTTGAGGAGGGCCGGCAATGATGCGTTGGCTGGGCTTGTGGTTCCTGCGCGTGCTGGTGGCGTTCGCGGCAGTTTCATTGGCGGCCTACGCGATCGACTGGACGGTTTACAAGCTGCGCGGTTCGCCACAATCGACGGTCGCCGTCAGCCGCTTTATGGCGATTCCGCTCAAAGGGCAAAAGACCGAGTACGACTACCTGGGGACGGCGAACGTCTCCTGCGCAGTGGCGCTGTTTCCCCACGGCGGCGAGGATCCATGCTGGCATCTCAAGCGTAGCCCCAACCAATGGGAGAATGTAGGCGCTCCTGCCTACTGAGAGAGCATGAGTGCGGGAGCAGCGCTGCGCGAAGCGGGACTATAGCAAAACCAGAGATGCTGTAACCCGAAGCCGCTGCACTTAGGGCGCCGCGACCCCAAGGAGCGGCGACCTTCAAGAAAAGCTGAATAGGGCACACCTTCTCTGGTTTTTGCCGTAAACATGTGATGGTGATGCGAGTCACGCCCCAAAAATTCGCGATGCGGCTAGGATCATACCGTATTTCTCCGGAACGTTATGTATAGCCGCACACAAAACGAGAACGGCAGTTACAACACCCGCTGCCTCGACTGTTTTATCACCATCGCGTCGTGCGTGGAGACAGAAGCGGAGCTGGCTCAGCGCGAAGCGCACCACCTCTGCCCCGAAAAGGTGCTTGCGCAATTGCTGGCGCAGGAAAGAACCGCTGCAGCGCACGCAACGCGCAAATGATCTCAACACAGTCTGGCCCGACCGGCGCTGTCAGTCGGTTAGGTCTCTGGCCGCGTAAATTCGAGCTTTGCAATTTGAGATTTGTGGTTTCCCACTCCAGGCGGAAAAACAAAGGCTTCTGACGGCGGGGTACCCGTGGTTCGCTGAAGAACAACGAGTCATACCACTTTGCGATCAAATATAGAGTAATCAAGCAACGGCTTCGAGTATCCATGGGAAGGCGATCATGGAGCGCAGCGTTTCTGGCGTCTGGTGCAAACGATGCAGGCCGATCTCTATGGCGTCCATCACTTGGTCCAGATCGTTGAAGATGCGATTGCGCATCTCGTTCTCGCGAATGTCTTCCCAGACCTGCTCGGCGGGATTCAACTCCGGGCTATAGGGCGGCAAGGGAAGCAGTTTCATGTTGGCAGGCACCGCCAGTTCCTGGGCCTTATGCCAACCGGCGCCGTCCAGAAACAGGATGCAGTACTGGCCGGGAAACTGGGCTGCGGTGTGGGCCAGAAACAGGCTCATCAGGGCGGTGTCGACCCAGGGCAAGATCAGCGAGGTCATGCGGCCGTCGGCGGGGCACACGGCCACATAGGCATAGATAAATTCGCGCACCAACTGGCTGCCCACCGCGGGCCGCAGCAGCAGCGGCGCCCAACAACTTCGCGCATCGCTGATGCGCCCGAAGCGGCCCTCGTCCTGAAACAGGATGCGCATCCTGACTCCGGCGGGCAGGCTTTGGGCTATGGCTTGGAGCGTGAGCGGAAGTTTTTTTTGAAGTCTGCCATCACCGCCGCATCCTGTTGGGCATGGTGCGGGCGCGGAGTCAGTTTCCGCCACTGGTGACGATGCAGAAGACCATAGACGTAGGCCAGCGAGACCTCGTGTCCGACGGCTTTCTGGAGCGCCGGACGAAGCTGCTTGGCGGTCAGCAGGTCGCCCGCCTCGGCCTGCCTCAGATGGCGGGCAAGAAAGGCGCGTTCCTCGTCCAGCGTCATCCATCCCCAACGTCTACCGCCGCGGCCCTTGCCATCCAGCCCGCTGGGGCCAACGGTGTTGTATTCGCCCAGCCACTTCCACACCGCCTGCGTGGAAACCGCCAGCAACTCGGCCACGCGATGGGCTGAAAACGGGCCGGCCTGCGTCAACCAGACCGCCAAACGGCGCTGATAAGCCGCCTTGTCCGGTGCTTCCTTCACCCAGGCCATCAGTTGTAAGGCGGTGAACCAGAGAGTCAATGAAGACGGCTTCCGCATCGACATCCTCCTGGGTAGGAGCATGACATTACTCTATGTTAGATGTAAAATTGATATGAGAGCGGGAAGTTATCAGAGGTCAGACACAGATCCCGTCTCGTCGCTGAGGCACCCTGCGGCAATTGGCGTCTATGTAATCTTGTCGGCGTGGTTCTTGCGGATCCAGTCCTCGACCTCTTTGCGGACTTGCGCCGCCAGCTTGCCCGCGAGATCAGCCTCACCCTGAGCCACAAGCCCGTAGTCGTCGTAGGCACCCGTGTTTCGCTTTCGCCGTAAGGCGTCAAGCCTGGGGATGAGCTTTCTCTCCGGATCGATCGAGAACTCCAGAGCCTCGACCGTGCGGTAGTGCTCGCCTCCGCCGCGAACGACCCGGTATCCGGTAGCTCGCAAGGCGGCTGTCGCGGAAGCGCGAATCGCATCGTATGCAAGGCTCAGTTACGCATCAGCGGACATCTCACTCGCGACCGCTTCTTGATAGTCGTCGAGATGCCCACCAGCATTCGCGAGCAAGCGCTCGATCTCCTCTCGATCGGACTCCAACTTCTCAAGCCATCGATTGATGGCCCAGTTCTCTAAGGACATTCCCATCTCCGATGAGGAAGAGCATTTTCTCGCCGAGTACAGTCTTTAGGAAGTTTCCACGCATCTTGTTTCTGAATTCATTGACCGTATAAACCGTAGGGTTGATCTCGCGGTTCAGCATTTTCTGTGCGTCTGCGATTCGGTCGACCACATCCGCGAAGTGCACCCTGCCCACAATCATCAAATCGACGTCGCTTTGCTGGCTCTCACGGGAGCGCGCCACCGAACCGTAAACAAAAGCAAGGTTGATCTTGTTTTCGAGAGGATGGAGCGCCGCTAGGAGGACGTCGCGCATCCCAACAGTCTTCGCCACGAGATTTCTCATTTCGGCAAAGACGGGGCTGGCCTCGTTGGCGCTATAGAGGGTCTGCATTCCGAGAGTCTTTTTTGTCACTAGACCAGCGTCGACCAACTGGCCCAACTCCCGTTGCACCGGCCCGAGCGCAATCCCTGTCATACGAGCAAGTTGCCTTAAATAGTAGGAATCGCCGACGTGGCCAAACAGAACCGCCAACACCGCACCGCGCGTGCGCCCAAACAGCGTGCTCGAAAGCGTACTAACTGTACCCATTCCGCGGTCAATTGTACCCGAAAAGGATACAGGAAGCAATCCTGTCCAAAATCAAATCCGCGCGACCCGCGAACCCATCTTACCGACGCTCACCTTCGGCGTTCTCTACTGCTTCTTCGTCATCGCGCATGACCGGCGGCAAATTCTTCACTACAACGTGACCAGGCATACAACGAGCGCATGGGTGGGCCAGCAGTTGCGCGAAGCCTTCCCCTACGACACCGCACCGAAATATCAGATCTTCGATCGCGGCGTGAATTTCAACGATGAGGTTGTCGCCACAATCAAGAGTTTCGATATCCAGCCCAAGCGCACCAGCTTCCGCAGTCCATGGCAGAATGGTGTGGCCGAGCGTTGGGTTGGCGCATGCCGTCGCGATCTGCTCGACCATGTGATCGTTCTCGATGAACGCCACTTGAAGCGGCTGATGAACGAGTTCATCAGCTATTACCGCAATGACCGGACTCATCTCGGCTGGACAAACAGACTCCCATCGGACGCGAAGCGACCAAGAGCGAAATCACTCGTAGCAACGTTGTCTGTATGCCGAGGCTCGGCGGCCTGCACCATCGATGCGACCTCGCTGCGTGAAGCCTCAAAGCAGGCCATTGCACGCGCAGCCGAAAGCAAGAGTGCTTTTCTGGCTGGCGGCGGTGCATCTGATCGAGAGTGTCCGGCTTGCCCCCTTATTTCATTTCTTGCAATTCGCTCTTCAACCGGACTCTTCTCCCAGTTGTGCCCATCCACCTTAACGGTTAAGCGCAAGCCATTGCACCGACGGATTGAATTTTGGCGATGTACAGCTACGCCGAACCGTTGTGCTTCACCGCTTCAACCGCTCTGGACAAGTAGCCCCAGAGATCGGGGACGGGGGCCTTCAACGTGAGATCGCGAACCAGTGAGACTAACTGGTCCGCAGTTTCCGTACTGAGGATCGGACCGGCAATCGTGTGGAATTTCCGCTGTACGTCATCCCAGCCGAAAGGATTTCTAGCATCGCCACGCGGATAGAGCATCTGATGAGATACTCTGCGCTTGCCAGCCTTGATCTCGATTCGTGCGGGCCAAGCTTCGGGATAGTACCTTTCCAGGTCGGCTGCTCGGAAGACCTGCACCTTCTGCATCAACTTCAGCTCAGCATCGCTGCCAAAGGGTGACGTCCGGTGTACGTCGATCAGCCGCTCAGGAGCGAGTAACGCAATTGCGATTTGATACTGCACGCTGATGATGGATGCCATCCGACTGTCGGGCCGCTCGGGATGATTGATCAACCATTGCTGACCCTCTGGAACCTGCACCGCGATTTCGTCGATGTTCTCTATGTCAATATGTTTGGCGCTGACCAGTTCACGACAGGCCTCGACGGCGGCGAGGGCTTGGCGCGCAACAGGGTATGGCTTCATTCCGACATTATCGAAAAAATAAGCAGAGTGCAGGCCGCCCAGCAGGCGCTCACGACTCACCGGAACACCAGCGATTCCTCCGGGATGGCGTTCCACAAAATCTATAGGACCTATCAAACCCGATCGTGCAGCGTTAGCGGCGAGTAATCCGTTTGCAGCGGCGGCGCCCAACAGCAGCCAGCGGGAACTATCGGCGGAACTCGCCGAAATTGACGTTCCCGCACAACTAGCGAGCGCTGTGGCTAGTGCACCGGCCGTCTGAGAAATGGTTAAACGGAATGCTCGGCAGGCCGTCGCTCCCGCGCCGAACGCCGCAGCGAAATAGGTGGGCCATAGATTCTTCCGCAGCACTGCCGGACCGTCGATGGCATACCCAAGGCGGATAAGCAGCTCGTATCCGGCGCTAACCGCGGCACAAAACTCTCCCCACGACCGCAACTCGCCGGCGGACGCCAGCGCTAGCGCGGTCGGCACCACGACGGAGCCGGGCGTAGTGCACGAAGCGAGATGAATATCGTCTATCTCGGTACATCGCGCCGCCGCGGTGGCGGCCGAGACCGCAGACCACAAACTCGCGCAACAGAAATAGCCGGGGCCCTTGACCGCGGAGCCGGCATCGGGCGCGATCAGCGTGCTGAGCTTCAATCCCTCCTCGAGGCGCGCTCCAGCGAGCATAGCCCCAACACTCTCGATCACGTGCCGCTTCACACGATCGAGCCGTTCCAACGGCGGTTGCGCCAACCGTTCGCTTTGAATGAATTCCGCAAGTGTGAGGAGTACAGTCATGAGGCGGAGCAGCGCGATGCTGCCATTTCGGCTCGAAGGCGTTTGGTTGCGGCGCCATCAATCTCCAAAGTTTCCGGATGCAACACCACCCCATAACTCTGCCGGGCAGCGCTCAGCGACACGTACTCCTCCAGAACATCCCACCGAACTTTTTCGGGATCTCGTTCCAGCGGATCGCCCCAGCCGCCACCGCCGGCGGTGGCCACAATGGCGTGGGCGCCCGCTGGGACCGGGTGACGAATCAGTCTGACATCTTGGAAACTCGACTCGTTGGGCAAGCGTAGCAGACTGGCGGAAGGAACCCCGGAGAGCCCGCCATTGACGCCCCACGGTGGGAACTCCGCCCGGCCAGTATCGGTAAGCGTCCAAGCGCCTTCGACCAGGTTCTTCACCTCTGTATCCAGGCCCAAGCCCCCACGGTACTTGCCTGGGCCGCCGGAGTCCTGCCGTAACTGCCGCCGCTCGACCCGAATCGGCCATCGCAATTCCATCTTTTCGATGGGTGCATTACGCACATCACCCTGACACACAGAGACGGCCGCAGACTCGCCATCCTCCCACGGCCGTGCCCCCCAACCGCCTCCTTCAATACTCTGCGTAACGAAACGCTGGCCGGTCTTGGGATCCACCCCGAAGAACACCACTGTTCCCCCGAGAACTCCGAGGTGGGCTGCGGGGATTTTATCGGCGAGCACGGGCTGTAGCGCCGTGAGAATGGTATCGACGACGGTCGGCAACGCCACAGACCACGCGGCCATAGGAGCCGGAAAACGAGCCATCATGAAATTGCCTTCCTGGATCTTGACGGTCAATGCCCGGAAAGCGCCTTCGTTTACCGGATCGTTTGGCATGGTAATGGCCTTGTAGGCAATCACGGCGGCAGCCAGCGTGCGGCCGTTAATGGGCTGCCGGCGCTGCGGCGAGCAGCCGGTTAGGTCCACCTGCATGTCGCTTCCCTTGATCGTGACCTTGACCTTGATCCGGACCGGCTCGTTGTTATCCACCGGATGGCCGCTCATCAGAGATTCGGCTTCGTACACCCCGTCCGGAAGTCGCGCGATCACCGCCCGGCAGCGCGCTTCGGTCTGATCGAAGATGCGCTCGACCGCCTGCGCTACTGTCTCTTTCCCGTACCGCTCATAAATTTCCCCCAGCCGGCGTTCGGCCAGACGACAAGCTGCGATTTGTGACTTCAGATCGCCCATCGAGGAGTCGGGATAGCGGATATTGTCGCGAATGATCCGCCATACTTTCTCGTCGAGTTCTCCGGACTCGTAGAGTTTCACTTGATCCAGTTGTAGTCCTTCCACCCAGGGGTCCAGCGTGTCTTGACCGCCGAACCCCGTGCTCAGACCGCCCACATCGACCCAATGCGCCCGCGCGGCCGCAAACCCCAGCAATTCGCCCTCGGCGAAATACGGGGTATAAATCATAATGTTATTTAGGTGCTGTCCGGCCACCCGCTGGTGGTTGGTGATGATCACATCCCCAGAGCGGAATCCGGCAATGCCGTAGCGCTTGACCGCATCCCGGACAACAACGCCCAGATCGGCAACGAAGTGGGAGACACCACCGGTGTTCTGCGCTAACAGCTGGCCGTTCACGTCCAGCAGACCGCAGCAATAGTCGCGCACCTCGTAGATCATCATGTTGTACGAGGTCCGCTGCAGCACGTAGGACATCTCGTTGGTGATCGCGGGAAGTACGTTCCGCAACACTTCCAAGGTCACCACGTCGGGCATTTCGGTCGTCATCTCAATCTCGCAGGTGGATGATAAGTTCACCGGTCGCCGCGACTTCGCCGGCATCCCCAGGGAACATCAGGGTGGTGCTTGCGTATTCCTGAATGATTGCCGGGCCGTCCACGTGTGCGCCCGGCTGCAAGAACTCGCGCTCGTAAACGGGGCAAGCAACCGGGCGGTCCGCCGTCTCCACAAATACGGGACGCGAGCCCACCTGCGCTGCCGTACCCGATGTAACCGGCGGCTGTGCCAAATCCGGGTGCTCGCGACTTGCTATCGCTGCCAAACGAATATTCACGAGCTCTAGCGATTGCCCAACATCACAGTAGCCGAATTGGCGCTGGTGGATTTCGTTGAATGCGGACCGGATGAAATCGGCATAGGTACCGTCGAATAGGTCTGGGCGCACTGGAACCGGCAGGGAAAAATCCTGCCCCGCGTATCGGGCCTCGATGAAGTGACGGAAAACAGTGTGCGATTCGCCAACTTTTTCGTCCACCAACCGCTTCTTTGCCACTGACTCAAGCTCATCGACAATACTTTTCAACTCGCGGAAATCGGCGCGGTCCAGCGCCTTGTAATAGGTGCGCACGTAATCTTGTCGTAAGTCCGCCATGAGCATGCCCGCTGCCGAGAACTGCCCTGGGAAATTGGGTACGATCACCGTTGGAATGTGGAGTGCACGCGCCACTTCGACAGCATGCAGGGGACCGGCGCCCCCAAACGCAAGCATCGCGAAGTCCCGTGGGTCGTAACCACGTTCCACCGAGACCTGACGCACCGCGAGCGACATGGTCGTGATGGCGATCTTGACGATCGCAAGGGCGGCTTCGGTCAACGACAGGCCCAAGGGAATGGCAATGTGGTTGCGGATCGCGGTGTGGGCCGCCTTCACATCCAACTTCATTTCACCGCCAAGAAATGCGTCGGGATTAAGGCGTCCCAATACCAGGTTTGCGTCCGTGACGGTAGGCTCGGTGCCGCCTTTCCCATAACATACCGGGCCGGGATCCGCCCCAGCACTGAGCGGGCCAACGCGCAGTGATCCCACTTCGTCCTTGCGGGCAATACTGCCGCCGCCGGACCCGACCTCAACCGTGTCCACGACCGGCAGCATCACCGGATGGCCGGAAGCATAGCCGCCAATATGATAGCCATGGGCGGTTCGCGGCTCGCCGTCGCGGATCAAGTTAGTCTTGGCGGTGGTGCCACCCATGTCAAACGCGACCACGTTCTTATAGCCCAATCGGCAACCCACGCGCGCGGCGGCGATGAAGCCACCGACCGGTCCCGATTCCAGCGTCGCCGCCGGCAAGATCTTGGCCGTCGAAGGCGCCATGACGCCGCCATTGGATTGCATGATTAACAGGTCGCCGGAGAACCCCTGAGCACTCAGCATGGAATCAAGCCGATTGAGGTACGTCGCTACCCTCGGACCGATGTAGGCGTTCAGCACGGTAGTGGAGGTACGCTCGTATTCGCCGTACTCGCGCATGATGTGGTGCGACAGCGTGACGTACTTGTCGGGAACGTCCTCGGCCAGAATTTCGCCCATGAGTTGCTCGTGGGCAGGATTGTTCCAGGAATGAAGGAAACAAACAGCTACCGCGTTGACGCCGCTGGCTGCCACACGCTCCCCCACACTACGCGCTTGCTCGAAGTCGAACTTTATGACGGTATCGCCATCGGGGCCAAGGCGCTCATTGACCTCAAACGTCAAATGGCGCGGCACTAGCGGCTCCGGTCTCTTAAACCAGATGTTGTATGCTTCCGGCCGATTTCCCCGTCCAATTTTGTAGACGTCGCGTGTGCCGCGAGTAACGATGAGTGCGGTTCGCGCTCCTTTGCGTTCCACCACGGTATTGATGGCAACGGTGGAACCGTGGACAAAAGTCTGGATTTCACTGATCGGCAGATGAACTTTGTCGAGACAATCCTGGATTCCACGCACCAGCTCACGCGGAGTGCTGGAAGTCTTTGCGCTTAGCAGTCGTCCCGTGCCGGGGTCGTAGCCGAGAAAATCAGTAAAAGTGCCGCCGATATCCACCGCGACAACTATTGGCATCCCTGCTCCTCGTTGTAAAAGAAAAACCGCGCAAGAGAGTCGCACGCGTTACGCAAGGCTCAAACGGAACTCTATTCGGTTCCATTTACGTAGTATTGACTGCCAAATTGTTTCATAGCAAATACCGGCTGTCAAAGATTGAGTGCCGTTTTTCCAATACAAGATGAGCCTGAAGAAGGGGCTCGTTTCTAATACAAGATGAGTCTGAGGGAAATGGCATACTGAGGATTGAACATCAGCGTGCACCACACCGAGAAGCTGAGCTTGGCGCAAATCCAGGCTTTCTTGATGGCCAGCGATGAGCTGCATTTCGCCGGCGAACAGCGCGATCCGGTCTACGGCTGGATCGAGCAAGTACTTCGGCTGCAGCAGTACGCCCAGCAGGGGCGGGCCGCTCGCGACTTGCTGCGGCAGTATTTGCAGAAGATGACGGGTTTAAGCCGCGCGCAGGTAACGCGGCTGATTGCCCGTTACCAGACGCACGGCACCGTGCAGCCAGTTCCCTATCGCCGCCGTCGTAGTCCGGCTGTAGATCCTATGCCTTCTGCTGACATCTGCCGCACGGTCAAAAGGGATCGCTCTCTCTCCAGTCATGATTCCACGACATGCAACAGACCTCCCGAGGTAAGTTCAACCGCCTTCAACGCGCAGCCGCCGAATTTACAACCAGCGCCCTTGATGGATGTGGACTTCGCGACCATTTGCCCGCTCGTCCTGCGCCGTATGCCTCATATCCGGTTCTTGTCCATCGGCTCGCGTCTTTGCTCTACGCTTCTTTCAGACCCCGCCTCACGACGACGCCCTTGCGCTTTGCTATTCCTTCACCTCCATCAGGTTGGATAAGGGACTTGCACCCTCCAACTGTCGAACATGCACGGCACACAATGACGGTCGAGGAAAATCCGCCACGCGTCGTGGAAGGGAACAGGTCGCGGGAAGGATTTTCCTCGACCTTGGAAAGCGCACAGGACGCGCTTTCCACATTCCCACCGCCCCGGCTGCTGCTGCTACTGTCATCATCTCCACAGAAAAACCGAAAAACTAAAGGAGCTTTCCTTGCTGCTTACTCCGTATCCTTCAGGCTCATTCTTGGATTAGAAAGAGTAGTCTTTCTTGAACGAGCATTCTCCTCGGCACGCATTACGTCCCTCAAAGCAGCACGGCGATGTTCCGGCGATCCGCCCGGAAATATTTCCCGCAGCCCGCACCCGGCCAATTCCGCCGCATGGTTGTTTTCCGGCGCCGAAATAATTGCCTTGAACTGCGGGTTATTTTACGCATAAGATTGTGTGTTTTTGTTTAGCGCCTTGATGCCTCCTCAAGAAAGGCACTTGTGCCAGAGCGGCGACTGGTTAGTCTGAACGCATGGAGTCGCTCGTTGAGGAGAATGCTCGACTGCGGCAAGAAGTGGCAGAGTTGAAGGCTGCCAACGAGCGGTTGGAGCGCCGGGTGCAGGAGTTGTTGCGCGCTCTGGAAGAGGCTCAACGTGCGGGGAAGCGTCAGGCAGCGCCGTTCTCGCGACGTGGGCCGAAGGCCCATCCGGCCACGCCGGGGCGGAAAGCGGGGGCCAAGTATGGTCGCCGTTGTCGCCGCCCGATTCCCCGCAAGGTTGACCAAATTGTGGAGGCCGAACTGCCGGGCTGTTGTTCACACTGCGGTCGCGAACTGGAAGAGACCCGGATCGAGAACCAGTACCAGACCGAAATCCCCAAGCCCCAGGTGGAGCGGATCCTTTTTCATATTCATTTGGGCCGGTGCCAGCGCTGTGGACGACGAGTGCAAGGCCGACATCCGCGCCAGACCTCGGATGCGGTGGGGGGAGCGGCGTCGCAACTGGGGGCACGGGCGGTGGCGCTGGCCACCGAGTTGAACAAGGGATTGGGGCTGTCGTATGGCAAGACGGCGGCGGTGCTGGACACGGCCTTCGGATTACAGGTGAGTCGCGGCGGTCTGGCGCAGGCCTTGCAGCGGGTCGCGCGAAAAGCCGAGCCCACCTACCAAGAACTGGTGCAACAGATTCGCGGCGCGCCCAGTGTGACCCCGGACGAAACCGGCTGGAAAGTAGGGGGACGGTTGTGGTGGATTTGGGCCTTCTGTAGCGAGGGGCTTACGGTATATTCCATTCAACCGGGCCGCGGATACGAGCAGGCGGTAGCCATCCTGGGGGCTGACTTTGACGGGTTCCTGGTACGGGACGGATGGATCGTTTACCAGCGTTTTCTCCGTGCCTTCCATCAGACCTGCTTGGCGCATCTGCTGCGGCGCTGTCAGGAAATGTTGGGGGTCGCCCGGCCTGGGGCGGCGGCCTTGCCGCGCACGGTCAAAGCAAGGCTGCAAGCCGCCTTGCAGTCGCGGGATCGTCGGGATCGGAACCAGATCACGCGACACGGCTTGGCGATGGCTCGCGGGCGATTGGAAGCACGTCTGGACCAAACGCTGAACCGTCGCCACCGTTGGCCGGCCAATCAACGCTTGGCCAAGCATTTGCGCAGGGAACGGGAGGCGATGCTCACCTTCCCACACTGCCCGGGGCTGGTGGCGACTAACTATCGGGCCAAACAAGCCATCCGTCCCATGGTAGTCACCCGCAAGGTCTGGGGCGGCAATCGTACCCCGCAGGGCGCGCATACTGAGAGCGTGTTGGTCAGTATCCTGCAGACCTGCCGTCAGCAACTCCGGCCACCAACTGGATTCTTGGAGCGACTGCTCCATCTGCGCTCACCCCCGGGTTCTCGACCTGAAGCAACCTCCCCGCTAAACTAATACGATTGTGTCTCTCCATGTTCAGCTTGGTTTGAAAAAGAGCGGGTACATCGCTGGCACGCGGTCGCGCGTTCTTGTGAACAGACTGGCAACGAGGAGCAACGAGTGAGCAACCTCAACCCCGAGATGCAGTTTCGCGGAAATGCCAGGAAAACGAGGATGACGTATATCGAATTCCTCGACCAGTCCCCGATGACTGGTTTTCTCTGGAAGCTGCTGATCGGTCTCTGCCTGGCGCAGCTCCTGGATGGCTTGAACTTTCAGGCCACCTCCTTCGCGTTGCCCGGCATTATCAAACAGTTCAACCTTGATCCTGCCCAGGCAGGACTCATCCCCTCGATCACCAATATCGGGCTCGCAATTGGGGCAATCTTTTTCTCGGCGTTGTGTGATGAGATCGGTCGCAGACTCGTATTTCAATGGGTGCTCGTCACTTACGCGTTTGGCACCTGCCTTTCTGCCATCGCGCCTAACTATCACACGCTGCTCGTCGGTCAATTCATAGCCGGCCTTGGCATCGGGGCGCAGTTTCCCATCGTCATGGCTATTCTGGCTGAGTATTCCCCCGTTAAGTTGCGCCATATCTTCGTTCCCATTGGACCCATTTTTTACGGCATTGGCTGGATCGTGGTGGGGTTCCTTGCAATTTGGTTGATCCCAATTTTCGGCTGGCGAGTAATCTACTTGGTCGGGATTCCTCCCGCGGCCATAACCATCTTCGTGCGTTACTTCTTGCCCGAATCGATACGTTTCCTTCTCGCCCGTGGACAAGTCGAAGAAGCCGGCACGATCGCCAATGACCTGGCCCTGAGGGCGGGCATGACGAATGTCGAACTCGTGCCGCCGGTTATGCCGGAGAATCCGGCAAAAATGAGCCTCGGGCAACAGCTAGGATATTTGCGCATTGCCTGGGTTCCTATGACCATCCTCTCGTTTTTCTACTTCTGCTATTTCATCCAGACCTTCGGCATGAACGCTTGGCTGCCAACGCTCTTCATGCGTCATGGCTTCACCCTGACGAAGAGCTTTAATTATTCCATGATGATCTACGCGGCCACTCCGGTGGCGCTGGTGATTGCCATCTGGTTTCAGGACCGAGTGAACCGCAAGTGGGCGCTGTTCATCATGACGATGGGTTCTATGGCGTTTTTCATTTTGTTCGGGATGTCGTTTGAACGCCACTGGCCCGTGCCGATTCTTGTGGGCTCTCAGGTCCTGCAGACCCTGTTCTCTGGCTTGGTTGGAATCCTCTACACGCTAAGTTCGGAACTCTTCCCCACTCGCGTGCGGACTCTGGGTATGGGCATTGTGAATGGTGTCGGCAGGCTCGGAGCTGTGCTGGGCCCATTTGTTCTCGGTCTGTTCTTGAAGTTCAGCACGTCAATCAGCGACATCATCTATATGTTTGCCGTCCCGCCGATAATCGGCGCGATTGTGGTAGTGCTGGCCATCAAGGTCGATCCTCGCGGGAAAACGCTCGAGCAGATTGATTCGGCAGCGGAAAAAGAACTCTCAGCGCGTGCAGCAACGAACTGCTGAGCAGTGGCTTGCTCGCCTTAGCTAGCCCGTCACGGACGGGCGCATCGCAGGCAAACCATTCCTCTTTGAATCCCGGTTCCGGTAGGGACGCTCATCGCTGAGCGCCCCCCGGAGGGATTCGTACGAGCGCGTTTACGCATACGGCTCTTACGAAGGATGCGTGGCGTAGAAGCGTGCTTCTGGATAGGGGTGTAGAACTCGGGGCGGTGGAATCCACCTTTCCAAGATGGGGATAAGTTGCTCCCACTTCTTCTTCGCGGTTTGACTGCGGCGAGCCAGAACGTTACGCCACAGCCGGTTTACGCGTCTTCTGAAGATGCGCAGCTGGTCGATGTTGCCGGGAACGGCGTGGTATTGGTAGTAACCGGATACGACCTTGCGAAGCCATGCGCCGACGTCGGGCACGCGATCGTGCATTCGGCGCTGTAGCTCGACCTTGATAGCCTTGAGCTTCGCAACCATGCGCTTCTTCGCAGTGATCCGCCAGACGGTGAAGGTTCCCTTCTTGTGCCGCTGTCCACAGAAGTGGGTGAAGCCCAGGAAGGTGAAGGTTTCCGGTTTTCCCTCTCCACGCTGCTTTCGGTCCCGGGCTGCATAGCGCCCGAACTCGATCAGCCGTGTCTTGTCCGGATGTAATTCCAAGTCGAACTTGGCCAACCGATCCTTGAACTCTCCAAGGAACCGCTCGGCGTCAGTCCGGTGCTGAAAACCCACCACCAGTCGAGTCGCCCGGGGGAATTGCACCCCCAGGCGCTCACAGATTCCGGACTTGAACGTCTCCGCTCATCCGGCTCTTATCGTCCAGTCGCCGCTCGTCGCAGCAATGGCCAATGAGCAAAGAGCCGTGGGTCTCGTGAAGCTGTCTTGCTGACCCAATGCCCTGCCCTTTGTCGATGCCGTCTCAAACGTTTGTATTTCGCCATCGCCCAATTCGCTAAACATTGGTCCAGATAGCGAAATGTAGGATAAAGTGCTGATTTGTAGTAGCGACCGTAGTAGGTAATCCAACCACGAATAACTGGGTTGAACATACGTGCCAGATCGTCTATCCACTTATCAATACGACATCGCAACTGCCACCTGCGAATTTCCTCTCGAATTGCTTTTATTGCAGCACTGCTAACGGCTGGACTGAAATTGACGAAGAACTTTCCAAAACGATTCTTCGATCTTCTGGCTCGAAAGCTATAGCCCAGGAAATCGAATGATTCATTCTTCGAGTTTCCCCGCCGATCATCATCCTTGCAATAGACGATCTTCGTCTTCTCAGGATGAAGCTGCAGCCCGCATTCAGCAAAGCGCTTCTCAAGCGCCTCTTTGAGGATCGTCGCCTGCGCCTCACTGGCGCAATGGCAGAGTGCGTCGTCGGCGAACCGCTCAAAGGGGATGTCCGAATGATTTCGGGCCATCCACCGATCGAACGTGTAATGAAGAAACAGGTTACTCAACAGGGGTGAAATCACTGAACCCTGCGGCGTTCCTCTTTCTCGGGGTTCAAGGGTGCCATCTTCCAACTGAACGGGGGCTTTGAGCCACCGCTCAATATAGAGCAACACCCAAGGACAGTCGGTATGCTTTCGCACCGCCCGGAGAAGCAGTTCGTGAGAAATCGTATCGAAATAGGATTTTATGTCGAGGTCGAGCACCCAGGCATAACGCCAGCAGCGCTCTCGCGCAACTCCAACCGCATCCAATGCCGATTTCCCCGGCCTGTATCCGTATGAGTCGGGATGGAAGTGCTTCTCCAATTCCGGCTCAAGATACCCCTTGACCACCGCTTGGGCGATTCTGTCGGAAACAGTGGGAATTCCTAATGGTCTGAATCCGCCTCCTCGCTTCTCGATGTTCACGCGCTTCACCGGCGGAGGAAAGTAACTGCCAGACGACATCCGATTCCAGAGTTTGTAGAGATTGTTGGCCAAGTCCCTTTCAAACTCTTCGATCGTCTGATCGTCAACTCCGGCTGCACCCCGGTTCGCCTTTACCCGTTTATAAGCATCCCAAACATAAAGCTTCGGAATGCTCCACGACCTTGCTTTATCCAAAGGGCTCCTCCCGTTGCCGGTTGACCATTCGTTAAAGCTGAACGATGTCGCGCCTTCGCTCCAGTCCCGTTACAGGACCTTCCCCACTACTACACGCGACTCCGCCCCTGCACCCCGCTTCGGTACTCTGACTCTTACGGGTCGGCCGCTTGAGTCTCTCCCTTGGGCATCGGTGTGCAGGTTCCCACGTTCCACACAAGAGCCTGAACCGAGTTCACGCCGCCTTCGTGCCGGACGCCGACTGGGCAGTAAACAGGTATCCCCCAGGCTTATCCCAGATTAACGACTCCCCTCTGGTTCTGACGTCGTCCCTACGCTTTCGACAGGTCATCAGCGGTTCGCTTGCGCTCGTCTCCTCGGCCCTCACCTGACAGGATCGAGTCCTGCCTTTTGCCGAAACGCTCACCACCCCGGCCATTGTGCCGAAGCAGCTTCCGGTGGTTTGAACCCGCATCCTGTAATGCGAGTTCGAGAGGCCTTCTCTCTCATCTCTCATGCAGCACGGCTCGAAGAAGTTTTCTTAATTCATAAATCCTCCTTCGCGCCTTCGTGGCGCACCATCATCGGCAAAGCGGATCTCATGCGCTTCCCCCTTGAGCCGGAGCTTCACCTCATCTTCGAACCATCGGTCGAGGATGTGGTGCAGGTAGATATTGGCAAGGAGCGGACTGATTGGTTGTCCTTGCCCGGTCCCTTTTTCGCTCATGAGTAGTTGGCCCTGGTCGATGACTCCAACCTTGATCCACTTGCGAATCAGTCGGAGCACGCTGCCGTCGCTTACGCGCTTTTCGATCATCTCCATGAGTTGCTCCCCCACGATGGAGTCGAAGTAGGCTTGAATATCCAGTTCCAGAATCCAGCCCGTGGGCCGGGTACAGATCACCCGCCCCACTTCGTCCAGTGCCTGTTGTTGCCCCCGTCCGGGCCGAAACCCGTAGGAGCACTCGAGAAAACCCTGCTCGTAGATGGCATTGAGCAGGTCCACCACCACTTTCTGCAGGATCTTGTCCTCCAGGGCGGGAATCGAGATTGGTCTCTGCTTCCCGTTTTCCTTGGGGATGTAGACCCGGCGCAGCGGTTGGGCCTGATACGTGCCTTCCAGGAGCCGCCGATACAGCTGGCGGATGTTTCCCTCGGCGTCCTTTTCGTACTCTTCGTACCTGACACCGTCAACTCCGGCGCTGGCTTCCTTGCGTAGCTTCCGGAAGGTCGCCAACATCTTCTCCGGCGTGATGAAGTGAGCAATCGAAAAGAATTTTCGCTTCGGATCTTCCTTGGCGAGTTCAGCTAATCTGTCAATTTCTGTGGACATAAGAATTCGAGTTCTGAGTCTCGTTATGTTACCTTCAACAGATACGTACGCTTGCTTCCCCCTTCCCTCCAGCGGGTTCCGTGGCCGCCCCTTGCGAAGCCCTGCGGTTCTCCGCCTTCACCGGTACTATGGGGTTGTAAGACTGCTCCATCATCCCTCCGTGCACCCTCCGGTTGTCCCTTGGAATGCACGTACCATCCGACCCTGCAGAGGCGTTCCTCCTGGTGTGGGTGGAGATGAGGAGGCTCTCGTGAGTTCCTGGGCAATCCCTTTGGAAGCATGCCCCGGGCTAGAGACTCCGGCGATTTTGGCACGCCCTCGCATAAACGGTCGCTGCCAGATGCTGCCTTCCGCTCGGCTAACGGCGTCGGCATCGCAACGTGAAAAGATTTCGGAGCTGATTCCTCACGGCCTGCTTCCTTGCTGTCTACGCTTCGCACACACCAGTCACCCGGCGAATGGCAAGACTCGCTACTGATCTGTCTGCTCGACTTTGATCAGGCAGGACTTTTCACCTGCCGGACTGCAATAAGAGGTTTCGCTAACTCATTCTTAGTTCCTCCTCTTCCAAGTTTTGCTCACCGCGATAGCCGGTCTTTGCCTTGGGTAGGTTTGTCGGTAAACATGGCGAACGCTCGTGTGCCAATTATCGCGCACTGCCTCTGCGTCATTCGCGAGAAAGACTAGTTGCCGGTCAATGTGGCCGAAGAGTTCCATGTCTACTCAAAGTGTGAGGACGCTGACGCCGAGAAACGCCCCGGTGCTATCTTAAGGACGGGAGAATAGCCACTATGAGCATCGAAAATGTGATTGCTGAAATCGACGCCGAGATTGCCCGGCTCCAACAAGCCCACGCCTTGCTGTCTGGTATGGCCGAAGCAGCTAGAGAAGCACCCGCACCAGCCAAGAAACCTGCCAAACGGAAACTGAGCGCAGCGTCTCGGAAGAAGATTGCTGCCGCACAGCGGAAGAGATGGGCAGCGAAGGGGGCTGTGAAAGCCGCCGCTGCCAAGCCACAGGAGAAAGCTGCTACACCAGCCAAGATGCGGAAATTAAGCGCGAAGGCACGGAAGGCGATTTCCGATGCCCAAAAGAAGAGATGGGCGGCGGTCAAGGCTGAGAAGGCGAAGAAAGCCGCTCCTGTTAAGAAGCCAGCCGCGAAGCCGAAGAAGGCTCCGGCCAAGAAGGCAGCAGCCGCAAAGAAAGCTGTTCCGAAAAAGGTTCCTGCGGTGAAGGTGAAGAAAGCTGCGCCGGAAAAGACCACCGCTGCCTCAACGGAAGCGGCTGCGACCTAATCTGAAATCGACTCTGCTGCGCCGCGGTTGCACGAGCACGATATCTTGCTCCTGCAACCGCCTCGCAGTGAGATCGCTTTACGAGCAGCCACGCCCTCGAACGGCCATCATGGCTGATGTTCGCGCATGAAATTCGGAGTTCCGGATAGGATGCTGCGCGTTGAGGACGAAAAGGACATCGTCAGATCGTTCCAGAAGATGTTTTGATTGGCGCCGTAGTTGTAGCCCTCGAGGATCACTTCGTGGAGCGCGACGTCATTCAAATCGGAGGCCGGGCTGCTGATGGAAAGGCCGCGACGGCTCGTAGGATTCTCGACAGAGTATTCGAAACCGATTCCAGGGATCATGGTTATGGTCAGTTTCACCCAGCTGTCGTACGTGAATCCTGGCGGGAGACCAATGTATTCCCACGCATCGGTTGTGTCGTTCCAGCCATAGAATCCTGCAACACCCCCGTTGGGGTAGTAGCTTGGGCCTTCTGATGGCTGGCTCGTAATGGGTCCCTGGAATTCGATGATCGGGTAATCCTCGACATTGCCGCTGGAGTCTACCGCGATACCCCAGAATCCTGCCAGGCGGGCGTTCTCATTTCGCCAACTACTGGGCACGTAGAGTTCGATCGACGTGGAATACGTTTTGGCGACCAAAAAGTAACCGCGACCCTGCGTATTGTAGAAAGGAGTTTCCTGGACGCCGGATGCGCAGATTGATTCCTCAAGGGTGTTCCGGATGCCGTCTGGCGCGGTTACAGGTGAAGTGAATACGCAAGTGGGGTAGCGGTCAATAAACCAAACCCCTGGCGCCGCAGTGGTGGCGGTAACTACCGGAGCAGCAAAGTTCACCTGGATGCTTTGGCCCGCCGTAGCTGCGGCGGCCAAGGCCAGCAAGAAGAGAGGCAGATACCTAAACAGGCTCTGCGTAATTGCCTCGTTTCGGTCTCATTACAACCTCCTTCTGTCCGGAAAAGACCGGCGCACAAAGTGTAGCACGGGGGTCCGTCTACTGATGTTTGCAAGACTGTGCGCAATCGGGCTCTTCAACCGGAATTTCCGTTTTGCCTTTTCGGCTGCGAACCAATATATATCCGTTTGCCTCCGCTCACCATCTTTCTTACATTCGTTCCAACGCCAGAGCCCCGAGCGTGCCCGGCTGGGTCGCCAATGGAACCAAAGAGTCATGATTTGCCCCATTTCGAAGCCGCTGGTCGGACACCTCCCCCGTCAACTTCCCTCCTCCGTCCAGATTAGTTTCGCCTGCTTGCCAAACCTACCCAGCTGGCAGCGGCAGAGCCTCCATGCGTCGTAGCATGCTTCCGAATATGCGCCGCGTCAGATGGCTCTCTGCCAAGAGCAGCCAGTAGTAGCGAGCATGCTTGATCAACCGCCCGCCGGTTTTCACCAACCGCTGTTGTAAGCTGGTGAGCGACCAGTTATGATTTTGCGGCAGCACCAGCCGCCGCCAAAGGTTTCCTAGGTTGTAGGCGATCAGGCACAGTAGAAGCCGGAATCTCGTTCGAGCGGAATCGGTGGCAGCTCAGCCGCGCCATCTTTACTGCTTGCTTGCCCTCCTTGATCCATTGCTCGGCCTTGCCGCGCTTGTTGTAGAGCGAGAATTCCGTCTGACCAAGAATCTCGCTACGTCACGCGTCTGCCTTAAGATGCATAATCCAGGTGTTATAAGTTTGGTTCCGAGTCACCCTTTCTAGCGGCGCAGGCAACTACAATTGCGGCGTCCAGGAAACCATAATGGAAATACATGGTTCATGTGTCG
>CAWCXX010000067.1:0-8430 GCA_963799445.1 uncultured Acidobacteriaceae bacterium | reverse complement strand
GTTTTTTCCTCTACTGGTTCGGTTGCGTATTGCTCGCCCGATCATCTGTCATCCTGAGCGAGTCCGCCGCAGGTGGACGTTAGTCGAAGGTCTGCGGTTGTCTTCTTTCACGCGCCAGAGGCGCGACGTTCTCCGCCCGCGCTTCAGCGTGGGGTACGCGAGTCCCTATAGAACAAGAGTCCCGTAGGGACGGCGCTGGAGTGCTTTGTAACAGGGCACGACTCAGCGAGTCCGCCGCAGGCGGACAAGCCCGAAAGCCTGCCTTGAGCGGAGATCGCGGAAGCGATTGAAGTGCAGAACGGGGGTTCTGCGGTTGCTTCTTTCACGCGCCGGAGGCGCGACGTTCTCTAGCCCGCGCTTCAGCGTGGGGGACCTAAGTCCCTATCGGACGAGGGTCCCGTAGGGACGGCGCTGGAGTGCTTTTTAACAGGGCACGACGAGCGAGTCCGCCGCAGGCGGACGAGTCGAAAGCCTGCCTGAGCGGAGATCGCGGAAGCGATTGAAGTCGAACGGGGAGTGTGCAGGTTGCTTCTTTCACGCGCCGGAGGCGCGACGTTCTCTAGCCCCGCGCTTCAGCGTGGGGTACGCGAGTCCCTATAGAACAAGAGTCCCGGTGGGACGGCGCTGGAGTGCTTTCTAACAGGGCACGACTGAGCGAGTCCGCCGCAGGCGGACAAGTCGAAAGCCTGCCCTGAGCGGGAGATAGCGGAAGCGATTGGAGTCGAACGGGGATCTGCGGTTGCTTTTTTTTACGCGCCAGAGGCGCAGCGTTCTCTAGCCCCGCGCTTCAGCGTGGGGTACGCGAGTCCCTACAGAACAAGAGTCCCGTAGGGACGGCGCTGGAGTGCTTTGTAACAGGGCACGACTTCGTCGTGCCGAAAACGCCGAACGAAACATGCGGGCCCCGCCGGGAGATTTCCAAAGAAAACCACAGCGTGATAGCCTTGTGGCAAGTTCGTAAGGCACCATGAATCTATCGTTCCTACCCGGCGATCTGCACCTTTCAAAGAACCGAGCGGCTTTTCGTTGTGACGATGTGCGGCCAAGAAATCCTTTCTACAAAATCTCAAAGTTCCGCACTGGCTAAATTCAATGCTCTTCGAGCAGAACTCGAAAAAAAGTTCCCGATGCACGAGCCAACGGCCGAAGAGAAGGCCGAACTCCTTCAAAGGGAAATCAACAATTCTCTTGTTGGGCACAATAGCCTTGGAGGGCGAAAAAAGAAGACAACGGCAGGCGGAACGAGAACCTTCGGGGGTTAATCGGTGTGGTTCCCCCTCTACCTTGCGACGGCGGCATTCACTACGCTTGTCACATCAACCATGCCAAACACCGCCGGTAACGATCCTCATCATTTCGACTTTGATTTGGACAAGGATTCGCGCTCAAGTCGTCGAGAAGCTAGAGTCGAGCCCGATCCTGGCTTTAGAAAAGAACGTGGCGCCGCAGGCCAGCGGGATCTACGCCCTCTACTTCAAAGAGACACTCGTCTACATCGGCAAGGCATCGAAGGGGATGACCAAGAGCAAACGAACCTTGCGTGCCCGCCTGAATGAGCATGTTGGCAAGATCAGCGGGCGGCAGAAATATCGCGCTCGCCGATATGAAATGCCGCTACCTGACGTTTGAAAGTGAATGGTGGGTGTTCGCAGCCGAATTTGCACTCATGGTTCACTATCGGCCCCGAATGGAACGAGAGCGGCTTTGGCAGTAAGGTGCCGGGCGTGGGTCGTCCCGGGACAGATCGCGTGAGCCGATGGGATGCGCTTTTTCCGAAGCGGTGACCGCCGCTCGCCGTTCGCATTCGTCACCGTTACGACAGACGATCCAAAAGCAATGCCGCTTGCGGGCATGATGGGCCTCCTTCCACTTCGTGGAGACCATCGGCCCGTTCCTGACCTTGATGATTAGATCGCACACGGTGAACCCGGCTTCTTCGGCCATTCGCATGAAGTCGCAGTGCGGCCATTTTGATTTGTGGTTGTTCACCATGTCGGTGATCTTTGCAAGCAAAAGGCCGTCCGGCTTCAGGACTCGCTTGGCCTGCTTCAAGAATGGCGGATATAGGTAACTCAAGTTCCAATTCTGTTCCTTGCCGCATTCCACCGTCGCGCCGAAATCCACGTCGAATCGTTTCTTGCTTTTGTCGCGGCCCTGCGGTCCAACGTGAGGCGGATCGTATACGACTACGCCGAATCGCGCCGACGCACGCCTTTCATTTTGCGATTATCCCCGACGATTGTCGGCTTGTATCGGGGTCGATGTCCATCGAAACGACGCGCCGCTTGGAGCCCTTCCAGAATCGCCCTGCGTTGTAGGTCGCATCCAGAATCGGCTCAGGCGGGATGGTGGCGTAGAACTTGAACATCGCTTCGAGCAAATCGCCGTCAGCCCCCTCCCAGACGCTGCTGATCGGCTCGTATGTCGAAGTGCCGTTACCGTTCGACTTTGCGGTGAGAGGAGGAGGTCATTTTCTCTTTTGTTACATGATCGGGGCCGAGCGCAACCCTGTGGATCGTTGCAAAACAGGTTCCCATCTGAGGATTCCGCAGCTAATCCAACGCCCCTCAGCGGATTAGGAAACAGGTCAAATGAATACTGCGAATCCACGCTGCGACCCCCACTAACGAAGGCAAGCAAAAACTCGACCTACACGCTAACAGAATGCACTTACCAATTCCTCTCGGACGAGTTTTAGGCGCCCCTCCTTGGAGCCTTTTCCCAATGTGAACATTTGGGAGACAAACTTTCCCGACTTTGGCCGGGTGACCCAGGCCTCACTCCTGGGATTTGGAGGTCGCAACGCTTTCACCCCGCTCTCCGCATCTCTTCCCGCACAATCCGCCGCAGCGTCTCCTCCAGCTTCGGCGCTTTGCCCTTCCACATGCTGCCGCAGCGCCTCATTGATCAGCGTCTGGTAGCCCATCGCCCCGCCCGAGGCATCGGCTCCTTCAGAAAATGATCCACCAAATCCTCATCCAGCCGGAAGGTGATCCGTGCCTTGCCGAGCGGCTCCGGTTCCGGCACGCCCAACACAAGCAAGAAATTCTCCCGCTCCTTTGCAGATAATTTCCACTCATTGGCGCAGAATCATTTCATGATGCCTTCCGGCGGAGGGCCGTCTAACGCAAAACCAGAGTCGCTGTACCGCGAAGCCTCAACCGCTAAGTCGATGCGACCAACAGGGAGCAGCGACCTTCGAAAAAACCTAACAGGGCACACCAACTCTGGTTTTACCGTAAAACAACAATCCTCCGCCATCGGGACCCGCATCCGTGTAAATGTTGTCAAGACAGTAAAATTCGTGCTCAGAATCGACCCATAATTCCTTTAGATGTGGGATTTTACGAAATAACCCCTTTGTTATCAACGGGCCAGAGCAAATGATCGGACATCAAACCGCTGAAAAGGAAAGCACTTAGCTCCAAAAGGGGTATGGGGGGCGGGGTCACTGAAAGATAAACACCCACCGCAACAACTCTCCCTCTGGGTTGCACTCAAAACAGTGCAATCCTCCAAAGTCGCCCGTGACCCCAATTTTTGACGACACATCCCTTTCATTTTGCACCGGGAAAATATCTGACACTGACTCCGCTAGCCCCGCTAAATTGCCGTATCGCTAATCCGCCCGCATGCTCCCTGCCGGGGCCTCAGGCGGGCGAGGGAAACCATGAAGCGAACCAGGAACATCACCGTATGTGTCTCTGAAAGCACCTACCACCAGGCGCGGGTTTGGGCGGCCCGTCACCGCACCTCCATTTCGGCGGTCGTGCAGTTCCTGCTCGAAAACCTGTCCGATGTCTCGCGCGCCATCCACTATCTGCGTGAAGAGGATCCGAACTTCGGCGCCCACTCCAGACTCGAACCATGAGCGTCCACCCCCTATGCAAATTTGCCGATTTCGAACTGTGAAGCTGCGGAAGTCACTTAACATTATAAAAATCATTGGTTTCCGCGCCGGCGGCTGCACGGAATCGCAGAAACTTTGAATCTGTGAAACTGTGGACTTCGAGGCATAAGTCCTTTGTATTCTTCAAAACAGGCGCGGCTGGCACAGTCACATTTTTCGCGAAATCACTAGATTCTGCGCAGATTGGCGAACTTTTCCATCAGCTTTTTTATGCCGTGGCGGTCAAAAAGCACAGTGAGCTTGGCATCTTCGCCGTCGCCTTCGCGCATCAGCACCTGGCCTTCGCCATATTTCGCATGGATGACGCGCTGGCCTTTCTTCAGGCCCGCCGCGCCGCTCGTCGCGGGAATGTTCATCGCCGGACGCGGGAAAGAACCAGGCCTGCCGGCTCCGGACTTTCCGCCAAAGAAGCGCGCGATATTGTCGATAGACTTCGGCGCAGCCGCGCTTGTACCTTTTGGCGCTTCCGCGCTTTTACCGCTTGGAGCAGTATCGCGGCCAGACGGCGCGGAGGAGTGCGGGATCTCCTGGCTCTCATCTTCGTAGTTGAAGTGGCGGCCGTCGAAGTCGCCCCGCTTTCTTTGGTTTCGGTTTGCTCCGTACTGAGACCGGTAGGCAGGAGTGGACCACGCGGGGCTGCGTCCACCGAGATTCTCGACCAACTGCGTGGGAACCTCTTCCAGAAAGCGCGACGGGATGGTCAGCTCAGGAACATCGTTGCCGTAGCGGCGGCGGTAGTGGGCGCGGCTCAGGACGAGTGAGTTCATCGCGCGCGTCATTCCGACGTAACAGAGCCGGCGCTCCTCTTCGAGCTCTTCGGGGCTTGAGAGCGTGCGCGAATGCGGAAACAGGCCCTCCTCGAGTCCGGCGAGAAAGACCAGCGGAAACTCCAGGCCCTTGGCGGCGTGCAGAGTCATCAGCGTGACGCGCGCGTTGGGGTCGAACTGATCGGTATCGGAGGCCAGCGCGGCGTGGTCGAGGAACTCGGCCAGGGTTTCGCCGCGCTCCTCGGCGTCGTGCGCGGCGTTGGCCAGTTCCTTCAGGTTCTCAATGCGGCTGAAGGCCTCGGGCGTGCCCTCGGTTTCAAGAGCCTTGATGTAGCCGGTGCGGTCGATGAGGAAGCGGATCAGCTCGGGCAGCGTGGCCGAGTCGCCGGGCGCGCGGAACCCGCTCACCTCCTTCTCTTGATCAGTTGCGACTTCTTCCGCGTCCGAATCGAAGTCGGAGCTTGGTTGCGGATTCGCCCCCGGTGCGTTTGCCTCTGCTGCGGTCGCCTCTGCGGCGCCGAAGTCGAAACCGGTGTCGGCGTCGGCGGCTGACGATTCCGCCACATCGGCCGCGAGCTTGCCGGCGAAGTCGAGATCGAGCATGGCCTGCGCATCGAGAATGAGCTGGCGGAAGGTATCGAGCGCCATGGAGGCGCGAGTGGGAACCAGTTGGTTGGCGATGGCCGCGCCGATCGCGTCCCAGGTAGAGACGCCGGTTTCAAGAGCCAGCCGCTCCATGGTTTCGAGCGTGGTTTTGCCGATGCCGCGGGCCGGCGTGTTGACCACGCGCTGCAGGGCCATGGAGTCGTGCGGATTGCGGACGAGCCGGAGATACGCGAGCAGGTCCTTGATCTCGGCGCGCTCGTAAAAGCTGAATCCGCCCACCATGGTGTAGCTGATGTTGTAGCGGCGCAAAGCCTCTTCCACGAGCCGCGACTGCGCGTTGGTTCGATAGAGAACGGCGCAATGACCGGGAGCGGCTCCGCCGACCTGCGTTTCGGACGAGTCCTGTGCCCGGAGAAATGCCTGAATCTTGTCAGCGATGAAAAGCGCTTCGTTTTCGCCGTCGGGCGCTTCGTAGTAGCCGATGAGCGATCCGCCCTGGCGCTCGGTCCACAGCTTCTTGCCCTTGCGGCGAATGTTGTTGGCGACGACGGCGCCCGCTGCCTCCAAAATAATCTGCGTGGAGCGGTAGTTCTGTTCCAGGCGAACGATGCGCGCGTCGGGAAAGTCCTTCTCGAACTCGAGAATGTTGCGGATGTCGGCGCCGCGCCAGGAGTAGATGCTCTGGTCCTCGTCGCCCACCGCGCACACGTTCTTGTGCTCGCCGGCAAGCAGCTTCATCAGCTCGTATTGCGGGCGGTTGGTATCCTGGTACTCGTCAACCAATAAGTATCGATACCGGCGCTGGTAGCGCTCGCGGACCTCGCCCGAGGCTTTGAGCAGGCGCACGGCTTCGAGCAGCAAGTCGTCGAAGTCCATGGCGTTGTTCTTGCGCAGCTCGTCCTGGTAGGCCTTGAAGATGTGCGCGACGCGCTCGCTGGTGGGGTCCTTGGAGCTGAGGAAATAATCCTGCGGGTCGACCATGTGGTTTTTGGCCCACGAGATGCGGCCCTGCACGCTACGCGGAGTCATCTGCTTGGTGTCGAGCCCCATGCGCTTCATGATCTGCTTCACGATGCCCTGCTGATCGTTTTCGTCGAAGATGGTGAACGTGCGCGTGAGCCCCTTGCCGCCAACCTTCAGTGCCTCGATGTCGCGGCGCAGGATGCGCACGCAGAACGAGTGAAAGGTGGAGATGAGCGGCTTGGCCAGCGATGAGTGACCCAGCAGCCGGTCCACGCGCTCGGCCATCTCGCTGGCGGCCTTGTTGGTAAAGGTGACGGCCAGAATCGCGTCGGGCGCCACGTTTTTCTCGCGGATGAGCCAGGCGATGCGATGCGTGATGACGCGGGTCTTGCCCGATCCGGCGCCGGCCAGGATGAGCAGGGGGCCTTCGGTAGCCTCCACCGCGGCGCGCTGTTCGGGATTCAGATGTTCGAGGAGCGGCTGCAAGGCGAAGGTCCTGGCGGGAAGGTTCCTGGGTCTAGTGTAACGTTCGAGCGGGAGGGCCGGCTTGAGGCTCGGATTACGGGCGCAAGCTGTGTGCGTAGGGTCAGGCTCAGGACGGGAATGATCGTTTTGTCTAATTTAATCAAAATAATCAATTTATCTAAACTAGACATTTTGGAGTAGAATTCAGATATGACGACCATTTCCGCGACCCAAGCGAAGCAGCGATTTGCCGAACTCCTTGATACCGCTCAAAGGGAGCCTGTTCGCATCCAGCGGCACGAGCGGGATGTGGCTGTCCTGGTCTCCGCTGTGGAATACGAAAGAATCCACCGGATGCGTGTACAAGAGTTGATCCGCTTTACCGAGGAAACGAGCCGGTATGCGGAATCAAAGGGCATGACGGACGAGCTGCTTGAACGACTCCTGGCCGACAAGGAATGAAGCAGCGGATAGTGATCGACACAAACGTCTATATCAGCCGGTTGCTGCTGGAGCAGTCCGTTTCCGGTCGAGCCGTCGCGCGAGCTTGGCGCGAAGACTTCACGCTGGTTTCAACCTCAATTCTGGACGAGTTGAGCGTTGTCCTGCGGCGGCGCAAGTTTGCCTGTTACCTCCGCCCTGAAACGATTGAGCCGTATCTCGCGCACGTTTGGGAAATCGGTTTGCGCGTTTCCGATCCGCGCCGCATTCGGGCCTGCCGCGATCCTCGCGACGATAAGTTTCTTGAGGTAGCTGTCCATGGCCATGCCGATGTAATCGTTACTGGCGACGCAGACTTGCTGTCTCTGCATCCGTTTCGGGGTATCGAGATCCTGACGCCGGCGGATTTTCTGGCGAGAAAATGAATCAGGGGTTTGCACCGGAGGCCTCAGTGATTCCGTAAGGTAGGGGGACGGCGGCCTTCCGTCTCCTTTGTTTACGGTGGTTTCCTTCCAAATTCAGTCTGATCGGCATTTTTGCAAATCTCAGAAAGGGCTTGACTTTGTTCAGATCTGACACTGGTATTAGTGTCATATGAAGCCACCCAACGATCCCGCCCTGCAACTGCGCGGCAAACTCATCCGCAGTCTCGGTGCGCTGCGCGAAATGCTGCCTGGTTCTTTTGTGGAACGCAAGCGTGCCTGCGGGCGCCCTACTTGCCATTGTGCCGACGGCAGGCGTCTCCACTCCCAATATCAAATCTCGGTTTTGGTGGACGGAAAGCCGAAGGCCATCAATATTCCGGCCCCACTGGCTGACAAGGTGCGCGAAAAGATCCTGATGCGCCACCGCTTCGATGCCGCCGCGGCAACCATCTGCGGCGTCAATCTGAAGCGGTTTCTCCAGGAAAAGAAGGAAGGGCCCTCGGCTTGATCCGGCACCGATTCGAGGCTTATCTCGATAAGGTGTTTGGCTTTTCTGATTTAGTCGGTTGCCTGCCCGAGGGGAGGCAGTTTCCTCAACATCCCTGGAAAAAGGTGTTCGACGCGGTCTTCCTCAGTGCCGCCATGCAGATTCCCAGTCTGCTGCAGATCGAGCTAGAGTGCGGCTCTGGAGCACTGGCCAAACGGATCGGCCCCATCAGCGCCGACACCCTCGGCTACGCACTCCAAAGACAATCTCCCGAACCGGTGTTTGCGCTCGGTTGCGAAATCGCCCGACGACTGAAACGAAACGGGGTGCTGCGTTCTGTCTGGTCCAGAGGAATGGTGGTGGCAT
>CAWCXX010000066.1:0-24571 GCA_963799445.1 uncultured Acidobacteriaceae bacterium | reverse complement strand
TGGAGCCTGGATGTGCTTTGCTCCAATAGGTGTATTGATCAATAAGACCGATTCTCAGGGGGGAAAGGCCAAAAGTCAAGAAACGCTCTCTTCCCAGAATCCGTCGATAAAGTTTAAAACCCGCTTAAACCACAGACTTCCTGCTAAACTCTGCTCTCCGATATGAACTTCAAGGCGGTTGGCGATAAATCCTGTTTCCTCCAAATCAGTTTCATTTGCAGCCGTAATTTGGGAGAGATCAGCCGTCGATAAACTACGTCTCGACATCGATACGAGAGTAGCCGATGTTGGAGAGTAATCCCGATGTTGGCGGAAACGAGTCCATTCCCGGCAGGAATGGTATCCACAAAATACGGATCGACGGGCTCGAACCCGGCTTCACGGCACGCATTGATGAACGTGTTGTAAAGAGAATGGTGAGAGTCGGGCGAAGGCAGAATGAACGTTTCGCCTGCGAGCATCTCGAGGCGTAAGGACGAGTGCCGCGCCAGAGGGTGAGCCTTATTCAGCACCACGACTACGGGCACAGCCCTCAGGGGCGCCGATTCCAACATTTCGTCAACTACGTCGATGTCTGAACAGCCAATATCAACTGCACCAATTCGTAGCGCGTCCACCAGCAAATCCAGAGGCAACTCCCGAAACAGAACTACTATATTCGGATATCGCTTGCGGAAGTTGCTGATCTTACTCGGCAGCTCGCCCAGCATAGCCGAAGTCGTAAACCCAATCGAGAGCGCCCCACCCTCTCCCTGTGCCGCCCGCTGAGTCGCACGTACCGTTCTCTCCAGATGCTCCAGAGTAGCCACGGCTTCTCGATAAAAGACTTTCCCGGCAGCGGTCAGCACTACCTTGTGCGTGTTACGTTCAAAAAGCTGGACTCCAAGTTCATCCTCAATTTGCCGGATGTTCTGACTTAGCGCCGGTTGGGCGACATGCGTTCGTTTGGCGGCGGCAGTGAAGTTCATTTCCCTGGCAAGCGCCACCATGTACCGGAGATGTCGAACTTCGATCATAAGCAATACTTATAACACGGGTTGTTAGATTCTATTACAGAGAATGCCTGTACAGAGTATAGTGGGGCATCACCACAGACGAGAGTATTGTGCTAGGGATTTTACTTTTGTCGGCGGCCCAGAGCCCGCGCTAAAGAGTGGATGCGCTTCTTGGGTTGTGCTGTGGACTGGAACGCAAGGGGTTAGTATTCACCGTAACTTACAATTCACCGTCACAGTTCTCGATTCTCGGATTCGAGATCAGGAGGCACCATGTTTCAGTTTAAGTTCTCTTTAGGCCAGGGAAAAATAGTCTGTCGGGCGCTGATCGTGCTCTTTTTTAGCGCCCTTGCCGTCAGCAACTTACAGGCGCAAGTGAACACCGCCGTGCTTTCCGGCACGGCCACGGATCCCACCGGCGCGGTGGTTACGGGCGCCAAAATAGAGGCGAAGAACGTCGGCACGGGCGTCGCCTACGCGGGGACTACCGACGGACAGGGACGCTATTCGATCCCAGAATTACAAATCGGGACGTACGACGTTTCGGCACAGAAATCCGGCTTCCAAAAAGTAGTGCAAACCGGGATCGTGCTGACCGTCGGCGCGAACTCGGTGCTGGACTTTACCCTCAAGGTAGGTCGCGCCGACGAAGTGGTCGAGGTGCATGGCCAAGCTTCCACCGTGGACACCAGCACGGCCGCAGTGGGCCAGTTGGTTGCGCCCGACCAGATGGAAAACCTGCCGCTCAATGGCCGCAATTTCACCGATCTGCTCACATTGGCGCCAGGCGTGGCGACTGTGCCCATGGTCGGAGGAGGTGGCGGCAAGGGGGCCACCGCCTACGGTACGCAAATCAACTACGCCGTTTCCGGTTCGCGTCCAATAGGTATACAGTACCTGCTGGATGGCACTGATATCCGCGGCGCGCAGGACCATGGCGCGGGGGTCACCATAACGGCGGCTTCCCTCGGCATGGATGCCATCCAGGAATTCACGGTTCTGACTGACACCTATGGCGCCCAGTTCGGCGGCACCGGCGCGGCGATCAACACGGTCAGCAAGTCGGGCACGAACACCCTGCACGGATCGGCCTATGAGTTCTTCCGCAACAGCGCCTTGGACACCTACAACTACTTTGACCTCGCCGGCCAGAAGCCGGGCTTCAGGAGGAATCAGTTCGGGGGCACGCTAGGCGGCCCCATCAAGAAGGATAAGCTCTTCTTCTTCATCAACTACGAGGGCTTGCGCTCGGCTCAGGGCCAGACGGAGCGCGCCGTGGTGCCGGTCGCCGACAACAACCCGGCCGGGCCCGACGCCACCCTGTTCGAGGACAATGGCATGGAGCCCGTTTCAGGTGGGTGGGCGAACCCTGTCTACGGGCCGATGCCCGCGGTCACGCAGGCGATATGGGGCGTTTATCCGACAGCCCCAAACCCAAACCCCCAGTGCCCCAATATAACCGACATCACTCTTGAAGACGGCGAGGGGCTCCTATGCTCCGTTGGGAGTACTATCCAGAACGAGGACTACGGGCTGGCCCGCATCGACTACACGATCGGACCCAAGGACAGCCTGTTCGCACGTTTCAACATCGAGAAGGCCTTTCAAAGCGTCCCCTATTCGACAAATATTTTGCCGGCCGCTATTCCGGGATATCCGGAACTCGACAACGAACAAAATCAGTACGCCACCATCGAAGAGCGGCACGTGTTTTCGCCGAAGATACTCAACGAAGCCCGTTTCGGGTTCGTGCGGCTTCACGCCTTGACGGCGAACGGCGGCCTCAACGGACAGAACGCCTTGGCCCAGGTCCAGGGCCGGCAGTCTATGGGCTTTACTCCCGGCGGCGGGATGACGGAAATTGGTCCGGTGCCCTCAAATCCAAGCCAGGACGTCATGAACCGCTTCAGCGAGGGCGACGATGTCACCATGACATTGGGCGCGCATTCCCTCCACTTCGGCGCCACCTTTACCCGCGTGCAGACGAACGATCTGTGGTTTGATTATTCCGGCGGCTGGTGGATTTTCGCAAACTTGAGCACAGGGGTAGGAGGCGGGTTAGGCGGCGCGATGTACGGCGAACCCCTCATTGAACTGGATAGCGCCGGCCCCGGCTACAGCTATCCCGCCCCGTCAGGGGTAAACTATCCCCTCAACCCAACCCGCGCCTGGCGGCAGAATGTGCTGGAGCCTTACATCCAGGACGACTGGAAAATCAATAAGCGGCTTACCGTAAATCTTGGCTTGCGCTACGAGTGGGCCAGCAACCCGTCAACGGCCAATGGAGAGACGTTCCAGCTCCCAGGTGAGACGAATATAGGTAAGATCAGCGTAATGTTGCCGACGTTGACGGAGGGCAGCTTTATCAACGCTCCCCATGTGTACTACAGCAATCCCAACGTCAAGAACATCGATCCGCGCATCGGACTGGCCTATGACCCGTTCGCCGATCACAAGACCTCCATCCGCGCCGGCTTCGCCATGTACCACGAGCCGGTCGAGTCGCGTACCTTCGCGTTCGAGGCTCCGTTCCCGACCGATCCGTGGTTCGAGGTTCTGTTTCCAAACAATTTTCCGCAGTTGGTTACGGGTTTCAACCAAGTCGTAAGCATATTAGGGACCACGGGATCCCAGAACGTCGCCTGGTTTAACGGCGAACTCCCCACTGTGAATACGTCGCCCTATATGATGCAGTACAACCTGACCGTGCAGCGCCAGTTGTGGCTCGGAACGTTGTTCAACATCGGCTACGCCGGTTCCACGGGCGTGCACCTGTTCGCTTCGATTGACGCCAACCCTCCGAACTACGCATCCATCGACCCCAATTGGTCAACGCCGGTGACGGGGGACCTGGCTAGCGGAGGCTACACTTTACCCGGCGGGGGTCAACCCACCCTGACGGGGGCGCCGGGCACCTTGAACAACCCGTTTGTCGGCACGCATGAGAATTCGAACTTCGAGGGGTATATGGCGGTTGAGCCCTTTGCGCACTCCACTTACAACTCCTTGCAGACCAGCCTGACCCGGCAGTTCTCCGGGGCCCTGGCGGGCAATGCCTCTTATACCTGGTCCAGGTGCCTCACCAGCGCCTCGGCCATGGAAGGCAACGAACAGGGCGAGTATGCCATCAATGATCCCTGGAACCCGAGCCTGGATCGCGGTCCTTGCAGCTTTAACTCCAACCAGATCTTTAGTTTGAACGCTATTTACGGCCTGCCGTTCCACGGCAATCGGGCGCTGAATGGCTGGCAAATCAGTCCCATATTCGCCTACTCTAAGGGCCTGCCCATCAACGTCCAGGAAGGCACGTTCCAGTACCAATCCAACATTAGCGGCTTAACCGAAGGCGAGCGTCCCGAAGTCGTCCCCGGCTGCAAGCCCATGACGAGGAAAATCAACGAGTGGTACAATCCGGCATGCTACGTCCTGCAGCCATATGGGACGATCGGTGACACCAGCGAAAACTCGCTGAACAACCCCAATTACTTCGACTGGGACCTCGCGATCATGAAGCAAACCAAGCTGACCGAGAAATTAAGCGTGCAGCTCCGGGCGGAGATCTTCGATATCGTCAATCACCCCAACATGTCTTTTGGCAATCAGGGCATCAATTTTAGCACCACTGGCACACTCCCCGCGAACTCTGCTAACTACCAACAAGACCGTACGGACCCGAATGCCTACATGCTCCCGACAGCCACCACCACTGGTGGTATTCTCTGCAACCCCTCAGGGGAAATTAACGGGCCTACAACCGGCGTGTGCTACACCACCTCGACCGCGCTGACCACGGACCAGCTTGGCTCCCTCGGTGACCAGCGCCAAATCCAATTCGCGGTGAAGTTTATGTTCTAGCCTTCGGCGCGACTCTTCCTAACCACCTGCCCGGCGGCAGCCCTCAGGGTTGCCGCCGGGTAGGTTTTGGATACGGTTGATACTAAACGAGTGGCGTAACTCACGCGAACCAACTATCGGGCTATACGGAGCATCTGGCCGTTGCTCCTCGCCAGTCCTGCTAGAATGATTCTCTATTCCTTTGCATTGGCTCTGTTCTTCGAATAGCCAGCGGATAACATCCTGTTTTTAGGGCGCAGGGATCGCTAGCACTTGTATGTATGAAACGAGAGCCGTGACTGAAATCGGCAAGGAAATGGGGAATCGGGCGAAGCGGGAGCCGATTTCCGGGCGATCTGTTCTCCGAATGCCGTGCCGGATTTTGAGAGCGCCAGTTACTAAGAGCTTTGGTGCGAAAGGACTCTATGAGTAGTCAGTTGGATGTACAAGCAAGTCCGCCTGAAGTAGCGACTCCGGCCGGCGCCTGGAAAGTTTTCTGGTGTTTATACTTCGGGGGCGCTGTAAGCTGTATTAACTTCATGAAGGTTCCGCCGCTCATGCCGGTTCTTATCGGCTACTTCAAGGTGGATCTGGCCAGCGCGGGATTGATGATGTCCGTTATTGGCATCAGCGGACTGCTGCTGGCGCTGCCGGCAGGGATTTTCGTTATGAGGTATGGAATTAAGGTCGTCGGCGTTGTCGCCATGGCCTGCTCCATTGCCGGATGTTTACTGGGAGCGATGGCTACCAGCTACCCTCTTTTTCTGGTGAGCCGCGGATTTGACGGAATATCTTTCTCTCTGCTGGCTGTTGTGGGAGCCACTTGCAACGGCGTTTGGTTTCCTCCCCGGAAGGTAGGGATCGCAATGGGGATGAGTGCCACCTGCGTTGGAGCAGGCGGATTTCCCGCAACGCTGCTGGCTCCGCTGCTGGCACAGCATTTTGGCTGGCAGTCCGTTTGGTGGGTCAGCGGGGTTTTGTCGTTCTTGGCGCTTCTGAGCGTCGCGTTCTTTGTGCGCATGCCTCCCTGGATGAATACTGCGGCTGCGGTGCGTACGCCTCCCTGGATGAATGTTGCGGATGCGGCAAGAGCGGGCGCAATGAAGAAGGCGGGCCTCCGTGAGGGCTTCGCTAATCGCAATATCTGGTTGGTATCGGCGGCGTTTCTTCTCCTCTATATTCCCTACAATGCATTCTCCACCTTCTACGTCACCTATCTAACTAAGGCTCAGGGCTTTACCATGGCAAGGGCCGGGGCGTTAAACAGTTTCAGCATGGTAGGCCTGCTGATCGGTGCCCCGCTGGGCGGATATCTGCTCAGCAAAGTCAGAAGCTTCAAACTGATCGCAATGGTGAATGGTTTGCTGCTCGGCTTGTTGTCTCTGGTGCCATTTCATATCTCAGGAATCCTGGTGCCGATCTGGATGTTGCTGTTCGGCGTCTTTGGCGCGGGTATTGTCTCCACGGTAAATTTAGCTGCGGTGCCGAAAGTTATGGTCAAGCCCGAGTTGGTTGGTGTCGGAATAGCGATTGCCGCATTCGGAATGAATCTTGCAGGAATCGTCGGCGCGCCGTATTTTGGCGCGATCGTGGAACGCGCAGGGTGGAATGCCGGAGCCTATGCCTTGATTCCAGCGGTCCTGCTCGGGTTAATCGCAACTTGGACAACGAGCTTTGGGAAATAGTGCAGAGCATTTATAGCCGGGCGGCGCGGCGACAATGAGATTGGCGGTGAACACGAAGGCTGTTGGTCGCCAATGCCCTGCGCTGATCGCCATTGCCGGCACTATCTGCGTGCTTTGAACCTATTGCATCGTACGTAGCAAACAACTCTTTAAGGCGCAACGGGCTCGCGCCCCTCGCCGAAAAGGCAGCGTCGATGGCATAGATCGGTTGTTCCGATCGGGTAGGGCGATGGCGCGGGCCGGACTTCGAATGATGCCGGCGTTTCCATCGCCCCCCCTAATCATTTTCCCCCCTCGACATCAGTGCGTGCCGAAGAGAATGACGCCCTGGGCTTGGAGCGTCGCTTGCAGCTCCGAGACGTCCTTCTCGAGCTCTCTCGGGCTTATGCCGTGCTTAGCGCAGAGAGCCGCGGCAACTCCGGCTGCCTGGCCTGTTTCAATCGTCTCGGGGAGGAACCGCAGGTAGCAGTCCCGTTGCGCGGAGATCATCTTGCCAGCAACCAGCAGCTGCTCGACGTCCCTGGGCACCAAAACGCGATAGGGGATATCGAACGATCCACCCTCGGGAGGATTTGCAACGCCGTGAGAGTACGTGCCAAGCGTGTCGGCCGACGCAAGGTGGCGCGCTCCCATCGTCATCACGCTCTTGCCGATGACGTCGGGAAACTTCCTTCCCGAGTTGGCGTCGTTCCACTCCAGTTGGTAGTCGCCCATAATCCGTCGCGTCTCGCGAATCCGCAGCTCGGTGCAGGTCCTTGTAAGGTACGCGTTCTGGAAACCCGGGAGGTATTTCCGAACAACTTTCAGCGTGATCACGGCCTGCCGGCGTGCTTCGACTTCGCCGGCTGTCAGCTCGTCTATGTCCGTGCAATCGCAATTCGGCACCTGTGCCGAGTGCTGGAATTGCGCCTGTATGACGCCGCCATCACGCGGTGTGAAGAAAAAGCCGATATCGCCGAAGGGATGGTACTCGCCCGAAGCAATCAGCTTCCGCGTGATCGCATCGAAGAAATTATGAGTATGACCCACTGCGATCAGCTCTCGACCGCTCTTCATGGCGAGGATCCTGGTGTGCAGCTTCAACATACTGTCCGCATAGAGGCCGGCGGTGTCGCTATCGCGCGAGGCTTTGATGTTCTCTTGCACGTACTTCAGGACAGCGTCCCAGTCGATGCCGTCCATTGCGAACGCGGTCGACGGCGGCTCGATGGGATAGGGATCGTCTTTGCCGACCTTCTCGAAGGGAGCTCCTGCCCGCAACGCGATGTCACCCTCGCCCGTGCAGTCGATCACGACCTTTCCCGAGATGGTTTGGCGCCCCCCCGTGTGCTCAACCACAACCCCTCGAACCTTATTCCCTTCTTTGACGACATCGACCACCAGGGTGTGCAAGAGCAGGCGCACGCCGCTTTCCTTGATCATGTCGAAAACCAGGTATCCCCACCAGTCGGGGTCGACGAACGCATACGTATTCCTGCGGCGCTCTTCGGGCGGCGGGAAAGGCATCGCATGTCCATCCGCCAGGAGCCGAGCGTGCGTCTCCCCCAGAAAACCGTTGATGACCTGCTCGCCGGCGTCGTTGAATATGTTCGCGTAGGCGAAACCAGGCGGTCCTGAAACCGTCATTTGTCCGCCCAGCGCTCCGAGGCGCTCGACGAGGATGGTCTTCGCGCCGGCTCGCGCAGCCGAGATCGCGGCAGCCAACCCAGAGGTTCCGCCTCCGCAAACAACCACATCGAAACTGCCGTAGACATTATTGTTCATTTTCATTTCCTCCTTCTTTGAATGGGGGGTTGAACAACATCCTCTTTAAGAGTCCGAAGACCGAAATGAAGCTGCAAGTTGCAGGCGCTGCATCTCGAAACGCTAACTCTTAAAGTCACTAATTTTTTTGGCAATCTTTCCGTTCGGCAGTGCGACGGGCTCAACGATCGCTTCGCTGTGCAGTCCCCAGGGCAAGATTACCTTGGAATGCCCGCCCCTGCCGCCAGCTACCACGATTTCGACATCCTTCGGCGTTCGGGTCACTGGCATGGGGTGCAGGGTAGCAAAATGCGGCGGGCGCACCGGCACCAAACCCCTATCCCTTACCATGGGTACATCATTCACTGCACGCAGGTGGATGTGCTCTCGGATCTTGTCCTTGGTATATCCAGCATTGGCAAGCATCTGCCCGTGGTCGGGCGTGAGCACCAGAATGAGACTACTGGGCATATATGCGTTGTTGGCGCCGATGCTCGTACAGCAGTCGGTTATAGTATCCAGCAAGTCTCCGCCGGTAAGACTTAGGAAATCAATAATGGCATGAGGAGCCTCTGCTTTTAGAACAAGAACAGTTGTGGTCTCCGCATCAAAGTGTTCAGCATTGATTGTTTTCCACGGCGTTAAGTCGGGATCCTCGGCAAAACAGAAGCTAAATTCTACGGCACTTGAATGGCAATCGAGGTCACACACTCCTGGAATAGATCGGCAAACGTTGACGATTACAAGGTTAACCGCTCTGCCAATGGTTGCATTTACCGGGCTTCCGGGCCCAAGACAACCCGCCTTCCCAGACATCCCGAGCTCTCGTGCCAGGGGGCCGCTTACCAACACCAAGTTGCCGCCGGGATACGATGTAGTTACCGATTGCAGAAAATTGTACTTTGGATTCGCCAACGCCTTAAAGGCTGTGACGAGAATCGGCATATACTCCGGTTTGCAGCCCGCCATCACCGCAGCTACCGCCACGTCCCTCACGGTAATATCTTTGCCGCTGGGGCCTACCTCTGACGCGAGCACCATCTCTGGACTGAAGGGACAGTATCCAAGCATCTTTTCGTAACGCGCAGGGGTCGGCGGGATAATCGGCAGGCCATCTCCGATATGCTGGCCATTCATGAAATCCATGACCTCTTCCATATAACAGCCCGGCTCATTCAACTTATCGTCGCTCGGCGCCATGGTGTCGAAAATCGGAAGTAGTCCGCTGGCCGCTGGCTTTAAACTGTCAGCCTTGAAGTCGATATGAGCAACTTTTTCAAGGTCCGACCCTTTCGCCGTCAGAGAGGAGACGATGTAGTCCCACTTCGAGTCTAACTGGGCTCTGATTTCTTCTTTCGTGCTGGCCTGGTATATATCCAGCTTGCATAAACACAGATGACCAGCTCTATAGAAGGCCACACCCTCAACCAGTTCACCACCCGGGCTGGCTGTGATGTACACGCTCGGAATACCCAATTTCTCCAGCGCGATTGTGACTACGGCGGTCGCCGATGAAGTGCCCATATCCCCGAGCGCTACCACGGCCGCTGCCGGCTTTTCCTTAGCCAGCATTGCCGCATAATTTTCAAGCCCCTTAGTGTCTTTGCCTCTGACGGTCTCTATGTAATCGACAAAATTGCTAATGCCGATCTGGTGGAAGCGCTCCTTGATTCGCGTGAACACTTCCATGTAATTGCAGTAACTCAATTTCGTGTTGTCATAGAAGAGGATCTTGCCGCTCTTCAACTGTTCGAGGCTTACTCTAGGCGCCAGCTTGAGAATCGGCCGTGCCTGCTGTCCGCGTGGATCTATGATGGGATGTACCATCTTGCTAATCGAAGCCTACCTTTCTTCGTTTCGTTTTGACTTCTCAAAATTCTGGTGCATACGTGCGGAAGCCTCATATAGCCTGGATGTTAAGCGGTTCGGCGGAGCGCTAAGATCTTTACGCGCTCGCGCCCTGCCGCTGGCTGGCGCATCCGCCCCGCCAGCTTGCAAGATCCATTGTACCGCGATCACAGTGGCCACGCCTTCGCCAACCGCCGTTACGATTTGCCGGGGCGGTCCGGTCCGGCTGTCCCCGGCGGCGAAGATATAGGGTGCGTCAGTTTTTGAAATTGTGTTGCGACCCACAAAAACTACAATCACTTGAGGGTATCTTATCTGGTAGCCGACGGCAAGTCCGCTTGGTAGCTTTGGTCTGTGACTGAGATCACAATCGCTTGTGGTCTGAGCCCCTCTTGTAGCTTGAGCCGTCGGGAGAACTTAGTTCCGTCCAGCTCTTGCTTGGTCCGGAAGAATGGAGAAACTTCAGACCCCGGCAATGCCGGGGATCTCCTTCTCTCTTTTGCGAGCGAGGGAGCTGACGAGCCTGATACTGCGATATATATCAGTCCGCTTGGCGACCCACGGCTGATGAAGGAGTGCCATTGCCCGCTGGGGCCGTCCAACCGAAAGGGATCGACGGACATACTATATTCCTGAGTATCGCGCCCGAAGTCCGAAGCTGATTCGCGCAGGTGAGGGCTGGACGGTAATCTGAATCACGGGAGGAAACGATGAGTAAGGTTGTAGAAATCACGAAAGCACTTGCCGATCTGGACGAAGAGCGCACCTTGCAGTTGGTCGGAGAGGCGCTTGCCGAACAAGTTCCCGCCGGCGATATCTTGCAAGCCTGCCAGGAAGGCATGAACCAGGTGGGGGCGCGCTTCGAGTGTCAGGATTATTTTGTGTCTGACTTGATTATGTCGGGCGAGATTTTCAAGCAGGTGGGGGCGATTCTGGAGCCCAGTCTGAAAGTGGGAGGAACGGCGTATTTGGGGAAGGTCGTGGTGGGCACGGTGAAAGGCGACATTCACGATATCGGCAAAGACATTGTCGTGAATATGCTGAAATCGGCAGGTTTTGAAGTCATCGATTTAGGCGTGGACGTGCCGGTGGCCCGTTTTGTGGATGCTTTGAAGGAAAGCGGCGCGACGGTGCTGGGCTTGTCGGGGCTGCTCACCTTGGCGTTCGACTCCATGAAAGAAACCATCAAGGCGGTAGCCGCGGCAGGCATGAGGGATAAGGTGCGAATCATGGTTGGCGGCGGGCCGGTTGATGGCAATGTCTGCAAAGCGGTGGGCGCCGATAACTGGGGGGCGAACGCGCAGCAGGCGGTGAAATTGGCCAAGCAGTGGACCCAGACGGCTGCGGCGTGAGAATCAGCCACAGTGATTTGCGTCGGAGGAGTTGGCCAGGAAATTACATCACGCGACTTCTATCGTGAACGGGGATAGGTATGGTGGAAATATCGGCTGCATCTTCCGTTGACAAGGGAAAGACACCCGAGCAACTCTACGCCGAGCGCGCCAAGCGAGTAGACGATGCCATACACCTGCGGCAGCCGGATCGCATTCCGACCCTTCTCCGCCTTGGCCATCTGCCTGCGGACTTGGCGGGCATCACGCGGCAGGAGATGTATGAGAATCCAGCGGCTGCACAAAAGGCCACGCGAGACGCCGCACTGCGCTTCCGGCCGGACATGGTAGTGGGTTTCTTTGGATCGCCGGCGGTAAGCCGCGCTCTGGGAGATCGCTCCAGCAAGTGGCCCGGCTACGGCCTGGGGCCGAATGGATCCTATCAGTATCATGAAGCGGAGTTCATGAAGGCAGAGGAATACGATGCCTTCCTTGACGACCCCGTCGATTGGGCGATTCGCGCTTATCTGCCCCGCGTGTTCGCTGAGCTCGAAGGGCTGGCGCTGCTGCCGCCACTAGGCAAGCTGCTATTGGGCCGCGGTGGAATAACGGAATACCTCCCGTTCATCTTAATTCCCCAGGTTGCATCGGTTTTCCAGGCGCTAACCAGGGCGGCCCAGGCGCAGGCCGAGTTTATAGGAAACACCGTGGCCTTGTCGCAATGCATGGCTGAGGCTGGTTTTCCGCCGACACCGTTCTATTCAGGACCATTTCTCAATGCGCCTTTCGACTTTATCTCAAATACACTGCGTGGCATGCGCGGCATTTTCCTGGACCTGCGCCGCTGCCCGGACAAGTTGCTGGCCGCTGAGGAGAAGATCATACCGTTCATGATCGAGACTGCTTTGGCCGCCTGCCGAGCCAGGAACGTTACATGGGCTTTTATCCCCTTGCACCGCGGTTCCGACGGGTTTATGTCGCTTCAGGCATTCGAGCGCTTCTATTGGCCGCAATTGAAGCGCACCATCCTGGCCCTGATTGACGCAGGCATTACCCCTTTCGTGAACTGGGAAGGCACTTGGAACCAGAGGCTCGAGTATTTGGCCGAGTTGCCCAAGGGAAAGGTCGTCAGCATATTTCAGAGCAGCGACATTTTCAAAGTGAAGGAGATTCTCGGCGACATCATGTGCATCCTCGGTGGCATGCCGGCCACCATGATGATGAATGCCACGCCCGGCGAGATACGCGATCATACCCGGAAACTGTGTCAAGTGGCCGGCAAGGGAGGGGGCTTCATCATGACCACCGATATCGGGGAATTGGAGGGCTGCGATCCCGCACTGATCGAAGTCTGGATGGATGCGACCAGGGAGTTTGGCGTCTACTGACGCGTGGCAGTGGCCGGTTGACGGAAACGTCTCAAAAGCGGTGGGCGCCGATGGCTGGGGGGCAAACGCACAGCAGGCGGAGAGATTGGCCGTGCAGTGGAGCGATGTAGCTATGGCCTGGTGCGTGTCCAATATCGGCTTCGGGCCGTAAAAGCATCAAAATCACCATGCGTTGTCAAGACAACATACAGCGGCACGACCTCGAAGTCTCTTGACATTTGCGATTGTTGGGTATTTACTCGATTGTTGTCAGGCGCTTCAGGCTTTGTAGCGGGTAAATGCGTGATCGAAAATCAAAAATGAGCATACTGCCAGCCGCAGCCTTTCCCGGTCTTTTGCCTACTGTTCCCCTTCAACCGTCTAGCTAGGCAGAGGCCATTCACCCACCACAAAGCCGGAATTCCCTGTTGTCATAACATTCATCGATTAGGCGATCCGTGAGACCGTGGCGGGCCGCCAGTCCGTGCAGCGGACCGCATGGTTCACATGCGCCGTTCGGGCTAAACGACGTAAATGATCGGGACGAGGCTGGTTGCGCCCGGCACTTCATTGCGGAGTATGCTCACTTTGCGGACATTTCGGCACCTGCAGGGATATCTCCGGTAGCCGGCTGCACGAGCGGGAGTATTCCGTTTTTGCGGGATAGCCATCGCTAAGCGGTCGAGAGGCTTGCCAGGCGTTTCAATTCTTGGATGAGAATGGATGGGGTGCGGGAAGAACAGCTATGAACGAGACTGCGACGATGAAGGGCTTTCCAGTTCCTAGTTCTCTTAAGGTAGTGCCGGGCACGGAGCGGACACAAGCTGCATATCCCTACTATATGCAGTTCACGAAGGACGACGACCAACGGTTCTGGTTCTACAACTCCATGCATTTTCCAGAGCCGATGTGCGTCTTCGACATGGTGACTGCGGAGGCCGCGTACGTGGCGCTGGGTTCGGCGAACACGCGGATCCACTGCCTGCCTACGACTCTTGGCATCGACTGCCGCATCATCAACGGCCGCGTGTACATCGGCGGGAACGGCGTCACCGATCCGGCCGAAATCGAGCGCCGCACCAAGGAATTTCAGCAGCGCGCCTTTTATTATTACGCGAACTGGGAAAGGCTAGTTGCGCAATGGAAGAAGAAGATGATCGCGCTGATCCATGAAGCTGAGGCTTTGCCCAAGCCGGGGCTTCCGGACTTCGAGCCGATCGAGCACGTGCACGCCGGGCGCGGCATCGCTTCCAATCATTACCTCCTCGACGTGTACCAGAAAACGCTCGAGGGCTATTTCCGTATGTGGCAACACCATTTCGAGTTTTTGCTGCTCGGCTACGGCGCCTATCTGACGTTTTTCGATTTCTGCAAAAAAGCGTTTCCGGAGATCAGCGACCAGACGGTGGCGCGCATGGTGGCAGGACTGGAAGCGGACATCTTCCGGCCGGATGACGAGTTGAGGCGGCTGGCAAAATGCGCAATCGATTTCGGAGTGGACAACGAGTTCAGGGCGGGACGATCGCCGGATGAAATCCTCGCCTCCATGAAGCAATCGGGCGAGAAAGGCAAGGCGTGGCTCAAGGAGCTGGAGGTGTCGCGCGATCCCTGGTTCAACATCAACGTGGGCGACGGCTTCTATCACTACCACCGCGCGTGGAACGACGATCTTTCGATGCCCTTTGCCGCACTGCCTGGTTACATCGCCAACGCGAAAAGTGGGGAACGGCTCGAGCGTCAAACCGAAAAACTAATGGATGAGCGCAAGAAGCTGATCGCCGATTATCGCGAGCTTCTGGAAACGGAAGAGGATCGCACAGCCTACGATCAGATGATCGAATTGGCGCACCGCGTGTTTCCCTACGTGGAAGGACACAAGTTCTACTGCGAACATTGGTACACGAACTTGTTCTTCAACAAGATTCGAGAGTTTGGCGCGCTGCTGGCACAGTATGGATTCTTTCCGGACGCAGGGGACGTGTTTCAGCTGAGCCACTATGAGCTGGAGGCCGCCATCGTCGACCTGATGACGGCGTGGTCCAACGGCTCTGCGCCGCGCGGCCCGGCTGTTTGGCCCGGTGTTGTGCGGGAACGCAAAGCTGCAATCGCGGAATGGGCGAAGCAGGACACGCCGCCCGCGCTCGGACCTGTTCCAGATATAATCGACGATCCCGCGATCGTGATGCTGTGGGGCATCACGCGCGAGAATCTAGACAAGTGGTTGTCGGCTGGGGCGCAGCCAAATTCGAACGAAATCAAGGGCGTGGCAGCGTCGAATGGGGTAGTTGAAGGCGTAGCTCGCGTGGTCAAATCTGCCGAGGAGATCGACCGCTTGCATCATGGCGACATTCTGGTCTGCCAGGTCACGAACCCGAGTTGGACGCCGGTATTCCAGAAAATCGCTGCGGCAGTTTCGGATATCGGCGGTTCGATGAGCCACGCGGCAATTGTTGCTCGCGAATATGGATTGCCGGCCGTTGTGGGCACTGGCACAGCAACGCAGAAGATCAAGGATGGCCAGCGCATCCGCGTCGATGGAGGTCGCGGAGTGGTAACCATTCTCGTCTAGGAGATGTTCGGGTGCGGTCCTCGGAAATCATCGGCTGGTTCGCGGATATCGGATTGGTGGATCGGCCCACTGTTGGCGGCAAGGGCGGGTCGTTGGGCGAGCTGACTCGGGCGAAGATTCCGGTGCCGGCAGGCTTCGTCGTGAAGACAGCGGCATTCGAGCGCTTCATCGCGGCTCTGGAGAAAGAAGATCCCATCCGGCCGAAGGTGGAAGCGCTCGGCTCGCAAGAGTTGGAAAGAATCACCGCTGTTTCGCGAGAATTGCGCGAGCGCCTGGAAAACGCGCTCTTGCCTGAGGAGGTGAATTCCCAAATTCTTGCGTCGTTTGTCGAGCTGTGCGGCCCGGGAAACAATCTGCCGCTCGCTGTGCGCTCCTCGGCCACGACCGAAGATGCGGCAGACGCGAGCTTCGCCGGCCTGCAGGACACGTACCTGTGGGTGATCGGGCTGGAGGAAACTCTGAAGTACGTGCGCTCGTGCTGGGCGAGTCTCTACTCTGTTCCCTCGATTGCATATCGCCGCAAACACGGCCTCCCCGAGAGTGGCGTGGCCATGGCCGTGGTCGTCCAGGGAATGGTGAACGCGTGCAAAGCCGGCGTGATGTTCACGCGCAGCCCGCAGACCGGTGATCGTTCGGTGGTGACGATCGAAGCGGCGTGGGGACTCGGGTCGTCCGTGGTCAGCGGCGAGGTGACGCCCGACCGGTTCGTGGTCGCGAAAATCACCGGGGAAATTTCTGTCCGCGAGATTAACGACAAGCACATCCGGCATCTGCCGGCGCCAAACGGCGGAGTGGGCGAATTTGAGACCCCAGAGGAGATGCGCCGAGAGCCGTGCCTGAGCGACGCCGAAATTCTGGCGCTCAGAGACGTGGCGCGAAAAATTGAGCGTCACTACGGCAGACCGCAGGACATAGAGTGGGCCATCGACCACTCAGGGCGAATTTTGCTGCTGCAGAGCCGGCCGGAAACGGTATGGTCCGCGAAGCAAAGCGCGCCGGTCGCCAAGCCCGCGGAGCACCCAATGCAGCACGTCATGAGAATATTCGGAGGGCGCCGGTGACGCTTACGGCCAAAGATGTACAGGAGATCATGCGGCTGCTGGAGTCCTCGAGCTTCGACAGTTTGTCGCTCGAAATGAACGGCGTAAAGCTCCACCTGGAGCGGGGCTCGACTGCGGCGCCCGCCCAGCAACCCTCCGCCCCCTTGCCCGATCCCGCGCCAGAATCTCTACCGCAGGTGGTGAATTCAGCGGTCAAGAAAATCAAGCCGGCATCCGATCCCGGTCTCGCGGACGTTGCGTCTCCACTGCTTGGTTTGTTTTACCGGGCGCCAAAACCCGGCGAACCGCCATTCGTTGAGGTGGGAGCACAAGTCGAAGAAGATACCGTGATCGGGATCATCGAAGTAATGAAGCTGATGAATTCAGTGCGTGCGGGAGTGAAGGGCGTAGTGGCCGAGATATTGGCCGAAAGTGGCGAACTGGTGGAATATAGCGAGATATTGATGCGCGTGCGGCCCGGAGCATAGAAATGGCTATTCGGCGCATCCTGATCGCTAACCGCGGCGAAATCGCCATTCGCGTGATTCGCACCTGCCGCACTCTCGGGATTGAGACGGTCCTGGCCGCGTCCGAGACGGATCTGGATTCCCTTCCCGCGCGTTTGGCGGACCGTACGGTCTGCATCGGCCCGGGGCAACCGGCCGAAAGCTATTTGAAAGTCGATACGATTGTCCAGGCCGCCTTGAGCGTCAAAGCAGATGCCATCCACCCCGGATACGGCTTTCTGTCAGAGAGGCCTGAGCTTGCGCGAATGTGCGAACAGGAAGGCGTGACTTTCATCGGCCCGACGGCAGCTCAGATCGAAGCCGTTGGCGACAAGCTGCGGGCTCGCGCTGAGGCCGAATCGGCGGGCGTGCCGACCGCTCCCGGCGGCGCGGTTGAAAACGTGAACGAGGCCATGGCGCTGGGTCGCGAAATCGGCCCGCCACTTTTGATCAAAGCAGTTGGCGGTGGTGGGGGCCGGGGGATGAAGCGGGTCGACCGCATGGAGGATCTGCCTACGGCAATGGACATGGCTGCGGCCGAAGCGGGTGCTGCGTTTGGCGATACGCGAGTCTATCTGGAGCGATTCGTGGCGCGGGGGCGCCACGTCGAAGTGCAAATCTTAGGCGACGGCAAAGGTCGAGTGGTTCATTTGGGCGAACGGGACTGTTCGATTCAGCGGCGCTACCAAAAGCTGATCGAAGAGACTCCTGCACCGGGACTTTCCGCAGATTTTCGCGCGCGCATTCATAAAGCCGCGGTGCAGTTTACGGAGGGCCTCTTGTATCGCAGCGCAGGCACCGTCGAATTTTTGGTTGATGTCGATCGGCACGCCTTCTACTTCCTCGAAATGAATGCTCGCATCCAGGTGGAACATCCGATTACGGAGGCGGTCAGCAAAGTTGACATCGTTGCGGAGCAAATCGCGATTGCCGACGGCAAAGGCTTGCGATTGAGGCAGAAGGAAATTCACCGGGAAGGTTGCGCGATCGAATGCCGGATCAATGCCGAAGATCCCGCGCACGACTTCTATCCCAGCCCAGGCACGGTTCAAACAGCTGCGTGGCCCTCGGGTGAGGGAGTGCGCGTTGATACGCACATTTTTTCAGGGGCCCGCGTGCCGCCCTTTTACGATTCGCTGATAGCCAAAATTATCGTTCATGCAGCGGATCGGCCGGCGGCGCTCGACAAAATGCGCCGCGCACTCGCGGAAACTCGCGTCCAAGGCGTAGCGACGAATTTAGCTTTCCACTCGGATGTGCTGGCCGACCCGGAGTTCGAGAAAGGTGGCGTCGATACCGGCTACTTACCGAGATTTCTCGAAAGGCGGCGATCGGTGCAGGAGGTTTCCGCGCGTGGCTAAGGTGCAGATTGTCGAGACGTCGCTGCGCGATGGGAACCAGTGCCTCTGGTCGGCGCTGGGTATCGATACAGCGAAGACGCTCACCATCGCGCCAACGATGGACCGCGTCGGCTTCAAGGCCATCGATTTCACCACCTCAACACACATGGGCGTGGCGGTGCGATACAAGAAAGAAGACCCCTGGGAACGTATTCGGCTGATGGCTAAAGCGACGCCAAACACGCCGCTGCAATTTCTCTCTACCGGTTTTCGCTTTATTTCCTGGCAGACGGCCAGTCCGGAGTTCATGGGCCTCGCATTCAAGACCCTCATCAAGAACGGTCTGCGCCGCTTCGCGCTCGCCGATCCGATGAATGATGCGGATTCGAACGTGGCCTGCGCGAAGATGATCAAAGCTGTGGGCGGCGAATCTGTTGTCGGAGCGCTTGTATTCACGCTGAGCCCGATTCATGATGACGCCCACTACGTGGCCCGCGCGCGAACTCTCGCCGAAAGCCCATACGTCGACGCGCTGTATATAAAGGATCCTGGCGGGCTACTGACGCCGCTGCGAGCCCGCACGCTAATTCCTGCTGTTATCAGCGTTATCGGCGACAAACCGCTCGAACTTCATTCGCACTGCACGATAGGCGTCGGCGAGCTGACTTACATGGATGCGCCGGAATGGGGCGTCAGCGCAGTCCAGTGCGCTTCGGGCGCCGCTTCGGACGGATTTTCAAATCCTCCGTCGGAGCGCGTCGTCGCTAATTTACGCGCCCTGGGACATCAGGTCGACCTCGACGATGAGGCGCTCGCTGAGGTCAATCGCTATTTCACGCGGCTTGCGGAGGCGGAGGAGCTTCCAGCCGGACGGCCGCAGGCGTTCGATGCGAGCTATCTGCACCACCAACTTCCGGGCGGGACGATTGGCACCATGCGCCGGCATCTCTCCGAGACGCGAGTGTCTCATTTGGAAAGCGCCGTAATTGAAGAATTGGGCCGCGTGAGGCAGGAATTGGGCTGGCCGATCGTGATGACGCCCTTCGCGCAAATACTGATCACGCAAGCGGTGCTAAACGTGACCGGAAAAGAGCGATACGGCATCATCCCCGACGAGGTTATCCGCTATGCGCTCGGAAGATTTGGGCGGCCGAACGTTCCCATCGCCCCGGAAGTGATGGACCGCATTGAATCTCTGCCACGCACTCGCGAGCTTCGCGAGGAACCGGGCATGCCGCACTTGCACGAACTGCGCCAGCGGATTGGTCCGCAATTAAGCGACGAGGAATTTCTGCTGCGCGCCACGATGCCAGCGGGCCAGGTGGATGCAATGAAAGCGGCGGGTCCGGCAGAGCAATTGTACGATCCCGAGATGGCGCCCGCGATGAACCTGATTCGCCAATTGACGGCGCGTCGCGATATCGCCCACCTCACGGTCCAGAAGCAAGGTTTCAAACTGGAAATGCGCGGGCATGCCGCGGCAAGGGAGGCATGAGCATGCCGCATTCCAGCAACGGATGGAACGAACCGCTCGGTCCGATCGAAGGATTTGTGTTCGATCTGGACGGCACGCTGATTTTGAGCAACCGCTCGCTAGGCAGCTACCGTGTCCTGCCCGGCGCGGTCGAGATTCTCAGCGAATTGCAATCTCGCGGCATTCCTTTTGTCATCCTGACGAACGGCACGGCCTACCGGGCCTGCGAACAAGGACCCAAATTGCGGGCGCTGGGTCTGCCAATTTCCGATGATGTGCTGTTGACACCCAATGCGGTTGCGGCGGACCTGATGCTGCGGCGTGACGTGAAAAGCGTGCTCGTGCTGGGAACTTCAGGTGTGGGCAACGCCCTGGCGGAGTCAGGCTTCGATATCGTTTTCACGGACAATGAGCGCGCCGAGCATGTGGATGCCGTGTACATCGCCTGGCATCCAGAATGCAACATGAAAGATATCGAAACCGCATGCAAGGCGATCTGGAACGGCGCTAAGCTCTACGTGGCGTCCGATGTCCCTTTCTTCGCCACCGCAGGCGGCAAAACGATGGGATATTCTCATGCCATCACCGCTGCTGTCCGGAAAATAACCCGTGCGCCGATGACGCTGACCGGTAAGCCATCCCTTCACGCCTTGAAGTTCGTTGCCAAGAAACTCCGGATTCCAGTGCGCCGGGTGGGCGTCGTTGGCGATGACCCGCTGGTCGAAATCATCATGGCGCGGCGCGGGAAGGCCATCGGATTCGGCGTGACCAGCGGCATTTCCTCTTTGGAAGATTGGTCTGCGCAACCGAAGGCACGCCGGCCGCACCGCGTGATTCACGATCTGGGCGAGATTTTTGAGGCGAAACGCTTTGCGCAAAGAGAATTAGCCGAACATTCTTTCTAGCACTCCGATGGCGGAAGTCCAGTTTTGTATAGCGCCGCCTTTCAGGCCAGCTGTGGTGTGGGTCTCCAGACATACATTTACTCTGTCGGCCTAAATCCGCTGTTTCGGAGACCGGATTTTTTGATTTCGCTTGGTTGTTGTGAGAAATGCAGGTTAGTCGTGCCGTAAAGCCCCAAGGATCAACGCTGCTTTAGCCGTTGAGGGATGGTTTTTTCGGGATTTCGACCTTTGCCACGTGACCGTCGGCGCTTACGATCGACGTCGCAAGCTCGTCGCAGTTCTACCGATTAATTGGGCGCAGTCCCTTGCCTTCACACCGCCTGTGCAAATTTTGCTCGTTTACTTTGTGCGGTGCGCCAGCCCTCCGCGTAGGTTTCGCGTGCGACTTTGGAGTACGGAGCCGGACTCACGACGGCGCGAATCGCCAACTGCCTGTGGCGCTCAACGGTCGGTTTCGAGGTGCCGCCGTCCTTCTCGCCCCAGAGCAACTCGACTTCGGTACCGATCTCGACATCCGGATCGACCACGCCGAGCGAAAGCATGGTTCGCTCGTTGAAGCTGTAGCCGGTGTACATGGAGATGCCCACGGTTCTGCCGTGAAGCACGATCTTGTCGTACGGGAAGAACGAGTAATTCCCATTTGGGAAGTCGATGTACTTGTAGGGATCGCCGGGTTCGAAGAGCGAATGGAAGACCTTGGTCACATCCTCGGCATTCCAGGCAAAGGTGACCTTTTTCCTCTGCGGCTCCTTGGCTATCTTCTCCAGGGCTTCGCGGCCAATAAAGTCGTGGTCGAACTTGACGAAGATGCCATAGCCGAGCTCGTAGGGCGTCATGTAGTAGTCGTGAATGTTGCTGCGAGTCGAAACTCCCGCCGATCGAGCAGGTGGCTTCAAAACTTGTCGCCGGAAGCCAGGAGCGATAGGCCTTCATCTTCTCGCCGGTGTAAATGGCGGGAAGGGGCGAGGGAATCCAGCCGGACTCCATGGCATTGGTGAGATAGGCACGCGAACCGACCTCGCGGAGTCCGAAATCACTTGCCGGCGGCTACAATGGCGGCGCGAATCTCTTCGCGCTCCTCGTAGGGGCCCCAGACTTCCAGGCCGGGGGCGCCGACCATTCCGTGGCGCAGGGCGCGAACAGGGCGTCCGGCAATCTGGATATGACCCATGTTGAAGAACTTGATCTCCGGCACGGGCCCGCCGTTCAGCTTTTCCAATATCTGGGGCGCGTTCGGTCCCTGAATCTCGAAGCGGTAGCAGGAGCGCACGACGGCCTTGGCGTTCGGATTGGAGAGGGAACGCTCGTCCATCTCGGTCTTCACGTCGTAGCCGCCGGTCTGAGCGTGAAACTGAATCCAGTTCGCTGCAGGCGGTATGCCGACATAGACAAAGCGGTTCTCTTCCAGGTGAAAGAGAATGCCATCGCCGATGACATAGCCGTCGTAGCTGCACGGAGCAAACTGCTTGGCGCGATCGACGGGGAAATTGGCGAAGCTGTTGGTGGCCAGATGCGAGAGCAACTTGAGGGCGTCGGGGCCCTCGACGTACAAGTTGCCCATGTGATGATTCTGATCGAAAAGAACGGCGGTCTCGCGCCAGGCGCGCTGCTCGTCGCGCCAGTTGGAGATCTCGGAGGGGACAACGGGAAAGATACGCGCTCTGAGTTGCGAATTGCGGAGCATGTTTACCGGATTACCGGCTGGTCTGTAACAGTTCTTCAAGATTCTTGCTGCTCATAAGGACTCCTGTTCAAGAGAGATTTCGCCTTGGGGCGTTGGCCAAGTGGTGCGATCCGATGAACGGATGCGATCTGCGGATCGAGTGCGGTGCGCGTGGGAGATGATGTGGCGGCTACGGTGGCGCTTGGCCGGGCCGGCGATTGTCGATCCAGTCCATGGTTCTGTTGAAGCCGCCGAAAACAAAGAAATGGAAACCTGCTATGCCGAGGGGCAGAGCGTCAGGAGCTGGAGGTGGCAGAGCGGAGATGATGCCCCGCAGGATCGGCTCGGGCCCGTGCCGCGTACAGCCTTTTCCACGCCGATGACCGCGTGAACTCCTTCAGGGAATTCCGTTGCATAGTTCAACTGTTCTGCCTCTCAAGGCCTCCAGGGATTGGGATGCTTGAGCGCGGGGCCGGAGATTCGCGGCAGGCCCTGAGCTTGGCGAGCCTCGTCAACGGGGGACGGGAAAAATTGGCCGGCGAGGAGAGAATTTTTCATCGTCCGCAGCAGATTTCCTGGAGCTCAATAGTTACAGGTTGGCGCAGCCGTAAGTAAGCGCACTATCATCTTGTCAGGAGAAAAGCGATGTACGAGGCCCTTAGGGACCACCAGCGATGGGTGTTGCCGGAAGTCCTGGCGTATCAGGCGCGAGTACGAGGTGGGCAAACGTTCGTAACCACCACGGATGGTGACGTACTGAAATATGCGGAGGCGGAAGCACAGGCAGCCAAGATCGCTGGGTTCTTTGCCGGACTGGGAGTTGGTCCGGGCGACACCGTCGCGGTGATGCTGCCCAACGGGCTAGATTACGTGCGCGCTTGGCTGGGGCTCGGCCGGCTGGGCGCAATTCTTGTCGGCATCAACACCGGCCTCAAAGGCGCGTTCCTGGAACATCAGCTTCGCAACTGCGGCGCCAAAGTAGTCTTGTTCCACTCAAGTCATTTGCCGGTGCTATGCGAAATAGCACCCCAACTTCCTGACTTGTGCACGGTGGTAGTGGCCGGTGACGCAGCGCCGGCGTCTTTGCCCGCGCCCTCAATAACACTGCCGAACGCTACGGTCGCCATCGGCGACCGCTGGCACACACTGGTATTTGACGACTGGCGCATGGCCGCCCCGTATGATGGCCCGTTACCGGCGGCCAAGGACATCGCCGGCATGATGTACACATCGGGCACCACCGGTCCCTCCAAGGGCGTACTGCTGCCTCATGCCCACGCCTATCTCTTTGGACTCGGGTATATCGACAATCATGCGGTCACCGAACGCGACATTTACTACATCACAATGCCACTGTTCCATGTCAATGGCCTCTACATACAGCTTTACAGCACTTTGATTGCCGGCGCCTCCGCGGTGCTGCGGCCGCGCTTCAGCGCCAGTGCATGGCTTCCGGACGTGCGCCAGTACCGAGCCACCATCACTAACCTGCTAGGCGCAATGAGCGCCTTCATCTTTGCCACGCCGCCCAGCCCCGCGGATCGCGATCATGGTTTGCGTGTCGTTCATTCGGCGCCCAATCCTTCCGAACACGAACAAATTTGGCGTGAACGCTTCGGTTTGCCGGAGGTCCTTTCAGCCTTCGGCATGACGGAGTGCAACATCTGCGTCTATGGAAAAATGGGCGAATCTCAACGAGGCGGGTGCGGAAGGGTTTATGAACGTTATTTCGAGGTGGAAATTCACGATCCTGAAACCGATGAAGCGGTCCCGCCCGGCACCGTCGGGGAGATCGTGGTCCGGCCGCGCGTTCCCTTCGGTTTCATGGCCGGGTATTACAAAATGCCGGAGAAGACCGTGGAAGCGTGGCGCAACCTTTGGTTCCATAGCGGCGATGCCGCCACCATGGATGCGAATGGATATCTCACATTCGTGGATCGCATGAAGGACTGCATTCGACGCCGCGGCGAAAACATCTCTTCGTTCGAGGTGGAGACTGCTATCGGCCGCCTAGAGGGTGTTCAGGAGGTGGCGGCCTACGCCGTGCCGGCGGCAGGGCCCGGCGCCGAAGACGAAGTCATGCTGGCAGTGGTGCCGTTGCCGGGATGCCCCTTGGATGCTCCGGCCATTGCGCGTTTCGCTGAACGTGAACTGCCGCGCTTCGCCCAGCCCCGGTTCATAGACGTGATCACGGACTTGCCGAAGACCCCGACCGCGAGAGTACAAAAAGCTGAATTACGTAGACGCGGGGTTACCCCAGCCACTTGGGAC
>CAWCXX010000065.1:0-54677 GCA_963799445.1 uncultured Acidobacteriaceae bacterium | reverse complement strand
GGCCGATGGAAACCACATCCGGCATCGATCACATCCTTGAAATCATGGGGGTCCCGCGATGCCATATTGGTGCTGATGATCTTCCTTCTTCTTCTTCTTCTTTTTTTTTTTTCTCCCCCCCCCCCGCCCCCTGCGTGCGCTCCACCGACGTCCTCATGCCAAGCCGACGAAGTGGTGCACCACAGGGTAGAGATTGCCGACGCCGAAGGGCCGCAACCACCCGGTCTCCCTCGGAGCACGATCGCCAGGCCGAGATCTACGCCAGCTGAAGCCCGAGGGCGCCCACGAGCGGCCAGGCTACAGGTCGGGCTTGGCGCCGTTACCCAGAACCACGCTCCCCAGAACGCGCAGAACAGCCAGGGCGCTCTCGATCCGCTTGTCGCCATGATCTGGCGATTTCCGGCGGACCTCTCCGCGCGGCGACGATTGCCGTGGATCGCCATCCTCCCAGCGCCCTGGCTGTTTTGCGCGTTCTGGGGGGCCTGGTTCTGGCCGACGGCGCCAAGTCCCTACCTGGGTCGCCTGGCCGCTCGTGGGCGCCCCTCTGGCTTTACCTGGCGTTGATCTTCGGCCTGGCGATCGGGCTCCGAGGGAGCCGTGTGGTTGCTGTCGCCTTCGGCGTCGGCAATCTCTACTTGACGCTCTGGTGCGGCTTCGTCGCCGGCATGGCGGTCACCGGCGACTGGATCTATAGCGCCGGCGCAGGAGCGCAGCCCGTGAGTTGGGGCGGCCAAGCTGTTTTTCGAGGCGGGCGAGGACGTGCGCGAGGGCTTGTCAGTTCCTTACGAGCGCCGATATGGGCATCCCGGGACCTGTATGATTTCAAGGATGTGATCGATGCCGATGTGGTCTCCATCGGCGCCCGGTTGACCGAGTTGGCGCAGGAGCGGCCCGAGCGGCCGGCGATTACCTGAGGACATGGAAGCCGCAGGCCTCGATGGTGCATCCGGGGGTGTCGGCTTTAGGGTAGAAGAAGAGGATAACCGGCTTGCGGGAAAAATCCGAGAGCTTAACAGTCTTGTCCTCGTCCGTTTGCAGGGTAAAGTCAGCGACTTTCTCGTTGAGTTCCATGGGGAATTTCCTCTCGATGCCTGATTCAGGATTTGGTGCGGCGCCAAGGGGCGCCTGGATTCAACTATTGTTCGATTATTGTCGAGGGATGTGGAACGTGTCATTGCAAGGCGAAACTCGCTTGTGGATAACGGCAACGGCGTTGGCCGCTGCCGCGCTGGCCACGGCGTTCCCGGCGCGTGCGCAATATCCCGGCCAGATCACCAACGCGAACAAAAACACGCCCGAGCTGCGCGCCGTCGCCGTGCTCGAGTGGACGGGAGAGGCGGACCACCCCAAGGCCAGCCGCATCGTCCCTGTATGCGTCTACGACGGGCGGGAACTCCAGGACGCGGGCATCTACCTTGCCCGGCCAGAGCCGCTTGCCCTCGAGGTCGAGGTCGAGTACCAGCTCCAGCTCGACGGCAAGCCTGTGGGACTCTTCGACATCGATAATGCCGCCCGGGAGCAGGGGGCATGGGTGGGATACGGCAAGTTGAAGCCGCTGCCCAAGCCCAAGCCTGCGCCGGTGCGAGTGGCGAAGATCGACGAAAACGACGACGCCCAAAGCGACGTGCCCATCCTGCACCGCAAGCATCATTCCGGAGATTCCGGCGGGAGCGGCGGCAGCGGCGGCAGCAGCACGGGATCCGATCCGGGGCAACAGGGTTCGCCCCCCGATCCTGACCGTCCCACGCTACATAAGGGTGGTGACGCCTCAGCCGGCAGCACAAGCGGCAACTCCGGCTCAAGCTCGGGCGATACCAGCTCCTCGGGCACAACTTCCACGCAGCCTTCCGATCCGGACCGTCCCACGCTGCATAAGAGCGGCGACGCCTCCACCAGCACCTCCACCGGCAGCACCGGCGGTGACACCGGTGACACCAGCACCTCAGGCACAACTTCCACCGAGTTGACCGATCCGGACCGTCCCACATTGCATCGCAACCCCGACACCTCGACCACCAGTTCGACCGGCAGTTCAAGCGGCAGCACTTCGACAAGCGACTCCAATCAGCCCAAGCTGAAAAAGAAGAAGGCGGAAGACGAGGGCTACGTGTCGGACGTCGCCACTGTCACCGATTCCGACCGGCCGCACCTCTTTCGCGGCAAGTCGGCAGGCTTTGGCGCGCCCGTGCTGCCCAGCCTCATGGGTCTGCCGCCCGAAATGCACCAGGAAGTGGCCGTCTCCGACGCGCAGAATCGGCCCCTGCATGTGTGGGACTACATCTGGGCCAACCCTGACGACGAAAACAAAATGAAGGCCGGCATGGAAGATCTGGCGCGCACCGCGTTGGGTCTCAATCCGCCCCCCGCGCCCAAGCCGACGCCCAAAAGGACCGCAACGACGACAACTCATAAAACCGCCAAGCCAGCGCCGCCGCCTCCGCCCCCCGCCCCGCTGCTCGACGAACAATTCCGCGTCTTCGAGCTGGCTTACGGCTCGGGAGCCACCATGGTCCTTTCCGCGCACACCGATGGCGCCGGCGCGCCGATGAAGTTCGTCACCCTCATTGCGCAGCCCGATCTCTACGGCGACGTCGCCGTACTGGTGAAAAATGTGACAGATGCCGCGCACCTCGACGACACGCCGCGCATGAGGCTCGTCGACGCTGTTGACGCCATGGCCGACAATCGCGGCGAGCTCCTCTTCGAGCTGCGCGGCGCAACCCAGCGCCAGTTCGCCCTCTATCGCGTGCTGCGCGGCCAAGCTACCCGGCTTTTTGTCAGCAGCCCCGACGCTATCGCCGCCAGCGCCGCCCCAACGGGCAATTAGCGCGCTTCCGAAAAACACCTGAAGTTCAGCCCAATTTCAGCAGTCCGAATGGCGCTGCTCTACTGCGGAAACCGAGGTAAGATTGTCTTGCCATGCAGACCCGCGTCTCCACGAAAGGTCAAGTCGTTCTTCCCTGTCCGTTGCGCCGCTGGCTTGGCATCCGTCCGGGTGATCCGCTCGATGCCAGCATTGAGGACGGGAGCATTATTCTTCGGCCGCACCGGAAACATCGCCTTGAGCCACGCATCATTAAAGATCCGATCCTGGGGACGCCAGTCCTGAGCTTTGGTCCCGACGCTCCCATCCTGACGAGCAAGCAAGTTGAAGAAATTCTCGCGGACTTCCCATGAGATACCTGCCCGACGTGAATGTTTTGGTCGGGTTCGGTATGCTGTCCCACGAACTCCATCCGCCGGTCATCGCCTGGTTGCAATCGGAAAACGCTCCTGCCCTGCTTACGTTTTCCATCACGGAGCTCGGCTTTGTCCGCGTCCTTGCCCAGGCACCCCCCTACGGATATACCGTCCCGGAGGCGCGAGCCCTCCTGCTGCAGTTGAAGAGGAATACAGTCGTTCCGCTTCATTTCGTCCCTGACGCCAACGACATTTCTCGTCTTTCCGGTTGGGCGAAAACTCCAAAGCAAACCACAGGCGGGCATTTGGTCGAGCTTGCCGCCGCGCATGAAGCAGTTCTGGCAACGCTGGACGGAAGAATTCCAGGGGCTTACATCATTCCCTGACACGTTTACCTCCGGCGATTCCGAATTTTCTCCAAATTGGTCATTATCAGTCCAATTTGCGCCATTTCTCCTATACAATGGAAATATACAAGTGGGCGAGTTGCCACTTCTTCAAAGGATTTCCGATGGCATCAGCCCTCACCGCATCGCTCCCTGAATTCCAATCTGTGTCCGAAATCAGCTCCAATCACAATTCCGTGGTTGAAGAATCCCCGTCTTCCGCGCCCGCGCGCACAGCGCACGCCGTCTCTGCGAAGCACGAGATTCGCATGGGCCGCGCCGCCGCAGCGAGCGCAGGCTTGAGCTGGCCCTTGTTCTTCGTCATGGGCATCTTCCACGCTGGCGCGCTGGCCGCGCTGTTTTTCTTCAGTTGGCCGCGTCTGGCTGTCATGGCTGTGCTCTACGTGCTGGCCATCAACGTGGGCATCGGCATGTGCTATCACCGCCTGCTCACGCACCGCGGCTATCAGGTTCCCAAGTGGCTGGAATATTTGATGAGCGTCTGCGCCACGCTCTCCCTCGAGGGCGGGCCCATCGCCTGGGTCTCCACGCATCGCGTGCATCACCAGCTCAGCGATCATGAGGGCGACCCGCACACGCCGCGCGAAGGCGGCTGGTGGGCGCATGCCGGATGGGTCATATTCGGCGAGTCGTTGCACGCGCAAACCCAGGCGCTCTCCCGCTACGTGCCCGACCTCATCCGCGACCGTTTCCATGTCTGGCTCAGCAAGTATCACTGGCTTCCCATCTCGCTCAGCGCCGCGCTGCTCCTCGCCGGCGGATGGATCTGGGGCGGATGGGTCAACGGCATTGCCATGGTGCTGTGGGGCGCTTTGCTGCGCGTCACCCTCGGCCTGCACGCCACATGGCTGGTCAATTCGGCAACCCACATGTGGGGCAAGCGCCGCTTTGAAACCCACGACGACTCGCGCAACAGTTTCTGGGTAGCTCTGCTCACCGGCGGCGAGGGCTGGCACAACAACCATCACGCCCATCCCGTCTCCGTGCGCCATGGCCTGCGGTGGTACGAGATCGATCCCAATTTCTACGGCATCTGGATCCTGTCCAAGCTGGGCCTCGCCCGCAAAATCCAGGTGGCCAAATTTGACCGCGCCAACCCCAAACCCGCCGGGCATTGAGAACGCGAATTCGTTGATGGGTACTGTTCGGAACCACGCCGGGCGTGCAACCGAACGGCTGCGCTACGAAGATGCCGGCCAATCTGGCGTTACAGGCTGCGGAAAAAGACTGGATTTGCGGCCGAGAGCTCCAAAGACATCCCTCAGGGCCTCAAGGCCTCGTTAATTTGGTTGCCCTTACGGCACGCGACCCACCCACTGGGTGGGTACCCCGCTCGTGCCCTTTCAAAGCATCGAGTTTTTCCGTAGCTGTTCAGCCGCCGAATTCTGCCCTGCTCTTCCGAACGCGCTCCGGATAGTCGGAGATCACCCCATTGGCGCCAATCGAGATTGCGCGGCTGATCAGCGTGGGTTCATTGACGGTATAGAGCCATACCTCAAGGCCGGCGCCGTGCAGCGTGGCGACCAGCTCCCCGGTTGCGGAATCGTGAGCCAGGCCAACCAGCGTCGCCTCCGCCTTGCGCGCCGAGGCTGCGCCCGAAGGCGGGGCAAACCCCATCAGCGCAAGGGTTCTCGCCAGCGGGTCGATTCTGCGGATTTCAAGAATCTCCGCGAGCAGGAAGGACGCATAGACCACCGGACCCGAAAACGCCGCCGCCTGCACCGCAGCGTAAATTGCCGGCCCGGTCCCCGGCGTCTTGGCCTCCAGCATGACTCCGGCGTGTCCACTGGCAGCTGCGAGCGCGGCTTCCAGACTCGGGATGCGTTCCTCATCGCCCGCGTCCAGCAACTGCAACTCCTCCCAAGTCAGGCCGGAAACCCGGCCGGTACCGTTTGTGGTACGGTCCACGCGCTCATCGTGCAGGAGCACCAGGCGTCCATCCCGGCTGCGCTGGATATCGAATTCGACAAAATCGACGCCCAGAGCAATCCCTTTGCGGATGGCTGCCAGCGTGTTCTCCGGGGCGTGGCCTGCGGCTCCGCGATGGCCGATCCGGACAATCCGCCGGTCATTCCCCTTATCGGAGGTAACCGGGGGCCGGGGTGTATGGGTGTTTACCAAGGCTGTACCTTCCTCCATGACCGCAAGAATCTTTGCGGGCAATGTTGTGCTGCGCAAGGACGGGCAACGCCATTCTGACTCGCAATTCGTCCATGAGTGACCGCGAACGGGGGGGCACGCCAAATTCCTTCCATCCCGCTGCAAAATTCATGTTACGCTTTGCGCTCCGGCGGCATCCAACACACGGTGGCAACAAAGTCCCCGGGCACGGCGGAGGAATATTTTGCAGGGGGCCGGGTTACGGCAGTTCTCCAATTCCTGTGGAGTTTTTGGATCGAGCAATGTGGCGTTTTCTTAAGGGAAAACGCCACTTGGCCGCATCGGTTCCGCTCTACACCAATTGGAGAACCGCTATAGGGGTGTGCGAGATGGAGTTTCTTGCTGTGCCGCAGGAGTCCTCGCAACCGGAAATCGCAGAGGCGTTCGTCGATGTGGCAGGCGCTCGCCTGCATTATCTGCGTGCGGGAGCCGGCCCGCCTATGCTCCTCATCCACGGACTGGTCGGCTCCAGCCAAAACTGGTGCAACAACATCGGTGCTCTCGCCGGCAGCGCAAGCGTCTACGCGCCCGACCTGCTCAACACAGGCAAATCGCAACGGGTCAATGGGCTGGATACCAGCCTCAAGGCTATCGCGAATCGCATGGTCGCGAGCATGGATGCGCTCGGTCTCGGCGCCGTTAACATCGTCGCCCACTCGCACGGGGGAGCCATCGCGTTGATGCTGGCGGCGTTGCGTCCCCAGCGTGTGCGCAGGCTCATCCTCTTCGCGCCGGCCAACCCCCACAGCAGGTCGGGCGATCGCCTGGTGCGCTTCTATAGCAGCCCGTGGGGTGGGCTTGCCCTGCGGATGCTTCCCTATCTTCCCGCACCGATTCAACGTATCGCGCTCGGGAAATTGTATGGCGGCCAGGATCGCGTCATCGAGAGTTGTTTGCGGACGTATACCGAGGTGCTGAGCGACTCCAGCACAGTACACCACATCCTGTCGATCCTTCGTTGCTGGTTTGTTGAGATGTCCAAACTCAGGCGCGCACTGCGCCGCGTCGCGCGGATTCCAACCCTGCTGGTCTGGGGCGACCGCGACTGTACCGTGAGCCTGAGCTCCGGCATTCGCCTTCAGCGCAAGCTGCCTGCGTCCGAGCTCATCGTCGTGCCGGGCCGGGGCCACTCCGTGTTCGAAGAAGCGCCGGAGGAGGCCAACCGTATCATGCTGGAATGGCTCGGCCGCCATCCCCTGCCTGCCATATTGCCCGCCACGTTGCCCGCCCCGCTTCCCGCCGCACCCAAAGGGTCGCCGGCCGCGTCCACTCCGCGCCCGCGTCGTCGGGCCAAGGCTGTCTCCATCGCCGCCAGCGCCAGCGTCGCCGAGGCCGGCGCTGCTTCGGCCATGCAAAATCTGTCCCCTGGAACCTAGGGGCTGTATCGACTTATTCACCTTGGCTCCTGTGCGGGATTTGTTGCAGAACCTTCACTCGCACTTCCAACACAGCAGGAACCAAAGGCCTACTTCCTAACCTTCGCCCTCGCCCACAGCGTGAGGAAGTACGGCAGTGCCAGCACCAGCACCAGCACGCCCGCCGGCAATCCAACATAGCGGTACGTGTCCGCGGCGTGACGCAGCGCGTGCGGGTCAAAGAGGTTCCAGATCAGCAGCGCGAAGATGGCCAGGCACGTGGTGGCGAAAAACGTGAAAAACGCCGCCGCAACCGCCAGCAGCAGGCTCTGGAACAGGCTGAATCCCTCCAGCGGGAACCCCCAAACCTTCCCCCTTTTTCCGCCTTGTGCCGATTGCGTCGCCATCTCGTGACCTCTCTCGTCTAGAATACAAATTCATGGCCAGTGGTGCACAAATCGAGCTATGGCATGCGGAGAAGGTGGCCACGCAGGTGGCCGTGCAGGAGGCCCCCAACGGCATCCGTTACGCGGCCTGGGGCGAAACCCGCATCTCCGACGCCGATCTGGAGCGGCTGGTCGGCGCCGTGCCCGCCGCGCTCTCCGCCGCGCTCCAGCAGCGCGCCTACTACTTCGTTCCACTGGCCATTGCCGACACCGGCGAAAACCTTGTCGCACCCAACTACTCCGTTGAATTCAGCGACCGCGCCGTCTGCCATCGCAACGCCGCCTTCGGCGATATGCAGGCCGTCTTTATCTCGACGCGCCTCGTTGAAGACCGCTTCGGCCTCGCCTTCGAATTCTTCATCAACGTGGCCCACAACTTTGTTGAGGCCGCGGGCGTCGCCGAGAGCTTCGCCACGCTGGTCTGGTCGCAGGCCGAGGCCCAGGTGCGCGGCGAAACCAGCCAGGACGCCTGGGAGACGCGCCGCCGTGCCCACAACCCCCAAATTGCCCCAAAAGGCGTCTCATCCACCATCGACGAGCGCGCCCGCAACGCCTTCTTCGAGTCGTCGTTCTCCGATGCCTTGGCCGTTTACATGTTGTCGCTCGCCGTCAACTTTGACTACCACGACCTGCGCGAGCGCGAGTACCCGCTGCTGGCCGCTCCCGCCCTCGCCGAGCGCCTGCACCACGTGGCCGGCCTCTTCCCTGCAAACCCCGGCTACGAATTCCAGGTTCTCTACCGCCGCAAGGGCTGATTGCTGAGAGCCAGTGGCAAGTAGCAAGTAGCTCAGGACCGGCAGCTGAAAGCCACAAGCTACAGGCTACGGGCCACGAGCCACAAGCCACAAGCAGTCCTATCCCTCGCGTAAAACCCTATACCCCAGCTCGCCCGAGTTCCAGTCCAGCGCCGCGTGCAGTAGCATCGCCGGCAGGAGCGATGCCGAGCTCAGCGCGATAAACGCCAGGATCAGCCCCACGAGCGCTGTCTTCGGCGCTTGTGCCCATCCCATGTAGATGTGCCCCGCGCCGAAGAGCGCCGAGCTCAACAGCACGGCCATCAGCGGTCCCATCCACGCCATGAGATACCAGATCAAGAATCCGCGGAAGAAGATCTCCTCGCACGCGCCCGCAGTCAATGACACCAGCCAGAACAGCCGCCGCTCCTCTGGCGTGTGCGGCAGCAGCGGCTCGGCATAGGCGAGCCTGGGCCGGATGCGCGCCATCGTCTCCGGCCGCGCCAAAATCACCTTCCTTTGCAGAATCAGAAAGCCGGCCATCAGCGCCACATACGCAAGCCCTACCCACAGGCGCAGCGGCGGCGGAATGCCCGTCGGAAACGGCGTCGCCGTCCCGGCCAGCAGTAACCCGCTCCACGGCCGCGCCCGCAGCGTCCACCAGCCCAGCAGGCATGCACTCGCGATCCACTCTTCAGCAATCAGCGTGCGGTAGAACCCGCGGCGCACGCCAGGCGCGCCCGTCTTCAGCCGCGCCAGGTACCGCGGCCACGTCCACTTCCACTCGATCAGCGGAATCGCCAGCAGAAGCGCAAAAAAGATGTCATCAAGGATTCCGTGTGCAGCATTCATCGGATTGCAACCAGCATACGGCTCCGCCCGCACACGTCTGGCTCCAGTCACCAACCGCGGTCACTTTCAGCCTGATGGAAAATTGGCGGGGCGCTCAAGAAACTCATCCGGATGGCCGCGCCACCGCCTTCCCTCTCATTCTTCTCTGAGCGTGCAGACATCCTTCATAATTACGAGGCAGGAACTGAGGAAGAAGCCACTTGGCTGATGTGCTTCCGAGAACCATCTGCTCTGGTTCCGCTGTGCCAGCCCGCCCGGAGCGGCTTGGCGTGATGTAGATCACCCCGCGGAAGTGTACCATTCGAGATGATTGAGGTAGTGCTGGCAAGCGGCGCGGTGAAGCTTGTGCAGTTCGTTGCGAGGGACATCCGCGTTGTAACAGCGGAGATCGAGAAGGATTCCGATGAAGGAAGAAGCCAAGTCTGTTTCCATCCTGGCGCTTGGGTTCGGCCTGGTGGGTATCGACCGCTACCTGATTACTCCGCTGTTCCCGGTCATTGCCCACGACCTGCACCTGGGGTATGGCGACATCGGCACAATCGCGGGCGCGCTGGCGATAGCCTGGAGCATTGCCGCGCTGTTGATGGGAAACCTTTCCGACCGCATCGGGCGGCGGAGGGTGCTGGTGGGCGCGCTGATTCTCTTTGGGCTGCTGATCGGCGCCAGCGGGCTGGCGACGGGGCTGATGGGACTGGTGGCCGTGCGCCTGGTGATGGGTTTCGCGGACGGCGCCTTTACGCCGGCGAGCATCTCGGCCACCATTGAGGCCTCTCCACCGGAACGGCACGGGCGCAACATCGGCATGCAGCAGATGACGCTAACGCTCTTCGGGCTGGGAATTGCGCCCCTGGCCGTGGCCGGGCTGCTGCACTTCATCAACTGGCGGCTGATCTTCTCAGTGTTTGCGATTCCGGGGTTCATCCTGGCGTGGATGACCTGGCGCATTCTGCCCGCGAAGGTGCAGACGATGAGCGAGGAGCGGAGCAGCTTTGCCGACTGGAAGCGGGTGCTCTCGTATCACAATATCCGGGTGCTGATGCTGCTCATGCTCTGCTGCCTGGTGTGCCTGGTGACGACCAGCACCTTTGCGCCCAGCTTTCTGCTCGATCATCTTCATCTGGGCTCGACCGGGATGAGCATTATTGTGGCCGCGATCGGGCTGGGTGCGGCTACCGGAGCGCTGACCTTGCCGTGGCTCTCCGACAAGATCGGGCGCAAGCCGGTGATGCTGATATCGATGGTGGGCGCCTGCGCGATGCTGCTGCTCTTTGTCAACCTGGGGCCGCACATGGTTCCGCTGTTTGCGGTGCTGTTCCTGGTGATGTTCTTCAACAACGCCATGATCACGCTGATCGTGGGGCCGCTGTGCGCGGAGACGGTGCCGCCGGAGCTGATGGCGACCGCGTCGGGCGTGGTGATTGCCGTGGGCGAGCTCTTCGGCGGAGGCTTTGCCACGGTGATTGCGGGGCAGGCCGCCGAGCACTTCCGGGAGCAGATCGGCATCGGGCGCGTGCTGTATCTTCCCGTGATCGCGCTGGTGGTGGGCTTTCTGCTGACTCTGCGGCTCAAGGAGACGCTGCCGGCTTCAGTGCGCGCGGCGCGAGCTGAGGCTGTGGAAGTTGAGGCCGGTTGATTTTGGGTTTTGAAATTACAAGATACGATTTCCGGCCAGGTGCATGTCATATGCAGTTGCAGCTTCCAGTTCCCGTCGAAAGGCAGACTGACCAAGCATTTCAATCAAGGCCTGGATACTGGGAAGCGTCAGATTGGATTTGAGCATCACGAGATCGTACTGTTTCGTTCCCAGAGGAACGAAATCGAGGCCGAGCGTCTGTGCTGCGGCGCGGGTGCTGATGCAGCAGTCTGACGCTTTTGCCTTCACCTCGCGCGCCGCCGGCAGGTGGCCGTACACAACGTGATCGTATCCGTTGACAGACTTGGCATCGATTCCGAGTTTCTGCAGCTCCGAGTCGAGCAGGCGGCGGCATCCGGCGCCCTTTTCGCGGTTCGTGATGCGCACGCCGCTACGCGCCAGGTCGGAAATTGCCGCGATCGACTTGGGATTTCCATGGTCTACAACGATGCCTTCTTCCCAGACAGCGTAGGCAAACATCGCGACCGAGGCTTTCCCAAAGATTCGCACCACGTCGGGCAGGTTGGACGCTCCGGTCTTCCTGTCGGGAAGATGCGTGCCCGCGATGTGAACGAAGCCCTTTTTCAGGAGCGCCATCGCGCTGCTGCTGTTCTGATAGCTGACGATCAATTCAACGCCTTTGCGCTGGAGACAGCGGGCGGTTAGAGCGGCCGCGGGATCGCAGCCTGCGATCAGGATGCGGTTGTCCTGCTGCCAAGCGTCATCGATGACCCTGGCTTTTGCCATGACAGGCCCGCGAACGGTGGTTTCTTCAGCAAGAACGGCGTCGGCCGACGGCAGCTCCCAAATACCCGGCTCTGCCGGCACTGCAATCGGCCGTCCGTTCACGCTGCATAAGCGCAATGGCTGACCCGGGTGCGTCAATTCGTGCTCGGGCAGGAATTCAACCGACTGGACTGTGGAGGAAGGCGAAGCGTCCTGACGGAGACAGAAGATTTCCTCGACTTGCACATCCAGGGCATGGGCCAATTTCAGTCCCAGGACCGTGTTAGGCACGTAAGTTTCCGCTTCGATGGCGTAAATCGTCTGCCGGCTGACCCCCACCGTCGAAGCCAACTGCGCCGCGGAGATGCCTCGTTTGCGCCTCAACTGCGACAAGTGATTTTGTACTTCAATTTCCATCGTTTAGCTCTCCACAGCGGCGCAGCACTGCCCGCGAGCATCGACCCCTGTTGCGCCGTAGTAGTATGGTGCGTTGCGCGAACACGGGAATTTTGCGCAAAACCAGAGTAATGTGTCCTGTTGAAGCTGGCGGAGGGTCGTTGCTCCCTGATGCTCCCACCCCAACGACCCCGGCTCTCAAGAGCCACCCGTCGTTGGGGACCCCGGGATGGTCGCACCGACTTTGCATTTCCGGCTTCGGGATACAAGGACTCTGGTTTTGCGAATAGCCGACGCAGCGAATGTAACACACCTGAAGCGCCGGAGGCGCAGTGTATGAAGAAGGATAAAACAGAAATCGTGCTCCGGCCCATCGGCTCGATCAGGACGCCGTTCTCGAGGGCAGGTGGATCGCCGATTCAGAGCCGCTATGCCGGTGGGGCCGAGGGAACCGTTGAGCTGTTGGCGGAGTATGAACCGGGGCTCAGAGACATTGATGGCTTCGACCGCCTCTGGTTGATTTACCTGTTTGACCGGGCTTCGGAGGCGCAGCTTGTAGTTCGTCCCTATCTCGATACCGCCGAGCATGGAGTCTTTGCCACGCGTTCGCCGGCAAGGCCCAACAGAATCGGAATGTCTTCGGTGCGGCTGCTGCGTGTGGAAGGAGCGCGGCTGTTTGTCGCGGACGTGGATATGCTCGACGGCTCCCCGCTCGTGGATATCAAGCCATGCATCCCGGAGTTCGATTACCTTACCGCGCGCAGGGTGGGATGGTTCGAAGGCCGCTTCGCCGAAGGCGCCGTGGCCGATAGCCGTTTCGAGCGCTGACCACACTTTACCCACGGAGAGCATGGACCTCGACCTCGACGGATTGGAACAAAAGCTCATCATCGGCGGCCAACACATCGCTGGCCGACTCCCAGGGAAGATCTTTCATGCGGACGGTCACGGAACGGCCATCGCAGTCAGCGCGGACCGCCCAGTCGGCGACGGATTTCGGCTTTTCCTCGAAAGTCATGGACCCGTGAATCACGCTGCATCCGGTGATGCCTTCGACGCCCTGCGCGAAGAAATGCCCGCCCTCGACGTGGGCGTACTTGCGATCGGCGCGCGAGGCTCCCAGTTCGCGAAGGACGCGCTGGCCGGCGCGCATGCCCAGCGTGAGGCTGACGCTCATCGTATCCCAGTGCAACAAACGTGATGTATCGAACAGTGGGATCTTCTGGCACCAGTTGAGTGGGGTAATGGCGTGGGGGAAGCTGTCGTAGCGAGCGATGTAAATTTTGATGTCGAGCACCGGCGTGCCGTCGACTGCGTCCAGTCCGCGCACCTGCAGGCGGTTCTCCTCCTTGCCCAAAAGCTCCACTACGCAAAAGCCGATGCCGGAGGGCCGGGCCGGCGAGCGGGTGGTGTAAACCCCCTTGCAAGTGGGTTCGCCAAGGTTGGGCATGGTCAGGGTTTCGTCGTCTTCGGCGAGGCCGGCGCGTTTCTTCCATTCAATGCGCCGATGCTGGGAATAAAGCACGTGCAGGTGCGAGAAATGCTCGAGGCCGGCCAGCGCGGGCAGCAGATCGCCGCGCATCAGGATCACGCTTTCCTCGGCGTAATTAGGGATCTGGCTAAATTCCTTGAGCGGAGAGAGCACCACTCCCACGGGGCGGATGGAGACGGGTTGCAGCCATTGATCGTTCATTGTGTTTTCCTTGTCGCGGTGGCGAGAAGCTGGTTGAGTTCGGCGTCTGTAAGGTTCCAGTGGTAGAAGGTAGCGTAAAAGCGGCGGGTTTCCGCGCGCATGTCGTACGGGAAGAGATCGGGATAGAGAAGGTGGGCGGCCCACTTGATGCCGATGATGCGATTGACCGAAGGAGGACGATCCATCCAATTGAAGGGATACTGAGGCACTTCGTACACTTCACGATTCTTCACAGCGCGCACCATCCGCCAGGCGTCATTGCTCCAAACCGAGCGATAGAACTCGCCGGGAGAGCTGGTGTGATCATAGCCGGAGATCACAACGTCGGGGTTCCACTGGAGTATCTGCTCCATGGAGACCGGCGTGTGCCCATATCCCTGCTGGCTGGGCACGGCGGCTACGTTTTCCGCGCCGGCAAAGATGAGAGCCTCGGAATGCATCGAATTGCCGGGCTCGGTCTCCAGGCCAGTCGGCCCTTCGGCATAGTACACGCGCCGGCGGCGTCGAGGCGGGATGGTGGCAACCTTCTTCGAGATTTCATCAAGCGTGCGGCGGCACTCGGCAGCCAGTTCGGCGGCCCGCGCCGGATTGCCGAGCAGCTCTCCGGCCTTGAGATAGGCATCGGGGAGTTTGTCCAGACTGCCATCGAGATAAAACACCGGAATATGAGTCTGCTGTTGCACGCGCTCGGCCACAGCAATGCCCATGGGATCGCCCATGGAGATCAGGACGTCGGGATGCGCCTGAATGATCGTCTCCAGGTTGCCGGTATTATTTTTGCCATACCAGCCGCCAAGCACGGGCAGATGCCGGTACGGCTCCTGATAGAAGGCCAGTTCTCCCGGATCGGGCTGATAATTCCAGCCTGCCAATAATTCGGGCGAGAGCGTATAGACGAGCACCGTACCCACCGGACTCATGCCCAGCACGCTGTGAATCTTCTTTGGCACTACCACGGTGCGGCCCGCCATATCGGTCAGCGCGCGCTGATCGCTGCCGAGAGCCTGCGCGCAGGCGAATCGGCATGAGCACGAGGAGATACCGAAAAGAACAGCGAGCAACAAAACGATTTTTTTTGTCATGGTCACCTCAATGAAAGCGGGGGACTACAACCCGCATACCCTCCCCGGCATCGACAACCCGCAGCGGGGTTTCAAAGGTTTGTTCGAGCAGCGCCTGCGTCAGGATTTCATGCGGCTTGTCCATGGCGAGGATTCTGCCCTGCTTCATGAGCGCAACCCGCGAGGCGCAAAGAAAAGCGAAATCGGGGAAATGGGTGGTCATCAAGATGCCGAGGCCGCTTGCGGCCAGTTCCCTCGACGTGGCGCAAGACCAGCATCTGGTTGGCGAAATCGAGATTGGCAGTGGGCTCATCGAGGACCAGCACCGGCGCCTGCTGCGCCAGCGCGCGGGCGATCAACACCAGTTGGCGCTGGCCGCCGCTCAACTCCGTATAGAGTTCGTCAGCCAGCGGCAAGATGCTCAGCCGTTCCAGAGCTTGCTCCGCAATGGCGATGTCAGACCGGCCTGGCGAAGAAAAGAGCCTGGTGTGAACCGAGCGGGCCATCAATACCACATCGCGCACGCGAAAGGCGAAAGGAGGCGTGTGCGCCTGGGGAACATAACCCAGGGTTCTGGCGAGGCGCTGGCGAGGCCAGTGACGGATATCCTCGCCGTCGACGCAGACTCGTCCGGTGGTGGGATACCATCAGTCCCAGGATGGTCTTAAAGAGCGTGGTTTTTCCCGAGCCATTGGGGCCGAGCAGGCAGAGCGTCTCGCCGGCGCCGACGCTCGAGATTGACGTCGAAGATGACGGTCTTGCCGTGATATCCGGCAGTAACGCGCTCCACGGTGAGATTCATGCGCGGCCCATCCGCGTGTGAATGACCAGATAGAGAAAGAAGGGAACGCCGATCAGGGAGGTGACAATTCCCAGCGGCACTTCCAGTGTGAACAGGCCGCGAGCGCAATCGTCTACCAGCAGCAAAAAACAGCTTCCCACAAGGAACGACGCGGGCAGCAACGCCTTGTGATTGGCGCCCACCATCATGCGGGCCAGGTGTGGGATGACAAGTCCGACCCACATGATCTGTCCCGCCACGGAGACTACAGCCGCGCTGATCATCGCCGCGCAGAGAATGATTGCCGTACGGATGCGCCATGGATTTACGCCCAAAGCCTTGGCTTCTTCTTCACCAAAGCTCAGCACATTGAGCTTCCAGCCCAGGAGAAGCAGGGGAGCCGAGCCCACAAGGAGGGGGACCGCAGCGAAGAAAAGATCGTGACGGTTGATAGCCGACAGGCCTCCCACCAGCCAGAAGGTAATGGCGGCCAGCTTGCCGTGTGGATCGGCAACATATTCCACCAGGCGGATGAGCGCCATGCCGGCCTCGCGCACGATGATGCCGACAAGGATGAGCGTGAGCGTGGGGTCGCTGCCGGAGCGCGACAAGCTGGCCGCCAGCAACCAGGCAAGCATCACCGCTGCGAGTCCGCCCATAAAGCCGAGCAGTTGAATCCCCAGGATGTTGAACCCCAGGAGGATGCCCAGGGAAGCCCCAAAGCCTGCCCCAGCGTATGCGCCGAGAATATCGGGCGAGGCCATCGGATTGCGAAACAGGCCCTGAAATGCCGCTCCGGAGACAGAAAGAGCGCCGCCGATCAGGAGCGCGGCCAAAATGCGGGGCAGGCGCACCTCCAACAGCACGATTCCCGCCATGCCGCTGTCTGAAGGCTTGGTCAAAACCTGCCACCAGGCCTGCCACGGGAGGTTGTAGCGGCCGTAGAGAAGAGAGAAGACGGTGAGAAGAAGCAGAGCCGCCCATAGTCCGGCGAAGACCAGGCGTACACGCGCGGCCGGGCGAGGCGGGCGCGGCCTCGCGCGCGCGCGGCCTTCCTCCTTGCCGGCAACGATTTTAGTTGTGGTCATGCGCGCCGCACCAGCGGCATGTTGGAAACCTTCACCATGTGTGAGCCGCTGGTAAACAATTGACGCTGCCCGCCCTCGCCAACGGTCTTCCACACGCGGTCCTCATCTTCCACCATCAGGCCGCCCAGAATCTCGATTCCGTGTTCCAGAAGAATGGGAGTGAGCGGCGTGCTGGGTCCGGCGACCACGACGCGGGCATTCCGGCTGAGCTCAAGAAGACGCGGCATGGTTTTGTTGATCAGCGTGGTGGCCGTCATGATCACTACGTCCTGCTCGGGAAGAATGTACTCGCACGCGGGGTCAGGGAGGTCTCCCGGCCCGGGGCGCCGTTCGAGAATAGACAGATCGCAAACCGCGGCAACGCGCTCCAGGTTGTAAAAATGGCCGACGACGGCAACGCGTTTGCCGCGCAGTTCCTCGAGCAGACACGCGAAAACGTCCGCATCGTTGGTCTCATCGAGAAGCGAGCCACAGTTGCACCGCATTGTATCCGGCGCATTCAGCACCGAGTTGATGGCGGCCAGCCCAAGCGCCGCTTCATAAAGATTCCAGGATTTGATTCCGGCGGCCAGTTCGCGGGTTTTCATGCCGGCCAGCTTGCCGGCCTTTGCAAAGCCTTCAGCGTCCTCGCGTGGGCGCATGGCCACACCCACGCCCCTGGAGCGGACGAGGAACCAGCTCAACCCGGCGAGGCATGCAGAAACTTGAGAGTCTTCAGGGACTGCGGCGATGAGATCGTCGTAGAGCTTCCATGGATTGGTCATAGCACCATTTTCCTGCAAGTTGGAGAGGTTTGTCACGTACACGCGACAAATAAATAAGCCTGTCTCTTGATCTTGACGATGGGTTGAGTTAACATCGGGGAATCATCAATTGTCAAGGAGACACGACAGATGTCATGTAAATCATGTATCACCTTCCTTCTTTTGTGCATGGCCACCGCCTTTCTTGCCGCCTCTGCCGTGGCGCAAACGCAAGGGGAAGCGCCTTCCACATGGATTCAGGATCAAAACCACCTGGCCACCGTGAGCCACGCGGACCAGGCCACTCAGCAGGATGCGATTACCAGTGTTCGCGCCGAAATCGAGCACTGGATCGCCGGCCATCCCAACACGGCGCTCCGCCTTCCGGCTGCGCCCCCCAAGCCCTGGACCGCGGAGCAGACAGCCGCCCAGTTGCGCCTGATGCAGGATGCCGTGAATACGATTCTGAATGAGGATCCCGACCGTCCCTTCCATCTTGGCGCCGTCACTGTCAATGTGAACGCCACGGTCAGTGCGCTTTCGCCCATGGCCGACAGCATCGACCAGACGGAGTTTAGCAAGGACAACGATATCAATGCGGCCCAGGCGATGGTGAACATGCCTGGTGTTTCGCTCTCGCAGCAGTACGGCGGCAGGAACCAGGTAATGGTGTCCATTCACGGCTTCAACTACCTGCAGGTTCCGCTGTACGTTGACGGCATCCTGATGAACGACCCCTACGACTCAACGCTGGACTACCGCGAGATTCCCACCACCGACATCGCGGAGATTCAGGTGGCCAAGGGATTCTCATCGGCCCTGATTGGGCCCAATGCGGTGGGCGGCGCAATCAACATCGTCACCAAGGAACCGCAAAAGAAGTACGAAGGGGAGATGCTGACTGGAGGTTCTTCGGGAGATGGATTCATCTCCTCGATCCGTCTGGGCTCGCGGATGCCGCAATTCTTCGTGGAGGGATCGCTCGACTGGACGCAGGCCAATTACATTCCTCTCTCCGGGAACTTCGTCCCCAATGTGTTGCAACCCAACGATGAGATGAATCTCTCCTACTCGCACAATGCCAAGTACAGCGGCCGCATTGGCTGGACGCCGAACAACAGGAACGAGTACGTATTCAGCTACATGAACGAGAAGGCCGACGATGGTGTACCGCTCAATACCGGCAACGATCCGCTGAACGGCAACGATTGCAGCGCCTCCACGCTCACCAGTTCAACCCTTTTCACTTGCATTAGTAATACCGGCGGCAAGTTTGCGTACCGTAGCTGGAGTTTCTGGGATAAGACCAGCTATTACTTCCATTCCAATACCGGTTTGGGAGACAAAAGCTCGATCAAGCTGCGCGTTTTCTACGATGAATATCCCAATTTGTTGTACTTTTACAACCCCCCTGGTACTCCTGCTCCTGCTAACCCCCTCTCGCTCTACACACCGTCAAATCTGGATTGGCAATCGGTTACGCTCTACGACGATCATTCCGACGGCTTTTCGACCGAGTTGAATACCCGGAAAATTCGTCTGAACTCGATCAGCGGATCGTTCTACTTCAAAGACGATTTGCATCGCGAGGTTCCGGCTCCGCAGGGCATTGGTAAAGGGGAGCTGCCCTTCGGCGACGATCGCCAGCAGATTGCCTCCATCGGCCTCGAGGATGTTGTCACCGTCACGGAGCGCCTCTCCGCCACGGTGGGCATGAGCTTCGAACATATTGACGGCCTGCACGCAAGCAATAGCAGCAACAATTACTACGCTTTTGTCGCGCCCCAGTGCCCCAGCAACCCCGCAGCCACTGGCGAAACCAACTTCTCGGCGTGTACGCCGCATCAGTGGGGCTACAACCCCCAGGTTTCGGCTACGTACACATTCAAGGATTCCAGCCACCTGTTTGCCGGATTTACAGAGAAAAGCCGCTTCCCGGGATTGAAAGAGATGTACTCCTTCAAGCTGGGCAAGGGCATTCCCAACCCCAATCTGCAGACCGAGCACTCGCAGAACTACGAGATCGGCTACCTGCGGCCCTTCGGCGGCAAGACGGTGGGGCAGTTGGAGTACTTCTATAGCAAGCTGAATGACGCCATCGAATCGATTCCCGCTCCGGCGAGTGTGCAAGACCTCTATCCGGGCGCATGCTCGAATCCTAACAGCTGCTCGGTCAACGAAAACGCCAGCCACGAGGCCCACCAGGGAGCCGAGCTCTCGTTGCACACAACCCCCGTGAGCCGGGCGACCTTCGACGCCAGCTACACGTATGTCAACAAAGAGATCGCCGGCTTCAACTTTGCAGGCCAGCCGATTACGGGCTATCCCTGCGGCAGCGGAGATTATCTGGCCGTTGGCACGGGAACTCCAACGACAACGACAATCCCCGACAACACCTGCCTTACCCCGACCGATCTTCCCAAGAACAAGGCGGTGGCTGCGGCGACTCTGCGCCTGCCCTACAATGCGATGCTGACCTCCAGCATTCGCTACGAGGGCGGCAACAAGGCGGTCGAGAGCTACAAAAGCGGCAGCACTTTCTACATCGAGGCTCTTCCGATGTCGCACTTCGCAACCTGGGATCTGGCCGGCACTGTCCCGGTCTATAAGGGAGCGACGATGCAGGCAGGCGTGAAGAACCTTCTCGACCGCAACTATTACTATGTTCTGCAATATCCCGAGGAGGGCCGTAACTGGTTCATCAACATGCGCTACCGGTTCTAGAAATCGTTGAAACGCGGAGTTAACTCCGGTAAGAACCAACTTGAATCGTAGTTGGGGCTTTGTGAAGCGGACAAATGTTAAGTGGACGCTTCGCGAAGCCCCGAACTTTTCCCAATCGGTATCGTCTTGCTGCCATTCCTCCGCGCGATCTCATTGCAAGCGCAACCGTGCGTGAGGTATGCTTCACCACACATGAGCGTGTCCGCCATGGCGGACGCCCGCATGGCATCAGGAACAAGAGGAGGCTGTACGATGAAGATCAGCGCACGCAATCAGCTTGCCGGGACAGTTGAGAAGGTCACAAAGGGCGCCGTGAATGCCGAGATCGATCTGAAGCTTGAAGGCGGCGAAAAGATTGCCGCCATCATTACCAACGCCAGCGCGAACGCCCTCAAATTGAAGAAGGGCGCTGCGGCCTTCGCTGTGATGAAGGCGTCCGAAGTCATGATGGGCACGGATATGGATGGCGCGAAACTGAGCGCGCGCAACGTGCTTCCAGGCGTGGTGTCAAAGGTGCAGGATGGGGCAGTCAACAGCGAAGTAATTCTAACGTTACCCGGGGGATCGAAAGTCGTCGCTTCCATTACCAAAGCCAGCGTCAAAGCACTCGGCCTGAAGAAGGGCACGAAAGCCAGCGCGATTATCAAGGCATCGAACGTGATGGTCGGGGTGTAGCGAGCCACTTTGGGCGGGAACTGCCGGAGAGCTCCGGATTCGGATAAACCCATGTTTTCGTGGACTGCCGGAACGCCGGCAGGAGAAAACGGCGGTTGCAGCAGAAAACTCTTCCATGACCAAGCCCCGCGCATGCGGGGCCTTGCTGCTTGAGCGGCGAGATTTTGCCAGAGCTCAATTGATCTTCGGGAGCTGGAGCATCTGCTCGGTCTCTTCGACGGTAGCCGGGGTGCGTCCGATGGCCTTGGCGACGCCGACGAGGCGGCGGACCAGCGACGGATTGTCTGCCACCACACCCTTGGTGAGCTGCAGCGTGTCTTCGAGGCCCGTGCGGGCGTTGCCGCCCATGGCCAGAGCGATGGTGGTCAGCGGCAGGTTGGCCTTGCCAATGCCGATCATTTGCCAGATCGCGTTCGGGGGCATACGGCTGACAAGGATGTTCAGGTTCTCAGGAGTCGCGGCGGCGCCGCCGACCACGCCCAGAACCACGGAGAACTGCAGCGGCTCGACGAGCAAATCCTCTTTGAGAAGCCGCAGAGCGAACTCCAGGTGGCCGGTGTCGTAGATCTCAAGCTCGCCCTTGACACCCAGTTCGCGCATGCGGGCAGCAACCTTGCGCACCTCGAGGGGCGGGTTGCGGAACTCGTTGTTGCCGAAAGTCATGGTGCAGAGGTTGAGGCTGGCCATGCGCGGCTTCAACTCGACCAGGCGGGCGCGCTCCTCGTAGGGGAAGAAGCCGCCCGTGGAGAGTTGCGTCAGAATCGGGCAGGACTCGTGAACCGCATCCAGAATCTCCTTGGTGCGGCCGTAGTCTGAGGTGGGCAGGCCGTCGGCGCCGCGGGAATGGATGTGAATCACCGAAGCGCCTTCCTCATAAACCTGTTTGGCTTGTGTGGCGAACTGCTCGGGGGTGCAGGGAAGATTCGGATTGTCGCTCGGGACTGCAATCGGGCCGTCAACAGCGGCGGTAATGACTACGCGATCCATCTCGTTCTCTCTTTGTTCACGGGATACTGCTCTTACCAAAGCCAATCTTCGGTTCTTGAAAGCCACGAACTTGCCGGTGCGGCGGGTCCGGTGGGACTTTCGGCCTCGAAGGCCGAAAAGGCCCGGAATCCGCGCAGGGTTCCGGGCGCAATGCGGAGAATACGCAATATCAGGCTCGTTCGACGATCATAGCCGCGCCCATGCCGCCGCCGATGCACAGCGTGGCCAGGCCGAGTTTGGACTGCCGCTTCTGCATCTCGTAGAGCAGGGTGACCAGAATGCGCGCGCCCGAGGCACCGATAGGGTGCCCCAATGCAATGGCGCCGCCGTTGACGTTCAGCTTCTCAGCGGGGATCTCAAGATCCCTGCCCACTGCCACAGCCTGCGCGGCAAAGGCTTCGTTGGCTTCGATGAGGTCGAGGTCGGTGATTTTCAAGCCGGCCTTTTGGAGGGCCTTGCGCGAAGCCGGAACCGGGCCGATGCCCATGATCGAGGGATCGACGCCGCCCACGCCGTAGCTGCGAATCACGGCCAGAGGCTTGATGCCGAGTTCCTTTGCCTTGGCAGCGCTCATGACGACGACGGCAGCGGCGGCGTCATTGATGCCTGAGGCATTTCCGGCGGTGACGGTGCCATCCGGCTTGAAGGCGGGCTTCAGCTTGCCGAGTGCTTCCATCGTGGTGCCGAAGCGGGGATGCTCGTCCTGCTCGAAGAGCGCTGGCGGTCCCTTGCGCTGCGGAATCTCGACCGGCACGATCTCATCCTTGAAGCGCCCAGAGGTGATCGCTGCCTCTGCCTTGTTCTGGCTGGCGCAGCCAAACTTGTCCTGGTCCTCGCGGGTGATGCCGTACTTGGCGGCCACGTTTTCGGCGGTGATGCCCATGTGCGCGCCGGTGAAGACGTCGGTGAGGCCGTCGGTGATCATGCTGTCGAGCAGTTGCACCGCGCCCATGCGGTAGCCCTTGCGGGCTCCCGGAGCCAGGAAGGCCGCCGCCGACATGTTTTCCACGCCGCCGGCCACGATGATGTCGGCGTCGCCGCATTGAATGGCCTGCGCGGCGAGCATGACGCACTTCAACCCGGAACCGCAGACTTTGTTGATGGTGTAGGCGGGCGTGGTTTGCGGCAAGCCCGCGCCAAGGGCAACCTGCCGGGCAACATTCTGGCCGAATCCGGCGGTGAGAATGCTGCCCATGATCAGCTCATCTACCTGACCGGCCTGAACGCCAGCGCGGCGCAGGACCTCGACCACTACGGTCGAACCCAGCTTGGCTGACGGAATGTCTGCCAGCGTTCCCAGAAAAGTGCCTACTGCGGTGCGAACCGCCGATGCAATGACGATTTCATTCATGCTCATGCTGCCTCCGGTTTTGGAAAGGTGATCTTGCCTCTGCCCTGCGTGCGCTTGCCTTGAATGCCGCGTCCGCGTGGGGCAGATTCGGGTTCTGTGCGGGTACCGTGATGGCGCCGGCGAGTGCGCAGGTGATGACAAGTATTTCTGCCATTGTATTCCCCTTCCGGCACGGCACGAACTCGTCAGCAGTCTTCTCCGGGCGACTGGTGCGCTTTGCACAACATGGCTCAGAAGTGCCTGCCTCGGGAACGACCTTCCGGGGTAGGAGACTGCCTTCGAATATATTACTCACGATGCGATACTATCGTACTGAGAAACGGTACATATTGCAACCGTGGATTTTCTCCCCCGGCAGAGCTTTTGAGGAGCTCCGGGCTTATCCACAAGATAGAGCCCGGAGCGCAAATTTTCCAGTTGACAAAGCTTGGTGATGAGGAGAATACTGCTCACAATACAATACGGCAGTATCGTAATACAATACATATGGAACGCTGGAATACTGCGGCGCCCAGTCATTGATGGGCCTCCGTTCATGATGCAGGGCGCCGCAGTTTCGGTAACCAAATCCAGAGGGAGGAGCACGAAAAAGGTGGGGTTGAAGAACGTTAAGCCTTATCTGGCAGCGGAACATTGCAATATGGTTGCCCTGAAACTGCCCGGTAGCGAAGAGTCCGGCATCCAGACCTTCCGGACGGGCCTGACTCACTTCCTCCCCGGCGGCGGCATGGGCGCGGCCCTGGCTGTCGAACGCCTGTAGCACGGGGTTCAAGTCGAAACGGAACGCATTTTTTGAAGGAGGATTTCACGCGATGATCAAGGTAAAAGATGCACAGGGCACAGCTTACGAGGCCCCGGGGCATTTCGGAGTCTTCGGCATCAAGAAGATTACCGGCGAGCAAGCCAAGCATTTCATGGTCAACTATTCGTATTTTCAACCCAACGGAAGTTGTTCGATGGGAGCCTCTCCACTGGAGCGGATTTACTTCATGATGAGCGGGACTATGACCTGCAACGGCAAGAACGGCGAAAAGCACGATCTGGAGCCCGGCGATCTTCTTTACATTGGGCCCGGCGAAGAGCGCGACATGGTGATCACAGGCGGCAAGCCCGCCGAAGTGCTCGTGATCCTGGCAACAAAGCCGTAACAACCGGGCAGGCGCTGTACGACGGCGGCGGATTCACGGCTGGTTCATGCGTGGTGAAGCCGCTCTGAACGCCCGCGCACCAGAGGAGCAATAGGCTTCCGAATGCCAGGTTGTCCTCATTTGGCGATATCCGCGATGTTCGTCATCATGTCCTAACTCGATAGGAGAAGACAGAATGGTAGACAAACAGTTTGTGAACCAATTGTTCGATGTGAGAGGGAAAGTTGCACTCATTACGGGCGCCACAGGTGCATTGGGAAAGGCGATTGCCCTCGGTTACGGCCTGGCTGGCTTGAAAGTGGCAATTACAGGGCGCGGAGAGACGAAATGCAAGGCTCTTTGCGACGAACTTCAACGTCATGGAATTGAATGCTCTTACTTCACCGGCGATCCGGCTGTCGAAGCGGATGTGATCAAGGTCGTAAAGGAGACAGTGGCAAAGTTCGGCGAAATCAATGTGCTGCTGACAGCGGCCGGATACAATCATGCGCAGCCAATCGTTGAGCAGACTCTGGAGGAATGGAAGAAGATCATGGACTCCGATGTCCAGGGTACCTGGCTCTTCTGCAAGTATGTGGGCGAACAGATGATTGCCCAGGGCAAGGGCGGCAAGGTGGTCCTGGTTTCCTCTGCCAGATCCAAAATGGGCATGGCCGGCTACACGGGTTACTGCACGGCAAAGGCGGGCATCGACCTCATGGCCCAGTCCCTGGCTTGCGAATGGACCGCGAAGCACAGAATCAATGTGAACACCATCAACCCGACCGTCTTCCGTTCCGACTTGACGGAATGGATGTTCGATCCCGAGAGTGCTGTTTACAAGAACTTCCTGAAGCGTCTTCCGATTGGCCGGCTCGGTGAACCGGATGACTTCATTGGACCTTGCATCTTTCTTGCATCGAGCGCCAGCGACTTTATGACCGGCGCCAATGTTGCGGTGGAAGGCGGCTACTGGGCCAACTAAACACGGCGCTGGCGCATGCGCCGGTGTCAACAAGGCAGGACTAAAAGGAACGGCCACGTAAAGAATTGCGATCGTGGGCGCGGGAATGATGGGGCAGGGCATCGCCGGGGTGTTTGCCGCCGCAAGAGTCTGGAAGAGCCATCGGGAAGAGCCTGGTCTCTGACCGGAAGATGTTCAGTTTCGTACTTCTCATCCTTGCGGCAGAAGAAGGGCGCAAGGATGGGGCAGGGGCCGAATCTGGGAACTTAAATCGTTGCACCGAACTTAACGGAGGGAATTATGGGAAAGAAAGTTTTCGTAGATCTTAGCCACCCATTTTTTGGAGACATGCCCCTGTGGCCGTACTTCTCCAAGCCTGAGATCGCGCCTATGCACAGCATGGCGAAGGGTGGTGTACTGACTCAAACCATCAAGTGCACCATGCACACCGGAACGCACGCCGATGCGCCGCGCCACGTGATGGAGCGGATGTTCGATGGCAGCCGCGCGATTTACTCGCATGAACTGGCGGTGGACGCCTATTGCGGCGACGCTGTCTGCCTCGACATCAAGGTCGATCGCTGGAAGCTGATCATGCCCAAGGACCTCGAAGACGCGGTTGCTCGCGCCGGCATGAAGCCCTCGGAACTGAAAGGCATGGTCGTGTGCCTGAACACCGGCATGCACCGCGAGTTCGACGACAGCAAGGAGTACTACCACTACTCGCTGGGCACCGGCATCGATGCCGGCAAGTGGTTCGTAAAGCACCAGGTGAAAGTCGTGGCCGTGGACCAGCAGGCGCTGGATCACCCGCTGCACACTTCCATGGGTAACAACGGAACCCGCATGAAGCTCGAGGGCTACAGCGGCAAATCGATCTGCGACGAGTACATTGACCAGTTCGGCGAGGAAGCCTATGCCGAGTTCGACAAGGACCTTTACATCAAGGTGCATGGCAAGAAGAATTACGACGAGAAGTTCGGCGCCCTTGAGGCCATCGGTTGCTACGGCACCTGGGAGCCCTGCCACAAGACGATGCTGGGCCACGGCGTCGTGGGCGTTGAGAACCTGGGCGGCGATCTGGATAAGGTGAAGGGCAAGCGCTTCCGCTTCTTCGCTTTGCCGATCCGGTGGCACCTGGGTGACGGCTCCATGGTTCGTTGCGCCGCCGAGATCGACGAAAGCGAGCTTGTCCCCGCCGAGCCGCGGCTTTACAAGTACGGAGCCATGTAGCTCAGTTCAACCGACATGGCAGCCCGTCGCCGAATCGGAGGCGGGCTGTCGTGGCACAGCGGATCAATTCGCGAAAACAAGAGAAACGGCCATGGAAAAGATAGCGGTAGTGGGCGCCGGAATGATGGGGCAGGGCATCGCCGAGGTATTCGCCGCCAGAGGCCATTCTGTCGCGTTGCATGACTGTAAGAAGGATGTGCTGGCGCAGTCCCACGAGAAGGCGCGGGCCAACTTCAAGGTGTTCGGAGTAGACGAGAGCGCGGCCGAAAACATCAGCCTGTACGACTCCCTGGAAGAGGGCCTGCGCGGCGCGGATATCGTGTTCGAGAACGCGTCGGAGAACCTTGAAGTCAAGCAGAATCTCTTTGTCGAGATGGAGAAATACACCGGCAAAGACTGCATTCTAGCCAGCAACACATCAGTGAAGCCAATCACCGGGATCGGCGCAAAGGTGACCGACAAATCCCGCGTCCTGGGGACGCACTGGTGGAATCCTCCGTACCTGATTCCGCTTGTGGAAGTGGTGCAGACCGAGTTTACCGACCTGAAAATGGTGGAGCGCTGCATCGACCTGCTGAACCGGGCCGGCAAAGTGGCCGTGCACGTGAAGAAGGACGTGCCGGGATTCGTGGCCAATCGCATGCAGCACGCGTTGTGGAGAGAGGCCGTCTCGATTGTGGAGCACGGCATCTGCGACGCAGAGACGGTGGATCTGTGCGTGAAGAACAGCTTCGGATTCCGTTTGCCGGTGCTGGCGCCGCTGGAGAACGCGGACCTGGTGGGACTGGATCTGACGCTGGCGATTCACAACGGCATCCTGGCTCACATTGAAGCATTGCCGGCTCCCAGCCCGTACCTGATCGAAAAGGTCCTCAAGGGCGATCTGGGCTTTAAGACCGGTAACGGATTCTATGAAGGTTGGACGCCAGAGAAGATGCAGGCGGTGCGCACGCGGCTGAGCAGCTACCTGCTCGAAGCGAACAGGAAGCGTGAACAGAAGTAAGCGAGCCGGAAGGGCCGGCGCAGGCAATACAGTAGAGGCTCGGCTGCGCAATTCTTTTGAGGAGAACGACACACTTGCGCAACTCACACTTGGGCGTTCAGGTTATTGCGCGCGCGGCAGATGTGCTGCGTGCCCTGGAAGGGAACGGCCAGGGATTGAGCCTGGGACAATTGGCCAGGCAGCTCAACCTGCCGAAATCCACGGTGCAGCGCATCGTGGCGGCGCTGGACAGCGAGAACTTTGTCATTGCCGCTTCGCCCCAGGCCGGCGTTCGTCTGGGGCCGGCGCTGGTCAGAATCGCCCGTTCTGTGCGCTGCGGACTTGTGGACATCGCCCGTCCCTGTCTGGAAGAGCTGGCGCAAAGAACCGGCGAGACGGTGGACCTGGCTCTTCTGAAGGGCGCCGAAGCCGTCTTCATGGACCATATTGAAGGCGCGCACAGATTGCGCGCAGTCTCCGCGACCGGTGTCTCTTTTCCGCTCCACTGCAGCGCCAATGGCAAGGCAATGCTATCCGCATTGAGCGATCCCGTGCTGGCGAAGATGAAGAAGCAGATCCACCTGACCAGATTCACACCGAACTCGCTCAGTTCCTGGAGACAGTTGCAGGCGGAAATCGAAAAAATCCGCCAGACCGGCATTGCTTACGACCTTGAAGAGCACACGCTGGGTATCTCCGCCGTGGGCACGCCGATCATCGGCCCGGAGGGAGAAATCGCCGCAATTTCCATTCCCACTCCTTCGGTGCGCTTCAACGACACCATGCCCCAGCTGGAGGTTGCGCTCAAGGATTGCCGCGCCAAGCTGATCGAAAGAGTCGGTACGGTATAGTCTCTTCGCCGGATTTTTTCGCCCAAGGGCAGGAACGCGCTGTCCGGGATGGTTTCAGAATGACCGTGACAGATCATCACAACCGGACGATCAACCATCTTCGCCCGATGTGGGACGGTGCGGAAGTCACGAAGAAACAGGCCACTGCCGCCACAGGAGCAAACCTGATCGTGCTGGATAAGGCGCCGGCGATGGCAATCGAAGCAGAAGATCTCGCCCCAGCGTTGGCTGCAGGCAGAGGGGAACGAAATTGGATGGAGACGGTCGAGGTTAATCCGAAGCTTACGGAGATGCTTGCGCAGACATCTGCACGGCACAAGCATCTTTGTCCGCGCCAGGTGCTGGGTGTACGCATGGGGCTTTACGCGGCGGAACTCTTCCCCATCGAATTGCCTCAGCGGGACAAGCGCCTGCTCGCGATTGTGGAGACAGACGGTTGTTTTACCGATGGTGTGAGCGTGGCCACCGGATGCTGGATGGGCCACCGCACAATGCGCCTGGCCGATTACGGGAAAGTGGCCGTTACTTTTGTCGACACATACGATGGACGAGCGATTCGCCTGTCTGCGAAGCCGGACGCGCGCCTGCGCGCTGCGGCAACCGCACCCGATGCGGCAAGCCGCTGGCAAGCGCAACTCGAGGCTTATCAGGTCCTTCAGAATCAAGAGATGATCCGGCTTCAGGCGGTGCAGCTCAACCTGGATCTGAGCGCAATCGTCGGCAAGCCCGGCGTGCGAGTCAACTGCTCTGCATGCGGCGAAGAGATTCTGAATCAGCGCGAGATGGTAAAAGACGGGCAGACCATTTGCCGCAGTTGTGCCGGCGAGAGCTACTGGAGGCTCATGGAATAGCTGTCAGGCCGATCGAAACCTTCACATTCACCTGACGATTCCTGAGGTCAGTTGCATCTATACGTTGCCTATCCAGCGAAGAATCTCCAGAACATTCTCTGTGGAATTCAATCGACAGGCGGCGTGCCGTAGGTGTGAAACGTGCTGACAGTCTGCAGGCCCCAGGCTTGCCCTTTCATGCGCTCTTCACGCGACCAGACCACTGGCTTCCAGTCTGGATCGAGGATCAGGTAGCCGCCGGAACCAATCTCTACGCGGTTGCCGCCCGGCTCGAAGAAGTAGAGAAAAATACTCTGGCCGATGTTGTGCTTGTGCGGGCCGTATTCGATGGCGACGCCGTTTTCCACCAGGATGTCCGCGGCGCGCAGGACGTCTTCGTGGCTGTCCATAAAGTAAGTGAGGTGATGGAAGCGGCCCCGGGCGCCCTTTGCATCCTTTACAAAGACAAGTTCGTACGACTTGCTGTTCGCTGCATGCCACGTGCCTACTTCCCCATCCTCAAAGACAATCTGCTCTGTAACGCGCATGCCGAGCAGGTCGCGGCAGAATTCCCGGCAGGGTTGTATTTCCCTGGCAAGCAGGTTTAGGTGATCCAGGCGTTTGGGCGCGATGCCCCAGGGCAAGTAACGATCCGGGAGAGCCTTGAAGGGGTGTAGCTCGCCGGCGGGAAGAACGAAGCGTTCGAGATCGTACATGAGCTCGAAGCGGTGTCCGTCAGGAGTTTCGAAGCGGAATGTGCGCCCCTGGCCGAACTCCGGTTCAAGCCAGACGCCGATGTGGCCGTGCGCAATCAGATTCTGGACCATTTTATCGAGTACGTCGGCGGAGCGGGTGCGAAATGCTGCATGGCCCATGCCTGAGGTGGAATGCTGGGTGAGTTGCAAAGTGTGAAGCTGGTAATCTCCCCAGGCTCGCAGATAGACCGACTGGCCTGCGCGGCCGACCTCATGCAGTCCCATGATGTTCTTGAAGAACGCGACGCTTTTTTCCAGATCGGGGACGTACAATTCGACGTGCGCCAGATGGACGATGTCGCCAAATTGCGGTTGATAACTCATGACCTCTCCTTTTCTTCGTTCTGCCGCGCCTCATCGGGGGATTCATAGTACACGAGGCCCGCGGAAGCGAGTCTTTCACGCATTTTTTCAATGTCGAGATTGAGTTCGCCAGCGGCCAGACGCTTGCGTTTCGCCGCCTCGCGAACGGCACGTTGATCAGAGGCAGAGGCAACGGATGCAGCCTGATCGACAGGAACAATGACCACACCATCGTCGTCGGCCACCACAACATCTCCGGGAGTGACGGAAGCTGCGGCGCAGACAACGGGAATATTGACGCAGCCGACAGTGGCCTTGATGGTGCCTTTTGCGGATACTGCCCTGGACCAGACCGGAAACTTCATACGGGTGAGATCGGCAACATCGCGGCAGCCGGCGTCGATCACCAGTCCGCATACGCCGCGGCTCGCGAGCGATGTGGCAAGCAGTTCGCCGAAGTAACCGTCGGTGCAGCCGGAAGAGACGGCGACCACCAGCACGTCGCCCGGCTGGCAAACCTCCACGGCAACGTGGAGCATCCAGTTGTCGCCGGGATGGGCGAGGACTGTAACCGCGCTGCCGGCAATGCGAGCGCCCGGATAGATGGGGCGCATCCAGGGTTTCATGAGACCGGTCCGGCCCATTGCTTCATGGACGGTGGCAACGCCGTGCTCGCGCAGCGAGGCGATTACCGTAGCCCCGGCGCGCGGAATGGTCCGGATGACTGTGCCCATCTTCATTCGAATTTCTCCGTTACGGTGGGAAAGACGCGCTGGTAGGCTTCGCCGTACTGCATCTTGCGTTCGGAATTGCGCGCGCCCTGAACGCCGCGCTGAAGCGCAACGCGTGTGTAGTACTCCCAGAGATGCTCCTGCGCGTCCATGCTTTCAAAGGCCTTGCGCTTGATGTCCCAGACCTCGGAGATGTCGAGAATGAGTTGAGGCTTGAAACCACACTGTTCAGGCTGGTGCGGTTCGAAGAGAAAGACCGGTGGCGCGCCGATGGCCGCGGCCGCGCCTTTGCGGCCATGGGCCTGAGCGACAACCCGCGCCTCCTGCGCAAAGCGCGTGGCCTCGGGATGATCGAAGTTATAGGGATCGTCGAGAGAGTGCGTCAGAACCCAATTAGGGCGCAGCGCGCAGTAGACATCCGCCAGCCGCTCGAGTGCGGCCATGTCGGTACGCAAGGGATAGTCGCCCAGGTCAAAGAACTCAATCTCAGCAGCGCCAAGGATCCGGGCCGCCCGCTCGGCTTCTGCGCGGCGTTCTTTCTTCACGCGGTCGAGGGTCATGGCCGGGTCCTTCCAGAGCTTCTGGCTTTCGCCGCGCTCTCCAAAGGACAGGCACACTACTTTGACGCGCCAACCGCGGCTGGCATAGAGAGCGATTGCGCCTCCGGCGCGCCACACAAAATCTGCCGAATGCGCGCTGACCACCAGACCGCTGCCGGCCCACTTCTGATTGCTCACAGGAGGTCCTCCAGGTGTGTGGTTGCTGCGAATGACGACTCGAGCGGGGTTTGAACGGAGTTGAAGTCTCGGCGCAGGAATGCTGTGCGGCTCATGACGGCGCCTCATCGTGTGCGAAGACAACTCCATCGAAAAGAGCGCGGGCGGTGCGCACAACGCCGGCGCGCTCCACATGGGGTTTTTCGGCTGTGCCCCCTACCACAAGGCGCACTTCAAAGAGCCCGCCCGGATGCTCGATCGCCATGCGCTTGACGCGGCCTGAAGGAAGTTGAGCTAACGCGTGCGCGGGCGAACCCGGCAGCACGCAGGCTGTGGCCACGGAAACGGCGGCAAAAACGCCGATAGACGCGTGGCAGCGCCTGGGAATGAAACTTCTGGTGCAGATGACGCCGCCAGCGGCGGGAGCGGAGACAAGAGCAACCTTTGGGACGACGGCAGAGGACACATCCCCCAGGCCCATCAGGCGGCCGGCCCCAAGCCGGATCTCCTCGATCCTGGAGCAAAGATCGCGATTGCTTTCGAGCGCTGCGCAATCTTCGTGACCGGAGCAGCCGAGATCGGCGGCAGCGACGACTACCACAGGCATGCCGTTATCGATCAGCGTAGCGGCAACGCCTGCAACCCGGTCGCAAACCTGCCCTGTGGGAAGCAGGGAACCGCAAACCGATCCTTCCGCGTCAAGAAAGTTGATGGTGACGGGAGCGGCAGAGCCAGGAACCCCGTCGATGCGCTCCGCGCCGGCGTACTGTACCCGGCCGCCGGGTGTTGAGACGATGAGTTCGGCCAGAGTGCCGGTGTTGACGGTGCGAACGCGAATGGGCGTCTCGGGATCACATGCCGGAAAGAGACCGCGCTCAAGGGCAAAGGGGCCTACGCCGGCAAGTATATTGCCGCAGTTGGGAGTGGTATCCACTTTGGCTTCATCCACGCTAACCTGAGCGAAAAGGAAGTCAATATCCGCGCTCGGATCTGTTGACCGGCTGACGATGGCCACCTTGCTGGTGAGCGGGTGCGCGCCGCCGATGCCGTCAATCTGGCGCGGGTCGGGCGACCCCATGACGGAGAGCAGCAGACGGTCTCGCTCAACTGGATCCGCGGGCAAGTCCGGGGCGAGGAAGTAGGCTCCCTTGGAGGTGCCTCCACGCATCATCATGCACTTGATCGCACGCTGCATTTGGGGAAAACCATCGGCCGGGTATGATGGCGGCCGTGAATTAACTCATTTGTATAATCGCCAACAAAGAGCTGTCAAGGTAAGATGAATTGCTGCCGTGCTGCGCCGTCCAGAGAATCGATAGCGCCGGCAAGCGCGCAAGGTATACCTCGCGCTTGGGAAGGTAGCACAGGAATTCTCGACGCACGATCACTCGCATGACGGTCAACCTATTCGCTGTTGACTGCTACTCTTCAAGGCCATGCTGGGCCGGGCAAGCGATCGCTTGGGTAGCGCTTCCTGTCTTAACGTCCCGGAAAATCCGCCGGCAGATTCAACTCAAACTTGTAACCGAATCTCCGCTAGTGATCGAGATGGCGGACCCGGTACGGCGTGAAGCAATAGAGTTAATTGCGCCGGATGGCAAACGAGGGTATGTTGATTCGCAGCCGAAAGGCAAAAGGGAAATTCCGGCTTACAACCAATAGCCCTGGGAGCTCAGCGATTTGACGATTCATTTCACCAATACTGCCTATTGCAAAGAAAGATTTCCCATTTGGTCGCTCCCGGAGAGAAAATGCCGGTGGCATTCCCCAGAAGGCGCGAACTTTCTCTGGAACAAGAGCAACCTGCTACGGCTGGTGCTGCCGAGGGGAATCCGAATGCAATAATCCATAGCTTGCAGCGGCGGTTGGAGAAAACAGCGGGCGGCTTGGAACGCGCCCCAGTTCCTACTGGCTACCGCTGGCGGAGAGGGCTCTCACGCGCCTCTTGTTCGGACACGGGTTGCGGCGGATGGAGGTATTGCCGCTGCGCGCCGGAGAGGTGCGGCAGCCAGGCCCAAAGAATCTGGACGGCGGAGGGCGTTTAGGGGTGTCCGAGAAATCCCTTCGAAATGGTGCAAATCATGGCTTCTTGGCGCCGGCAAAGGCCATGTGGCGCACGACTTGGCTTTTGGGCTTGAAATTAATGCAAATGAAATCGCGAGCGGAGGCAAATGGGGGTATGTTGATTCGCAGCCGAAAGGCAAAACGGAAATTCCAGATCAACTCATTATGTGCCCAAAGCAGAACACCGTGCACACGAATCCAAAGTTAGGTGTGAAATCCAGGAGTTCACCTTTCGGATAAACAGCTGAGCAAGTTCAACTGAAAGGGTCGGCGGCAGGAATATCTCTGCCGGGCTTTTCCATTTTCCAAAAGACACCAGCGGAACGACAACGATCCTGCCCATTTATGAAACTTGGCAGAAATCGGTGTCATGACAAACAATCACGTGGAAAGGAGAAAACTGACATGAAGATCGCAAGAAAATTCCTGATTAGTTGGGCAACAGTATGCGGTGCGGCGATGCTTATAGTGCCGTTCACGGTGAATGCCCAAACATTGACAGTTAATGCCAGCAACTCGCCGTATCTTGTCAGCAGCACGATGCATCTGTCGAAACTAATTATTGAGCCGGGCGGCAGTCTCGTGGCTCCCAGCGGCGATACCTTGACCCTGACGGTCAATGGGGTGGAAACGGGACAAACACTGATAATAGGAGCCCCTACAGCGGTTCCTGATTCACAATTCGGGGTCAATACACAATTTGTGCCTGGCATCTATTTGGGCGACGTCGTGCTCACGGTGGCCGATGTCAACACGGTGTATTTCGCATTACCAGGACCCCCTGGATCTCCAACTCTATCCTATCCCTTCCGCCAAGCCCTCTATCTCGATGACAGCGGCATTGATAGCGCCAGCTCCGTTCGTTCGGCCGTAATGGGTGGGACACTGTCCGACTTTACCATTCAGAACATAGGAATCTATTCAGCCGGCCAGGACTTCAACGGCATCTATGCTGCTGGTGGAACCTGGAATGTAAAGAACGTCAGGATTGGTTTCCTCGGCGATGGGCGTAGCGACTTTGTCGGTTACGGCGCGGCCATCGAGGGCAACAGCGCCGACACCAAACTCATCGTGGACGGCGCCGATGTCTTCACCCACGGCGTAGTTCGCACCGCCGTTGTTGCCGACGGTGGCAGCACCGTGGTCGTCAAGAACTCCAACATCTATACCATGGAGAGCGTGCTGCCTGCAGGCTATACACAAACCGTTAACCAGCAATATATGATGTCGATCCCCTGGATGCTGGGCATAAACGGCAATGACAACGTCCGCGCCACCAACCTTCTCGGGCCAAGCTCCATAGCCGCTTACATCAACTCCTCGATCGCTTCCGATAGCTGGGGGGTCCTCTCCACCGATTCCGGCTCCGACTGCACACTCGTCGCGGTCAACAGCAAGGTCGCCATCACCCCCGGTAATGAAGGATACGGGACGTATGCAATTGGCAACGCTACCGAGTATTTGCTGGGCACCGAATTCGACGTAGGAAGCTACTCAACGATCAACACGGGCGGCGTGGTCTACTACGGCGACAGCACGCCTGCACTGGTAGCGGCCCTTAACTCTGCGCCATCCGCAAGTAATACGATGGGGCTCAACCTCGGCCTCACCCCCGCGGAACTCGCGGCCCTACCCGTAAAGCACACCATCATAAACTCGAGGCGCTTCGGTGTCATGTGGCACAGTTCGTTGGGCATCGTGAATGTGTCGGGCGGCGCCATCATGAACACCAAGGAAGACACGTTCCTTGACAAGAGCAACGAACCTATCGCGATCACCATAGACGGCTCCCAGGGCGCCCGGTTGAACCCCGGGAACGGGATCATCCTGCAAGTGATGGACGACGACGACCCCGGCGCTCAGGGGCCGTACATGATCAACGACGGTGTTTACGTGGAGCCCACGATTCCCCCCACAAGGGATCCGTCCTTTGACGTCACTGCGACGACCCCCGAGCTGACCACGCCCCTTCCTGCGGGCGGCCCCGGACTCCCTACCCCCACTGGCCCCGCGGAAGCCGACCTCAACAACATCCAACTGGTGGGCGATTTCTATAACTCAACAGGCTGGACCTTTGACCCCAATGGTAACGAACATGGGCTCGCCGAAGAAAACATGTATGTCAAATTAACTAACTCCACTCTCACCGGCGCGATTACTTCCTCGTCAGCACATCACCACTGCTGCGACAATTCCGGGTATCCTGACGAAATCAGCATCAATTCCACGGAATATAAGCAACTGGGCGAGGTCACCAATACTCCGTCGGCGGCAATCAACAACGGTGCGATCGTCAATTTGATCCATTCCAAATGGGTGGTGACCCGCACCTCTTACCTGACCTCACTGACCATTGATAAGTACTCCAGCATCAGCGCCCCGGAAGGCCACACTTTGGCCGTGACGCTCCCGGGCGGTGTTACGACAATCAGCCCAGGTATACCTTACACCTGCGGTTCCACTTGCTCTACTGACCCGATCGTGCTGACAGTCTACTAAGCAATGACCAAAGTGAACACACCGGGGCGTCTCACCAGGTGAGCCGCCCCTTTAAGGAACCTTTGAAGAACCCCCAAGGGGCACCCCGCACATTCTCGGGTTCCTTACGGAAACTCCTAATCCGGTCTAGGCGAGCTGCAGCGCGAGTACGGCCTGGCCATGGTCTTCATCTAGCACGATCTCGCCGTCGTTGGGCAGGTGGCTGGCCGCGTGGCCGTGTTGCGCGCTGGGCAGATTGTTGAAACCGGCCCCCGCAATCGTCTGCTCGCAGCGCCTGAGCAGGACTACACGCGCGCTTTGCTGGCGGCCGTCCCACGCTACGCACTGACCGGTCGCGCCCCCTGGCCGTCTCGGAGCGGTGGCTGCGCCGGCAACCTCTCCACGTAAACTGATCAGAAGGATTGCAGGGATCAGGATGCGATTGACGGCACAATTTTTGTTCTCGGCGGTCGACGCTGCGCAGTTTCCCAGGGCTGGCGCGCCGGAGATTGCCTTTCTGGGCCGGTCGAATGTTGGTAAATCCAGCCTGCTGAATGCGCTCGTCGGCGAAAAGGCGGCCAGGGTTTCTCAAACGCCGGGCCGCACGCGCGCCATCAACTTTTTTGCTCTCGTGGACCAGAGACATAAGCGCAAGCTCATCTTTTCGGATCTGCCCGGCTACGGCTTCGCCAAGATTTCGAAGTCTATCTCGGCGGGATGGCCCGCCTTCATCGAGCCCTATCTTGCCGGCCGCGACCGGCTGGCCCTGTGCATCTGCCTCGTGGACGCGAATGTGCCTCCGCAAGCGAGCGACCGGCAGTTGTTCGACTGGCTGCGCGCGGCGGGGCGGGCGTTCCTTGTGGTCGCTACAAAAGTGGACCGGCTGAGCGGCAATGAGCGCACGCGGAATCTAACGGCGCTCAAAAAAGGGCACGAGCTGAATGAGATTCTGCCTGTCTCAGCCAAGACAGGCTACGGAGTGAAAGAGCTTTGGTCGCGCATTGAAGGCGCCGGCTGCGCGATAGAGGAAAGCTAGTTTGCGCCGCCAGGTTTCTCGGGATCGAACCAAAAGGTATCCTGAAGTCCCGAAAAGAGCGATCGGATTTCAAATGCAACCGGAATCTCGCCGCGATCCACTATCTGCCCCACCTGCTCCCAAAAGCGGGCGGCGAACTCACGGTCACAATTAAGCAGGCGCAAGCCTTTCGCCATGCGGCCAAGGAAGCGCGGAGCCAGCCGCAGCCAGCGCCGCGAGGCCCACGCATCTGCCTCCAGACATTCGAGCGCGATTGCATCCAGTTGCGCCAGCGAACCAGGAAGAGTTGAGTCCACGCGCCACGTCACGAGAGCAGGCACCTTCTTGAAATCGGTTTCCTGCGGCTCTCCTTCTCGAATCATGAGTGCATCGTGGTATGGAGCAATACGGACATCACGCCGCAACAAATCGGGCAGTACGCCGCGCTCCAGCATTTCGCGCTCGACGGCCTCGGGCGCTAAGCCCAAGCACACGGCGACTGTCTCGCGCTTGCGAAGCTGGTTCTTGAGAATGCGCAAGGCCTCATCAAGCGAATTGACCAGAAAATCGGCAACGCCATCGCGGATGGCCTGCTTTTGCGCGGCGCGATTCGCCGTGGCAACCAGCGAAGCGGCCCCGGCAATGTTGGCTGCTACAACCAGCGCGCGGCCCTCGCCGTCGAGCTCTCCGGCGTAGAACAGCTTGCCGCCGAGTCCCCTCTCCCGGTCCGCGAGAGCGGTCTGAATCAAGCCCGCGTAGGCTCGCGCTACGAGTTCAACAAACTCGAAAGCGGCGGAGGATGGAGGTTCGAGCGCCAAGATTGCTGATCTCCGTGGTTCGGTCTGGCTGGCAATGCCCATCCTGGCTATTCATCCGGCCGATCCCGCCAGTCCCGCTTCCGCACAAAGAACACAAACTCGCCTGGTTTGGCGGTGTAGATTGTTTTGCTGCATTCGTTGGGCGCCACCACCCCTGACTTCAAAATGTCGGAGATCGGGTACCAGATGTCCCTTTCCCTGTCGTTCTCCTTCGCGGCGTCGCAATTGATGTACGTGTCGATCGACTGGTTGTAGGTGGCCTTCACCGATAGTTCTTTTGCATCGGCGGGAACCGTCACCATCACGGTTCCATCGTCGTTCATGCGCACCCAATCGTTGTGCTCGGTGTCGTGGTGATCCACCTTCACCAGGAAATTCGAGGCCTCCACGGGCAGGCCGGTTTTGCCGTCGAGCAGACGGATGGAAATGGTATTCACGGTTTGTGCGTGGAGCGAGACGCAGAACACAGTCACGCACACGAGTTTGGCCAGAGTGCGAATCGCCGGCATAAAGCATTTCTCCTTCGGATGTATCCCGAAGCCTCGACTCTCAAGTTGCGATTTCCTCAAGAAATCGCAACCTGGCACTCCCCCTCAAAAGGCTACGTGTGAAGGAGAAATGCCGTAGCGGACTCCTCACTCTTGAATTTACCAAGAAGAGTAAGGCTGGCCGTCGGAACCCGTCGCCTCAGAACCGGAGTGAACATCATTGATACCGGGCTCGGTCTCGTCCAGCGAGTACATGGCCTCGCTGCTGTCGGTCACCCAGGTGTCCTTGCTGTGGGTCATGGGATCTTCGGGAACGCTCTTCAGATAGCCGTCCTGGATCAGATCGTCCAGCGACTGCGGCGCCTTCTGCTTGTCCATGGTGTAGGAATCGATGGCCGAGCGCATCGTCTGCAGGTCTTCCTTGAGCACCGCTTCCCGGGCATGCTTGATAGCGACGATAAAGCTGGGAACGGCCAGCGTGGCCAGGATGCCGATGATGGCCATCACAATCATCAGCTCGATGAGCGTAAAGCCGGATTGTGTATGATGCCTGCGCAAAATGTTGTCCCTTAGGCGTTAGCTTTTAGCCTTTAGTTCTTAGCTGCTCCTGCCGCGTTGTGCCTTTCTGTCCCGGCAAAGCGTCCTCACCACAGCCGAGCTAACGGCTAATAGCTAATGGCGAACAGCTTGCATTTTCACCACGTCGCATACTTGGTCCCGTCCAGGGCCGTCCCCTGAGACTTCGAATACACGTCGAAGACGCTCTGCCCGCCGTAGGAAGTCGAGTCCGGGTCGTCTTGCATCGAGCGCAATCCCCACTCCGCCTTGCCCGTCATCGGGTCCACCGGGATGCGGCGCAGAAACTTCAGCTTCTTGCCTTGCACGTCCACGCCGTTCACCAGCGTCTCCAGGTCGGGCGGATAGTTCTGGCTATCCACCTTGGTCATGAAAGCACCCTTGTCCGCTGCATCCTTGTACTTATCGATCGCGTCGCGCATCTGCCACAGATCGTAGCGCAGCATGCGTTCGTTCTGCCGTTTCACCTGGAAGCGCGCAACCGGGATCGCCGCCGAAGCTAGAATACCCAGGATCGCAACCGTGACGATCAGCTCCACCAGCGTCAGGCCACGTTCCCTCACCCCACAGACAAAAACCTGTCTGTGGGGGCCCCGTTCGCGGCGCCGTATCCGGCGGTGGAGGGCAAAGCTCGAAGATCTGGGAATCATCGGCGCTGCCCCCTACTTCACCACAATGCTGGTCTGCGCGCTTCCCACCGGCACCTGCAGCTGCGCACTGTTCACCACGGAGGCGCGTGCAACGGTTAGATTGCTCGGGCCAGCGGCCTTGGCCTGGAAGGTGAGAACGAACACCACGCCCGCGCCGCTCACGCCGCGTATTCCTGGCGGACGCGAGGCGACGATGGTCAGATTCCCTACCGGGTCGTCGGTATGGATCACAGAGGCAGCCTGCCCGTCACGGCTCAGGAAGTCCCCCGCAGCCACGTTGATCAGCATGATTTTCGTCGAATCGTAATGCATCTGGAGCGCGATCGAAGCGGTATCCGCGCCTCCGTTCAGCACCACAGGAACCTGGAAGCTGGCGCCGGCGGACATCGGCCCAGCCGGTGCGTTCAGCGCAAAACTGGCCCCAGCAGCGGGCGGCGCGGCAGGCGCAGCGGGAGCCGGCTGGCTAGCTGACGATGAGGCCGGCGCAGGAGCCGGCGCAGAAGGAGTCGCTGGACTGGGTGGCGGAACCGCCGCTTGCGCGACGGCTGCCGGACTTCCACCAGACGCTGTCTCGGCGCGTAACTGCGCCAGCATCTCGGGAGCAGCAGCGATCGCGCTCTGCGACGGAAGTGTTCCCACCCCCGGGTGCTCCACCGCGGCTGACCGCACCGCGGGCGCAACTGCCGGCGCGGCAGGTGCGGTTCCCTGGTTCGTGTGCCGCAGATCAATGGATTGGCCTTCGCCCGTATCGATCACGCGCAGATTAGCCTGATCCAGTTCCTGCGAACGCACGATATGCGGCACCACCACAAACACGATGTCGTCATCCTGGATGATGTGATCTTTGGAGCCGAAGATGTACTTGAGGACGGGAATCGCGCTGAGCCCGGGAATGCCGGTCCAGTTGTTCTGTTCCTGCTTATTCTGAATGCCCCCCAGGATGCTCGCCTCGCCCTCGCGCAGGCGGATCACCTGATCCACCACGCGCTGGCTGATGATGGGCTCCGTCACGCCGCTGATAGTCTCCGTTCCGCTCTCCGCGGAGACCTCGATCTTGATCTTGAGCGTCACATCGTGGTCGTAATGGATGCTGGGGGTCATCTCGATATTCACGCCCACGTCCTGATACTGGAACTGCGTGTTGACCAGCGAGCTCACCAGCGCGGTGGCCGCTCCGGTCTGGTACGACCCGGTCGCGATGGGAATTCGCGAGCCGATCTTCATGGTCGCCTTCTGCGCGTCGGTAGCGCGGATGCGCGGGCTCTGCAGAACCTTGGTATTGTTGTCGGTCAATAGCAGATTGAGCGTGGCCGATCCAACACTCACGGCGAAATCCGTGGAGTTGAGGTGCGCCAGGTTATACAGCGTCGGGCTCGTGGTGGTGGCGGTCGTGGTGCTGGTTGTGGAACTTGAGCTGCTGCTGGTGCCGCACGAGTTGGTTGCCGCGCAGTTCGGCTGTAAAGAGACCCCAACGCTGCTGGGCCAGGCAATACCCAGCGTCTTCTCCCAGTTCTTGCTCACCTCCAGCACCGCAATGTCCACCACCACCTCACCGCGGGCTTTGTCCAGGTCGTCGATGAGTTGTTGCGCCAGCAGCAATTCGTCCGGCGTCCCCCGCATCACGATGGCGTTCTGACTTTGCACCGGGTACGCCTTGGCGTTGGGCATCACGTTGCGCAGGGCTGTGCTCACATCGTTCAGGTCGTTCTGTTGCCAGGCATTGGTCAAATAGAAGGTCTGCACCGCCTGCTCGTCCAATTCCTGCCGCTTGGTCCGCGAGTTTTGCGCAACAAAGATCGTATTTCCCGTTACCGGGCGCCAGAAGGTATTCGACATCACGCTCACAATACGCAGCGCATCGAGCATCGAAACGTTATTCAAATCCACCTGAATGCGGCTGGAATGATAGTCCGGGTCAAACAGCACATTCACGCCCGCGGCCTTGCCCACGGCCTGGTAAACCACCTTGGCGTCCTCGGTCATGTGCAGCGACAGCGGTTCATTTGTGACCGGTTTCAGTTGCGGCGGAGCGCCAATCGACTCCAGCTCCTGTTGCTCGGCGGGCGGCTCGGGCAGGCCGATCTCGGGCGCCGGCGCAGTCTCGCCCTGCTTCTGGCGCACGCGGGCAATCTCCTGCTGTGCGGCCTCGTTGCCGGGGTCGATCTCGGCGGCATGAAGAAACTCCGCCAGCGCTCCCTGCGTGTCGCCCGCCTGCAGCAGCTTGCGGCCCTTGCTCATGTGCGCCGAGGAGGCCGTCACCCGCACCCGCGCCAGCGCGATCTTGAAGCGCGCATCCTTGGGATCCTTGTTGAACGCCTTCTGGAAGTCATCGAAGGCCGCATCGTAGTCCTCGCGCGCCTCGGCGGCCTGGCCCCGCTTGAAGTCGGTGTTCGCCGACTCGGCGTAAACCCTCGCGCCCGGCAAGCCTATGCCGGCCAACGCGGCAAACAGCATCAGGGCGAATAGGGTTCTCGATGTCATGATTCCGGCGGCGGCCGGAGCGGGCGTGCGGCGATTCATCCTACTCCCCGACTTTGCCACGGGTCCGCACGCGCACCCCAAAGCAGGCCCTTGCAGGCTGCGGTGCGCGTCTCCGGCGGGCTTCCCGATGAGATTCTCCGTGCCGATCCTCTCAGAAAAACGCTGCCTCATTTTAGCAAGTTCCGCCCCTATACACCGAAACCCGCCCCAGCGCAATTCCGGAATCACCGGAATGCTAGGATGAAGATTCGAGGAAACGCCCCGATGGCCCGCCAAACCAGCCACGTGATCGTTGCCAAAGACGCGCCCGGCGAGAAAAAGCCGGCCCGGCCCCGCGACCCCGTGGCCAGTGGCGAGCGCGACGCCGCGCACAACCGCGCCGCCGGGCACAACTACTTTCTCCTCGAGAAATTCGAAGCCGGCGTGGCCCTCCGAGGCACTGAGGTCAAGTCCATCCGCGAGGGCAAGGCCAATCTCAAAGACTCCTACGGCCTCATCAAGGATGGCGAGGCGTTTTTGCTCAACCTGCATATCGGGCCCTACTCCCACGGAAACATCGCCAACCACGATGAAACCCGCACCCGCAAACTCCTCCTGCACCGCGATGAGGTTCGCAAGCTACTCTCTAAGACGCAGATCAAGGGGCATACGCTCATCCCCACGCGCCTCTATTTCCGCAATGGCCGGGTCAAATGCGAACTGGCCGTGGCCAAGGGCAAGCAGGACTGGGATAAGCGCGAAACCGAGCGCCGCCGCGAGGCCGACCGCGAGGCCCGCTCCGCCATCAACGCCAACAAGCACCGCATGGGGCGCTGAGAAATATCGCGCATCGGTCGTACCTGCTCAGCGGATCACCTCGACCTCGATCCCCAAGCCAGATTCTTCCACTTGCGCATCGGTCGGTGTAAACCGTAGCTTTCGCTGGATCGCGAGCGCCAGGCAGGCGCGGTCGCCGAGCGAGAGACCATAGGGCCGAGACGTTTGGATGACTTCAGCGCCGGCTACGGGCCTGATCTTCATCGAAAGAGACAGATAGGGCATTGGAGCCTCCGCAATGTGCCACCAGGCCAGCGATTCGTCGAGGCCCGCTGAAACCAGCTTGGTTTGCACTTCGGCCTGATTGACCGTGCTGAGACAGGCGCCGCGACCAACAGGCAGCCAACTTCGCGCCCCCCGCTTCGTTGCGGATCAGGGCCATCAGCGCAGAGGCATCAAGGACGACGGTCAGAACTTAGCCATTAGCCACTCCTCCATTCCCGTTCCTCCTCGTCCCGGGGCCTCTTCGCGCCGCTCCGCAATCAGCTCGTCCGAAAGGACGCGGTCAGGCGGAATCAGGTGTCGCAGGCTCTCCTGAACTTGCCGGATTCTGTTGCGTTGCGATTCGATTTTCAGCACATCGCCTTCAATAGCGAGAAAGAGCGTATCGCCAGGCTTGATGCCCATTTGCTTCCGAATCTCCGCAGGAATCACAATGCGTCCGTTGTCATTCAGTGTCGTTGTGACAATATCATGCTCTGTGACATATTTTGCCATATTTCAATTATATGTCATAGATATATTAAATGTCAATAATCTCAATAAATGACATATCGCGCTACTCCTTGCTGCTTCGGCTCCCGACTCCGCTAACTCCGCTAGCCCCGCTCCAATAAAATAGCTCCATGCGGACTGAACTTTCCTTTACCCCACTTTCCGGCATTGACAACAGAACTGCTCGCCGTCCTCGCCGCCGACACCCAAACCGCCAAGGGCCCCGACGCCAAACCCCAGCCCACGCTGCTCATTGCCGACCCCTCCGTCCAGGCAGCCGCGGCCGCCGTGCTTGCAAGCGGCGAATACAAAGCCGGGGCCAATGAAACCGTCCTCCTGCATGCCCCCGCCGGTCTGGCCGCCAAGCGGCTCCTCATCGTCGGCCTCGGCAAGCTGGCCAAAGCCACAGTCCACTCCGTGCGCGACGCCGCCGGAACCGCCGTCCGCTTTGCCAAGCCTCGCGGCATTCGGGAGCTCGTTCTCGCACTCCCCTCATCCGAAATCCTGCCTGCCGCAACCAGCGGCCGAGCAGCCGTCGAGGGCGCCTTCATCGGCGACTTCGATCCCGACACCTACCGCAGCGACCGCAAGGACCAGAGCATTCAGTCGTTCACCCTTGCTGCTCCCGCCGGCGCTGGCCCAAAGACTGTCGAATCCGCATTCGCCGAGGGTGTCATCATCGGCGAAAGCCAGAACTTTGCCCGATCTCTGGTCAACGAACCCGGCAACAAGCTCACGCCCACCATCCTCGGCCAGCGCGCCGCGCTCATGGCTCAGGAGGTTGGCCTCGACTGCGAGGTCCACTCCACCGAAAAGCTGCACGAGCTCAAGATGGGCGCCTTTTGGAGCGTCGCGCAGGGCTCTGCGGAGCCGCCCGCGCTCATCGTCCTGCGCTACACGCCGGAAGGCGTCACCGACGGCCCAATTCTCGGCCTCGTCGGCAAGGGCATCACCTTCGATACCGGCGGCATCTCCATCAAACCTGCCGACAACATGGAAAAGATGAAATACGACATGGCGGGCGGCGCGGCCATGATCGGCGCGATGCGCGCCATCGCCCTGCTCAAGCCCAGGGTGCGCGTCATTGCCATCGTCTGCGCGGCCGAAAATATGCCCTCGGGAACGGCGCAAAAGCCCGGCGACGTGCAAACAGCCATGCCGCTCACTCCCGGCAAGCCCGGCAAGACCATCGAGATCATCAATACCGATGCCGAGGGCCGGCTCGTCCTCGCCGATGGCCTCACCTACGCACGGCAACTCGGCGCCACCCACCTCATTGATGCTGCCACGCTCACCGGCGCTATCAAGGTTGCCCTCGGGATGGTCACCGCCGGCGCATTCTCCAACGACGACTCCACCTACGCCAGATTCGACGCCGCGCTCCAGGTCTCCGGTGAAAAGTTCTGGCGCCTGCCTCTGGGCGTTGAGTACGCCGACTTGATCAAATCCGACATCGCCGACATCAAGAACACCGGCGGACGCTGGGGCGGAGCGATTAACGCCGCAGAGTTCCTGCATACCTTTGCCGAAGACACGCCATGGATTCATCTCGATATCGCCGGCGTGGCATGGGTGGAGGATTCCCGCCCCTATATCGCCAAAGGCCCCAGCGGAATCGGTATGCGCTCCATCCTTGAGTGGGTCAGAAGTTTCTAAGGCATTTTCACAGTTGCTACGAGGCATCCTGGGTGCTGTGCAAGGTGGCGTTTTCCTTGCGAAAACGCCGCTTGAGGGTTGCGGCTTCGGCTTACAGCATCTCTGGTTTTGCGTTAGCCGGCAAGCCACCTCAGTATGACGGTCCTGCCCCCTTCATCCTGATTTCCCTTGTCGGCGGGGGATTCTTCCAGGGTTGCAATAGCCTCCTGCATCCATTTCCTCAGCGGATTTCCCCGACCGCGCCAATCTCCGTGATGAGTAAATTCCAATCTCTACATTGCGATCCACAGCAATCAAGGCGGCCTTCCGTGTGCCGATGAAAGAACCAGAAGCTTTCGCCCGCTCAACTCCGGAACCGGCATCCGCCCGGAGCGTGTTTGTCGGCACGTGTGAACTTTGAAAACCGCGCCGGAGAGACTTGCATGACCGATCGCACCGAACTTCTTGAAGCCGCACTGGACAGCCTCCCGGATGGCATTGCTGTCTTCGGCACGGAAGGCAAAGTGATTTTTTGGAACCAGGCCGCGCAAGGCATTACCGGCTACGCCGCAATGGAGTTGCTGGCGCAGCCGATTCCCGAGGGCCTGGAGCCGCTTTTGCTGGAGCGAAAGCTGAATGAGGAGTTGCGGGCGGACGCAGAGCAGCCAGAGGGCCGCCGGGCGTTGGTCCACGCGCGGCACAAGCTGGGGCACGGCGTGCCCGTTATCGCGCGGATGCTGGTTCTGCGCGACGGTCTCGGTGAGCGCATTGGCGCCGCCACGATCTTTCATCCGGCGCTAAGTCTGGATGCATTGCCATTCAGCGAAACCGGCGAGGGCCCGGACGCAGAGGAGAGCCGTGCCGAGCTTGAAGAGCGCCTTCAAACTGCATTTGACGACTTCGCGCGGGGCGGTCCGCCATTCGGTGTTCTGTGGATCGGCATCGATCAGGCAGAAGAGCTACGCAAGACGCATGGCGCCGGCGCCCACCGGACGATGCTTGAAAAGGTGCGGCACGCATTGGCGCAGGGCCTCCGTCCGGCCGAGGAGATGAGCCGCTGTAGCGACGGCGAGTTCCTCGTTGTGGCCCACGAGCGCAGCGCGGAGATGCTCGCGGCACATGCGCGAACCCTGGCCGGGCTGGCGAGGACCGCGGACTTCCGCTGGTGGGGCGATCGCGTCTCGCTCACGGTGAGCATCGGCGCGGCACAGGCTGCCGGCAGTGACGCCGAAACGCTGGCGCAACTGCTCGAAAGCGCACGCAAGGCCATGATATCCAGCAGCCGGGAGGGCGGTAACCGGGCAACTTCCGCGCCGGTCAGCAGCGAGGCAACGCCTGCGAAGGAGGATTCCACATGCTCGCCATCGTAGGCATCTTCCTGGTCTTTGCCGCCATCATTGCCGGCTTCCTGATGGAAAAGGGCCACATGTCAGTCCTTGTTCAGCCCGCCGAACTGCTGATCATTGCGGGCGCGGCATCGGGAACCCTCTTGGTGGCGAACCCCATCCGCACTCTGAAGGACATCGCCGCGGGGCTCGCCGCGGCGCTCAAAGGCTCGCCCTTCACAAAGGACCATTACCTGAGCACGCTCAAAATGATGTACCAGTTCCTGAACAAGGTGCGCAAAGAAGGTCTGCTGTCCGTCGAGATGGACGTGGAAAAGCCGGCGGAGAGCGAGCTGTTCAAAAACTATCCATCGTTCCTCAACGACCATCATGCCCGGGCCTTTGTCTGCGACACGTTGCGCACAGTCATCACGGGAGGCGTGGAGCCGTTCGACATGGATCAGATGATGGAGCTGGACATGGAGGTGCATCATCACGAAGCGATTCAGCCCGTGGATGCGCTCTCGACGGTGGCCGACTCGTTGCCCGGCCTGGGCATTGTGGCCGCCGTGCTCGGGGTCGTGATCACGATGGGTTCCCTCGGCGGTCCGCCTGACGAGATCGGAAAGCATGTTGCGGCGGCACTTGTCGGCACCTTCCTCGGCATTCTGCTGTGCTATGGCGTCGTTGGGCCGTTAAGCGCCAACATGCGCAAGTCTGCCGGCGAGCACAACGAATATCTCAATGTGCTGCGCGTCCTGCTGCTGGCGTTTCTGAAAGGCTCGGCGCCCATGATCGCTATCGAGATGGGGCGGCGCGCAATCCCTGCTTACGTCCGGCCCAGCTTCGACGAGATGGAGAAGACCTGCAAGAACAGGACCGAGCCGGCCGAAGCGGCCGCGGCGTAAAAGCGGGGACTAGGGACTAGGGCCCAGGTAACAATGGCGACTAAAGCGCAACCCATCATCGTAATCAAGAAGAAGGGCGGCCACGCCGGCGGGCATAACGGCGGAGCCTGGAAAGTCGCCTACGCCGATTTCGTCACCGCGATGATGGCGCTGTTCATCGTTCTGTGGCTGATGGGCTCCAGCGAAAAAGTGAAGAAAGCCGTGGCCGGATATTTCAACGACCCTAAGGGAACTGGCAGCCTGCTCGGCACCACGGCGGCGGGGAACGGCGTCGTGGTTGACCCGTCCGATGAGAATAAGAAGCGGCTCGCAGAATTGAAAGAAAAACTCGAAGAGGAGATCAAGGCCAAGAAGGAACTGGAAAAGCTCATCAAGCAGATTGAGATAACCATCACCCCGGAGGGTCTGCGCATTGAGCTGCTGGAAGACAAGAACGGGACGTTCTACCAGAGCGGCAGCGCGCAACTCAGCCAAAACGGGCAGGAACTCCTCGCGCTGCTCGCCGCCGAACTCAAAACCCTGCCCAACCGACTGCTGATCGAGGGTCACACAGACGCCGCGCAATACTCCACCGACACAAATTACAGCAACTGGGAGCTCTCGGCCGACCGCGCCAACGCCGCGCGCCGCCTGCTGCAACAGCACGGCGTGCGCGCCGATCAGGTGACGCAGGTGCGCGGCTACGCCGACCAATTCCTGCGCGTGAAAGACAATCCTTACGACCCCTCCAACCGCAGGATCACAATCCTGGTGAAGAATCAGGATGATGCGCCGCAGCCGCAGCTCACCCACGCGAGTGTGGTGAGTAGCGCGCCGGTTGCGAAGCAGTGAACAGTGGACAGCCGGGAGGGCATAGTACGTTGTACGTCCGTCGAAGTGTCGGAGATGCGCCCGGTTCAATCTGTCAGCTATCTGCCCGGTCCGTACCCCTTGCGACAACCACCCCCGCCCCCTATATGCCGTATTCCCATATTTGAAAACAAAGCACTTATGGGCCGGCTATATACCAGGCACTACGGGGCTGGAAGGCTCAAGAATTTTCGGTCCGTTCCCGAGCTCTCCCTGGAGCCTAAGACAAGCTTAGGAAATTTGCGGAACTAATCTGCAGTGAAACAACTTAATTAAGTCCTTTGGATTCAGTTGGCGTGAGAAATGGGCGCTTGACTTCAGAAACGATGAGGCAGTGGGCGATACAAGCCGATTGCCGGGGCTGTCTGCCGTGGTCTGCGCTTCCGTCCCCGGTCCCCGAAAGCGAGGGACCGGGGCCACCATCGTTGTGGTTCGGGAAAAGGAACGAGGGATCGGGGCCACCCGCCCCGAAGGCTCCAGCGTTACTTTACCTTGACGGCGAAGGACCCCGAGGCATCGTCGGAGTAGTAGACCATCGCAACTTCGCTTCGCGGGATGAACGTTGCCTTTTTGTCGCCTCCGCCAATTATGTAAAAGCCGCCATCTACCTCGTCTAGGATATCGGCGGAGACGCTCCGACCTGGCAGTATAGTCGAGTCCTTGGCAAAGTAGATGGTTGCGGGAGAGGGAGCTCCGCCCCCCCATGAGGGTTTGATATGTGGGTAGTAGAGGGTCGCGAATACGCCCACGGCGGTGAGACACAGCGCGAGGCTCTGCTTCCAGTTGCCTACTTGAGGCTTCCAAGACCTTGATTGCATTTCTATTGAGGCAAAATAGCTAAGTACGATGAACCACAAGGCTACGGACGCGACAGATTCCCCGTGGAAGGAGAGCATGTCTCTAAAACCACAATAGAGCAGTAGGCCACCGAACGCAGTCGAAGCAAGCACTGCGACCCAGTGCGGGAAGCGCGCCCATTGGTCTGCAAGGACCAGTACTCCGGAGACCAGCATTACGAGCATGATCGTCCCGGTCGAAGGGCCCCTTGGCTGCACGGCCTTTTGGAAGTCGAAAGCGCTACCGGCAAGAATCATTCCGAGCCAATAGCACGACACGGCAGAGAAGTAGAATCCTGTGCTACGCCTACGCAGCCAGCTTTCACGCTGAGGCGACATGTGTATGAATTTGACCGTAATCCCCTCTAGAACGAGCACGAAGGGTACAGCGGTGAAGCAGAGGAACCAGATCCCCGCACCGAGCACCTTCGGACGGAGAAGATTCATCTCCATGATCCCGTAGCTGTATAGGTGGATAGAGATGACAAGGAAGCCGAATCCATAAAGGACCGCCGCGAGGACAACAGTAGCCTTCACGAGCAGATCAACAGCCTTGCCGGCATCAGGCCCGGATCGCAGGGGGTCGCCAGTAGTCGATTCTTCCGTCGCCATGTGTCCAGCCCTCTAAAGGATTGTGGCTACAATCATCCAGCATTTCATCCCTCCGACCACGCGTTTTCACAGGCCGCCACTGGAAGTGAAATCTATCGCGTCGATCGATGCCTTTGGCAGAAATGTGACGGTTTTCTGGCCAGATAACTGGAAGTAGAATCCTGAGTCCGTAGCCTCAAGCATGTAGACTTGCAGTTTCTCGCCAGGATGCGCCGTTGAAGATTTGGAGACGGTTATAGTGGCAGGAACGGGCGCGCCGCCTCCCCAGGTTCCCTTTACCGAAGGAAAAATAAGGCCCGCATAGAGCGAAATGCAGGTCAGGGATAAGGCCACGTAGGCCATCCTCTTGAGCCGCGCGGCCCCGCGCCGGCAATCTCTGAGGTGAGAGTGAAAAATGGCCGAGGTGATAAGTCCCCAGGCCAAGTATACGAGTGAGGGCCAACTTCGCAGTCCCAACGCGGATAGAACCAGGGCTGTAAAGCAGCACACGCTGTATGTGATCCAGGCTCTGGGCGATCTCCTATACGCGCGATGGACATTGAGCCGAATCATGCCATTTGTTGTAATCGTGATAATACAGAGCATGTATGCGGCGAGACCGAGTCGGTCGTGCAGCGTTGCGGAATTGCTAAAGGAGAAAAATGTGGTGGGGGAGCTTCCAACGAAGAAGTAGGACATCAATATCCAGGTCGCCCAGCATGCGGCGAAATAATCGGCCAGCCCTAGCAATGAACGGGCGGCAGCCTGGAGCCCTGTTTCAGGCTCATTTTCATTCTTGGCGATGTAGGTTCCTCGGGAGTAAGAAATCGGGAGCGCTACGAGAACCAGAAATGCGCCGCCTACAATGACCGCCCTTGCCTTCAGCAGGCTGGCGTCGAGGAATCCAAGCCTTCCCTCGTTGATTACGATGATTAGAGCGTGTTTCATAAACACCGCCTCAGCGTGATCCAGAAGCAGGCGATGTAGAAGAAGGCGTAGTAGGTAGAGAGCAGATGCTCATGACGTACAAGCAATCGGCGGAACTGACCAAGCCAGGCGTTGGTGCGCTCCACGATCCAGCGGCGTCTGTAGCGGCGCATCTTACGTCCGTCTTCATAGCGCCGCCGCTTGTTGTTCTTGCGGTAGGGCGCAATCAACTCGATGGCCCGCTTCTTCAATCGCTCACGCAGCGGGTCGGAGTCGTAGCCAGCGTCGGCGATTACGCGTTTCGGTTTTTGCCGCGGCCGGCCTTTGGGGCGCGGGACGCGGACTTCCTGGAGCGTGGCTTCCGCAAGCGTAACTTCTGCCGGAGAGGCACTTTCCAGCCGAACTCCCAGCGGAAGACCTTGACCGTCAACCAGTACCATCCACTTCGTCCCCTTGCCGCGCTTGGTTTTACCGACCGCATCGCCCCCTTTTTGGCTGGGGCGAAGCTGCCGTCCAGGAAGGTCTCGTCCCACTTTAGCAATCCTTCCTGGTCTAGCGCGCCCAACAGAGCACGCCACGCATCCAGCCACACGCCTTCGTCCTGCCACTGCTTCAGCCGCCGCCAGCAGGTCGCCGGCGAGGGATATTCGTCGGGAAGAAATCGCCACGCCGCTCCGGTCTGCAGAATCCACAGAATCCCCTCAAAACAAGCCCGGTTCGACGCCCAGGGCCGTCCCCGGTTGTCCTTCCTGCGCCGTGGTTGGGGCAACAACGGCTCGATCAACTCCCACTGCTCATCCGTCACAAGCTTCTGCCGCTTCTTCATGACAGAAGCTCATCAGCCAACCAGCCTCACGCGTAAGTACTTAGCTTGAGGCCGAACCTATTTATGAAACACGCTCTAGGAACCCACATATGTAGCTGCAAATCGCGATCAGAGTCACGGCCTTGGTCAGCGGCTCCAACATAGTCGTGCTAAGCAGACCTTGGCCAATTACTGTCGCGGATGTTTGTATAGCCAAACTCTCAGTTGAGGAGGCGGTGGTATTTTTGTCCATACCGAGGCGATGGGTAAATAGTACACCTTGCCCTCTTCGCTGGTGCTAGGCCAGAAGAGGTAGGGGTGTTTCCTGGTGACCCTGAAATGTTTTTTTAATGGCTCATAGGTCCTCGCAAGTCGGCTTTGCGACTAGAATCCCGGAATCTCGCGGTTCCGGACGGGGGAGCGGCAAACCGGAAACTGCCCACCACCGGGCAATCACATGAGGAGCAGCTATTGGCCGCGATTCGATTCGCGCCGCCCCTACGGGGCTGGTTCTCCTTTTTATGCCGGCTTTCCCAGGAGTGCCCCTTCCCCTTCGGCTACGCTCAGGGTCAGGGTTCTCCTGGGCTATTTTCCTTTCGCCCCTACGGGACGAAGAGCCGAGTCTCGCCGAGCTGCCCCAAATCACACCTGTTCTATCAACAAAAAATGTTTCTGCGATTTCCCTGATACCCACCAGCGGAGCCGCTTGTGGCAGCCTCCGCTGGGTTACTCTGGATGGTCAGGAGATGTTCGCCTACAATGTCTGGTTCTCAACGTTTTGCCTTGGCTGTTCTGGCTGTGCCGCTTCTGGCAATTCCTTTTTTGCGCGCGCAATTGCCCGAGGCTCCGTCCCCGGCGGCTGCGCAATCGACTGCGGACCTGTGGACCGCGCCCGACTTCTCCGTCGATCCAAAGGCTTTGTACCAGGCTGCATCCGCGGTAGCAGCGCCCGAAGGCGTCAATGTGGTCGAATTCGCCGACGATGAAAGCTTCACCTTCGACGAAGAGGGACGCACGGTGCATGTAGGCCACTTCATCTATAAGGTGCTCACGCAGAAGGGCGCCGAGGGATGGGACTCTCTCTCTGTGGGATGGGAGCCCTGGCACGATGCCCGGCCCATCATCCGCGCGCGCGTGATCGCGCCGGATTTCACCGTGCACACGCTCGACCCCAACAACGATTACTGAAGCCCCGGCGCGCGGAGGCGATTACAAAATCTACAGCGACGGCAAGCTCCTGCGCGCGCCTTTTCCCGCCATCGCTCCCGGCGTCGTGGTCGAAGAAGAGTACACAGAGACCGAAACCGCGCCGCTCTTCGTTCCCGGCCACGTGGGCCGCGTTGTCTTCGGGCAGGAAGACGTTCCTGTGGCGCATAGCCGCGCGGTGTTTGATGCTCCCGCAGCTTTGCCGTTGCGCACCAACCTTCTGCTACTGCCCGGCGTCAAGCCGGTGCGTACCGAGGCCAATGGACGCGTGACGCTCGTCTTCGACATCGGCCCTCTCGAAGGCGTCGATTCGCGCGAACCCCTCCTTCCGCACAACACGGTCAACTACCCGATGATCGAATTTTCGACCGGAGCATCGTGGCAGCAGATCGCGGCCGGGTACGCGAAGATTGTCGATAGCTTCGCCGATTCTGCCGCAGTCAAAGCCATCGTCGAGCCGCTGATTGCCGGGAAAAAGACAGAAGCGGAAAAGGAAGCTGCCATTCTCGACTATCTTGACCGCGAGGTGCGTTACACCGGAATCGAGTTCGGCGAAGCTGCCATTGTGCCGCACGACCCCGCCGAAACTCTGGCCAAGAAATACGGCGACTGCAAAGACAAGGCCACGCTGCTGGTGGCCATGCTTCGCTCCGCGGGAATCCCCGCCTATGTGGCGCTGCTCAATGCCGAATCGCACATGGATGTTCCCGTCGATCTGCCGGGCATGGGATTGTTCGACCACGCCATCGTTTATGTTCCCGGCAACCCGGCGTTGTGGATCGACGCCACCGACCGCTACGCTCATCTGGGACAGTTGCCGATGGGCGACCAGGGACGCCGGGCGCTGATCGCCGGCGCCGAGACCACCGCCCTCGTGAAAACGCCGGAGTCGTCATCGCAAGACAATCGCCTGGTGGAGACTCGCGAGTTCACCCTCACCGAAAATGGACCGGCCAACGTGGTCGAGACCACCGATCCCAAAGGCGTCTTCGAGTCGTTTTTCCGCTCCTTTTACGCCGACAAGCCCGACCAGGACACCCGCGAAGGTCTACGCGCCTATGTCAAGGCGGAGTATCTTTCCGACGATCTGACCAAGGTTGACCGCACCGATCCCGCCGATCTCTCGCTGCCGTTCCAACTGACTATCGCCTGCGAAAAGGCGAAGCGCGGCTACACCGGACTGGAGGACGCGCAGGCCGCCATCCGCGTGGACAGGATTTTTCAGTCGCTGCCCGACGACCTGAAGCGCAAGGACGACACCCCGGAGAAAACGGCCAGCGGACCCGATAACCCGAAGAAGCCGCGCACCGAGGACTGGGAATTGAATGCGGCCTTCAGCACCGAGTGGAATTACCGCATCGTGCCGCCGGCCGGGTTTGTCCCCAAGGAGCTGCCCAAGGACGCGACCATCCAGCTTGGCCCCGCGCTGCTGACGGAGAAATTTGCCGCGGAAAAGAACGGCGTGGTGACGGCTAAGCTGGTCTTCGATTCCGTGAAACGCCGCTACACCGCGGCAGAGGCAACCGAGCTGCGCAATCAAGTGGCCGAGCTCATCGATGGCCCCGCGATTCTCGTCAACTTTGAGCCCGAAGGCGCGGTCCTGCTCCGCGAAGGCAAAGTGAGTGAGGCGCTGGCCAGCTATCGCGCGCTGATCGCTCTCAACCCCAATGCAGCCGTGCATCATCTGCAAGTGGCAAACGTGCTGCTCGATGCGGGAATGGGCGAAGCCGCGCGCGATGAAGCGCGCTTGGCGGTCAAGCTCGATCCCAATTCGGCCCTGGCAGAACGCGTGCTGGCCGACATCCTGAAGCACGACCTGGTGGGCCGCGAGTTGCGCGCGGGCAGCGACCTCACCGGAGCCGCCGACGCCTACCGCGTGGCCATCAAGCTCGATCCCGACGACCACAGCGCGCAGGCTGACCTGGCGATCCTGCTGGAATACGACCCAGCCGGGCGCCGCTACAGCGGCCAATCCAAAATGAAAGAGGCCATCGCCGAGTATCGGGCGCTG
>CAWCXX010000064.1:0-13709 GCA_963799445.1 uncultured Acidobacteriaceae bacterium | reverse complement strand
GCTCTTCGGGAATTTGTACGGCACGGCGCGCCAGTCGCTCGACGAGGCGCTGGCAGCCGGTCACGACCTGATGCTCGACATCGACGTTCAGGGCGCCGCGCAGGTGCGCGCCAAAATGCATGAGTCTGTAGGCATCTTCGTTCTGCCGCCGAACCCCAAGGTGCTGCGCACCCGCCTGCGCAACCGCAGCCGCGCCGAGGGCGTGATGAACGAAGTCGAACTCTACCGGCGGCTGGGCGAGGCCAGCCGGGAGATTGAGAAATATCGCGACTACGGCTATATTTTGATCAACGACGTTCTCGACCGGGCGGTAGCGCAACTGGAAGCCATTGTGCTGGCCGAGAGGTTTTACCGCAATGGCGAAGCGATAGCGTACCGCTCCCGCCGGGTGTTGGAGGTCGCCGCAGCCTGCCTGCAATCGAACTCGCATGAGCGGCTTAAACCTGTGCTGGAGGCCTTCGGTATCGACGGAACCTCTGGCCAGCAACAACTTCCTTTTGGAGATGACCCCGATGACGATTGAGACCAGTTTCGATTCCAACTATCGCAAGGTATTGGTGGCTGCCCGACGCGCCCGCCAACTGCAGAACGGATCCCAGGCTCTAGTCCCCACGCGCTCCAACAAGGCTTGCCGCATTGCGCAGGAAGAGATCGACGCGGGCAAGATTGCTTACGTGAAGAACGAGGTCGAGGCCACCAAACCGCTGGTCGAAGGCCCGGCCATCCCCATCCTGCTCAGCTAACAGGGAGGCCTCACGGGTCGGGTGTCAGGTCTCAGCGGTTAGCGCATTATGGGTGCGGAAAGCAATAGGATCATACGCAAGCTATCGCAACTTCATGCAGGACGGGCTTGCTGATCCTTGACACCTGACCCCTGATGCCTGTTTCTGAACTACAATCGAAATCATGAGAGTTATTGTGGCCGTCTCAGGCGGAATCGCCGCATACAAGGCGGCGGAACTGGTGCGCGCCTTGCAGCGCCAGGCGGTCGAGGTGCACGTGGTGATGACCGCGGCGGCGCAAAAGTTTGTGCAGCCGCTCACCTTTGCCGCGCTCACCGGCCACAAAGTCATCACCAGCCTGTGGGAGGAGTGGGACGCGAGCGATGCCGCGGCCGAACAGAACGGCATTGACCATATCGCCGAGGCGCAGTGGGCCGACGCGCTCGTTGTCGCTCCGGCCACGGCCAACATTCTGGCAAAGTTTGCCCACGGTATCGCGGACGATTTTCTCTCCACGCTCTATTTGGCCACGGCTGCGCCGGTACTCGTGGCGCCGGCGATGAATGTGAATATGTGGAACCATCCGGCCACGCAGGCGAACATTGAAACCCTGCGCCAGCGCGGGGTGCGCATTGTGGAGCCGGGAACGGGCGAACTGGCCTGTGGTATGGTAGGCGCGGGCCGGATGGCCGAGCCGGAGACGATTGCCGAGGCCGTGCTGGGCACGCTCGGACGCCGCAACGATCTGGCCGGAGAAGTAGTGCTCGTCACTGCAGGCGGCACGCGCGAAGCGCTCGACCCGGTGCGCTTCATCGGCAACCGCTCCAGCGGCAAGATGGGCTTCGCCCTGGCCGAGGCCGCGCGCAGCCGCGGCGCGAAGGTGATTCTTGTCAGCGGGCCGTCGAGCCTGCACGCTCCGGCGCATTGCGAACTGGTTAAAGTCACCACCGCGGAGGAGATGCGAAACTCGGTGCTCACGCGCATGACGGAGGCGACGCTCGTCATCAAGGCCGCTGCCGTGGCCGACTATCGTCCCGTGAATGTTTCCGCGCAGAAGCTCAAACGCACGGGCCCGATGACGGTCGAGCTTGCGCCGACTGAAGATATTCTGGCCGAGGTGGTGCGCCGCCGCCGGCCGGGGCAGCTGATTGTGGGCTTTGCCGCCGAAACCGAGAACCGCATGGAAAACGGCCGCGCCAAGCTGCTCAAGAAGGGCGCCGACGCGATTGTGGTGAACGATGTGGCCGGCGAGGGCGTGGGCATCGACGCCGACACCAATGCGGCGACATTTCTCACGCGGGCCACGGCCGTCGAGCTGCCTGAGATGCCCAAGCGCCAGCTTGCCGATCGCATTCTCGATGAGATATTGACGCTCCGCCATCGGCGCCCGGTGATGCTCGAGATGGATGAAGGGCAGGACTCAGCTCCGGACCAAGCGCAGGCGAGGCAGGATCGCGTTCTTGAAGAGAGCGTCATCGCGGCAGCGTCGCGGCGCCAGTTGATTGTGGAGTAAATGAATTTCGAACCGGTCTCATAATCGTCTGTATCGAGACACGAAGGGCCTGAGCCCCGCCTTGTTGGCGGGTCTCACAGGCGGCGAAAATGACTGCTGAGGTACTTATGAGACCGGTTGTCGCGCGCACGCTCGATCCCGCCACCCGCGACGCTCTCACTGAGCGCATGCGCTTCTATCGCGACCTGGGGTTAACGGATTTCTATCGCAGAGATGTGGAACCTGTCGCCGCAGTCGATGACCCCAAGTTGGGCCGGAGCGTAGCTGAAGAGCTGGCTGAACGAGAGGGGCTCTTGCAAGCTGCGATTACGGCTGCGGCGCAATCTGCAGCGGAGACCGCGGCGCAGCGGACAAACATCTTCGGAGAGGAACCCGCCATCAAGACGCGCAAAGGATTTTCCGCGCCACCGCAAATCTCTGCCGCCGTTCCCCTGGAGGAGCGAGCCGCTGCCCTGCAACTGATTCGCGACGAAATCGGCGACTGCACCCGCTGCGCGCTGCACACGGGCCGCCACACCATCGTCTTTGCCGACGGCTCGCCCACCGCACGCCTGATGTTTGTGGGCGAGGGGCCCGGAGCCGACGAGGACGCGCAGGGACTGCCCTTTGTGGGCCGCGCTGGGCAACTGCTGAACAACATGATTGCCGCCATGGGCCTCAAGCGCGAGGAGGTCTATATCGCCAACGTGGTCAAGTGCAGGCCGCCGGGCAACCGGACTCCGGAGCCTGAAGAAGCCAACACCTGCTCGCCGTTTCTCTTCCGCCAGATCGACGTGGTGCGTCCTCAGGTTCTGGTTGCGCTGGGAGCCACCGCGGCCACCTATCTGCTCGGCGCGCGCCAGCCTTTAGCCGGCCTGCGCGGCCGCGTCCACGCCTTTCGCGGCATGAGCCTCATCGTCACCTATCACCCGGCGTTTCTCCTCCGCGATCCGCGCCAGAAGAAAGAAGCCTGGGCGGATTTGCAGATTGCGATGAAGGAGCTGGGGCTGAAGGCGCCGGGGCAGAACTGACCGGTTCGCTTCACAAGCTCAGAATGCTGCTGTTTCTCTACGCTCGTCCCGCCACAGCGCCACGCCGCCCAGAATGCCGTCCCGGTTCGACACAATCGAGACGTTCTTCGGCAGCTTGAAGTCGATCTTCTTGGTGTTGCCGCCGCCCAGGTAGAGATGGTCCCAGTTGAAGGTGGCTGCCGTCTGCTCGATGGCCTCGCGGAGCCGCTTGTTCCACTGCTTCTTGCCGGACTTGTCGAGGCCGCGGCGGCCCAGGTAGTCCTCATAGGTTTTCTCGCGCCAGGGGTGGTGGCCCAGTTCGAGGCCGGGGCAGAGCTTGCCATCGGTGAAGAGCGCCGAGCCCATGCCGGTGCCGAGTGTCAGAAGCAGTTCCACGCCGTGGCCCTTGACGGCGCCGTAGCCCTGCACGGCGGCGTCGTTGGCCACGCGGACGGGCTTCTTCCAGCGCTTCTCGAGCTCGCGCTGCAAAGGAAAGTTGGCCCACTTGGGATGCAGGTTGACGGCGGTGTATGTGATGCCGCGCTTGATAACGCCCGGAAAACCCACCGAGACGCGATCGAAGCCGGGCAGACGCGCGCGCAACATCGTTCGAGCGCCTTGCAGCACGGCGCGCGGCGTGGGCACGGCGGGAGTGACGATGCGCTCGCGATCGCTGAACGGCTTGCCTGCGGGCGAGAGCAGCATGGCCTTGATTCCCGAGCCGCCGATGTCGATGGAGAGCGTGATGGGGCGTGCGGCGCGCGACGTGGGCTGACGGCAGCGACAGGGGACGGCAGTGAGAACGGGCTTCGGCTTCATCACGATTGAATTGTAAAGCGTCAAGGTGCGTTGAGTCGTGCGGTCCCAGGTTAAATGGAAATGAACGCCCCAAGGATTGCACCCGGGGTTTGTGCTGAGCCGAAGGTCCCGGCCTTGCCGTATCCCCTACACTGAATCTTGTCTCCCATGCCTGCGTATTGCGAAGTCGCGTTGCCGGTGCCGCTGGACCACACGTTTACCTACGGCGTGCGCGCTGGGGCAGCAGCCGCAGCGCGGGGCGCGCGTGATTGTGCCCTTTCGCAACGAGAAGCTGATTGGCGTGGTGACGGCGCTCGACGCCAAGGCTCCGGCGGAGGTCGAAGTGCGGTACCTCGAAGCCGTGCTGGACGAGGAGCCGCTGCTCAGCGAGCATCTGCTGGAGTTGGCGGAGTGGACCGCGCAGTACTACCTGGCGCCGCTGGGCGAGGTGCTGCGCGCCATGTTGCCGCTGATGGCCGAGGTGCGCCGCACGGTCTATTACCGGCTCACGGATCTGGGCCGCGACATGTCTGGCCGGCAGCATCGACGGCGACCAGGCGAAGGGAATCGCCAGACCGCGCTCTCGCCGCCAGCCGCAAGGTCTCTTCCGAGAAGCCACGACATGGAGCATCGCGTGCTTACGCGGCTGGCTTCGGGCGAGCCGGTGAAGGTGTCCACGCTGCGCACGGCTACGGCGGCCTCGCTGCCGCTGCTGGCCGGCATGGTGCGCAAGAAGTGGATTGCCCGCGAGACCGCGGCCGCCGAAGCGCGACGCGCGGCGCATGGAGCGGTTTGCCGTGTTGGTTCCGGAGACGCGGCTGCCCAAGCTGACCGAAAAGCAGCAGGCGATTCTGGCGGAGCTGGCGGCGTGCGGCGGAGAGCTGCCGCTGGCCGAGTTGCGGCGGCGCGATCTGCCTTCGTCTACGCTTCAAACCCTGGTTCGGCGCGGGCTGGTGCGCATCGAGGAGCGGCCGGAGGCGTTTCGTCTGGGCGGGCTGCTCCCACAGCGGCGCCGGTAAGCCTGAACGAAGCGCAGAGCGACGCGCTGGCGACGATCACGGGCGCAATCGGGGCGTTCCATCCGTTTCTGCTGTATGGAGTGACGGGTTCGGGGAAGACGGCCGTCTATCTTGCCGCCATGCAGAAGGCTCTCGACCGCGGGCTTGCGTCGATTTTGCTGGTTCCCGAGATCGGGCTGACGCCGCAGATGGCAGGCCTGCTCGATCAGGCCTTTGGGCAAAGTGTCGCGCTGCTGCACTCCGCGCTCACGCCCGAGGAGCGCAGCGAGCAGTGGCGGCGCATCCGGCGCGGCGATGCGCCGATTGTGGTCGGCACGCGGTCGGCGATCTTTGCGCCGGCGCCGAACCTGGGGCTGATTCTTGTCGACGAGGAGCACGACCAGAGCTACAAACAGGAAGAAACCCCGCGCTACAACGCCAGGGATGTGGCTGTGATGCGCGCAAAGCTGGCCGGGGCCGTGGCTGTGCTGGGCTCGGCAACGCCGTCGCTCGAAAGCTGGCAGAACGCCGCGCAGGGCAAATACACGCGCATCGAGATGCGCGATCGCGTGATGAACCGTCCGCTGCCCGAGGTGGAGCTGATCGACATGCGCCGCGAGTTCAAGGAAACCGGTCAGGACCAGCTCTTTTCGCGGTCGCTGATCGAGCAGACCAGGGCAGCGCTGGAACGCGGCGAGCAGGCGCTGATCCTGCTCAACCGGCGCGGCTACTCGTTTGCCGTAATGTGCCGCGCCTGCGGCGAAAAGCTGGAGTGCCAGAACTGCGCCATCGCGCTGACGCACCACAAGGCAGCAGTCGAAGATTCCGGCGTCGCGCAAGCGGGGCAGCGGCTGGAGTGTCACTATTGCGGGTTTCGGCGCACCGTGCCGGCGCGCTGCCCTAAATGCTCGAGCGAACACCTTTACTACCTTGGCGCCGGCTCGCAGCAGGGCGAGGAGCGGCTCGCGGAGATCTTTCCCGGAGCGCGCATCGGCCGTATGGACCGCGACACGGTGCGCGGGCGGTACGATCTGGAGCAATTGCTGGCGCGGCTGCACTCGGGCGAGATCAATCTGCTGGTGGGAACGCAGATGATCGCCAAGGGCCACGATATTCACAATGTGACGCTGGTGGGCGTCGTCGGCTGCGACCACGCGCTTTCCATGCCCGATTTTCGCGCCGCCGAGCGTGTCTTCCAGCTCATGACGCAGGTGAGCGGGCGCGCCGGACGCGGCGATCTGCCTGGACGCGTGGTGGTGCAGACGTATTACCCCGATCACTACGCCATTCTCGCCGCCACGGCGCACGACTACACGGCCTTCGCCGAGCGGGAGCTGAAATACCGTCGCTGGATGCACTACCCGCCGTTCGGGGTGCTGGCAAACGTGCTGGTGCAGTCGCAAAAGCTGGAGGAGGCCGCGGGGTGGGCATCTGTCCTGGGCAAACATCTCCTCGAAAACCAAAACGCCAGCCAGAATGCCGGAAGCGTGCACGTGCTGGGTCCGTGCACCGCGCCTATCGCGCGCATCAAGGGCGTCTACCGCTTTCACATGATTCTCAAAAGCGCCTCGCGCAAGGCGCTGAATGGGGCGTTGCGTGGCATGCTGGCCCACGCCGCGGCGGCCGGCGTACCGCGGCGCAACCTGATCGTGGATGTGGATGCGCTGCGGCTGATGTGAGAAGAGCGGAGTTGGCTTACTCTGTGAACACGTGGCTCAGGCCTGCGGCCACTTCTTGTGATTTCTGCGGCGGGCGTCCTGATCTCGATCTGGCGAAAGATTCGGGGTGCCCGTTGCAGTCAGGGGAGAGCCGCATCCTGGGGCTTGGACCACCCCCGGAATTGGTTGTTGTAACCATGAGTCAGTCTGAAGTGGTTTGAGAGGGGGTTGTGATTCCGCTCCCGTTACCATCCTTGCCAGCTTTGAGTAAGACTTCCCTGATGCCGCTGAGGAGCTTTTCGGGCGCGCTATAGACGGCGGCATCGACGAATGCGTCCGGGACATGGCCGTCGAGAGGCGTAACGGAGGCTACGGCGGTAGGCAAGCGGGAGTCACGAATCAAGCGGGCCAGGCGGTTTCTGTCCCAGGCGGGAATCGAATGACACAAAAGAACAAGGTCGAAATCTCGGTTCATGAGACGATCAATCGCCTGCTCGACCGATAGCACCGGCTCCACGTCATAGCCGTCAGACCGCAAAATCGAGCTTCGACTCTCCAACAACTCCGGTTCGATGCTGACGGCGAGAATGACCGCGCTTGACATGGGAATCTCCGCTTTGCTCTCGTTCGAAGTCACTTCGCTCCGACTATAGCAACAGATTTATATCCCTCAGCTAAGGCGTGTATGTCGCTTATCGAACACTCGGGTTTTTTCCCTCCGCCCCGGAGTGCAACAAGTATCTGGTCTCGACGACCCTTGACTTCGATAAAGAGAGTATGATAGGCACATCATCTCGATACGCAGACCAATCCGCCCGATTTCCACTTAGATGGCCTTAGGCCGGTTCCTTTGCGCGTTCTGGTGCGGGTTTTACCCCACGCGGCGCAAAGGAGCAGCCATGGAATCCGCAATAATTCAGCAGCAACAAAGGAATCGTGCGCCGGCCTCGCGGCCGGCGCCGGAAGTCGCGGTTCGGCAGCCATTCAGGAACCGGATACTGGCCTCGTTGTCCGCGCCCGATCTTGCGTGCCTTGTACCCTACCTCTCGCGCCGCACGTTCAAGAGGAATCAGACTCTGCACGAAGCGGGGCAGACGGTTGAAACCGCGTATTTCCTTGAAGAGGGCGTCTGTTCCATCGTGGTGACAATGGAAGACGGAAGCAGCATTGAAGCGGGAATCATCGGTAACGACGGCCTTGTCGGCCTGCCTGCCGTGCTCGGAGCCGGCCACTCGCCGAATCGATGCTTCATACAGATTCCCGGAAGCGGCTATGCCGTCAAAGCCAAAATTCTGGAGGAACAGTCCCGGAATGGTTCCGGCAATTTTCGCCGTTTGATGCAGCACGCTTCTCAAGCCCTATTCGCGCAGACTGCTCAAACCGCTGCCTGCAATCGCGTACACAAGCTTGAAGAGCGCCTGGCGCGGTGGCTGCTGATGTGCCATGACCGGATGCAAGTTGACGATCTGCACATTACCCACGACTTCCTGGCCACGATGCTGGGCACGCGCCGCAGCAGCGTGACCGTAGCGGCAGGCATATTGCGGAAGGCCGGGCTGATCGAGCATACGCGCGGGCACGTGAAGATCAAGAATCGCAAGGGCCTGGAAGAGGCTGCTTGCGAGTGCTACGCCGTCATCCGTGACGAGTATGTGCGGCTTGGACTCTCTTAAGAGCCGCAAAGACCGCAGATTGTGGATGTGGGTGCGCTGCGGCTGGGTGTGACCCCCTGAGGAACGCAGACGCGACCGGAGGACTGAGCGTGCCACCAACTCCGCAAGGAGTCAGCAACCCAGGTTTCCGATCAACTGCCCTTATTCGAGCTACAGGCGCCCCGCTCTCGATCTGGGTAAAGATTCGGGGCGCCCGTTGCCGTCGGGGAAAGCCGCAACCTTAGGCTTGGACCACCCGCGGAATTGGTTGCCGCATCCGCGCGGTAGCCCGCACGGGTCAGTAAAAGTAAGCCCATTCCCGATTCCGGGACTGATAAAACGCTGTCGCGTCGAGCAAGGCGCTTTGGATGCCGCTGAGAAGCATTTCGGGTGCACTCTGGACCATTGCATCAGCGAATGCATCTGGAGCGTGGGCGTCCGGATGCGCAACAGAAACGATGGGCGTAAGCGAACCAAAGGCTCGAATCGAGGAGATCAGACGGTCTCTGTCCTGAAAGGGCATGGAGTGGCATAACAAGACCAGGTCGAAATCGCCGTGCTTAAAACGGTCGATCGCATCTTTCACCGAGTATTCTGAGTCGACAATGTAGCCGGCGCGCCGCAAGATCTGGCTTCGATACTCTAACAACGCCGGTTCCCGGCCAACGGCGAGAATGAGCTTGATCGGGATGGCGGACCTCCTAGCTGGTTCCCCGTTTGTTTCCGGCGCGGGGCGGCACTTCCTCATCTGCTAGCAGCCAGTCGTCCAGTGCGCGTCCGTTTTCCCGGCCGCGCTCTTCATACAATTGGTAGGCGCGGGAGCGCACTTCCTCTTCGCGCGTCGCAGCGGGAGGCGAAGTGGCTTTAACTGATCGAGGTGCTGGGGCCGGTTTCGCGGCAGTTGTCTTGCGCCCCGAGCGGGACGCTGAAGGCACAGAAACTTTCATAGCACAGCCTCGCGCAGCGGTTAATTGCCAAGTTTGGGAGCAACTGTACAGAGATATAGACCCCGACAGGGAGGGAGTCTGCCCCTTACCGTACATAGTGAGAGTTTTTTAACAATTCGAGAGCATATTCACGCCAGCCGTTTAACAATGAGCGTAAGATGTTGGCAACATCTCTATGCGCATTCGATCCGCCTGCGTACGATTTCGCTGGCTCCGACTCGACTGATTTGTGCGTTCAGGTGTGGGCCTCGCCTCACGACAGCGCAAAGGAGCAGGCCATGGAATCCCCAAAGATCCAGAAGCCTTTCAGGAATCGCATACTGGCCTCGCTGCCGGCGCCGGACGCCGCGCACATTACGCCCCTCCTCTCGCCGCGAGTATTCAAGCGGAATCAGACGCTGCACGATCCTGGACAAATGATTGAAACCATCTATTTTCTTGAGGATGGCGTTTGTTCCATTGTGGTGACCATGGAAGATGGAACCACTGCTGAGGTGGGGATCATCGGACGCGAAGGCCTCGTGGGCATGGCCGCCTTGCTGGGAGCCGCCCACTCGCCTTGCCGCAACCTGATTCAGATTGCGGGGTCCGGTTATGCCATCAAAGCGAAGACCTTTGCGGAACACTGCCATAACGGTTCCAGCCAACTTCGCTTGCTCTTGCAGCGTGGCGTTCAAGGCCTGTTCACGCAGGCCACTCAAACCGCCGCCTGCAACGGCGCACACGAGGTCGAAGAGCGCCTGGCCCGGCGGCTCCTGATGTGCCATGACCGGATGCAAGCCGATGACCTGCCCATCACCCACGAGTCTCTGGCCATGATGCTGGGCACGCGCCGCGCCAGCGTCACCGTGGCGGCAGGCATTTTGCAGAAGGCCGGGCTGATCGAACATTTGCGCGGGCACGTGCGCATCGTGGATCGCAAGGGCCTCGAAAAGGCTGCCTGCGAGTGCTATTCCGTCATCCATAACGAGTATGTGCGTCTCGGGCTCATTTCAGAGGCGCAACGACCGCAGATCCCGCCGGCCTCGCTGGCTCCGCACCGCGGCGTCATGCTGAACGGGTCCAATCTGGGGAAGCGCATTGGTGAGGTGGCGTAGAGCGGCGTGGGCGGGAAGAAGGCGACGCCGAAATTGCCCAAAACCGCGCGGCCGCAGGTCAGCTTGGCCGCGGCGCACACAGAAATGCGTCCACGAGGCAGCCCGCATAGACTCGCCCCGAGGTATCCGGTTGTTCGTCCACGGGCTTCGTGTCTAGCTGTTCGCCGCGCCCGGCTCCAGCGCGTGGAGCTCCTTGCCGGGCTTGAAGCGCACCGCTTTGCCGGGAGCAATGTTGACCTCGGTCCCGGTGCGGGGGTTGCGGCCAATGCCGGTTTTGCGCGCGCGGACGCTGAAAACGCCAAATCCGCGCAGTTCGATGCGCTCGCCGGCTGCCAAAGCCTGTTTGAGGCCCTCGAAGACGGTGTCCACTGCTGCTTCTGCCTTGGTACGCGGCAGTCCCGTGCGCTCGACCACGTGATGAACGATGTCCTGCTTGATCACTGGAGTATCCTCGCTGGCGCGAATTGGTATCAACTGTCGTACGGCCTACACCGCTCATAGTACAGATTTTGCTGCGATTAGGGAACAACAGAATGAAGAATGCCGGAATTTTCCGGTCCGAAACTGTTCACGGGGCGAAAGGTCGCCGCGGGGTCTCCATGCGCCGGTCGCAGAAAGCGTTTTCTCTTTGTCAACCGGTGCCGATGTTGCGTAAGATGAGTTTTCGAGTTGCAGCAAATGTCCGTAAGTAGCCCGAGGCAAGTCGAGCCCCCGGAAGAGGAAACGTATGTCGATTCAAAGCGACCGCTGGATCAGGGAACAAGCCGTAAAGCACCGCATGATCGAGCCCTTCAGCGAAGAGCAAGTGGCCAAGGGCGTGTGAACTAAGCGAATAGGAAAAGCCCACAGATGCGCTGACCGCTCCGCTGTTCCCAAATACAACCTTTGTGTCAATGCGATAGCACGTGCATGTCGCCACGCAAGGTCTAAGTTGTATTCCGGTTACTTCTCGTACAGTAGATGATTCAAATTGAGACAGTCGCTGAGAGATAGGGCCAGCGAGCCTTTCAAACCAAATCCTCAGACAATTCAGTTCAAGCGACGAGCAGTGCGTCTTGAATCATACGCGCCTGCCACAGCGCGGCAACTTGGGCCGTACATGGGAGTGGCAAGATGTCTACGACGCGCCCTTCTGGGCAAATCCGCATCGGGCTGGCGACTGACGAGCCCATCCGCGTTGCCGGCCTTGCCAGCATCTTCGACCAGCCCGTGCAGCAGGATCAGGCCCGGCTCGTTCCCGTGATCGGGAGCCTGCCGGAGCTGCTCGCGCTCGTCGGCATCGAGTACATTGTTGTCGATCTCCATTGCTTTCCCGCCGGCATCGAGGCCCTGGAAATCGTTCGCCAAACCCGCCCCGATGTGCGTTTGATTGTGATCGGTCCGGAGGGCGACGATGAACTGGTTTTGCGCGCTATCATTGCGGGAGCCAGGGCCTACCTGGGACTTAGCGCAGGCCCGGAGGTGGTTCGCAAAGCCATCGAAGTTGTGACTTCCGGCTCGATTTGGGCGCCACGCCGGCTGCTGTCCTGCCTCCTTGATCGGCTGCTCAAGGTCCCTACGGCAGCGCCAGCCGCCGCTGGTCCCCAACTTACCCTTCGGGAGCGGCAGGTGCTCGAGCTGCTCTTGAAGGCACACTCCACGCGCGAGATCGCTTCCCAATTGGGCATCGAGCAGCGCACTGTGAAGGCTTATATCGCGCGGCTCATGCGAAAGACCGGCGCCGACAACCGCATCAAGCTGTCCGTGTCGGCGCTTAATGGCTCCCTGCTGCCGCAGGGGACGGGCCGGCGCGGCCATTCTGCGGAGCTGCGCGGCACCGTAACTAAATAGTAAAATCGGTGTTACTTTATGCCACAGCCCCTAAGTACTCTTGTGTAAAGTACCTGTTTTCCACAATATTGTTTACAGAAACAACGCAGATCTGGGGAAAGGAGTTCCCAGGCAGCATGTTTCCATGATGCGTGGGAACTCCTCTTTTTTCACGATTTCTTTCACGATTTCGTGAAAAGACGATTTGTGTTGCTTTCTTCAGTCCTCCCTTATCCGAATCGATGCATCTAACTCTCAAGAGCGTCTCGTGCCTTTGATGCGCCTGTTCCTTGCTGGAACTTACTGAGCCCCCCTATACCGAATTAGGAATTGGGGTAGGGCGAGTTGATGCTCAAGAGTGCCGTTTTCCTCAAGAAAACGGCACCCCACACCTTCTCGGATTCCTTACGTGGATTCCTAATCCGGTCTAACAAGCTCTGGCGTGTTTTTTCCCGCCGGCGGTGCGCAGGTCAAAGCGCAGTTGCGGCTTGCCTTGCGGTTCTCGTATGCGAAAAGTGCGCACACGCGCGCGAATGCTGTAGGCTGTTCGAGGAGGTTCCCCTTGCCTGCCAGTTGTCTTCTGTCTCGGACTCACTGACTGGATCGCATTGGCAGCGGGACGCAAGCCTCCAATTCAGAGCAATCGTACCCGCGGCGAAACGCCGGCGGAACGGAAAGGATTTGGATATGAAAAAAGCCCTTGCTTCCATTTGCCTCAGCCTCCTGCTCACATCTACCGCCGTAGCTGCCTCTTCGAAGGAAGATTTGCAGAGCCGCATTGATTCGGCCAAGGTGGTCCTGGACCAGATCATGGCCGCCAAGGACCACACCATCCCGAGCGACATTCTTCGCTCGGCCACCTGCGTCGCCGTGATTCCCGGAATGGTGAAGGGAGCGTTCTTCGTCGGCGGCCAGTACGGCCAGGGCGTGGTCACCTGCCGCACCGGCCACGGCTGGAGCGCGCCGGTCTTCATCCGCATGGCAGGCGGATCCTTCGGGCTTCAATTCGGCGGGCAGGCCACCGACCTGATTCTCGTTGCCATGAATGATCGCGGAATGCAGGATCTGCTCAAGGACAAGTTCAAGATTGGCGGCGACGCTTCGGCTGCCGCCGGTCCCGTGGGCCGCCAAGGCGATGCCGCGACGGATTGGAAGATGAACGCGGAACTCCTCAGCTACTCACGCGCCAAAGGGTTATTCGCCGGTATCGATCTCGACGGAACCAGCGTGAGCCAGAACAAGGAGGACACGGAACTCTACTACGGCGCTCCCGAGCAATTCGATATGGTTCTAAAAGGCAACGTAGCTGTTCCGCCCAGCGCGGTCGCGTTTGTTCGCGATGTGGCGCAATACTTTGTAGCGGCCAAGGCCGGCAAGTAATAGTAGGTTCCTGAATTCAACGGGAACCCTCGTCGCTCCGTGTCCCATCCTTTCCGCGTTTCCTTGAGAAAGGGGTGGGACAACACGGACCGCCGATTCCGTGGCCTTAAAGGCCTGATTGAGCGTCTAAACTGATCCTTGCGCTC
>CAWCXX010000063.1:0-26161 GCA_963799445.1 uncultured Acidobacteriaceae bacterium | reverse complement strand
TTTCGCCTTTCAAACTGTCGAAAATCATGTTTAAGGGTGCGCTTTGAAAGGGCACGGCAAGGCACACAGGCAACTTCAACGGCCCGGACTGCTATAGCGTGCCGGGCGGAGCACTCGGCTCAAGCCATGGGCTCGATTGTAAAAGGACGACAGGCCGCTTCAACGCAGCCAGGCAAAAGGCCATGTAGATCACCATGAATCCCTGCTCCGTTGGGTTCTCTAAGACGCCAACCGCTATCCCGCTCGCCATCAGAGGGGCAAGCAACAAGGCCAGCGGCTCGCCTTCGCGGGCTCGCGCAATCGCCTCCTTCAGTATCACCAACGTCAGAATGAGGCGAAACAGCATGAAAGCTAATCCGGAAATGGGACCAAACTCAATGATTACGCGGTCAAACTCACCCTCGCCCGCGAGGAATTCCGATCTGCCCTTTAGCAACTTCGAAATCGCCACGGCGCCCTGGCCCATTCCTATGCCGATTGGATTGCTCAGAAAATCGGTCTCTTCGAACCTCGTTATCAGCGGAGTCGCGGCACGATTAATCACCGCTTGCCGCGCGCTACGCTGGCCGCCTCCTTCAATCTGATTTCCCTCGGAAAAGCGCTGGCTAAGGCTCTTGCTGGACTCGGTAAATATTGGAAGGAGCGACGCCAGGGCGAAGACCGCCAGGAACGGAACGATGATCCTGAGCGACTTCAAAAACTCGCTCACCCCGCATAGCGCGGCAACTCCCGCGCAGGCAACGATTGCAGCCAACAGACACGATAGGTGCGGGACCCTATGACCGGAACCGAAATAACCAGCGCGAATGAGGCCGCCCATAGCAGCCATTTCTTGGCAATCCTTTCATTCACCAGGCCATAGAGAATGAATGCTGCCGCCAATCGGGGCAAAACTGGCCGCGCCGACCACAAAGCTGAAGGTGCCTGAAGCTCTGGCGTGCGCGCCCACATAGCTAATCTGTGCGCTCTCCGTCCGCATACGCGCCGGCGTTCAGAAACGAGCCTATTGGCGCAAGTACTGGGCCACCTCCAGCGCCGTTTCAGGCAGCAATAGCCACAGCGTGCACACGCCGAATTTGCGCAGGTCCTCCGCGTCCAGGTTTTCTCCCATGATAAAGGCCACGGGAAACGGCAGCAGATAGGAACGCAATCCATAAGCCGCCGCTATCCATGGATTTTCGCCTGCGGCCATCTGTATCGCGCACAGGCCGAACAGCCCGGCAGTTAGAATTCCAATAACAGCCGACCATTTCTCGGGCCATTTATCGGTTCGATAAGCCTCCACAGATGATGAGCATGCGCGATCGGATCGCGAACCAGCAGCAGCGGCGCGGAAAACTGCGGCAGAATCCATTTACGCAGCGCGCCTTCAAAAATCAACAACAGAAAATACGCCCAGAAGAGCTTCTTCAGCAAGGGCATCCTGTGCGAGTGCTTCTCCGGTTTTGCATCAGCGCTATCGCCATGTGACGGTCCTCACCGCATCGGCCCAGTTCGCCCGGTAACTCTCCCACGATTTCTCTGCCGCGGTAGCCTGCGCGTTGCGCGACATCGCTGCCAGCATTTCCCGGTCGCCGATGAGCGTATTCAAGCCGATCGGCGATCGCGTCCGAACGGCAAATCGGCACAACGAATCCTTCACTTCCGTCGCGCACAAATTCGAGCGCATCCCGTGTTCGGCGTCACGATCACCGGCAGGCCGCAGGCCAGAGCTTCCAGGACGACCAGAGCCATCCTTCAGTAAGCGAGGGCAGCACCAGGACATCCGCTTCCTGCATCAGGTCCAGACACCTGGAATGTGGCAAGCTCTCGAACCAACGCCAGCGGCTGCACGCCTCATCCACGCGGGAATTCGCCTGGAACCGCCCTCCAACGATCGTCAGCTCCACCTGCGAACCGAGCTGATCGATGGCATCGAGCAGATATCCGATGCCTTTGCGTTGGATCAAGGCGCCGACAAACAGCACGCGCAACGGCCGGTTTGAGTCCGCATGAAGCAGGCTTGCGGGGCCGCACCGGCGGCGCTCCGTAGTGGACCACGCGAATTTTTTCGTCCGGAATAACCCCTGCCAGCGTGTGCCGGACGTGCTGGCTTGGCACGAAGACATAATCCGCAAGACGAAGCTCTTCGTCCTTCCATTGCATGTGGCCGGGAGAATCCTTCAGCTTAGGAAGAAGCCCGGCGAACTCGGGATTGCGCTCCGCCTCCTCCGAAAGGAGCCTGTGCTCCCAATACCAATAGGCGCTCGGCAATTCGTACAGAGCGGCAATGCCCAATCGTCTGGCCTCGCGAAACGTTTGCAGTGCGCCGCCTTCATAGGCATAAACGGCGTCAACATCGCATCTCTCTCAGACGCCGCGCCACCTTGCCATCGAAGTGCCGGTACATGCCGATGATGGAAAAGGGCCGCTCGCCGGAACAGAGAAGATTTCTCAGCAACGGGGCCTGGCGCCCAGGCGACGATTTCTCTCCAGGGAACGCACTTCACGCGTTCTCTCGGAGCCTCGGTAAAAGCGCGTCTGGCTAGCTGCATGCGCAGCCCGGAGGCAGCACCTGTTCCATCGCGAGTCCGGATTCCAGGCAATCGTCGTCCAGAACTCCGCGAGCATCTCGTTTTCGGCAAGGCTTCGCAGAGCGTTGCGGACGTTCTGATTCCCGGTCGGATGGGAGAGCAGAACCGAAAGGTGTGGCTCCCTCGTCGGCACAATCGCGGCAATGATCTCAGTCGACTGCACGACGGCCCACTTCGATTCACCTCATGATCGTTCGATCCGCGCTTTACCTTCACCCTATCGTTTCACCCAGTGCGCCAAGACAGCTCTTCGATCGTATCTTTCGACCTGATCTTGGCGCCTTTGCTATAAACCGGAAAATTGGATTCAGACCCCGCTCGGCCAGATAAATTCTGACAGACAACCAGGAACAGTCTCCCAGCCTGCGCAAAAGCTGCCTTATACGCTTCCACGCTCGGCGCTGGTCAACAACGGCGAATCGATGCGCATCCACATACCGCAGAGCCGTTCTGCGCATGTATCTTCCTCGGATCGTAGCAGTATTCCAACCGCGCTTGATGTAAACCGGCTCCAGCGTATTCCTATAGACCTTGATGATGCATTCCATGCTCCGACACTGTTGCGTTTGAAACGCCCCTGCTTGTCGTCGCCCCACACGCGATATCTCGCCAGCGGCTCCGCGGCATGCACATTCCCCCACCCCAGAATTGCGATTCTCAGGCATAGATCCCAATCCTCGGCATATTGCCAGGAGACATTCGAGTGGTAGTAATTTGCTTCTTTCAGCGCGGCTGAACGCGTAGAGAACGATATTCCCCGGCGACCCGATAGCTGGTGGTATTGCGCCTGATGGCAACTTCCGGGCCCTCATAGACCTGCAGGCCGATGTAACCTGCGCATGCTGGTGCATGGGCGCCGCGGCAATCGATTTCATAAATATCGCAGTGTGCGTACCCGGCCCGAGGGTACTTGCGCATCAGATCGACAAGTGTAGCGACGTAAGCCGGCTCCAGCCTGTCATCCGAATCCAGACGGACAATAAAATCAGTGGCTGGCTGGGATAACACCCAACTCAGATTACCCGCGATACCTAGATTCTTGGGTTGCCGATAGTAATGAACCGTGCTACGGAGTTTGCATATCTCCTTCATCACTTGAGGCGTGTTGTCGGTACTCGCATCGTCCGACACCCAAATTTCCTGAATTGGATTGGTTTGCGCTAACGCGGATTCAATGCATTCTCTAAGGTATTGGGCCTGATTGTACGTTCCGATGCACACGGCGACAGTCTGCGCGCCGTGCTCCCCGGATGATTTTGGTGTTCCGGCTGATTCCGTTGAATGCATGAAAATACTGTTCGTTCTGCTAACCATGCGCGCGACGACCACCTCGCGCATCCTTGCCATGAAACCTACGATGGAGGGCTATTAGTTGAATCGCGCCAACGCTCGCACGATTCTCACAACGAGCTGTAGGTCGAAAGCTGCGCTAGGTATTCAGGGTTTTCCCAGGTCGCACAGTATACCCTCCCCGCCTGGCAGCGGTGATCCGGGCCGATGCGAACCAAGCTTCCGGCAGGGATTACATTCCGCACGCGACTCGACTACCCGCGACGTCGGGAAAACAGGGGTGAACGGTCATTCGCGCCTTCATTTCCGTCATCATCAGAATGGCCTTGTCTTTCCACATCTGCGCTAAATGGGAAGGAAAACTATCATGTACAGAAAACAGTTGAGGCCGATGCAATCAATTCGCAGATCTGCTCCGGAGGATTTCCAAACCTGATGACGTTAAGCCCCGCCTGTTCGAACTCTTTTGCAAAATCATCCTTCTCGTGAAAGACAAAATCCGCAGAGGGAAGAATTTTTACCGCAAATTGCGGCGGCATGATCTGATGGGCCGACGCCTGACGGAAACACCACGGTCCGCTGCCGCGATCCTCTGCCCAAACGTCTTCAGAACGCGCGTGTGGATCACCGTCGAAATCCTTTTGCGCTTCGCTGCAGATACTCTTCCAGCGTTACGTCGCGAAACGGCCGCAGCCCCTGCATCTCCATGAAGCCCTGGTACTCATGAACATATTCCCGGCGTGGGCGCGAGAGGCGAGTTGTGGCGATTGCGACAAGGAATCCCAAATCGTTTATTTTGTCCTTTATCGTGTCATCTTGGCTCGCGTTTCCCGCAGATGATCCAATAAAAAGGCGAATAATATCGTTTCCCTTGCAACATGCCGGGCAACAGGTGCCGCAGACCCAGGTGGCTCATCACGATGTCGGCCGGGCCGCTTTCTGCCACATCGAAGAAGCCCTCAAACAGCCGACGCGCCAATGGGACGAGAACGGCTGGAGGATAGACGACATGGCGCTCCTTAGGGCGGATTCTCGCCAACGTCGACAACGCCATGAACCTCATCCACGCGTCGCCGAGACCCGTATTCTGGAAATCGATTCTCAAGTTCCCTCCGCGTTGATTTCGCCATAATCACAAGCAGAATTACGCAAGCTGCGCAGGGCTTTCAGGCCGGTCTACGCGGCATTCTCCAACCAGGCGGCATATCTCGATGCATGCGTCCGGAGATTGTGCTCCGAATACCAACGCCAGGCGGCATTGGAGCACCGTTCAAGTCCCGATTCCCGGGCGGCTTTCGCGGTCCGCGGGCTCAGGATGTTCACTCCGTCCTCCAGTCCGTCCATTTCTCCCGGAAATGTCGATGCAAGCACGGGAATCGTTCCATGCGCACAGTAGCCGGCGAATATCGAGGATTTTGCTAAAGACGGCGGATCGTGCGGCGCAAAACCGAACATTGAATGGGACAGAAGATCGGCAAGATGCGGCGCAGCCAGCGCCCCCGCGCGTCTCACGGAATTCCGTTTATCTCACGAGGAGCATCGAATTCCGGACCTATATCCAATATCTCCTTGATGCCAAGATCATGCAGCATGCACGCCTGAGATGCCATCTTCTTATAGGCGTTCTGTCTTGTTCCCGACCAGGCCGAAGACCGCTATTGCCGGTTCCCTCTGCGGTACGGGAGTCGGCGCCGGAGTTTCGCCTACAGCCGAGAAGACGGGCAGAAGCTGGATGGGAGCAGCGGATTGCCTCACGGGCTCCCGCTCCAGCCAGTCTGCGTGATACCTGGAGCTGGTCACCAGCAGATCGCATCCCTCGGCTATCCTGCGCACCGCATTTCTTTGCCGGCGCGAGTGCCAGAAAGCGGATCTCCATGGCATTCCGGTCGCAAACAGTTCATGAAAATAAACCGCGATGCGAAATCGGCCGTCCGCTCTCACGTTGGCAAGCGCATCGGCAAGCAGTGTGGGCGCTCCGTCTGCCGAGTACCCGTATCCGCTTAAGTGGACGAGGATCGCTCCTGGCCGGCCTTCAACCAGTGAAAGGCAGGTCTCAAGCAATTGAGCGGGCGGCCAGTAAATTATGGAATAAGGAAGGCTGCATGCCTCATTCGAATTCAACACGACAAATGCAGTATCGATTCCGAATGCGGCTTTCAGCTCCTGCGCCAGCATGATTGCCTGATCGCTGACGCCGCATCGCGCAGGCTTGAGCCGGGGAACAACCTGAATCAGCAATCGATCGCTGGGAAGCATATCTGCCGTCGCAATCCGAGGGGTAGCACTGTCATTCTAGGCCGGGTGGTTTTCACGCAGACTCTTCATTTCCGCATCGAGCATCATGCCGATCACTTCTTTCATGCCGTACCTGGCTTTCCAGCCAAAATGAGCTGCCGCCTTCGACGGATCGACTTTGTTGCGCAATATATCCGCAGGGCGCATCAGATTTTTGTCTTGCGAAACGTAGGCGCGCCAGTCTTTCCCGATGAGTTCGAAGGCCGTCTTTACAAATTCGCGCAAGGCGTGACTCTGACCGGTCGCAATAATACAGTCTTCCGGCGAAGGCTGCTCCAGCATCGTCGCGATGGCTTGAACATATTCCGGCGCCCATCCCCAATCTCTTTCAATATCGAGATTGCCGAGCGAGAGCTTCAGGTCTTTACCCATGGCCAGCGATGCAACTGCATGGATAATCTTGCGCGTGACAAAGCGCATAGGGCGCAAGGGCGAATCGTGGTTCGATAAGATCCCGGTGCAGGCGAACATTCCATACGCTTCCCGGTAGTTTGCAACTGCCCAGTATGCCGATGCCTTGGCGACCGCATAGGGGCTGCGTGGATTGAAGCGCGTGCTTTCGTTCGCGACTTCTGTCCCGGTGTCGCCAAAACACTCGGTTGAGCCGGCATTGTAAAGGCGAATTTCCAGATCCGTAAGGCGAATCGCCTCGAGAAGAGTAAGCGCGCCAAGCGCAATGCTTTCGATGGTTTCTACCGGCTGCTCAAACGAGAGACCGACCGAGCTTTGACCGGCGAGCGAGAACACTTCATGCGGGCGGATTCGTTGCAGTAATCCAATTGCGTTGCCAACGTCGCGCAGATTCAGCGAAACCAGCCGAAGGGAATCGTAGATCCCAAGATTGCGCGCATTATTGAAGGCAGCCTGCTCGGCGTCCCGCGAGCTACCCCATACCTCGTACCCTCGCTCCAACAGCAGCTTGGCAAGATAGGTACCGTCTTGCCCGGAGATGCCGCAAATGAGTGCGCGCTTGCTCATTCCCCACCCGTCGTAACCGCATCGCGTTCGGCCCTGCAGCCGGCACATGGTCTTGCGAACCCAATCCCTCGCTGGTCCCCAGAGAATCGCAGAACCGGAGTTCGCGTTGTCGATTGAAGATCGCGACAAAGGCTCTCGATTCCTCGCTCAGGGCCGCATCGTTTTCTCCAATTTCTGAAATAGCTTTCTTCAAGGCTGACTAACCCATGCTTGAGCAAGGCCAATCGGCAGCAACTTCTGGCTCGGTGCGTTCACTGCTGCTGGTAGGCAGTTCTATAGAGCACGAGCTGAGTGCCAATGCCAAGAGCGGAAGTGATTGCCTGTTCGGTCGCAAGCTTGCCGTTGCTCGTTGGAACGAACAAAATATCTCCATCTTTCAGGGCGACATCCGGAGCCTGGCCTTTATAAATCAAGTTGACGGGAATTGTGATCGCCTCTTTTCTGCCGTCTGCCAGGGTCCGGACAAGTTGCACGCGCTTCAATGCGGGGGCACGTGCACCGCCGCCGGCGAGCGCCATAACTTCCTCCACCGTAAGCGTGTTGCGGCCATCGAGCACGTAACCACCTGCTTTGGTGACATCGCCCAGCACGTAAACAATGCCGGCCCGGGGAACCATGAGCGTATCGCCCGGGAAAATCTGCACGTCCGGAATGACCGGGTTGAGAGCTTCGGGATTGTAGTCCACCGTAATTGGATTTCCCGGATCGTCCCTATGAGTAATCACCACCTTCGATGCGGCAGCCGGGTTCACGCCGCCGGCAGCAGAGATTACATCGTTGAGCTTGCGAATACCCAAAGCGGGATACACTCCGGGACTCTTCACTTCCCCGTTCACGGTAATCCCTTGTGTCGCGTACTCGGAGATGAAAACTGTGGCGTGGGAGTCGGCTGGCTGCAGAATTTGCGCCTCGACGTAGCGCTGCTCAATCAGCGTCGCTGCCCCTTCTGCTGTAAGGCCCTCCACATGCACGCTGCCAATCAGGGGGACTGTAATGTCGCCGTTCTCATCGACGCGAAAACGGCCCGAGAGATCTTGATTGTCAAACATAGTTACTTCGATCAGGTCTCCGGAACTGATCTTTAGGGGCGGCGCAGAATTGGATACGGGATTGCCGGATTGCCGAGCGCTCGCGGCTATTGCAAATGCAAACAACAAAATCCATAACGCTGTCGCGCGCGCATATGTCTTCGCCATCTTATTCTCCCTTTTCCTCATCCTCGTACCCGTAGGCGCTATCGGAAGATTTTGCGCTTTGTCGATATGCATACCAGTAGTTTTTGGAATAAATGCCGTAACGATAGGTATAGAAGTTTTCCAGGCGCATGTCGACGTCGTTGATAACGACTCCGGAGACGGGCGCGTTGATGCGCCAGAGAAGATCGCGCGCCCGAATCAGTGCGCGCTTGCGCGTGACGCCGGCGCGAGCAACCAGAATTACAGCATCCGCACGGACTGCCATCGCTTGCGTATCTGAAACGGGAAGCAGCGGGGCAGTGTCAATGACAATCCGGTCGAACTCTTGTGTCCATTGGCGCATCTGCTCCTCCATGCGATTGGAAGAAAGCATCTCGGCTGGGTTCGGCGGCCGCGGCCCGGTCGCCAGCACCTGCAGCGTCGGCAATTCCGGAAACGGAGTCGGCAGTTCCAGTTCAACTCCCGGCTGCGACAGCGCCGTTGACAAACCGATGCCCTGATCCACCAGTCCGAACGCCCGGTGCAAGCTTCCCCGCCGGAGGTCTGCGTCGACCAGCAGAACCCGTTCACCTCTCTGCGCAAGCACAATCGCAAGGTTGAGAGCGGTGGTCGTTTTTCCCTCCTTCGGGAAGGCGCTGGCTATCACGATCACGCGCGGCGGATTGTCAATCGATGAAAGCATGAGGGCGCTGCGCATGCTCCGATAGGCCTCTGCGCCGTACGATTTAGGCTCCCACAGAGTGACTAACTGCTGTGGGAACGCGGAAGCGCTGGACACGGCCTTCTGCCCTCCATCGCCCTTACGCTTTGCCGCACCGTGCGCCAGGTGTGGAATGGCAGCTAACGACGGCAGCATCGACGCATACTCGACCTCTTCCGAAGTTCGCAGCCTGTCGTCGATCGATTCAATGACGAATGCAAGCACACAGCCGATTAAAAGGCCCCCGAAGAATCCGTACCCGAGGGCCTTGCCTTTCTGCGGCTCCACAGGGATGAAAGGAACCTCGGCGCGATCGACAACAGTAATGTTGGCCGCGGATAATCCCGCCGTAACGCTTGCCTCCTTGAGCTTCATCTGGAGATTATCGTAGAGATCGCGGGTCAATTCCGCTTCGTGGCGGAGAATTGCGTATTGCGCAACATCTTCATTCAGGCGGTAGGTTGCTTCTTCCTGCGAGGCCAGGCGCTTTCGCAGGTCCCCCTCCACCCCCAGTGCGCCCTCGTATTCATTGCGCACTTGATGCCGCGCAAGCTCGACTTCCTTGTTGATTTGCGCCTGAATCTTATCGATCTGAAGATCGAGCTGCTGCATTTGAGGATGCTTAGGGCCAAATTTCGTGGCCATTTCCGCGCGCTGCGTTTGCAATTCGCTGAGCTGAGATTGAAGATTGGCTAGAGCGGGATCGTCGCCGGCCAGAGCCATCATATCCGGGCTCAGTGTATTGAAATCGCGCATCCGCGCTTCTTTCATGATCCGGTCCGCCTCGGCGTTATCCAAATCGTTGCTGACGTGCTCCAGCGTTTGTATGGTGAGATTCGAGCTCTCATCCGTTCCCACGATGTTGTGCGCCTTTTGATAATCCGCAAGCTGACGCTGCGTATCCGACGCTTCCTGCTTCAGATCTTCCAGCCGTTTCTGCAGCCACGCCGACACATGCATGGTGCGCTCGAATCTTGTCCTGATATCTTCGTCGGAATAGGTTTCCACCAGTTGATTGACGACATCGGCTGCGAGTTTCGGGTCGTTGTTGCGGTAGCGAATTTGGAGAATATCCGTGTTCGAAACGATAGAAACCGACAATCCGCCTTTGATGATTCCGACCAGAGCGCGGTGTTGCTGCGGGGTAATCTCGGCGGAAGACGCCGATTCGCCGGCACCCACCATGCGGTTGAGATGAAGACTCTCGGCGGTTTGAAACAGTACCGAGTCACTCTCGAGTACATTCATCTCCGACTGCAAAGGGCTTTCTACATACTCTTGAACGACGTTTGCCTGGTCCGAGCTGGCTAATGTGTTCGGTTTGATTTCAACGCGCCCGACGCTTTCATACACAGGTACGGTTCGGAATGCGTGCCAGGCTGCTGCGGCAACGGAGAGAAGCGTCACCACCAGAATGGTAAAGCGCTGCTTCATGAGCACGCGCCACATATCCATGAGCGAGCGGCGCTCGCCCAACACAGGCATGTTTCCCCGGCCGTCAACTGGCCGTCCCGTCTGGGACTCCGCCTGAGGTTCGAGAGACATTGAGGCTCCTAACAATTACCGCCCGAAGGCGCTGGTTTGTGGGCGACTATAGCAAAACCAGAGTGGTTGTATCCCGGAAGCACGTCAGCCAAGTGGCTTTTTCCTCAAGAAAAAGCCACCTTTCACAAACTGACGCAAAGGCACGCTTACTCTAGTTCCGCTCTGAAAGTCACCGGATTGCGGTTCATTCCGCCTGAAGCACTATAACCGAATCAAGAACCGTCATATTCGCTGTGTTCTCGATGGCCCGTCCAGATATCGAGGCGCGCGCCGGCAATGAGATGCGGCGTTCCCAAGAGGAGAAACAACTCCTCCTGCAGGCCCTAGCAGGCCTTCTCTTGAAACTTCACTGACCTAAAGACCTCGCTGATGACCGCTGCCGTTCGCCCCATGGAAAACCGTGCGGCAAAACAGGGCCGCGCGCGGCCTGCCATCGCGGCGCGCTCTGCCGGAAGCAGATCGAACCAGCGGCGCAGCAGGCGCACAGTTCCTTCGAGGGTATCGTCTTCGGCGAGGCCCGCACCGTCGCTCTCGATTTCCCGCCAAATGTTGACCTGATGACTAATGAGAACCGGACGCCCCGCAGCGAGGGCCTCGACGACTGAGATTCCGAAATTCTCCTGGTGCGATGGCAGGATGAAGGCGTCGCAGGCCCGCAACCCACCCCATTTTACGTCGCCCGCGATCATGCCTGGCCAGTGCACCCTATCGGCAACACCAAGCTGTCCGGCCACACTCTTCAGTTTCGGCTGCATTCCCACCTGGTCCGGCCCGGCGATCACGAGATCGACATCCGGCGCGGCGCCAGCAACCTTTGCGAACGCTTCAATCAACAGGTCGCAGCCCTTCTTTTCGTGGATGCGCCCCAGAAACAGCAAATAGCGGCGACCGTGAAGCTCCGGCAATTTGCCGTAGAACTCTTCAACCTGCCCTGCGGGACCTTCCCTGCCATCCTCCGGTTCCGTGATCCCGTACGGAATCACCACGCTGTTCCATTTGCTGGGCCGAAAGCTGGTTTTCGCCAGGTCTCGCTCCGTCTCGCTGGTAAAGAAGACTGCCCGCGCGTGGCGCAGAATCGCATGCTGCACGGGCCAGTAAAGCAGTTTTTTGATGTATTTCAGCGGATACTTCCGGTTGAACCATGGATCGAGCGCACCGTGGGTAAAGATGCCATAGGGCCTTCCCGCACGGCGGGCCGCAAAATGCAGGGCAAGACCTGGAAAAGACCATATTCCATTCATCACCAAGCCGTCGTAACGGCCGGCATTCACGCGCAGCCAGCGCCAGAGACGCGGCGAAAATGAGTACCTTCCCAGAAATGACTGATCGAGAGCATGCACGGGGCAGTCAATGTCGCTCAAGAACTCCTCGGACGGATTGTCGAGGCAAGCCACATCTATTTCAATGCTGGCTGCGCGCATGGCTTTGATCAGTTGCCGGAGGGCCGCCGGCGGACCTCCGGTAGCCGGAGAAAAGCTATTAATGACGTGCAGTAGGTGCATGAACGAACGCGCAAGTGCTGCTGGTTCTGGAGCCAAAAAAAGCTCGCAAATTGCATCGGCCCTTCTGACTCATCCCGTCTCCAACCCTCCCCGGGTGTGAGCGCTCGAAGCCGGCCTGGACCGAAGAACCCGGCCTATTCGGACGCTGCAAACTCCGCGAAGGCCCTGAGCATTGTCTCGGCGCCCGAGCCGTCGCCCGAGAAAAGCCGGTACAGCGATCGGTGACTCAGGATGATCGCAATCAGGGAGAGCACAAGAGCTTTTGCGCTGCTGCAGCGCAACTCGCCCTTGCACACCCAGGGGTCCAGATATCGCGCAATGACCTCAATCAACTCACCCAGATGCCTGCGCAGCAGCGGATCGATATCGTTGCCCAACTCAAGGGTGCTGTACTGCACCAGGCGCAACAGGTCCTGGCGCTCTGTCAAAGTGGCCGCGATCAGCTCGAAGGTGCGCGCGACGGCCATCCTTGCGTCGCCGGCTTCGGCAACCCAGGCCAGCAGATCGCCGCGCAGTTTCACTTCCTGCAATTCGGCATCGAGCACCGCAACATAGAGATCGCGCTTGCGCGGATAATGTCGGTAAATCGTGACCTCATTTACTCCGGCGCTGGTTGCAATATCGCGCGTGCTCACACCGTTGTAGCCGAAATTGGCAAACATCCCCGCCGCGCTGGCCAGAATCCGCGCTTCGGCGCCGCCCTTTCCGGGGTTTGAAGTTTTCGCCATGTGAGTCTTTGCTGCGTGGCTGCCCGCAGTTAGCGGCAGCTGTTTGGGAGCGGGTCTCTTCTGGGGAATCACTTGCTCAGCGGCTCGTGCCATGATCGACGCAGTTCTTTACTGCCCGTAGCAGCAGCCCGGCGATCCTGCCTGGCTGCAGGTTGGGGATTTGGCGGATGTGGGTATCGGGAAGGTCTCAGCGGGAATTATTTGACTGGCGTGTCGGCCAAAGGCGCTTTTTCAGGAGCCATTACCCAAGCCCCGATGGCTGAGTTGCAATTCCGGGATGGCGACAATCGGGAGACCTCCGGGGGCCAATGGCTCCAGATCTTCCAGGTCCACTTCCACGGCATAACTCTGCATGATGTGTTCCAGAGTCATCACCACACGGAAGCCGTTTTTTTTCCTGACCACAATGCCTTCGAGGCCCGCGAGGGTTCCAGACCGGATGCGTACCCGGTGCCCGGCTGTCATCAGGGGGTGCGGTTGAGCAGGCCCGAGCTCCAACCCCGCGCGTAGCGCGTCGATAGTGGCATCCGGCAACGGAGAAGGCTCGCCCCCCGTTCCGCCCACCACTGCCAGTGCGCCAGGCACTTCCAGGACACGCACGCGCTCATTGCGCCGAATATGGACAAAAAGGTAACCCGGAAACAAGGGAAGTTCCAGAGTCACCCTCGACCCATCGCGCCATTTGCGTTGCGAACGATAGAGGGGAAGGTAAAACTCAATTTGCCGCTCCAGCAAATGCTGGGCAACGCGCTTTTCATGGCGCGACGTTGTATAGAGCGCAAACCACTTTGAGGGTTGAGGCGCATCGGGCAAATGCTCCCGTATTGAGCGGCGTATTGCTCGAACCGAGCAATGCCCGAATTGCCCAATTTTTCGCAAGGCTTCGCCCCCCTCACTTGGGTGAGGTGTTTTCCAGATACCCCTCATCTAGGACAAAAAGTACGGCGCTGAAGCCGCGAAGCCGACACTGAAAAGCAAGTGGTTTTCCCTGTGAAAAAATTCTCCTCACGCCATGAAAGGGAGTGCTTTCATCCACCCTAAAGAATTCCTTGCAATCCTAGTCAAGGTGTACCAGTTCCTCCAATATACAACATCACTTCCGCAGTCAACTTAGAAATCGGAAGATTACAGCGGTTGCATGCTTACCATTCGCCGATGGCATACTTACTTTAGTTTCTGGCAGGGCTCAAAAAGATGCTTTGAAGGCTCTCCCTGCCCAAAAGCAGCGGGGCCGGTCCGGGCATTTGTGTGGGTGCACCTATAAAGTGAAAGTTTGACAGCATAAGGTGAAAGTTGAGACACCATAAGATGAAAAGTTGCACATTTTTAAAGACTTACAATTCTGCCGGGGACGCACATAGCAAATTGCGCCCCGGCCGAAAATCACGCATAACCTACATAAGTCATTTGTTTTCAGTGCACAACGGGCAGTGTGGGTTATTCTCATCCTGTTCCAAACCTGCACCGCCGTACACCCCGGCAAGTTCATGGACCCGCGTCATGGTGGCCTGATCCATAGCCAACCCTTTCCCTGCCTTGCCAAGCCTGCGCGTGGATAGGCCGATTTTCTTCAACTTGTGCCCGATAGTTTCGGCGCTGTAGTCCAGGCGTTCACCAGAGTCCTTCGCGATGCGATTCACTTCGGTCGCAATCTCGGCGACGAGGATTTGGGGTTTGCCAGCGTGGCACAGGTTGAGAGTCGCCTCCAATGTAACGGCCTCGATGCCGGTTGATGTTGAATCTATTTCCATGATTGGCGCGCTAAATCCTGTTCTCAGTGTGGATCATTTTATCCGAGCACAAGTGGACTATTCTTCGCCGGAATACGCAGTGATGAACGTCTTTGCCCGGATGGATGCGAAGAAAGCCCTCCCATCGGCCACGGCGGAGAGCGTCAACTAGGCCGGAAAAGACGGGCACTCGCTACAATTTTCGCTACACTCGGAATCTGCGGCAGAATGGAAAGCCCGCAAGGTATTGATTCTAACCCCGGCCTTCCGCGAGGCATTCAAACGCCGTCACTGTCTGGTGCCTGCCGATTTCTTTTACGAGTGGAAGAAACTCGATGCCAAAACCAAACAGCCGTATGCCATCGCTCTCAAGGATGACTCTCTATTCGCGTTCGCCGGCCTTTGGGAGCGGTGGAAGGATCGGGCAACGGGGCAGACTCTCGACACGTATTCCGCGAGCGTTGCGTGCTGAGATAGCAGGACGGGTACAATTGATGGGTCCAGGAAACCATAAGGGAAATCCTCGCTAAATGACGGTACCTGTTCGACTATGATCGCGCTGGGCGGTCGTGCAACTTGCGCCGCTTAGTGAAGAGAGGGAGGGAAGCGTGTCCCGAGATCAGGATTGGCTTGACAAGCTTCTCGCTGCCGTTGCCACGCGGCTTGATCGCCACTCGGTGGGCTGGGTTGCCGTACTTTTCGCAGCCATGATGCTCGTGGGAATTGGGGCCGCATCGCACACATGCTTTGTATTTGACGAGCAGGTTACCTACCGCACGGCAAGCCTTCCTTCTTTCGGTGCGATCTGGCGCTTCTATGCGGATGGCTTTGACACGACGGGTCCTATGCAATCTCTCGTGGGCCGCCTGGGTTTGTATTTACCGCTGGCGCCGGAAATTGCGCTTCGCCTTCCTTTCATGGTCGCCTTCTTGTGCATGTGCGCGGGACTGTATCGCTTTGTCCGCCACCGTTACGCGGCTGGCTATGCGTTGGCCGCGATGCTGCTTCCCGTGGCATTTCCTGGCCTGTTCACCTATATGAATACGGCGCGAGCCTATGCGCTGGTGCTGGGAGCAGCCGCCTTGGCTCTCTGTCTCTGGCAGGCGGCTGCCGAGGGCGCAGGTCGCCCATGGAGCGCCTTTGGACTGTGGCTCACGCTTGCTTTCGCCATGGCGGCGCATTTCTTTTCCGTCTTCCTGTTCATTCCCTTTGCAGCCGCGCAGCTGGTGCAGGACTGGCAGAAACGGCGGCCGGATTGGCCGGTATGGACGGCGTTGTTGCTGTTTCCAGCCGGTTTCCTGCCTTTTCTGCGCGGGGCACAGAACGCCCGCGCAAACTACGCAGCTACATTCTTCGCCAAGCCAGATCTTCTCTCCGTCGAAGACCCCTTTGAGGTGGTGTACAAGTTCAACTGCCATCATCGTTCTGCTTCTGCTCGCCGCTTGGCTGCTGTATCGCGAGAACAGACTGCGCGACCCCGAGCCGGAGTCGGATGGAAGGGTGTCCTACGGATTCACACGGGCCGAGTGGGTCCTTGCCGGAGTTCTGACCGCACTCCCCATTTATATGGTTTTGGGGGCCTTCGTATTGGGTGTCTTCAAGTGGATCTACGCTGAACCCTTCTATCTCGGTTTGATCCTCGTTGTTGTGGGCGGATTTGCGGAGGTTGTTAAACGCGGGGTTCGCGCCGGAGTGCTTGCGTTCACAGTCATCCTCGCGTGTTCAGCGCTTTCGCGCCTACACACCGCAGTCAGTGGCGTTTCCCCCCTCTGCACCCTTCCCGAGTCCATCCGGCGCTGGCCGCAGCGGTCATGGCATCTCCGTCGGCGCAATACATTCTGCACAGCAATCTGCCGGTCGCCGAGGACTTATTCTGCACAACCTGGGACTACTACGGCGACCAGCAACTGCGCCAAAGACTTTACCCGCTGACCGATACTGCCGACTACGGCAACCCCAATTACAAGCAGACCATTACGGCGCAACAGATAATGAGGCTTTTCCCTCGGGCGTTGCCTACGATGGCACAACCGACCGAGGTCGATGATTTCATCGCTCATCATCCTCGCTTCCTGGTAATCACCAGCTTCAACGCAGAGGAATGGCTGCCTGTTTACCTGATGAACCGCCAGGAAACCAAAGGAGATATCTCGGTGCGTCTTGCCCTCTTAGACCCGACCTTTTACTGGCGCGGTGGAAGCATTCTCGATGTCGAAGTGAAGTAAAGCGCCGTGAACGATAACGTCGGCAACAGTTCTCAAGTCCGCTTGGCAGAACTATGAACTATAACGGAAATCCCGGTTTGGGAGTACACGACACGCAAGAATCGATCGAAGGAGGGCCATCGGTGATGAAAGACTTCAACGGGAAACTGCGACTTGCCGCCAGTCTTCGCATCACCGCGTGGTGCGCTCTCGCTTTGTTGTTCTTCAATCCAATCGGCCTCTTTCTCAGTCCAGTCATGCCTTTCGCCAACGTTCTCAGTGACAACGATATGGATTCATCATTCTTTGACTCCATGAATCAGGCTGTAGCGCAGAGAATGAGGTTTGGCCGTGATGTGCTTTTCACCGGCGGACCTTACGCTTCGGTTTACAACCATACCTATCATCCGGCGACCGCGTGGATTATGCTTGCCGGCTCCCTGTTGCTCGACCTTTGCTACGCTTGCTCCTTTGCCTGGCTTGTGCGCCGCGCGCATTGGTCGCGGCCGCTCATTCTCGCGGCCCTGCTGATTGCTTCCCTGATCACCCCTGATGCGTTCTTCTTTTCCTTTTTGCTCCTACAGGTGGTGCTGGTTTTCCGTTTGCAGGACGAAGAAATGGACGGCGCAGACAAACGATTTACCCTCCCATGGCTCGCGCTGTTGTTTGCCTGCTCAGGCATGCTGCCGCTGATCAAAGGCTCTTTGGGGCCTATGGAGTTGTGCCTCTACGTGCCTTGCATCGTTCTTTTCTCGTTGCGCCGGCAGTGGGCGGCGGCCCTGATCTGTTTTCTAGCCCCGCTTGCGGGGATGCTAATGTTCTGGGTCGCCGCTGGCCAAAGAATCGCTGATATGCCGAGTTACTTCTTTGGGTTCGTGCCTATCATCACGGGCTACAGCGCTGCCGTAGCGGTGCTGGGACCGGCTTGGGAAATGATGCTGTACCTGATTGGGGCGCTGGCGATTCTGGCGGCAATCGTCTTCGCTCGTCAATTCGATTCTCAGCGGAAAGCTCTTCTCCTGCTGGCCTACGCCTCCTATCTTTTCATCAGTTTCAAAGAGGGTTTCGTTCGCGAAAATGTTCCACACGCGCTCGGCGCACTGGCTTTGTCAGTCCTGTGTCTCACGCTGCTCGAAACGCCGCAGCAAAAGCGCTTCAGCTCCCTTCTATGTCTCGTTGCTTTGGTTGTGGCCATCTTGCCGTTTGGGTTCTTTTGGCGGGACAACTTCGTTAACTCCTTTCGCGTAAACGGCAAGGTGCCGAAGGCCTACAAAGAACTGAAAGGGAGGGCGCGCTTTTCCCGGCTTCGCTCCGACCTGGGCTATAAGGGACTTTTGAAGGTGGCTCTCGTCACGGAACCTCATGTCGCCGCGCTGCATCCTTGGACCTATAGCCTCAGGCCATGGCGCGATCAGTTCGACGACGCGAGACGCGAAATCAATGCCTCCTCAGGGCTGAACTTCGTGTTGCCGGGTACTGTCAACGTCTACTCCTACGAACAGTCCGCTTTGTTCGCCCGTAACTATGCGTGGGACCCTCGGCCTGTCTTTCAGAGCTACTCGGCCTACACGCCGCAGCTGCTCACGAGCGACGAGCAGCATTTGCGCGGCTCGATGGCGCCAGATCACATCATCTTTCGCCTGGAGACCATTGACGGTCGCCTGCCCTCCTTGGACGACGGCCTGAGCTGGTCTGCCATGTTGGACAACTATGCAGTCGCCCGCGTCGCCGGCCCCTGGGTGCTCTTGAATCGCAAAGCTGGCCCACTGCGCACTCATAGCAACTTTACGTCGGTGGTAACGCTGTCGGCGAACCTCGGCCAGGACCTGACGATGCCTGTAGCGAAGGGTCCCATCTTTGTGCAAATTGATCTGAATCCCAGTACCTACGGCCGGCTTCTGGGAGTTCTTTACAAGCTTCCCCTTCTAAGATTGACAGTCACGACCGACGATGGCCATACGGCTTCCTACCGCGTGATTGCAGGCATCATGAAGACGGGATTCTTCCTTTCGCCTTTGGTCACCAGCAATGAGGACTTCGCGCACCTCTTCAACCCACTGGAACCCCTTCGCGACGATGAGAAAATCCGCACTCTGCACCTCGACGCCGAAGGCAGAGGATGGAACGCCAGATACACTATCTCTTTTCGCCAATACGAATATCGAAAAGATGCAGAGAGTCTCTTCTATTGTCTGCTGCATAAATAATGCAATAGATCAGCGCAAAAAAGAAGGCAGTTCGGATTGCAGGATGCAGCCACGGAGTTTCTTGGGCGAGGTGCGAATGCCGTCGATGGAACGGAGCACGTCTTCCATCAGTTCATCCACATCCCGGGGGCAGCTGTTGGCCAGTTCCTTTTGGCCTGAGACCAGACTCCCTCATCGGGATTGAGTTCCGGCGCGTAGGAAGGGAAGTACTCGATGCGCAGGCGGCGATGTTGCCGCTGAAGCTGTTGGATCGGGTCTCCCTTGTGGGTGGAGGAGTTGTCCAGCAGCACGATCAACGGGCCGTGCAGATGGCGCAGCAGTTCGCGCAAGAACCGGCAGACCTCCTCCTGGCCGATGTTGTCGAAGAAGAGCAGATAGTAGAGACCCAGCCGATGCCGCCGCGGGCTGAGGGAAATGCCGGAGATGACACTGATCTTGTCTCGCCGTCCCTGGCGGTGACGATGAATGGGTGTCTGCCCCTGCGGCGCCCAGGTGCGCACCACGTTGGGGATGAGCAGAAACCCCGATTCGTCGGCAAAGACTATGTGGGCGCCCAGCCGCGCAGCGTTTTTTTTATGCGCGGCCACTCCTTCTGCTTCCAGCGCGCGATCTCTTCTTCGTCTCGCTCCAGAGCGCGCCGTTCCGGCTTCTGCGCGCTCCATCCCAGGCTGTGCATCAGACGGCCCACATGATCGCGGTGATAGCGAACCCCGAACTCGCGTTCCACCAGTTCGGCGATGCGAGCTGTAGTCCACAGATTCGTCCGGTAGCCATACGCCGTCGATCCCTTAAGGAGCAGGCGCACCAAACGCTTTCGCTCCGCCTCGTCCAACTTCAACGGCCGGCCTGGAGAAAAGCGCACCCGCAAAGCTCCGCTCCCACCCCTGCGCCGGGCGTCACGCCAGCGCATCACCGAACTGGCGTTGCAGCCGATGCGCCGTCCCACCTCGTTCAGCGAGTGGCCCGCATCCAGCAGCGCCAACCCTCGCCTGCGCCGGTCCTCCAGCAGGTCGGCGCTTCCCTTCAGTCGGGGCATACGCGTTCCCCTCCTGAGTAGCTATTATTGCATTATTTATGCAGAGATCAATAGCATTACAACCCGTGAGGTGACTGTGGTTTAGCGCATTGCGGCTAGACCTCCTGTGTGGAGATAACGGCACCTTCGTGCCGCAGATCGTGGCGCCACACCAGCGGCGCTTCACGGGCTTCGACTCGAAGATTCTCTCCATGTACGCGCGGGGGATGACGACGCGCGAAATCCAGGGGCATCTGGAGGAGATCTACGGGGTGGAAGTATCGCCGTCGTTGATCTCGGAAGTCACCGATGCGGTAAGCGAAGAGGTCAAGGAGTGGCAGAGCCGGCCTCTGGAGCCGCTGTATCCGATACTGTTTCTGGATGCTCTGATGGTGAAGATGCGGCACGAGGGACGGGTGGAGAGTCGCGCCGTGTATGTGGCCGTGGGCATCGACCTGGAACGGCACAAGGGCGTTTTGGGGCTGTGGACCAGTGCCAACGAGGGGGCAAAGTTCTGGCTGCAGGTGCTCACCGAGCTGCGCAATCGCGGAGTGAAGGACATCTTCATCGCCTGCGTGGATGGGCTGAAGGGATTTGCGCAAGCCATCGAAGCGATGTTCTCGCAGGCCCAGGTGCAGACCCGCATCGTGCATCTGGTACGGGCCAGCCTGAACTACGTGAACTGGAGGGAGCGCAAGCAGGTGGCCGCCGATCTGAAGACGGTCTACCGGGCGGCGACCGCCGAGGAAGCCCAACAGCGGCTGGCGGAGTTCGCCGCCGCGTGGCACAGCCGCTATGCCCCCATCGCGGCGCTGTGGCGGCGACAGTGGACACAGGTGATTCCGTTCTTCGCGTTTCCGGAGGAGATCCGCAAGGTGATCTACACCACCAACGCCGTCGAATCGCTGAACATGAGTTTGCGGAAGGCGCTCAAGCCGCGGATGGCCTTCCCTAGCGAGGAAGCGGCGCTGAAGGTGATGTACCTGGCGCTGCGCAACCTCATCCGCAAGTGGGAAAAGGTGCGCACCTGGAGAGCAGCGCTGAACTGCTTCACCCTGCTGTGGGAGGAGCGCATACGCGCGGCCACCGGTGCATAGTTTTCCCTTCGCCCGGATGATCTTCCCTACGGCCGGCTGCGACCGCCGTCAAGGGTCTGCGCTTCGCTTCGATAAACGCGCAAAGAAGGCGCGCCCTTGACTGCGTCCGCATCCGGCCAAATAATCCAACTATCCAGGCGAAGGGAAAAAAGAAAAACTTCGCTTGGATCACTACAACAGGAACGGCGCTTACACAAAATCTCGCATACTACCTTGGCGAAGGCATGACCGGACTGAGAAAGAGGCCGATTGGATTGAAGAACAACAAAGCGAGAGCGCACCACGCGGTGATGCGAAGACTGGCGGCAAGTCGCAGTTTCCCGTTGAAGTCTTTCATCACCGATGGCCCTCCTTCGATCGATTCTTGCGTGTCGTGTACTCCCAAACCGGGATTTCCGTTATAGTTCATAGTTCTGCCAAGCGGACTTGAGAACTGTTGCCGACGTTATCGTTCACGGCGCTTTACTTCACTTCGACATCGAGAATGCTTCCACCGCGCCAGTAAAAGGTCGGGTCTAAGAGGGCAAGACGCACCGAGATATCTCCTTTGGTTTCCTGGCGGTTCATCAGGTAAACAGGCAGCCATTCCTTTGCGTTGAAGCTGGTGATTACCAGGAAGTGAGGATGATGAGCGATGAAATCATCGACCTCGGTCGGTTGTGCCATCGTAGGCAACGCCCGAGGGAAAAGCCTCATTATCTGTTGCACCGTAATGGTCAGCTAGTAATTGGGTTGCCGTAGTCGGCAGTATCGGTCAGCGGGTAAAGTCTTTGGCGCAGTTGCTGGTCGCCGTAGTAGTCCCAGGTTGTGCGGAATAAGTCCTCGGCGACCGGCAGATTGCTGTACAGAATGTATTGCGCCGACGGAGATGCCATGACAGCACCGGAAAATCGGGTGCGGTTGGCGCCGAAAGACCCCGCCTGCGCCGGGGCTCTGACGCTCTGGCGGTTCAGAAAGGCACCGCGTCGTCTGCCGACGTGGAGCTGGCGCCGGCGCCAAGAGCTTTTGTCGCGTGAGGAATCGTTACTGGACGGCCGGGACGAGAAGCCGGATTGACACTCGCAGGGCGGAGTAAAGCACGGCCATGGCCGAGGCTGAGACACGCTTGACTTGTAGAGCCCTGAGAATCAAGATTCTTTGTTCATTGTCGGCAAGGGTGGGAAGCCGAAGTCTTTGTTCAGAAATTGCCCGGTCACTTGACGGTGGCCACGACACCCAGGATCTGCCTGCAGATTGAGTCCTTGAGCTCTTTGGGCAGGGCGTCCGCCTGTTCAAGTGTTTTCCAGGATTCGGCGATACGCTCGGCGGTTTCGACCGCGATCCTCCAAAGCGGGCTCGCCGGAATGCGCGCCGTATCGGCAAAGCGGCGCATCTGGTCGGGCGTGATTTCGGAAAGACTACGGCTGTCGCCGAAACTCAAGGCCAGCGTATCGCCGGGAATATAGGGAAGTGTCGCTACGAAGTCGTAACCCGGCGAGAGAGCGGGCGTGTGCCGGTCGGGGTAGAGGAGGGACCAGTTCTTGAGGTGCATGTCGGCGTTGCCGATGACGACGGAAAATACGAGGCGGCGGACGAATTCAACTACAGCGTCTTCGCCGATTTCCGCCCACAACACAGTGGCGATGTTTGCGTAGCTGTGGAACTTGTACTTGTTGTTGGGGAATTCCCCGAAGACTTGCGCGAAATCCTCCATGTGGACGGGCTTGCCACCCGGCAGGCGGTCGAACCGCTTCACCGCGAGGGCCTTGCTTTCGGCCGTATGGGCCTGTTCGGGCAGTCCTTTGATGCTGGCGACATCGACGAGCTTGTTTTCAGGGACGGAGATGCCGGCGCGCCGGGCCAGTTCGAGCATCGCGAATTCATTCTCGGGAACCGCCTTGTACCGTGCGGAAGGAAGTTTGACGATCCATGAGCCGCCCAAACCGCCGGCGGGAATGGTCAGGCCGCCGGAGGCTTCCATGACGGCGGAGAATTTCAACTGCACGCCGGCGAGCGAAAAGCGCAGGGGACCGTCGTTACGGCTGTCATCATCATGATCGTGATGTGGTTCGGATGGCTGCTCGTCGCCCTCAAGCGGCGCAACGACAAGCGCGCCAGGCAGGTCGGCACCGAGGACGGCGAGGAGGAAGAATTCGCGCTCGGGATTCACGTCTGCGCGCTTGGCGAGATAGTCGCGCAGGTGGCCTTCAGGCAGAAGGTTGGAGAAGAAGACCGGAACACGGCGGCCCACGGGGCGGAAGTTCGTCACGAGCCCGCCGGTGCTGCCCTTGAACGAGAGGCTCAAGGTGGGGCGCTGTTGATCGTCGATATAGTCCTGCTCGAATGCGAAAAGCTGCCGGTCGCCTGCGAGGCGGGTGATGACGCCGATCTGCTTTCCGTACAGGCGCACCGAAAGCGCGTTGAGTTTCTGCGGGTCAAACTTCATCGCGTGGCTCCTGCGAGTTGTCTTCGTCGCGATCGGCGGCGTAGAGGGACCGTTCCTCTCCTTCGCCCGGCTCGTCCTTGAGGTGGTCGCGCACGAGCGACTGTACGATCGGCACCAAGGCGCGGGGTACCATGATGAGGTCGCGGTCGAGCATGCGGACGATCTCAAGGAGCGTGTCATAACGCGGCACGATCTTGCCCGACTCGATGCCGGAGATGTGCCTCTGACCGATGCCGAGGCGGCTTGCCAGGTCCCTTTGGCTCCAGCCGCGCTTCTTGCGGGTGTCTATCAGGGCGTGGCGCATCTCGGAGGGCAGCATCTTCTGCCGCAAAGGCTTGATGCCATTTTTTGCATCATCGACCATATCAGATACAATATAATACATCGAGATCAAAATCAAGTGATACCTTAGTTTGCATCATAAATAACTGCTAATGCAATAAAAGGTATCACCAGAACCAGCTATCTAGCTAGTGAGCGGATGGCAACTAAAGATTTCTTGAGCCTGTATTGGAGAGCAGACTTGCTCACAAGGAACCCTTTTACCAGCTCTTCGATCGAATCTTCGTCTTCAATTGCGTATTCCGGTGATGTGGGCCGCGATTACGGTGAAACAAAAAGTGCGGCCCACATCACCGGAATACGCAGTGATGAACGTCTTTGCCCGGATGGATGCGAAGAAAGCCCTCCCATCGGCCACGGCGGAGAGCGTCAACTAGGCCGGAAAAGACGGGCACTCGCTACAATTTTCGCTACACTCGGAATCTGCGGCAGAATGGAAAGCCCGCAAGGTATTGATTCTAACCCCGGCCTTCCGCGAGGCATTCAAACGCCGTCGCTGTCTGGTGCTTGCCGATTTCTTTTACGAGTGGAAGAAACTCGATGCCAAAACCAAACAGCCGTATGCCATCGCTCTCAAGGATGACTCTCTATTCGCGTTCGCTGGCCTTTGGGAGCGGTGGAAGGATCGGGCAACGGGGCAGACTCTCGACACGTATTCCGCGAGCGTTGCGTGCTGAAATAGCCGCTTATGTGGCACATAATCGGCTGCTTTCAGCCAGGGGAACTCACTGCCCGGTTGGTCGGTGATCGATGTCTACCACGGTCCGTCCCAAGTCAATCTTGGGGAGTCTTCACGGCGGTCAGGTTTTGTATTGCAAGTCCTTCTGTTGGGCTTTCTTCCTGGCTTTGGCCCACCCTGTGGAAAATGGTGCGGATCGGATCCGCACGTCGCTGCTGAGCAGCGCGCTCTTTCGTTTTCGCACGCTCAATTAATGTGAAGGCTTCTTCTTTCTTTCCTTCGCCCAACGGGCACGAATCGCTTTCTGGGCAATCTCTCGCCGTCGTTCCGGGGTTAGCTTCTCCTGTCGCGCTTTTGCACCGAGGCGACCCAAGGCTACGGCGTTAGGATTTTTCTCTCTCTTGTCGGACATTGGACAGGTTCAAAGTTAGCCTTACTTCTATAAAAAAAGCAAATTCGATATTGACAATCATACTCAGCGCTTAGTATACTAAGCGCTGAGTATGACAAGAGGCCGTTCATGAAAAGGAAAAAGACCGCAGGCCAGACGAGCATCCGTACGGCTCGAAGGCTTTGGACCAACCTTTCTCGGGAAGCTCTCATTCGGCTCAGGGAGATTGCAACCCAACACGACTTCTCAGTGGGTGCCGGTGACCTAATCTACTTAAATAACGGTTGGTACGTCACCCACACAGGTCTAATTGGGCTGGCGCGTCGTAAGAGATGCAACGGCATCCATGTTGAAGCCGTCGATTCGCTGTGTGATTCGGGGGCAAATCGCTTCGTCCTTAAGGCAACGGTTTTCCCGTCCAAGGGTTCGTCGGGCTTTGTCGGCTACGGCGACGCCGATCCCTCGAACGTTTCCTCTCTCGTCCGTGGCGCCGAGATGAGGATCGCCGAGACTCGAGCCGTCAATCGCGCCCTGCGCAAGGCCTACCGCATCGGCATCTGCTCAGTCGAGGAAATCGGGACGATTCCGAATCCGGCTGAGAAGTTTCCTCCCCAGAAGGCGAACGGGAATGGCACTGGCCCCAAGGTCCGCGACCGTCTGTGCCAGATCATCCGTCAGCACAAGCTCGATCCCGAACTGGTCAAGGCCTATGCCGTCGACTTCTGCGGCGCCAAGACGCTCCGAGAGGCCAGCAGGGAACAGGTTGAGAACTTCGTCCAGCAACTGGCCGACTGGGCCGCGAAGGACCGAAATGCTCTGCTCTACCAGCTCAAAGGCTACGCGCAACCGAAGCAGGAGGGGGCCGCATGAACCGCAAAGTCCCTGGCCTCGCCGAAACGGCCCGCGATTCTCGTCCCGAGATTCCCGACGGCGTCTTTCTGGTTCAGGTCGATGGCGCCCGGTTCCGCTGGCATGCCAGCAAGCCGTTCTACGTCCTCCGACTCTCCGTGCTCGAGCCCCGGACTCTGGCCGGGCAGTCCATCGTCGGCCGGCTCTACTGTACCCAGAAGGCGATGTGGAAGCTGGGCTGGTTCCTGCGGGATTTTCTCTATGACCCGGAACTTCTGGCCCACGAACAGGTCGATGAGAGGGCTTTGCCCGGACTCCGCGGCGTCGTCAAGATCAGCCACACCGTGATCCATGGCATTTCGCTCATCAACCTCGAGGGCTTCGCCCCGGCCAGTCAATGGGAAGAACGATCTAC
>CAWCXX010000062.1:0-24592 GCA_963799445.1 uncultured Acidobacteriaceae bacterium | reverse complement strand
TATTGAAGTCCCTGAAAATTCGCTTATATACAACTGCCATTCTGATCCATCCGAGCATCATTCATTGATGCAACTTGCCGAACCATATATTTACAAACCAACTGATGGTAAAGTTGTGGGAAAGCATCGCGGAGCGCATTATTATACAATTGGACAACGCAAAGGATTAAATATTGGCGGAAAAGAGAAACCCTTATTTGTAATTGCCACAGATATTGAAAAAAACATCATTTATACCGGTCAGGGAGAGGACCATCCAGGGCTTTTCCGAAAAGCACTGTTCGTTCGGGAAAATGAAATTCATTGGGTTCGGCCCGATTTGGCTTTACACCAGGAAATTCTGAACAATTTCAGGTTCGGATACGCTATCGTCAACCTTTACAGAATGCAACCATTCATAAACTAAACGATGGACTGGTTGTTGTTATTTGATGAAAAACAACGAAGTGTCACCGCAGGCCAGTTTGCAGCCTGGTATTCGAATGAAGAACTTATTGGTTCGGGGGTTATTGATAAATGATGTAAGTTGTAGAATACAATAAAATATTAATATGCATGAATTATAAGTACAGCATATAATTTTATGTAAACACTATAACCCACAACTAATATAACTGTGAAAATTGAACAAAATACACATACAACACTCTATAAATTTGAAATTTTCGAACCATTCCACGAAGTAAAACATTTTGTGGCAGGCAAGAAAAGGTGGCTTTAGTCAAGGAAAGTTTGCAAGGACTTAATTTAGGATTTGGTACAGATGATAATCCTGAAAATGTTTTGAAAAACAGGCAAGCGCTTTCAGAATCACTAGGAATTCCTTTAGATTGGTTTGTATTTCCGCAGCAAACACATTCGGCCAATATTGCAATAGTTGACAATTCAAATTTAGGACAAGGTGCTTTCAGCCGCGATAATGCAATTTCAAATACCGATGCTTTAATTACCAATTCGAAAAATATTTTTATTGTTACACAGGTTGCCGATTGTGTTCCCATCTTGCTTTTCGATAAAGAAAATACTGTTATTGCAGCCATTCATGCAGGTTGGAAAGGAAGCTTACAAGAAATTACAAAACTTACTATTGAAAAAATGACAAGATACTTTTGGTTCAAAGCCCAATGAAATTATTGCTGCCATTGGTCCATCAATTGGTCCATGTTGTTATGAAGTAGGTGGAGAAGTGAAAGAAAAATTTTTATCTAAATCCGATTCATTATAAAGAATGCTTTTCGGAAAAAAATGGTAAAATTCATTTCAATTTATGGAAAGCAAATAAATTACAACTTTTCAATTCTGGAATTCTACCACGAAAATATTGAAATAGCTGAAATTTGTACCTACTGCAATCATGATGATTTTTATTCATCACGATACGGGAAAGGTATATACAGGCAGGTTTGCTGCCGGAATTATGCTTCAGTAAATTAAGGTATTAAGTGGGCTTTTTACAATTGGCTTATCGGATGCCAATGGCTTTGTTGACGCTGAAATTCAACTTCTTTTAACAATAATACCATCAGGCATAATATAAGAAACCGGTGCTCCACTTGGTAAAGCATCCTGATTTGAAAATACAGTTGCCCCTTCGTCACCACTATTGAGCAATGTATTATATACCATTGTTTTGTTAGAAACCGAAGCTATTTTCTTTAATGAATTGATTGTAATTTGTCCAATTGTGGCATCGCGCAACAATTGTTCTTTTCCATCCGAAACAGAAACTTTATAAATACTTAAAGGCGAATAATAATTTCCTTGTTGCAAAGGTTTCATCAATAATAGCATAATCTAAACCTTCTTCTTTAGCCAATTTAATAAGTTCGTTTTCAATTCCGCATTCACTTTTGGTTTCATTGGAACTGATAAAAATAACTCCTGGCCCTAAATCGCTTGTAACGCCACCCGATTGATAATATATAACGTCTGTGTCCGTTTGATTCTTTAATGCTGCGTGTTGGGGTCCGACCATTGTATAAATTTTTCAATATGCCATTTTCAATTAAATTCAATGTATCTGGAGGAACTAACACCTTCACCATCTATATTATAAGCTGCCAATTAATTTTGTACCCTTGTATTCTTTTAATTTTGAATAATCCTTCACGCTTATACTTTTTGCAATTACCGGTTTATCAATTTTCGATTCCAATGAATTTAATGTTTTGGCCATAATACATTGACATTTGGGAATTGTTATATAAGGGTTCACGATATGCGAATAAATTATCGGTACCATTAAATAAGCCAAGTCAAAAAATATCAGCCACCGATTGTCCCAAGAACAACACAGGACCTGAATAATTTTCGTCAAGCATTGGCGCATTGCTCTTTTCAATAATTAGTTTTGCCAAATCGTTTGTATTGTTTACTAGTAGACTTCATGCGATGGTAAATCATTAGGCGAATGTAAGAACATAACGTAATTGCTCATTAATACTTTCACCATTTTCAGCTTGCCCAATGGCCGAAACGGTTATGTACAAAATATCAAAAGGTTCTTTAAATTTCGATTGTTCACTACTATAAAAATATAAGTTGGCATGAAGTTGAAACATGGTTACTTCAGAATAAAAAATCTCAGGATATTTTGTAAAAATAGCATGAAGCTTTCCTAGCCAGATTTTCCAAATGATTTTTTATCCCATTTAATATTGCTAGAATTAAAAATTGTATCAATGCGAGGAGCTGAACAAAAATCGGCAATTTGAAGTCATTTTTGGAAAGGTTTTTATCTTTAAGTGCAGCCAATTTATTTTTATAATTCTCTGCTGCTGACTTGTACGTATTGTTTGTCATCATCCACAATGCACGACGAATTCCATAATAATCATTGTCTAAAGGCAATTCCAAATCGCCATCACGAGAAGGTTTTCTGCGTGTGGCATCTACAAAATTTTCATCGTTCAATTGGTAATCTCCAGCCAAAACCCTATTGCTCCAACTACGGTAATGACGTTCGGAAGAACTGCTCAATGCGCCTAATGTAGCTGTAATAAACATTGTATTTACATCTTCAACAGTATATGAAATATAAAATGGATTGGCACAATCTTTAAGTGTAAGTTTTTTCATGCTTCTGTTCAACTCATCTTTCATGGCTTTAAAAACAACAGTATCAGAGTCGGTCTGTGCAAAACCAATTTGCGGAAATATTAAGTATAGCAATAAATATATATATCGATTTTAAACGCATAATCAATGTTTTTCAGTTTTGTTTTGAATATTCTCCATATCAGGCCTTGGAAGTATTGGTTTTTGAATCGTTCCTTCTGGTTGTTTTTGGGTTTCAATTTTATTTAATAAATAAAGCAGGAGCAACTGCAGTAACAGGAATATTCCCTGATTCAGCTCCACAATATCCAGTAAATACAGCAGTACTATCGCCGGTAGCAGCAATTTCAGAAAAAATGGCCAAGGGTGTTCCTATAAAATCAACACCACGAACCAGCTCATCAGGACGACCATCAACATAAATACGGTAAACCATTGTTGGTTTTACATTGAAAACATTGGGTTGAAAACGAGAAGTTAATGTAAACCCACCTGTAACCTGGTCGAAAAGATAACCGTAAGGCTTATTTTCTTTTTTGCATTCTGAAATTAATTGTTTTCGTAATTCCTTATCTGTAATCGGTTTTGATGTTTCAACAATTAAGTTTGACTGTCGTGAAACGGGATCCATTCCAACTTGTGAGCGACCATGTCCATTCGATTTTGGAAAGCCTTCAATTGGGCTGCGCGACATTAAAAAGTTTTGAAGTACTCCTTTTTCAACTACCGTAACTTTTTGACCCGGCATTCCCTGATCATCGTACTTATAAAATCCGTACATATCCTGATTTTTGAAGTATCTCATGCTTGGATCTGACACAATAGACATATATTTTGGCAATACCTTCTCTCCTACTTTTGCTTTAAAAGTCTGGCTATCGAAATTACTTCTCATGCGTTGACCTTCAATTCTATGCCCAAATATTTCATGAAAAAACACAGCCGCTGCATAACGATGAGTGGCTGGCGATGATGGCGGCTGCTTGCATGGGCTCCCCTTGCTTCAAAACTGCATGAAACAAAGGAGCCCAAGGTACGCTGTGAGGAAAATGGCCGCTCAGCTACGAAAGCTTCCCACGCCGGTATTATCCGGATCGGGTTCGAGGGTGTTTCTCAGCCCCACATCTGGTGGAGCACCCCTGTTTCAATAACACAATTGAAACACTTCGGACGTGGGGATAGCAAATGCAGGCGCTCGACGAAGCGGCTAAGGCGTTTCTCGGATTACCGTTGAGGCACAGAGGCATGTGCAAGGTGGATTTTTCTTGAGGAAAAATCCACTTGAGTCTAGCGGCCTTGCTCTATGCCAATCCGAGAAATGCCATATCGCCTGCGCGGATGGTTCTGAGCAGCCATTTCGGCAACGGAGGTACCCGCGAGAACGGCGAGCATGGCCCGCTGCGCCTCGACCCAAACCGGATGCGCGGGACAGTGGACTTTTCTCGCGCAGGAACGGCCGGGAGCCATGCAGACGTTGAGGCCGATGACGCCGTCGATAGCCTCAATCACATCAAGCATCGATGCCGCGCGGCCACGCGGCGAAATGCGAAAGCCGCCAGCCTGCCCGCGACGCGAGGAGATGAGCCCGGCGCGCGCCAGTGCCTGCAAGACCTTGGAGAGGAAGCTTTCCGGCGCGCCCGTGGTCTCGGCCAGCGAGGGCAGCGAGACGCGCTCATCGGCGACCGGCACGGCTAGCTGAATCATTACGCGGACGCCATAATCGGCGGCGCGCGTGAGTTGCATCGAGGAATTGGGTCTCTTCATCAAGTTTTCCCGGCGAGGAATATCGGTACAGGCAACGGGCGGCCTAACGAATTATGTCACAGGCGCATGTACTCCGCCTCACAGACCACAGGTTACGGCGAGCTAAGGAATCTGCCTCCTTCCAATCCAATTCGGAGAAGAAAGTTCCATCGCGGTGCCGGAACGAGCCGGTCTCGGAGTCGATCTCGATCTGTACGTGATTGAGCGTGCGCATGATTTGTACAAATCCATGGGACGGGCGCGCGATGACGCGACGGCAATGCAATTTCTGATTCCAGGCTGGAAGGTTCGACCCCAGACGGCCTTGCCTGGCGCGATGACGATGAGCGAGCGGCAGCGGTTGCAACAGCGCCGCGATGAGGCTATCTTCGGTGTACGCGGCAGAACCTGCAGGAACGGATTCTCTGCCGCGTGAAAGGAATCCCGCCATGCAGCCTGCAAGTGCGCGCCGGCAATTTAGAGCGTTTTCGGTTCATATCTGCACATGCCCGCACCCCTCAAGGTGGCTCTTTCTTGATGAAAGAGCCACTCGGCGGCATCGAAAATGTGCGGACTTGAACCGTAAACGCTGTCATGCCGCACCCTGGCTCTTTCCCGTTGCTTTGCTCCTTTTGGCGTTTTGCGCCCCATCGGCTTCCGCGGCAACTAAGGTCGTGACCGATGCGGACAAGGGCGGAACGGTCGAGATCAAGATGGGAGACGTGCTGGAGGTTCGGCTCAGTTCCAATCCCACAACCGGGTACATGTGGTACGTGCATAAACAATCGACGGCGCTGCTGAAGCTGACGAGCCAATCGCAGACGGAGGCCACGCAGCCGGGCGTGGGACGGCCGATCGTGCAGATCTTCGAGTTTGCGCCCAAGGCCAAGGGGACGGGCGTGTTGCTGCTGCATTACGTGCGCTCGTGGGAGAAGCCCGATCCGAACGAGGAGCAATTCAGCCTGCATGTGACGATCGAATGATCTCGATCCGGCCGAAATGATCGTGCTGTTCCTTCACCAGACAGTTCGGGGATAGTGCGCCGCAATCTCGTCGTCCGCGGAGACCAGAGGAGCAAAGCCGTTCGCCTTGGCTTGAGCCACAATCAAGCGGTCGAAAGGATCGCGAGTCCACGTCTCGTCCAGGGCCGCATCGACAACTTTAGGGAAATCCAGGGTGCAGATCTGGAGACCCATCTCATGTTCGAGCTTGCGGAGAATGTCTCTGGCACGTACGTAAGTGCGATTGATCTGATGGAGGAATTCCAGTTCCAGCAGCACGATTGGCGACAATAGCGGCTGCGCCGCATGCCAAAAACGGACGCGAACGCATAAAATACCAGTTGAAATGGCTAAGAACAAGGACAAAACGTTTGAGGTGGCTTGCCCGGACTGCGGGGCCATGCTCAAGATCGATGGCGCGACCGGCCTGGTGGTGAGCCACACTCCTGCGCCGCGCAAACGGATGTTCGAGGACCTGGAGACGGCGGCCCAGGCCATGCGCGAGCACGGCGAGCGCACGGAGTCGATCTTCCGCCAGAGCGTGGACGCCGAAAAGAACAAGGCCGATCTGCTGGAGAAGAAGTTTGCCGAGGCGATGCGCAAGGCCAAGGACGCGCCCATGCCCGAAGGCAAGCCTTTGCGCGAGATCGACCTGGACTGAAGGCCGCGCGACCGGAATTCGGCGCAGTTTTCCACGCCGGCGCTTGAAGAAAGTCGCCGCCGGGTCAGATTTTCGAGCGATACTCTATAGTGAATACGGTTTCCGCGCCGCCGGATCGCGGTTGGGAAAGCAAGGAGAGATCATGGTAGTTGTGCCGCTATCCAAGCAGAAAGGAGCGCAAACGGTTCGGGCGACGCACCGCGCGCCAATGGGGACAATTCCATGCCCTGGATCCGGTATGCGGCGGCGGGCACCCTTGCCGCCAGCGGCGCCCTGCTGGTGACCGGCAAGCGGCGCGCCGGACTGGTGACGGCCGTTACCGGCACCGTCCTGGCCATGCTCGACCAGCAGGAAGTGGTGAGTGCCTGGTGGAATGCGCTCCCCGGCTACCTCGAAGAGATCCAGGGATTGCTCGGCCGCGCGCAGACCGCGGTGGAAGATCTCTCGGCCCAGGGCCAGAAGCTGCGCCGGGTGTTGGGTAAGTAACGCCGTGCCTTCAAACTAGGTCTCTGACCGCGTAAATAGGTACTTTAGGTTCGTGCTATCGCCAGGTCCCAAATCGGGACTTGGGGCACCAGATTGGTACAGATTCATGCGGTCAGAGACCTAGTTCTTGCGCTCGACCAGATAGCGGGCGACGGCCTTCAGCCCATCGGCGCGGCTGCCGTAGGGCTCGAGGGCGGCGAAGGCCTCTTCGATCAACCGCGCGGCGTCGCGGCGGCTCTGCTCGATGCCGTAGACGGCGGGCCAGGTGGCTTTTTCAGTGGCCTGATCCTTGCCGGCGGTCTTGCCCAGCGTGGCTGAGTCGACGGTCATATCGAGCACGTCGTCGACGATCTGGAAGGCGAGGCCGGCTTTGCGGCCGAAGCGAGTCGAGGCGCGCCACATCTTCGAGCGTTGGCGCCGGCGTAAACGCCGCCCGCCACCACGCTGACGCGGATCAGCGCGCCGGTCTTGGCGCGATGGATGGCCTCGACCAGCTCCGGCGTGGGCTTCAGGTGTTCGCTTTCGAGGTCCAGCACCTGGCCGCCGATCATGCCCTCCACGGTGCCGACGGCGTTGGCGATGAGGCCGATGATCTCGACGGTAGCGGCGGGCGGGCACTCAAGGCCGGCCAGCACCTCGAAGGCGCGGGTCTGCAGCGCGTCGCCGGCCAGGATGGCGATGGCCTCGCCGAAGGCCACGTGGCAGGTGGGCTTGCCGCGGCGCAGGTCGTCGTTGTCCAGGGCCGGCAGGTCGTCGTGGATGAGCGAGTAGGTGTGGAGCATCTCGAGGGCCGCGCCCAGCCGCTCAATGCCCTTCGGCAGCGTGCCGGCGATGGTGACGCCCGCCTGCATGGCCAGCACCGGCCTCAGCCGCTTGCCCCCGGCAAAGACGGAGTGGCGCATGGCGCCGTGAATCGAGGCCGGCACGGTCTCCACGCCGGGAATCAACGCCTCCAGCGCGCGGTCGGTCAGCTCCGCGCCCTCTTGAATCAGCGATTTTACGTCCGCAACCATTGCTTTCATGTTAGACGAGGCCCCTTGCGCCTTCGTTGAAGTAAACAGAACACTGTGAGCACGAGCACGCTGACGCCGCTCAGCCAGCGCCCGGCCACCACGTCGGGAGTGGTGACCCAATCCACGGTCAGGTCGACCGGGCCTTGCGGAACGGGCACGGCCATCAAGCCGTCGTCGCGCCTGGGCAATGTGGTGACGAGTTGCCCGTTCACGCGCACGCGCCAGGCCGGATAGCTCAAGCAGGCGCAGCACCAGGTAGCCGGAATGCGGGATTGCGGCGCGAATCGTGCGATGCTCGGGATTGGTGCGTGCGCCGCCGACACGTTGTGAACGTGGCCTGGCAGCTATTTTGATCTTGCGGCTCCACACGGGATTGCTGTCCGGATTATCCGGGTCCGCTTTGCCCAGCACGGTCGAGGGATCGCTCACGAGACATGCGTCGGGAAGTCCCGATGGCGATGCTCGAATCATCGCCGCCCGGAGGCTCGTACTCGTACATGCCTTCAAAGCCCGCGCCGGCGTGGTAGGCGACGAGCATGGGGGCCACGGCGTCCTCGTCGTCGCAGACCTGGAAGAAGTAGGTCCCCGCGAACACGGTGGCCGCCAGAAACCACGCCCCGCATGTAGCCACGACCACCGCGCGGGCGCGCCGCCCGCCTGCCAAACCGCGGCAACAAAGAAGATCGCCATCGGCGCTTCGACCGCTTCAAGCAAGCGCCAGGGATACTGCAGAAAGCGCATCTCGGGCAGCAGATTCCACACCGGCCGGGAGATGGGGAACATAAGAAAGAAGGCCACAATGGGGATGGCCGCCAGGGGAATCCACCAGCGGCGCGAGCTCTGTGCTTTTCTGCGCGGGAAGCGTGCCGCGCCGCCAACTAACGAGAATTCCGGCGACAGCCACGGCGATCATGGACACGGCAACCCACGAGGCCTGGCGCAGAACCGCGTCGTGCAGCGCAAGCAGCGGGTTGGCGTGCCGCGCAAATAACCAGTTGTTCTCAAAGTTGTAGCCGGGGTCCTCGGTCGCCTGCCCGATATCGACCCAATGCCGCTCCATTGCGGCGGGGAGCCAGTAGATGGCGGCGAGGCCAAACCAAGCAGGCGTGGCCAACGCGGCGCGAAGCAGGGGCGCCCAGGTTTTCTTCACCAGAGCGGCGAGCAGCGCGACGGCGGCCAGAAGATAGGTGGCGATTACGGCCAGGGGAAGGTTGGAGAACCAGCATGCGGCGAGCATGAGGGCGAGCAGCGGCATTGAGCCATCGAATGCCCGGCGCACTAAGGATGCGGCTGGGCGCCGGTCGCGCAGCGCAAACAGGAGCAGCAGCGGCAGCAGGACTCCGCCCGCAAACTCAGGAAATGCGGAGCGCTCGTATGCCGTGAACAGCGCAAAGCCGGAGAAGAGCGCAACGCAGCCGGCCAGCGTAGCGCGGGCATCGTCGAGCGCGTCGTCGAATGCTTCCAGCGCCAGCGCTCGCGTGGCCAGCCCGGTCCCGGCCAGCGTGAGGAAGGTGAGCACGACGGGCGCAAAGTTCCACGGAAAAACCACTCCCAGTACCGCGCCCAGCATCCACGTCAGCGGCGGATAGAAGACGAAGCGTGGTTCGCCGGCGCCGTAGTTGGGGCTCGGCGCCCAGTGCGGATAAGGAATGCCATGATGCCACGCGTTCACGCAGTCGAGCCACGAAACGAGGTGAACGTCGAAGTCGTGGCCGCAGGAGTTGCCGCGCACGAGCTGGGGCACGACAGCCACGGCCGCGGCGAAGAGGATGAGAATCACGCCCCAATATCTTCGAGGCAGGATTCTGAGCATACGGCCCTTGGCGCGCGCAAAGGAAGTCATGCGAATCGCGAAAAAGCTCTAATTCCATTGCACACTGAGCGGCTTCCGCGGAGGTATCCGATGATAGGAGTGTTTGCCCTTGCCGAGCATGAGACCACCGCGCACGATGTACCCTTCTGGCACCGCAAGCAACTTGCGAAGGGGCTCGTGAATGGCTGCAATGCGCGTCAGAAACCCGGCCCAGCAAGCCCCCAGACCCCGGGCCAGGGCAGCCACCTCAAGAAAGGTGAGAGCGATGGTGCTATCTTCCTTTCCCCAGTCGTAATCACTCGGCGTGCAAGCCACCACAAGGGTGGGAGCGCCGCGCAGGACAATGTCGTCTCCGCTTTCCCATCGTTTCAAAAACGAGGCACCGTGCCCCTCACCGTGCGCCACAGGGGGCATTCCGTTCATCGTTTCCCTGGACAATTCGTAAATTTTTTCCTTGCCTTCGACGACGATCCAGTGCACCATCTGGGAATTGACAGCGCTTGGGGCTCGCCGAACGACATTCAACAGCTCCTCCAGTACCTGCCTTCCTACCGGCTGATCGTTGAATTCCCTGACGGACCGCCGGCTCATTAACAGGCCATCTATCAGTGCCGGGGCAGGCAGCTCTTTGGCCGCGAGCGGGGAATCGTCTTCAGGCAATTCGGCGTGAGCGAGGGCATCGCTGGAGCAAACCGCGACGCAGTGCCCGCAGAAAATGCACATGGACTCGGGAACGTCTTCTGGAAAGCCATCTTGATCGAGAGCGATCGAATTGTCAGGGCAAACTTCTACGCAAGCTCCGCACAGTTTGCAAAGACTCTTGTCGACGGTTATCCGGCTCATGGGCAGGGTTCCTCCTGAAGTTGATTGAATTGCTTTGATGGCAGTATACAACGATGGCAGGTCGCATGCTCATGGCAGTAAGCGCAGGGTGTGCCTGGCTTGCGCCTCGACCGCTGCCGGGGTGAAGGGGAGGGCGAAAGTTGTGCCGCCGTACCAGTCGTTCCACTGGTCGCGGAAATAGGGGCTCAAAGGGTTGCTGCTCTCGCCAAGCACGATGTTCTCCGTCGAACCGTCGATGTTGCTCCAGTCCATGGTGAAACGCTGCGAGGGGCCCAGCGGGCGGCCCACCTGCTTCACTGTAGTGGCGTCGCCGCTTTGCGGCTGCGGGCCGGTTCCGGCCACGCGGCCAATGAACGGCAGAAACGCGGCCAGCGGATGCTCGATATCGACCACGTGCCAGCTTCCGTAAGTCCACTTGACCACATCGCCCGGCGCTCTTCCGTTTTGCATGGCTTTGCGCACCGCCGCGGTCAGCAGCTCGTCCCAGTTTTTGTATTCCTTCGGAAGCCACCCCGGCTTGGCGTGCATCACGATCTCTTCTTCGGCAAAGTTCTTTTCGTCCCAATGGTAATCGTCGACGAGCTTGCCCAGCTTGGGCTTGAGAATCAGCGGCCAGAGGGCTTCGCGCGTTTGGGTGACGAGGGATGCGGCGGCGGAATCGGTAGTGAGGCGGCCATCCCAACTGCGCATCAGGTCGGCGGCCTGGCGCATCCGTGGGTCGCCATTGCCCTCGGGGCCGGGGGTGTGGTCGATGGCGTAGGCGAAGCGATGGCCCATCTCCTGGTCCACTTCGCTGTAAATGTCGGTCTGGACAGCGAGCATGTCTTTGGGCGTGAGCTGGTCGCGGCCGTTGAGAGCTTTGTAGATGCGTTCGACGCGATAGGGATCGATCCAGTCGTCGCTGAGCGGGTAAGGCGACTTGTCGGTGGTGACGCGCGAGTTGGCCGTGGCCAGAAATCCCGAAGGAGGGTCGAAGACGTTGGGCATGGAGTCGAACGGAATGTAGCCCTGCCACTCGTGCGCGCCGTCTGCAATGGGCACGTCTTCCAGCCCTGCCGGCCGCAGCGGAATACGGCCCACCGCGTGGTACGCAATATGACCCTGATCGTCGGCGTAGACCAGGTTCTGCGTGGGCCAGCACCACTGCGCAAGCGCGGCAGAAAACTCCGTCCAGTTCGACGCCGTGTTCATCTCGTAGAGAGGCAGCGCGTTGAGCGAGGGATCGTATAGGGTCCACTTGAGTGCGATGGGCGGATCGCTCGGGGCGAGAATCGGGTTCATGAGCGGCCCATGCTCGGTGGATTGAACATCGAGAACGACATCCTTGCCGCCGCGTACGTGGATGACTTCGCGATCGACAGCGAGCGAATGCCATTGGGCGTCGTTTCCCTCGTAGTTGCCCTTGCCGTCGAGTTTTTCGTAGTAGAGATCCTGTACGTCCGCCTCCAGCGCGGTAAATCCCCAGGCCACGTGTTCGTTGTGGCCGGCGACGACGAGCGGCAGGCCCGGCAGCGTGACGCCCGCGGCATGAAAGCCCGGCGCGCGCAGATCGGCCATGTACCATGTGTCCGGCTCGCGCAGGGTCAGGTGCATATCGTTCGAGAGCAGCGGTTTGCCGCTGGCGGTGTGGCTGCCGGCCACCACCCAGTTGTTCGATCCCGGGGCGCAGCCGTCGCAGTCGGGATGTCCCAGCAGAGACCTCAACGCGCGTGTTCCTTCCGGCGCATTCAATGCCGGCGAAATCGGCGCGCTGCCGGGCACGGCGCGCGTTTCGGTGTTCTCGTCATCGTCGTCATCGTCGTCGCTTTTCTTTGTGGACGGGGGCTGCGGCTGCGGCTCGCTCAGGTCCACTTTGATGCCGGTGGGCGGGCGATCGCGCCACGAGCCGACTGGGTACAGATCGGCTTCGAGCTGGGGATCGTGGAGAGCTGCGGAGACGCGTGCGCGAGAGAACTTGGTTTCAGCATGTGTATCGAGTTCCTGCACCATCGCGAGGCCCACGCTGATGGAGTCCACGCCGCTCCAGGGCTGCGGACGGTACATCAGCAGCCGGAACTCCACCGGGAGCGCATGCGACTGCTCGCACTGTGCGATGAAAAGATTGACGCCGCGGGCGTAGGCATCGAAGCGCTCACGGTCGGCTGCCGGCAAATGTTCGTAGATGCGTTGGGCTGCCAGGCGAATCTGGAGCATGCGTTGCGTTTTGTCCTGCTTGACGAGCGCTGGGCCCAGAATCTCCGCCAGCTCGCCGTTAGCGCTGCGGCGCAGGCCGTCCATCTGCCACAAGCGGTCCTGGGCGGTGACATAGCCCTGCGCCACCAGCATGTCCTCCTGCGTGGCGGCGTCGATATGCGGCACGCCGTGCGCGTCGCGGCGAACGGTGACGGGCGCGGAGAGTCCTGCCAGATGCGCATCGCCATCGAGTTGCGGCAGCGCGGCCTTGGCGGCAGCGCGAAGCCAAAACATGCCCGCGCCAGCGGCCAGCAGGAGCAACGCCAGCAGACCGCTGCTTGACCAAAGAAGAATCCGCGGCCAGCGGCGCTTGCGTTGAGAACGCGGGAGCGTGGCGCTCACAGGCGCTGGATGCAGTGAGTGAGTATCGGCCATCGATCAGATTCAGGATACAGCCGCAGGATGGAGCGCGGCCGGGCGCTCTCGGCGCTTCGATTCAGCCAGAGCCGCATCGTTCTTTCTCAATCCAGAGGTTGCTGTGCGGCTGGCGCATCCGGCATTCGCTGCTTTCCGCGGCCGTAAAGGCCGAGCAGAAACAGGAGCAGCAACAGGATCACGCCCAACACCAGCAGACTACCCTCGGGACCGTCGGCGCCGCCACTCCACAGCGGATTGCCGGCTGGGCTCGCACTCAGAAAATGGCCTTGTCCTTGCAGTCCACTATCGGCCGTGCCGTAGAAGAAGGTTTCTGCCCAATCCCATGCCGCGTGGCATCCGATGGCCCACCAGGCAGAGCCAGTAAGCCGGACACTCACGCAAAAGACAAAGCCAATGAACGACGCGGCGAAGATGCCGATCCAATTCTCGCCGCCGTTTCCTACGTGGAAGTAGCCGAAGAATGTGGAAGTGACCCACGCGGCAAGCCAAAACGCACCACTGCGTGGGGCAGACCTTCGGTGAAGAACGAAACAAGGGGCAAGGCCGAGCAGGGCAACGACATAGACTCCCCATACTGCATTGCCCCGGATACGCAGGCTCAAGTCAGCGCACATAGCTGCAACGAGGCCCAGCGCCCACCAGAAGTTGATGCCCCGGGTGAGCGTGAACAGCCCATAGCAACGGAAGAGGCCCTCCTCCACGCAGCCCACCAGCAGAAAGGCACAACCCCATAGTGCGCCGTAGCGGAGGATCGCGGCTCCGGAAAGCGCGACCCGACCGAAGTGCAGCCAGCCTCCGGCCGTCAGCGCACCGATGAGCGCCGAGAGAGCCAGGAAGCCGGCCGCCAGCCCGAAGAAGAATTGCCGGCTGCGGCGCGGGCCGGTCAGGTTGTAGTCCAGGATGCGCCGGCGTTCGATGAGGCCCATGACCGCTGCGGCGCCGACCATGGCAAGGAGGGGAATCAGTTCTCCGGAAAGCATGGAGATGGCGGAATCGTCGCTGGTGTCGCTCACGAGTCCGACGGTGAAGAAGACGGTTCCGACGACCAGCCGAAAGAGACAGTACATCGCGGCAAAAAGAAGAATCGACCAGCCGGCGCGCAAACCACGAGGCCCGATGAGGACCCAGTCGAAACCGCGGTGCTCCGGCAACTCCGGCTCCATCGAGCCTCCTCCACTGGCACAGAAGTCCTTTCACCCGGTTTTGCCGGGAGAGAAGGCACATTCCAGCATACATATTTTGGGCAGGTATTTTGCGGCGACGACGCCAGGGTCCTATCGGTAGCGGCGCGTGGCCTTGAGGACCATGGAGAAGACGCCCGACTCGTCGCGGGCAACCACCAGGGAAACGTGGCGATTGATGGCTACCTCGGCCTGGAGCAACTGCTGGCTGGTGGTGTTGACGTCGGTGGCGTAGGTGAGCGTCACGGTGCGGCCCAATTGCTCCTGGACGGTGATGCGGGAGGTGGAGTTGCCGAAGGCGCCGAGATAGTTGGGGTCAACTTTGACCGAGCCGGCCCCGAAGAGTTTTTGCACGCGGCTGCTGACCGTGGCGTTGAGGGCTCCGCCGAGCAATGCGTCGGTGGGATTGGTGATGGCCTGCTCCTGCTGCTGGGTGTAGAGGCGTTGCTGGCTGGCCGTGTGGCCGAGGGCCAGGAGCGAGACGACGTCGGCCTCGGGCAAGCGGGGGATCGCTGCGGTAGGTGACGGCCAGCTTTTGCGGCGATCCGTGCAGGCCGAGAGAGATGTCGTAATCCTCAACGTGGGCCGTGGCGCTGAGGTCGATGATGGGTTCGATGCGGACCGGATTGGTGAAGGTGATGTCGCCGCGCTCCAGGTCGTAGCGGGTTCCGGCGATCGTGGCGCTGCCCTCGGTGATGGAGACGCGGCCCAGCAGCGAAGGCGAGGCCAGGGTGCCGCGCAGGCGCAGATCCACGTCGCCGGCCAGCTTGGCAAAGGCGTTCTGGAAGTTCAACTGCGGCGAGGAGACGATGTGCACGTCGAGGCGGACGTGGTTCGACGGAGCCTCGGGCGGCGCGATGGTCTGCACGGAGGCATTGGCCTGGGCAGCCAATGCCGCAAGGTCAAGGTCGGGGCTGGTGGAAAAGCGGGTGATGAGCACATCGCCGCTCAACTGCAGGTTGTTCTGCGAGCCTTGCAGTTGCAATTTGGCGTCGGCCAGCGAAGTGACCCCCTCGGGGTAGCGAATGCGAACCTCTTTGCCCGTGACCGAGAGGTCGGCGTAGATGCCGTGCTGATAGGCCAGGAATCCGCCGACGCTTAACAGGCCGCCGCCGCTCATCGCGGTCAGGCTGCGCACTTCAAGCCGGTTCTGGTTGAACTCCAGCGTGCCGTGCAACTGGCTCAGGCCGTTGGGCAGGTCCTCAAGCGATAGAGACCCGTTCTGGATGTCGATGCGGCCTTGCAGGCCGGGATTTTGCAGGGGCCCGTGCGCTTCCACCTGGAACGTAGTGACGCCGCTCGCGGTCAGGTCGGGATCGAGCGTCTCGGCCAGCTTCAGGTTGATGGAGCCGCTGGCGGCAAGGTCCAGTTGCCGCGTGCCCTTGAGGCGAAAGGCTGCCCTCGGCGTGCAAGTCGGTGTTTTCACCGGTGATGTGCAGAGGATCGAGAGAGATGCGTCCATTGGCCAGCGTGGCGTGCGCGCCGCCCTCGCTTTGCAGTTGGACGCCGGCGATGGTCACCGCCATCTCCCGCAGCCGCGCTTCGCCGTGAAGCTGCTCGGGGTGCGCGAGCGGCCCCTCTACCGTGACCGTGCCGGCCAGTGCGGATTGGCCGCTGAACGCCTCCATGTGCGCCATCCTGAAGAGCACACCAATGTTGAATTGGGAGAAGTCGAACTGGGCCTTGGTTGCGTAGCCGCTGTTCGAGCGCGGTTTCGCCTCGCAGAGCCAGCGCGGCCTCCTCCAACTGCGCGTTTACGTTGTAGGTGAGGGTGTGGCCCGTGGTGTGCGCGGTCGCCTCCAGCGTGCCGAATCGCTGCCCGGCCAGAGTGAATGCGCTTACGGCCGCGCGGCCCTCCAGGCGCGGGTCGTCCAGCGTGCCGGAGCCGGTGATGGAGAATCCCAGCTTGCCGGTCGCATCCAGATTCTGCTGGCGCACCCAGCCGATCCGCGAGATGTCGAAGCCGGCGCCGTGCGCCTCTGCCTGAAAGCCCCTGGTTCTGATGTCGTAACTTCCCGACGCGGAGACGGTTCCGCCCGCCTCGCTCAGCGTGGCCGACGTCACCTTCAGCACCTGGTTGGCCATCGCGCCCTCGATCCGAAGTTGCGTAAACGGCTCGCCATAGAGGCTGCCGCGATCCATCTCGATCGAACCGGAGGCTGCCGGCGCATGGAGCGGCCCATCGGCCTGGATCCGCGCACTGAATGCGCCCGCCAGGGGCAGGCTGGGGCCACCGGCCGCGACAAGGAGCGGCTGCACGTCTGCGACGTCAACGTTGGCTGCGTCGATGCGCGCATGCACCACAGAGTTGGCGTCAAATGCCGCCTGCGGGCGAGGCGATGCGTCCAGCGTTCCACTGAGCGCGATTCTGGTTTTGCCGCGCAGCAGCAGCGCGTGCTGGATGGCAATCTGGGACGGCGAGTAGCTGCCCGCGGCTTCGACCGAATCCATGCGCACAAACTGCGGCTGGCCGGGATTGCCGCCTGCCGCCGGCATTTCCAAGGCGATTTGCGTGGCCTTAAAGCTGCCCGCAAGATGCGGCTTCACGCAGCGAGCCGGTCCACGATCCCAGAAAATCGGCCTGTCCGGCCAGGGCCAAGGGCAAGGCCGCGGTTCCGGCTCTGCCATTGCGCTTGAGTCCCAGGCTGCGCAGCGCGGTGTCGAACTCTCCCAGGTTATGGGAATGAAAATCGACGTTGAGCGCCGACGGGCTGGTCACCGGGTAAGCGCCGAGCGTGCCGTGCGCCTCCAGCTCGCTGGCGGGCAGATGCAACTCCAGCTTGCGCAGGTCCACCCCGCCGCTGCGCTGCGTGTAGGTGGCATCGATGATGCCGGTTGCGGGCGCTTCTCCGGCGGGAGTCTGCGCCGGAGGGGCTCAAGCCCAGATTCGCAGTCACAGAAACGTTGCGGCCCTGGCCATTGAACCAGGTTGCCACAGCCGTGCCGTTAAGGCGAGCGTCCAGGCCCAGGCGCTGGTACTCCGGCGCGACAACCATATCAAGGACCGTGTCCAGGGCGACGCCCTTGAAATCGGCGTTCACTTTGCCGTTGACCGGGAATGATCCAGGGCGCGGATCGGACGAGCGTGTTCCGGTCAACCGGAGCGCCCTCGGCTCCCGCAGCGGATGGCTGCACGGTTGCGGCAGAAAAGGACGGAAGCCACGGCTGGAGATCGACCGTGCCTTCGATTTGCCCGCCCTGGCGCAAGCGCGCAACAATCTGCGTGATCAGCAACTGCCTGGGATCGGCATGGACCCGCGCGTCGAGGGTGATGCCCGTCGCGATGACGCCTGCGCCGATGTACGAGCCCCCGTCGACATGAACGGGACCGTCGATGTGAAATGTCTCCGCCTGGCCTCCGGCGGCGAGATCGAGGTGGGCGATGCCCTCGGGCGCGTCTGGATAGCCGGTAATCGGATCGAGGAGCCGCATGTCCAGATCGCCCACGACCCTGGCCTGCCAGCGCGGGTGAGTGAAATCCTCCACATCGCCTGAAACTTCCAGCGAGCGGTCCTTGGTTTCCGCACTGTGCGCCGTGAGCCGCAGGCTGCGCAGCAAAAGCCTTGCCCGCTCCAGATCGATCGTGGCTTGCAGCGTTCCGTGGACCGGCGTCGATTTGCCGCGCGGCACAGCGCGGAAGAGATTCAGATCGGTAGCTCCGGCTTCGATGCGGTAGGTCTCCGGCGTGCCCTTGGCCGCGGGAAGATAGCGCAGGAGAACAGAGACATCGTTGGCCTCGAAGTCGAGCGGCGCGTACCGGTTCTGATAATCGAAGGAGGCCGCGCGGTTGTCGTAATGCAGCATTCCCTGCTCGACCGCGATATGGCCGGCCTGCATGTCGAACAGTGTGTCGAGCGCGGACTCGCGGGATCTTCCGGGTCTCCGCGGGTGCGGCTGATTGGTCGATCCGTCGGGATAGACGATGAAGTGCAGGCTGGGCCGGTCGATCTCCAGGCTGCGCAGCCGAACGTGGGGACTGAAGAGGTTGCGCACGCTCACGTGCACGCGCAGGCGCTCGATCTGCGCGTAAGGCGCCTCGCCGGGATCTTCCAGGCCGTGAATCACCAGCCCGTCCGCTTCGGCTTCGAAATGGAGCAGGCGCCAGTGAAAGGACGCGATCTCAACCCGGCCGCCGGTGAGATCTTCGATGGACGCGATCAGGCGTTTGCGAACCACGTTCTCGAATGCGGCGGAGCTGGCGACGAAATAGAGGCCAACGGACAAGAGCGCCAGCAAAACCACCGCGCAAGCCACTGCCAGCGGCAGATGGCGCAAGAAGAAGCGGCGCAGACGGCTGCGCATCCCGCGCCGTGGCGGCTTGGGCGGGAGGGGCGGTTCGCCGGAGATGGGAGGCGTTTCGCGCTCGCTCATAGGCCTCCTCTTCCGGGGCCGCTCGGGGCTGCAGGAGTTTCCGGCGCCGGAGGCAGAGCAGCAGGGTCAAGCACCTCCACATCGCCCTGCTGGCGCAGATTGTTGAGCCAGTTGTCGAACAGCACGTTGACCTGCTGCTCGAGCAGAATCTCCTGAATGCGCGGAGCCACCTGATCCAGCGGCGGAATGGATTCGCCGGGCGCGTACTGCGGCAGCAGCGTGTCGTGGTAGTAGGTTTCGATCTGCTGCTGGGAGATTTGAATGCCCTGCCGGAATCGCTGCTCGATGAAGCTCAGAATTTCGAGCCGGTAGCGAACATAGCTTCGACGCGTTCGGCGTGAGCCCGTGCGACTCGAGGAATGCCTTCCATCCCGCGTCGGAGGCGCAGTTCTGGCGGACGCAGACGGGGAGTTGCTTGCGGAGTTCGTCCAGGCGGGCATTGACCTCTTGCTGCGAAGGCTCGATGGCCTGCATGTCTTCCTGGCGGATCTGCTGCTCGATGAGTGCGCGGCTGATCAACTGCTCCAGCGCCTGCTGCCGCGTGAGCGCCGCTCTGGCCCGCTCCGTTCGGATCGAGAACGGAGAGCCGAATCTCGTCGTCAACGATCGCTGGCCAGGATCACGTGCCTGTTGACCACGGCGACCGCGCGGTCGAGCACCACGGGCGCTGCGGCTTGAGGCGCTTGTGCCTCACCCGGCTGGCTCTGAGGCGGCGCTTGGCCTGCCTGGGCGCGAAACGGCGCGACCGCGGCGAGGCACGCGGCAAAACACGTCAACAGCACGCGCAGCAACACTCTGGCCGCGCTTGGTCCCAATCCGGATTGGAGCTCGTCTGATCATCAAAACGCCTGCCCCAGGCTGAAGAAGAAGTTGATGTGCGGCGCCTGGCCGAGATAAGGGGCGCGATGCGATAACCGGGAATCAGTGATCCCGGCGAGCGGTGGGAATCGAGTAGTTGATGTTCACCGGGTAGATGGGCGGATTCAGGTTATAGCTGAAATCGAAACGGATGGGCCCGACCGGCGTGTGGTAGCGCAGGCCCGCGCCCAGCGCATGAGAGAAGTCGTTGAAGCTGCACGGGCCCTGCACGCCGGTCGAGGTCGGTGAGCCGGTTGGAGAATAACCGCTTGGGTAATTCGTAGGGTCTGTCACCACTGCGCTTTTGCAGGCAGCGCTGTCGGGCTGGCGAACGCGCAGAGCGCTGGCCCATGCATCCCCGGCATTGGTAAATACATTGCCCATATCGTGAAAGATCACAAAGCTCACTGTATTGCCGAACCAGGGCAGCGTGGGCGGCGGCAGGCGCAACTCGGTGCTGTTGATCAGCGCTCCCGCGCCGCCGATCTGGTAGCCGGTCTCAGGATCGCGCGGGCCGGCGGCATTCTGTGAAAAACCGCGCAGCGAAACGGGGCCGCCGGCGTAAAGCCGCTCGGGAAGCGGAATCAGCTCGCTCGAACCGTTGCCGAAGGCGCGCACCTGGCCGTAGCGCGTGTTGCGGGCCAGCACGAACTGGCCTTTGTCGAAGCCGTAATAGCTGGAGTTCGAGGTGTCGATGCGGTTGAACTCCGCCTGCGCGCCAAATAGCCGGTCGGAGAGAAACTCCTGAAAGCTGGTGTAGGTGCCGCGGCGCGCATCCATGGGCAGGTCGCGGGTGTCGCGAATCCAGGTGAATGCCGGCCCCCCCACGCGCGCCGCCGTCGACAGTTCCGAAATTTCGCCGGGATAGACCTGCAAACTGCTGGCCGCCACTTTGACCCGGCGGAAATCGAGCTCATAGATGAAGGTGTTGGCTCTGGAAAGCCACGACCCGGGACGATTGAAGTTCTCGGTCAAGCGGAACGCGCCTTCAAGACGCGAAGCCACGTAGGTGGAGACGTCTTGGCTGTTGGCGTAGCCGCCGGAAAAGGTGAAGCCGAAGTTCGGTTGCCTTCAAAATGCGGAACCTGATATTGCAGGCCGATGCTCTGCTCCAGCAAGCCATAGGTGCCCCGCAGCGAGGCCGACTGCTCGCGGCCGAAGAGGTCGTTGCGGGTGATGTCGGCCAGCACGCGGGGGCTGACTCCGGTCTTGCCGTTGGGGCTGCAAGCGACGCCCGCCGCGAACGCGCCCGCGCAGTTGTTTTGCGGCTGCCCGGTTTGCGCCTCGAAGCCGAAGCCGTAGGTCAGACGCCCAGCGCCGCGCCTCCACCGCCTGCAGCAGAACCGTTTTCTCGGGCTCGCCGCCGGTCCGGATTTTCAACGGCCGTATCGACCTCGTTGAAGAGCGAGAACGCGTAGAGATTGCGCTGCGTGTCAGAGAGCGCCGTCTGGTTGAGCGGATCGCCGGGATGCACGGTGATGGCCCGCGCCACCGTCTCAGGACGCGTGAAATGCAGTCCCGTCAACAGCACGTTGCGCACAAAGATCTGCTCTCCCTCGTCGATGTGGAAGACCACGTCAACCTTGTCCGGGATCGGAGGGCTCGGCCTGTTCGGTCACGTTCACGGCCGCCTGGTCAAAGCCCCGGCTGTAATACGCGGTCACCAGCGCGTCGTGGTCTCCGGCCAGGTTGCGAGGCGAAAGCATCTGGCCCGGCGTGGTGTTCAGCAGCGCCGACAGCGTTCCCGTAGGGATGTGCTGGTTGCCTTCGATCCGCATTAGCGCCCACGCGCAACTGCGGGCCTTCAGCGATGTGGTAAGTGACCGTGAGCTGGGCGGAGGACGCGATGGCAGGCTGCCCTGCCGGCGGCAGGCGGCGGGTTATCAGCCGCAACCGTTTCCGGAGTGCTGGTTTCCGGGGTGACCTTCACCTGCGCGAAGCCGTTGCTTCGATACACGGTCTCGAGCGCGCTCACGTCGGCCGATACCAGCGCCTGGCTGTATAAGCCATGGCGATCGAGAACGTCCGCGGCGTGAACGCTGACGAGATCCATCAGCGTAGCAGTGTCAAAGTAATGGTTCCCCGCGATGGAAACTTTTGCCACGCGGCGGCGCGGCCCCAGCCGCACCGTGTAGACGATGGTCACCTCATCGCTGCCCGCGGATTGCCGCTCGTGATCGACCTTGGCGTCGAAGTAGCCCAGGCGCTGGAAGTAATTGCGCAGGCGGCGGTTGCCTTCGTTCAGCAGGTCTTCGTCAACGCTGCCCTCTTCATAGATCGGGATCAGCCGCTTGACGCGCTCCGGGTCGATGCTGGCGCCCTCAACGACCACCTTGACCACGGGTCCCCGGTTGGCGGAGAAGCGGAAGTTGACCACGTTCGCACTCCTGGTCGTAGGCGCGGATTCGAGCTTGACCTCGGCCTCCAGGCGGCCTTGATGCTGGTACTCCCGCAGCACGCCATCCAGAGCGCGATTGACGGTATCGTGGTCGACATAAGCGCCGGTCCGCAGATGGGCATGGCGGCGGAATTCCTCCACTTTCATCCCGGAGTCGCCTGTCACTGTGACCTTGCCCACGCGCGCGCGCCGCCCCGAGCTTACGCGAAACGCAATATCGGCAAGCTGCTGGCTCAGGGTGCGGCGTCACGGTCTGCGCGATCGACGCCTGGTGATAGCCGTTCTCTTCGAGCGTGGCGCGCATCTGGTCGAAAGCCCGGCTCATCTTGGCCGCGGTCAAGCGCGTGCCGGCCTGGAGCTGGCTGGCTCGCTCGAGTTGGGTGTTCATGGTGGCACCCGTCGCTCCGTCCACGCCGACCGTCCCGATAAACGTGCGCGGCGACTCCCCGAAACACCAGCGCCACGCCTTCCGCCTCGCGCGTTCCTTCCACTTCCACGGTGTCGTAGAGGCCGGTCGCATACAACTGGCGCAGGCTCCGCTTCAGGTTTTCCGAGGTCAGAGGCGCTCCCACGGCCTGGGCAAGATGGCCGGCGATCGGAGCGAGCCGATCGGCCGGAACGCCCTCGAAGGAGATGCGCCGCACCGGCAGACCCTCCCATACCAGAACGGATCCGGTCACGGGCTCTGGAAGCGGCGACGTCTGCTGGACTGTAGTCGGCAGGAGTTGGGCCGGCGCCGGGAGCCGCGGCCGAGCCTTGGCACCAGCCGGCGAGGGGCGCGCCCGTTGCGAAGGCAAGAGTCAGGCGAGGCGAGAAGACTCGAGGTGAACAATATCCCGCTCCGAGCGACACAAGCTAAAGGGATCTGCCGCCGGACCCGGAAAGCTTTAAGCTGTTCCCTCTGGACCGGTCGCCGGGGCCTCCGGTGAGCGCCGCATCTTCCTGCCGGCTTTGTCCACAAGTTCATATCTAAAGAAAAAGTACGCAAAAACCTTATTTCGATTCAAAGCAGCAGCTCTCGTTGCATCTCATAAAAGAGGCGCCTGGCTTCGATTCTTCGTCCAAGTCCGGCGCCTTGGCTGCTTACCCTTATACTAACGAGGAAAGAAGCTGGCGCACCAACACCGGTTTCGAGAACGATCCCGAAGGAAGCGCATGGCCGATTCCCCAACCCCTGCTCAAGCGCCCAATCGCAGCCAGTCCAGACCGCGGTGCGGATGTGCTCGGGGCCGCTGCGGGCCGGTCCGCAACCAGTATTCCCGCGGGTTCATCCAACTCTGTCGAGGCCGGCGCGCTGACTCGCGCCCAGGCCGGCGATCATGAAGCCTTTGCCCAACTCTACGCGCTGCACAAAAGGCAAATCTACTCGCTCTGCCTGCGCATGGTGGGCAATATTGCCGAGGCCGAAGACCTGACGCAGGAGGCGTTTCTGCAACTGCATCGCAAGATCGCCACCTTCCGCGGCGACTCGGCCTTTTCCACCTGGCTGCACCGGCTGGCCGTTAACGTGGTGCTGATGCGACTGCGCAAGAAGGGCCTGTCGCTCATCTCCCTCGACGAAGCCATGGAGCCAACACCGAACGAAGGTCCCAGCCGCAGCTTTGGCGCCCCCGATCTCACGCTCGCCGGCGCCATCGACCGGCTCGCCCTGGAGCGGGCCGTCGCCGAATTACCGGCCGGCTACCGCCTTATCTTTATCCTTCACGATGTCGAAGGTTTTGAGCATAATGAGATTGCTTCCATGCTGGACTGCTCAATCGGCAACAGCAAGTCGCAATTGCACAAGGCTCGGCTGAAGCTGCGCGACGCCCTGCGCGCCCAAAACCGCCAGGAGGAGCCGTCATGACCGGCGATCCCGGCAAAATGAGCTGCGCCGAATTCCAGGCGCAACTGCCCGAGCTGATCGCCTCGGGGGAAGACGCTGCCGCACATCCCCATCTCCAGAGCTGCCAGGATTGCCGCGCCTTCCTCGCCAAGTCTCGAAGCCATCGCTGAGGCGGCACGCCAGTTATTTCCCAGCGTGGAACCGCCCGACGAAGTGTGGGAGCGCATCGAGTCGGCCATCAGACGGGAAGAAGAAGGGAGCTTCGATCCTGGACTGTAGCGCCACCCAGAGCGGCCGAGTTTCACTCCGGAAACGCCCCTGGAGGCGCCAGTCTGGCGTCCTCACCTTCCGGCAGTTTTCAGCCGATACACCCCAAGAACGGCATTGTGCCGTCCAGCAGCATCTCAATTTGAGGACGTCGCAAAGGGGCACGACTCTAAAGCCTACCCCGAGCGCAGTCGAAGGGCGCCGTAAACGCTGCAAAATGAGCAGACTTTAGCCCCTTAGGGATGATGCAGCGAAGCTGAAACTCTACCGCTACCCAGCGCTGACGGGCACGCGACCGGTTGCCCGGCTCGGGAACCCGCGGCCCGGCCAGAGCGTAGCTAAGATTACCGCAGGAGGACGCAAGGAAGGTCAAATGTTGCAACTTTTCCATTTCTGAGTTATCTAAAGAAGGAAAGTTGATACGAGGACACTCAATGCCGAACCAGACAGCCGCAGCACCCCCAG
>CAWCXX010000061.1:0-77307 GCA_963799445.1 uncultured Acidobacteriaceae bacterium | reverse complement strand
TCATGTCTACAGAGAGGAGGATCGCGATGGCGAAGAGATTATCCGTATCATCTCGGCACGGCGGGCTGGTAAGAATGACGTCAGAAGATATCAGAAACGGGAAGTGGACTGAGGCGGAGAAGCAGGCGATCCGGCGCGGGAGCTGCGAAGCAGGCCGCGGGCGACGATTCGGATATCGACTACTCCGACATTCCGCGGCTGACGGCGGAGCAACTGGCGCAGATGGTGCGGCTGCGCGGCCCACGGCGCAAGCAGGCGGTGAGCGTGCGCCTCGATCCTGAGGTGCTCGCCTTGGCTGCCAGCTCGAAGGGCGAAGGCCACCTGACGCGGATCAACGACATCCTGACGAACCTGATGGAAGCGGAACGGCGCGCCGGATCACGAAATTAGTCAAGATTATTCACTTGACAAAGGGTAACGATTTTACTCGTGCCCTTTCAAAACATCGAGTTTTTCCGCAGCCTGTTTAGTCGTCCTCGTCGTCGTCTTCTTCCTTGCCGTCGTTGTGCCGGTCGAAATCAGGGCAGCCCTTGGCGTATTTGCAGCCTACGCAGACGTCGAGTCCGTTGCCGATGCGGAGCTCGGGGGCAAGCTCATCGCCTTCCTGGGATTTGGGTCATCGATTCCACCGACTTCGTGCCGATATCGAGGAATTGGGAGTTTGGCCATAGCTGCGAGGCGATCTGCAAGACCGATAAGAAGCCAACCCGCGGCTTAGCCGTCGATGCGGTTGTTGATCATGGGCATCGAAGAATCCGCGAGATCGAGATCTGAATGGCAGCCGGGATCCTCGAGGACAGGGAGCTTGATGGGCATCGACTTTGCGGCATGGTCGCTGGCCGTGTTGTGGAGCTTGGAGTGGAAGTAGCAGAAGCGAGCCGCCCCGCAAAGTGGGCGACTTGCAACGGAGGCCGTTGGGTTTGATGTGCCGACATGCCATGTACATTTCAGTTACTCCCTCTACCCCCATCCCCTTTTGGGGTTCAGGGGTTTGTTTGCAATGATATAGGCTTCGATCTCCGGCTGTAGGCCGTTGAAAACAAACGGCTTATCCCGTAAAATCCCGCAGACAAAAGACTTAAGCGGCTTTTTCTGGCCTTTTGCACCCTATTGAGTGCAAAACCGCAGCGGGAACGGCGCAGGCTGGATGGAAGAAAGCATGAAAAGAGGGCGGCGCGGGAGTCTCCGGGCCTTCCCGGGCCTCACCCCGCCACCCAACCGCCATGCTCACTTCTTCAGCCTGAAACCAGTGTAGCGGGTTGGCAGAAATCTTCTGCGAGACCGGGAGGGTTTTCGAGCTGTGGATTCAAGGGTTTGCGCGGGGTGGGGGGTTGACGGCTTCGGATGGCCATAATTGATCAATAGTGGCAGATCGTCCTTCAGGCGTTCCCGAGCTTGCCGCTGTAGACTACCCTTGACCAATGCCCCTCACAGTTGCGGAGTTCGTCCATCGCTGGAAGCTCTTCTCGCAAACCGAGAATGCGGGCGCAAAGCCCCATTTTCTCGATCTTTGCGACATGCTCGGCGAACAGCACCCTGCCGCCGCCGACTCCGCAGGCGAAAACTACGCGTTTGAGAAACACGTCAACAAGGCCCGCGGAGGCAAGGGCTTTGCAGACGTCTGGCTGCGCGACCATTTTGCTTGGGAGTACAAAGGCCCACACAAGAATCTTCAAAAAGCGTACGAACAGCTCCTGCGATTATCGCGAAGACCTAGGCAACCCGCCTCTGCTCGTGGTTTGCGACCTGGAACGATTTCAGGTTCATACCAACTTCACCGCTACGACGAAGCGTGTCTACGAATTCACTCTTGACGACCTCAACCGCAACCAGGTCACAGCCACCTGCCCGCTGCCGCCACTCGACGTTCTTCGCGCTCTTTTTGGCGACTACAACGTCCTGCGCCCGGAGCGCACGGACGAGCAAGTCACAAAGGACGCCGCGCGGCTTTTCAGCCGTCTCGCCGAACGCCTCGAACTCGAAGATCGTAGCCTTGGCGCGACTCGCGAGCAGGTCGCGCATTTCCTCATGCGTCTCCTCTTCTGCCTGTTCTCCGATTCCATCGGCCTCCTTCCCAACCACCTTTTCCGTCGCATAGTACAAGAAGATCGCTTCAATCCCCGAAAGTTCCTGCGTAAACTCGCCCTGCTTTTCGAAGCCATGAGCCAGCCCGACGGAATCTTCGGCGAGTATTCAATCAAGCACTTTAACGGCGATCTTTTTAACTCGAACGCAGTCCTCCAACTCGACCAGGCCGATCTTGGCATCTTGTACGAGGTCTCCAAAAGCTACGACTGGTCTCACGTTGCTCCCGCGATTTTCGGCACTCTTTTCGAGCGGTCCCTCGATCCAAAGCGCCGCTCCCTCATCGGCGCGCACTACACCTCCGAGCAGGACATTCTGCTCCTTGTCGAGCCCGTCCTTATGCGTCCTCTTGAGGCTCGCTGGGCCGAGGTCAAACGCCTGGTGCTTGAAGAGCTGAAAACAGAGCGCGCTGAAGAGGCCTCGCGGGGTTCCAAACAGATTCGCCTGCGGGTTGACCGCAAGTCTGAGAAATTATTGGGCGCGTGGATCGAGGAACTCACGTCCGTTCGCGTTCTCGACCCCGCCTGCGGCTCCGGAAATTTCCTTTACGTCGCCCTCCGCCGGATGCTCGATCTCTGGCTTGAAGCGCGTAACTTCGCCGCTGACCAGGGGATTTCATTGGTCGTCCCGAAGATGGTTTCGCCCTCGCAGCTCTACGGCATCGAGACCGAGTTCTACGCCCACGAACTTGCTTCGGTCGTCGTCGGGATCGGCTTCCTCCAGTGGAAACACGAGCACGGCGTCCTCGAAGACCGCGAACCTATTCTTGAAAAACTCGGCAACATCGAGCATGGTGACGCCATCATGCGCTACCACGCAGACGGCGAACCATTCGAGCCCGAATGGGCCAAGGCCGACTTCATCGTCGGCAATCCTCCATTCCTGGGAGATAAAAAGATGCGGGCTGAACTGGGGGGCAAATACGTGGACCACCTCCGGGACCTCTACAAGGGCCGTATCTACGGTGGCGCCGATCTTGTGACTTACTGGTTTGAAAAGGCGCGGGATGAGATAGCGAGAGGCCAATCAAAGCGGGCCGGGCTTCTGGCAACAAACTCAATAAGCATGGTCGGAAATCGCGAAATCCTAAGCCGAATCAAGGAAACAGGCGACATCTTCATGGCTTGGAGCGACAGGCCCTGGCTTCTTGCGGGAGCCGCGGTTCGCGTAGCAATGATCGGCTTTGACGACGGCTCACAACTCGAACGAGTGCTCGACGGCGCCCCGGTTGAAGCGATCCACTCGGACCTGACGGCTCGTTCGCTCGACTTCACTGGGGCGACCCGCCTGAAGGAGAATTCACGAATATGCTTTCTCGGGATGATGAAGGGGGGACCCTTTGACCTTGATTTCGCGGAAGCGCAGAAGATGCTTTCGCGTCCTCTCAATCCGAATGGGCGGCCCAACAGCGACGTCGTGAAAAGGAGATTTGGGGGGAGGGACGTTACGACGAGGGACAGAGGTGGGTGGGTTATCGACTTCGGAGTGGGAATGTCCGAGGGCGAGGCGGCTCTATACGAATGGCCGTTCGAATACGTAAAGAAACATGTGAAGCCGCTTCGCGACTTTAATAGAAGAGCCTCACATGAAACAAAACTGGTGGGTCCACGGAGAGGCTAGGCCGGGGTTGAGGCGAGCAATTTCAAATCTTGCCCGCTATGTCGTGACACCAGAGGTCTCTAAATACCGAATTTTTGTGTGGGTCGATAAGGAGGTTGTTCCAGATCACAAGCTGCATGTATTTGCGCGAGATGACGATTACTTCTTTGGAGTCCTACACTCTATCGCCCACGAGTCGTGGACAATTGCAACATGCTCTTGGATTGGAAAGGGTAACGATCCGTCCTACAATTCCGATTCGACGTTTATGACATTTCCGTTCCCATGGCCACCTGGAACGGAGCCCTCCGAATCCGAAGACGCTCGCGCTAAAGCCGTCGCCGACGCTGCCCGCGAGTTGGCTCGTCTGCGCGACAATTGGCTCAACCCCCCTGATGGTTCACCCGAGGAACTTAAGAAGCGCACCCTGACAAATCTTTACAACAAGAATCCGGAATGGCTGGCCAACGCCCATCGGACCCTTGATGTGGCTGTTTTTGCGGCTTACGGTTGGCCGTCGGACCTGTCGAAGGAAGAAATTCTGGCGCGGCTTTTGAAACTAAACCATGAACGGGCCGGAGCCGCCTAGGCCTTCGGCGGACCCTGAGACTGCAAAATCATCACGACATGGAGTGCCGCGTGGTCCCAGTTCTGAGGCCCGGGAATCACGAAAGCCGGCATCTATCGGCTATGGGCTACAAGCTACGAACCGGCCACGGCACACGGCCCATGGCTAACGGTTTTCCAATCCCCAGTCCCTTAGTCCCCGTTCCCGTCATGATCCCGTCAAGTCCTCGCCCGCCCCACGCCCACCGCAACTCGCTGAAATCAATTACTCGAACCCACTCGCCCGCTTTGCAGAAAATTACCCAGCTTCGGCGCAAGCTACCAATAGGACAAAAAATCGTTCCACCCTCGGGAAAATCGCGCCATGCGCAAGGTCAAAAACATCACCGTCTGCGTCACGCCGGAGATCTACCGCCAGACGCGTCATCTCGCCGCCGAATACGACTCCACCGTGTCCGCCATCGTCGCTTGGCTGCTCCAGCGACTGCCCGCTGCCCTTGAGCGTTCGCGCTTCCCCAAGGGTGGCCCGAAACCCTCCGCGTCACCTGCCCCAGCCGCGGCCCCGGCCTCCGCTGGTTCGCCTACCCCCTCCCCCTCTTCACCAGAAAAAATTGCGATTTCCGGCTGTGAGACTGTAACACCCCATCTAACCAACGATTTTTCTAGAGCTTGCGGCAACCCGGCAGACGCCGTTACAGCGCCTGTACAACTGTATGGAGGAAGCTAACAAACACATAAATAAAGGCTTATCCATAGGTCGGTGAAATGCGGTATTTTTGCTGTAATGATGTGATCCTGTACCGCTTAAGCAGTCTAAATAACAGAAACTAAGGTGCTAACGCTCATAGAGCCACTGCAATGGATCGACGCAATTCGACCCAAAAATGCGCAATTCTACGCCATCTTAAGAGAGGAACTCCGCGAGTTCGGTCTGCGCGCGGTCGTAGTCCTCGGGAAGGCCGATGTCGAGGAAGAATCCGTTGACCAAGTACGCCGCGGGACGAAGGCGGCCGATTTCCGGCGCGAAGAAATCGAGCTCGATGGAGAACTTCTCCGCAAGAGTGGGCGGCCAGGCGAGATTCCTAGGGAGAACATAGGCGCCTGCGCTGATGAAGCCGGGGCCGGAGCGGCCCTTCTCTTCAAAGCCGACAATGCGCTTCGCCTCAACGGCCACGCCGCCGTAGCGGCTCACGTCGTCGCAATGGACGACGGCGAGAGTAACCGCTGCACCTTCCGACGCATGGAAGCGCATCATATCGGCGTAATCCGCCTGAAGGAATGTATCGCCGTTGAGCACCAGCACGGATTCTTCCCTGGCCTGCGCGAGCGCTAAGCGAATTGCGCCTCCGGTGCCGAGCGGAGCGCTCTCGATGGCGTAGTCCACGTGCATCCCCAAAAAAGATGCGCCGAAGTGATCCTGAATAACCCGGTGCAGATGGCCCACCGAGAGCACAACGCGGTTGCAACCTGCGCGCTGCAACTGGGTGAGCAGAATCTCAAGGAAGGGACGGCCGGCGACGGGCGCCATTGGTTTGGGCACGCCGCGGAGGCGCGTTGCGAGCCGCGTGCCGAAGCCGCCGGCAAGTACGATGGCTTCCATGGCGATCACTCCTTCGACCGTTCGTGCCGGGTTGAAGTAGGTACTTTGAGGTTCGTGCTCTTCCACATCTCAAAATCGAGATGTGGGGCACCCATTGTCCGTGCCGGGTTGAAGTGATGTTTTGAGGTTCGTGCTCTCCCACCCTAAACGCAAATGCGTGTTTAGGATGGGGCACCCGCTGGTTTCGCCGCAAAGTACCGGCGCTCAACCATCATGCAAAAGATGTGTTCGAGAGCCAGGTGCGCCTGTTGAATGTACATGGTGACCTCGGAGGGGATGCACAGGCAGTAGTCGCAGAGCGGCGGCATTTTGCCGCCGGTGATTCCCGTGAGGCCGACGGTGATGATGCCCATTGCCCGGCTCAGCTCAAGCGCGCGCAGCACGTTGGGCGAGTTGCCGGAGGTGGAGATGGCGAGGAAGACGTCACCGGGCTGGCCGAGGGCTTCAATTTGGCGGACAAAGACGCGCTCGAAACCATAATCGTTGCCGACGGCGGTGAGGATGGAGGAATCGGTGGTGAGGGCGACGGCGCGCATCGCCGGGCGGTCTTCGACGAGGCGGCTGACAAACTCCGCCACCAGATGCTGCGCGTCGGCCGCGCTGCCGCCGTTGCCGGCCACCATGAGCTTGTGACCGGATTTGAGCGCCGCCGCGGTCGCTTCCGCGGCTTGGGTCAGCGTAGCGTGCAGGGCGGCATCGCGCGCCACCGCCTCTGTCACGCTCAACCCTTCGAGCAGCTTCTCGCGCACCAGATTGCTCATGTCGGTCATGGCACTCTCCAAACCTGCACACCACCCGGCGTAAAGTGGCACGCGTAGGCCGTGCCTCCGTCGTGTTGGCCGCGCAAGGCGGCTGCGACCTTATCCTTGTGGATGGGGTCGGTGAGGAACATCATGAACCCGCCGCCGCCGGCCCCGGAGATCTTGGCGCAGTGCGCGCCGGCCTTGAGAGCGCAGGCGTACAGGCGCTCGATATGTTCGTTGGTAATCTGGCTGGCCATTCTTTTCTTGGATTCCCAACTGCTGCGCAAGACCTCGTGCAAGCGGAGAAAATCGCCGCGCAGCAGGCACTCCTTCATGCGAAACGCCTCTTCCTTGATGGCGTGCATGGCGTCCAGCGCCAGCACGTTTTCGGTCGCGCACATTCCGCGATTGTTCCTCAATGATATCCGCCGAGGTGCGCGATTTCCCGGTGAAGTAGAGGAGCAGCGAGGCCTCCAGTTCCGAAACCACCCATTCCTTTATGCGCAGCGGGTTCACGAGCACGTGACCATCGCGGCCGAACTCCATGAAGTTGAAGCCCCCGAAGGCCGCCGCGTATTGGTCCTGCTTGCCGCCCTGAAGGCCGGCCTCCACGCGCTCGATGACAAAGGCCGTGTGCGCCAGCTCGTAGTCGCCCAGCGGCAGATTGAGCCAGTCGGCATACGCCGCCAGCATAGCGACTGTGAGCGTGGAGGACGAACCAAGCCCGGAACCTGCCGGCACGTCAACCCGCGTGCTCATGCGCAGGCTGAGCGGCTTGCCCTGGTTGTATTCGCGGACCACGTGGTTGTAGACGGCCTTGAAGAGATCGAGGTGGCCGTCGTTGGGGAGCACCGGAGCGGCGGAATAAGCGGCTTTTTTATCCAGATCGGCGGAGATGAACTCCACCTTTCCGGTTTCCAGAGGCTCGAGCGCTGCATAAGCGTAGTAATCGATGGTGGCGTTGAGGATCGCACCGCCGAATTCATCGCAATAGGGGGAGACATCGGTGCCGCCTCCTGCCAATCCAAGCCGCAGCGGCGCTCTGGAGCGGATCAACATAGATTGCTCATGTCTGCAAAATTTATCGTAAACCAAAATGCGCGAGATTTGGCCGGGGAAACACACGGGGTAGCACGGAAGTGGCGTTCACAGAAGTTGTCAGGATTGCTCGGGGGAAGTGCGGCCGGCACAGAAGAACGCGATCTACGCGCTTTCCTGTGCCGGTTGTTTCTGTCTAATGCGGTAAGACGAGCAGGCCAGCTTCGAGCAATTTTTCCGTCAGCCGGTCGAGAGCCAGCGGAAATTTGTATGAAATTGTGCGGACGCCCATGCCGAGCATAGTGGCAGCCTCGACCTGGGTGTATTCCTGAAGCACCACCCGGCCTAACATCTGGCGATCCAGCAAGCTGAGCTGGCTCAGGCATTTTTCAATATCGAGGACGAAGATCACCGCATCTTCGAAGGTGCGGATCGGGCGGCTGGACGCCCATCCCCGCGAGACGGGGTCGCTCAGGATCGACGGCGCCCTGCCCACCTGCATGGAAGCATATAAGTAACGCCGTAAAAGGCTTTCTGTGTGCTTCCTGTAGAAGGCCAGACTGGCCGGAGGCTTTTTCTGCGCCCTTGCCGGCTTCGCTTCAACCTGCGCCGCGTGTTCTTCTTCGCGTCTCCTCCGTTCGATCTGCCAGACTGCCCTGGCAGTGCTGGTCTCCCATACCATTGGCAACTGGAGCGCTGCGCTCATAGCGCACCCCCTGCTGCCTCAGCCACCGCCCAAACCCTTGCGAGTTGTTTGCGACTCGGACGCCCGCGCCGCTTGCGGCTTTCCGGCGATGGAAAATCTCTCAGCTTTTTCTCACACTCCCTGCAATACACACTCCCTTGAGTTTGGGTACGGTACCAAAGACAACCGCAACCCTCGCAAACCTTCAATTGCACGCGCATTTCCATGACTGATTCTCCATATTTGTTTCATCTCCCGACGGACTTTTGTGGTGCCGGTTGTTCCGCGGGGTGAAGAGAACCAGGCAAGGCAACTCAGGTTTCTCCTGTCCTGATGGGGGATTGCCGCCTGTGCTCCCTTGTTCGTTGTCATGACCACAGCGCGCAGATCCTGGAATTGTTTTGACTGGCTTGTCCCCGGCGTCTTTGCGGGGCGCCTTACGGCAAAACCAGAGAAGGTGTGCCCTATTCAGCTTTTTTTGAAGGTCGCCGCTCCTTGGGGTCGCGGCGCCTTCAGTGCAGCGGCTTCGGGTTACAGCATCTCTGGTTTTGCTATAGCGCGGGAGCGGGAAAATCCGGTTCGATCAAAAATCTCTCCGGCCATTGTTCATGCGCCGCCGCGGAGGGCAGTTTTGCGCCTCCGTTCAGTCTGGCGATGATGAACGTTTCCCAAAAAATTCCCACAAGCCAATGCGTAATTCAGTAAACCAAATGTAGGCAGATACATGTTTTGAGTCAATGTTCTTCGGGTCTCTTCCGCATTTCTGCTTTCCAATCTTCGCACCAACGCTCAGAATAAAGGTCAACCAACCATAATAGCTTTTCCACAGGAAACCTTATGGGCTTCGCTCCAATTGCTGGCGGCTAATTTTCCACAGATGAACTTTACTCAGATGCACGATCGGCTTCGCCTGGAACTGCTGCGCAGAATACAGCGGGGGACGTTGAGCGTCTCGCTATTGGCGCGGCAGACGGGGTTTGGCCAGGCGCATCTCTCCAATTTTCTGCACAGCCGGCGCCAGCTTTCGCTGGAGGCGATGGATCGTATTCTCGCCGCGCAACATCTGACGGTCGCCGACCTGCTGCCCGCCGAACGCCGGGCGGGGCTCTTGCCGGAAGGCGAGGAGGGCAGCGCCGTCCCGGTCGTCTCGCACGCCGCAGCGCTCTTCGAGCCCCTGATCCGGCCTTCGGCCGTCCTGTCTATACTGCACCTGCCCGCGGCCGCTCTGCAGTCTGTCCGCGCGCGGGCTTCGAATCCTCGCCGCGCCTGGCAGCGGTTTGTCGCCGTCCGCGTACCGGGCGCCGACGCAATGGCGATGGAACCGCTGGTGCTGCGCGAGGCCATCGCGCTGATCGACCGGCACTACAACTCTCTGATGCCTTACCGCCCCAACCGGCCCAATCTTTATGCGGTCCGCTACGACGCCCACTTGACCTTGCGCTATGTGGACTATCTTTCCGGTCGGCTGGTGTTACGTCCCTACAACATTGCCTCTCCGGTGGAGCTGCTCGAGCCCGATCCGGGAGAACCGCCAAACAACCTGCTGGTGGGACGGATTGCGCTGGTCATGAATGAGTTATGAGGGTATTGCCACTTGCACGATTACCCCGGCGACCCGTCAGTCTCCCGTGTACCCGCCACTCGTCATATCGCGTTCGGCTGCGATGAGGTTTTCGGGGCGGCCGAGATCGCGCCAATACGAACCATCGGCGCGGAAGGCGAGAATCTCTTCGCCCTGGGCTGCCAGGCGCAAATAGGCGTTGATGATGGAAAAGGCGCCTTCTTCATGAAACATCGAAAAGATGCGCGGCGAGAGGACGTGGATGCCGCAAAAGGCGAGCGCCTGAATCCCATGCGCAGGCCGGACCAGATGCGTCTCTGATGGGATGGCTTCGAGCGCTTCAGTCATTGGGAGCGAGCCGCCGCGAGGGCCGCAAAGCTGATTCTGCCCGTCGAAGAACAAATAGCGTGAAGCTCCGCGGTCCTGCACGGCCAGGGTGGCGAGAGCATTGTGTTCGGCGTGGAAGCGCATGATGCCCGCGAGATCAATGGTGCTGAGGACATCGACGTTGTGGACAAGAAATGGGGCGTCGATTGGCTCTGGTGAGTCCGCGCCAGCCTCCAGAAAGAACCATGCGGCTCTTTTCAAGCCGCCGCCCGTGTCGAGCAGAACCTCCTCGCGGGAGACTTCGACCCTCATGCCGAAGTTGTGATTGGCCCGCAAATAATCGACGATCTGGCCGGCAAAATGATGAGCGTTAACGATGACCTGGCGCACGCCAAACGAGCGCAGACGCGAGAGGGTAATCTCCAAAAGCGTGCGGCCGGCGACGGTGACCAGCGCCTTGGGGCGGTCGCCGGTGAGCGGACGCAGGCGCGTGCCCAGCCCGGCGGCGAGAACCATCGCTTTCATTTACTCGGCCTCTCCGAACATGCCTAACTTCTCGAGCTCTGCGTGCCGGACCACGACTTCAACCCCCGCCGTGCGGCGCAGATGCCTAGCCAACTGCTCGGCGAGATAGACCGAGCGGTGCTGTCCGCCGGTGCAGCCGAAGGAGACCATTAAATTCGAGAACCCGCGGCGCTGATAGGCGGCGACGCTCGAATGCACAAGCGAGACGGCGTGGGAAAGGAACTCGCGCACGCTTTGCTGGCGATCGAGATAGTCGATCACGGCTGCATCCTTACCGGTTAACTGCCGGAATTGTTCTTCGCGGCCGGGATTAGGCAGGCTGCGGGCATCGAAGACGAATCCGCCGCCGTGGCCGGCCTCATCGTCAGGCAGCGCGTGGTGAAACGAGAAGCTAAAGACTCGCACCGTCAAACCAGCAGCGGGCGCGGCGAGGTTCTGCAATTTTTCTGACGTCGACATTCTCTCGAGGGCGTCGAGCAGAGCCGGGAGCGCGATGGGCAGCTTGACGTGCTCTGCCAGCCAGCGCAGGTTCTTGAGCGCGTAGGGCACGCTTTCGAGAAAATGGGGCTTACGCTCATAGAAGCCGCGGAATCCGTATGCTCCCAACGCCTGCAGAATGCGCACGTACACGTAGGCGTAGTAGTGCTCCATGAAGGCTTCGCGCTTGAGGTCGATGTAGCCGGCGAGGCAGTCGAAATAGTGGGCCAGCAACTGCTGCCGCAGTGCCGGCGGCAGACCGGCCTTGCCGTCGTAGAGCAAAGATGCGATGTCGTATTGCAGAGCGCCCTTGCGGCCGCCCTGGTAATCGAGGAAAGACGGCTGACCACCGCGCAGCATCACGTTGCGGCTTTGGAAATCGCGATAGAGAAAATAATCGTGAGAAGCTGTGAGCAGGAATTTCGTCAGGCGAGTGAAATCGAGTTCGAGCGCCTGCTCGTTGAAGGGGATGCCGGCCAGGCGCAGAAAGTAGTACTTGAAATAGTTCAGGTCCCAGGCCATGGACTGGCGATCGAAGGCCGCGCGCGGATAGCAGACCTTGTAATTCAAATTGCGGCCTGCCTCGACCTGAAAGCGCGGTAGCACGGCGACGACTCTGCGATAGGCTTCAATCGCGGGCGGAGCGATGTCATCGCCGGCGCGATTTGCGCTGAGAAATTCGAAGAGCGTGGTGTCGCCCAGGTCTTCTTCGAGGTAGGCTCCCTGGCTTAAATCCTCGGCATAGATCTCAGGCACGGGCAACCCGTGGCGGCGAAAGTGGCGGGAAAACTCAAGAAAGGCGACGTTCTCCTCACGTACGGAATAGAGAATGCCGATGGCGCTCTGCCCCGAGCTGGAGAGCCGGACGATAACTCGCCCCGAGCCGCCGAGTTGGCCCTGGAGCGGCTGCACCTGCTCGGCAGGCGCCCGGAAATGCTGCTCGAAGAGGCGTTTGAGAACTTCCATGAAGTCTTCCGCAAGATGCTAAAGCTGCTTCGACAACGATAGCGATGCGGGGGAAGCGGGCGCAAGGCATCTAGTGCTCACTCGACGTCGTGTGTCGTATCGGGGTCGTCGAATCGAGTAAACCGGGACGCGAAGTTCAGGTGCACAATGCCGGTAGGACCGTTGCGCTGTTTGGCGATGATGAGCTCCGATTTGGCCTTTTCTTCCTGCGTCATGTCCTCGTTGCGGTTGTAGTAACTGTCGCGGTGGATGAAGGCGACGACATCAGCGTCCTGCTCGATGGAGCCTGACTCGCGCAGGTCGCTCAGCAAGGGGCGCTTATCGTCGCGCTTTTCGTTGCTGCGCGAGAGCTGCGAGAGCGCAATCACCGGTACCTGGAGCTCTTTGGCCATGGCCTTGAGGCCGCGCGAGATCGCGGAAACCTCCTGTACGCGGTTCTCGTAACCTCTGCGGCTCACACCGGGCAGCGTGGCCGACATCAGTTGCAGGTAGTCGACCACGACGAGGTCGAGGCCACCGGCGTTCTGTTTCAGGCGACGTGCCCTGGCGCGCATCTCGGGCACAGTGTTGCCGGCTGAGTCGTCAATGAAGATGCGGGATTCGATCAGTTGTTCCAATGCCGACTGCAGCTTTTCCTGGTCCCGACCCCTGATATGGCCGACCTGCATCATCCGCTGGTCCACCCATGCCTGCGATGCCAGCATGCGGCGCAGAAGCGACTCCCGGCTCATCTCCAAGCTGAAGACGGCCACGACCTTCCGATGGCTCACCGCCGCGTTTTGCGCGATGTTGATGGCCAGGGCGGTTTTGCCCATGGAGGGCCGCGCGGCGATGATGATGAGCTCGCCTTTCTGAAGGCCTCTCGTCATCTCATCGAATTGCTTGAAGCCGGTTTCAAGACCGGTAATTGTAAGGCTCTGTTTGTAGAGATTGTCGATGGTACCAAAGGAGTTGCGGACAATGGCGTCGATCGGTTGCAGGCTCTGAATGAGGCCGGCGTCGCTCACTTCGAGCAGTTGCGCCTCAGTCGCATCCAGAACCCCAATGGCATCTTCGCTTTGGTCGGCGGCGCGGGCGATGGCGGCCGAGCAGATGCCCATGAGCCGGCGCAGCAGGCTCTTGTCCTTAACGATGCGGATGTAGTCCTCGATGACGGGGCGGCGGGGCAAGCCCTCGGTGAGCGAGGCCAGATAAGCCACGCCGCCGACGGCTTCGACCTCCTTGTAGCGCGCCAGTTCGTTCGCCAGGGTAACGATGTCCACGGCGCGGCTGGAGTCCATCAACTCGCTCATGCGCAAGAAGATGCGTCGATGCGAGTCGAGCGAGAAGTCATCGGCCTTGATGACTCCTGCGGCCTCGGCGTGGGCGGCGTTGTCGAGCAGGATCGCGCCCAGTATGGTCTTCTCGGCGTCCACGTTCGCGGGCAGTCCGGCATCAAGCGTGAGGTCGGGAACGGTGGCCATATCAGAAGAGTGTAGGCCAAAACTGTGCGACGAAACTCTTGTGAATTGCCACGCGGATGTGTGGGAATCGAGATTCGTGGTACATGCCGATACGGGCCGTTGTCGGCGGGTCCGTTACCAACTTGGGAACCTTTTTCACGAGTGAGCTAAATCACACCATATCGCAAAAGGCCAACAGCATAATGAGGCCAACTGAAAGACAAAGCAACAAATACGGAGCGATGCCCTTTCACGGGTACCTTCGTAATCGGTTTCGACTCATGCAGTTCGGCGCATTGCCGATAGGAGTCGAAGGAGAGTGTCCAGGTGCCATCGGGACGATTCGACAACGCAAGTTTGAGCGCCATCTCGCCTTCCCTGCTGCGGCAGCCGCTGCAGATGAGCAGTTTTGCCGCGCCGATGACACGGGGTGACGTCCTCAATGCCGGAACCATGAGCCCGGAGGCGGAGTGGCCGACTCAAGATGTGGTGGATATTCGCAGGCTGGCAAAGGGCGTGCGTTGGGCACTGGGAATCGAAGGCACTGCGGCGCTTTGTCTCTATCTGGTTTGGCAGCTTTGGCGGTGAACGGCGCAACGGCGGCAAGCCTGTGCTGAATGCTTGATCTTAGCCGCTGCCGTGTTGACAAGAAATGCGATCCTTTATAGGTTAGAAAAACGAAGCTGTTGCTCCGATGAGGAAACCTTTCACCCAAATCGCGTGTTGTTGCTGCTGTCGCTAGCGCCCGCTGGCCTGTCCGCGATTTTCGTTTTTTTCGAACACAAGTACTTTTCCCGTTAACGCGAGTTCAAGATGCCTGTGTACCTTCTTCTATCTGAACCATTGATGGATGATTTCAGCTCCCCGCTGAAGTCGTCCGTGACGCGGTTGCGGCGCTGTCGATGTTGGCTGTCCGCCCTTTGCAACTGAAGCTCTGTTGAGAAAACGGCGCTGCGCATGCATCGCAGAGCCGGCTTAATTCCCCGCGGCTACGACAAGAACAGATTAAAAAAGATGTTCCATCCTGGCTGTCGGCCGCGCACACGGTGGAGAACATCGAGGAGACTCCCTTGAAACACAGATGGATGATTTTCGTTTTGATGATCGGCCTGGTGACTCAAAACCTTCTGGCGGAGGGCGCAACGGAGCCAGCGAATGGCGCGGCAGGCGCAAGCCCGGCGGCGGGTGCGGCGGACTTGTCAAAGAATGTCCCTGCGCCGGTCTCGGCAAGCGACATGAAAGCAGTGCTGGACCAGGTGCAGACCGTGATCCGGACGCAGGCCGAGCGGCTTGAAAGCCAGCGCCAACAGCTTGAGCGCCAGCAACTGGAGATTGACGAGTTGAGGCGCCAGGTGGCGGGCAGCCGCTTGGACAATGGTCCGGACGGCGAGGCGCGGAATCAAAAGCAGGAGCAGGCGGCAGCTTCCTCAGCCGCGTTGCTGGCATCGGAAACGCACGCGCTGAGAGTGGCTGTGCCTGACGGGCAGCCGAGACCGGCGGCATTGGCGCAGCCGGTTGCGGAAACGGCAGCCGCACAGAAGCAACTGAGCCCGGAGGCTGCGGATGCGCCGCTTTCCATCCACTTTGGCAGTGCCTCGCTGACGCCGGGCGGATGGGTTGACCTTACCAGCTATTTCCGCTCGACAGATGTGGGCAGCGGGCTAGGCACGTCGTTTGCGTCGATTCCTTACAACAACACGGTGCAAGGCGGGCTAACCGAGATGCGTTTCACCGCGCAGGCCTCGCGCATCACACTTCGCGCCGACGAGCAGTTTGGCGCAACCAAGGTTTTCGGCTATGCGGAGGCCGACTTCAATGGCTATTTGCCCTCGAACGCCTATGTGAGCACCAACTCCGACTCGCTGCGCATGCGCGTGTACTTCTCGGATGTTTCGCACGGCAGGTGGGAGCTGCTGGGCGGGCAGAGCTGGTCGCTGCTGACGCCCAACCGCGTGGGAGTGTCGCCGTTCCTCTCCGAGATATACAACACGCTGCACTTGGACACCAACTACCAGGTGGGCTTGACCTATGCGCGGCAGGCGCAACTGCGCATGGTTTACCACTTCACCGACAATGTGGCGCTGGGCTTTTCGGCTGAAAATCCCGAGCAGTTCAGCGGCAGCGCGGTTACGTTCCCCTCGCTGTTCAGCAATACGGAGACGGATGTGAATTCGAGCACGGGATCGGGAGGGGGAACGTCTACGCCCACGTTGCATCCGGATCTGATTGCCAAACTTTCGGCCGATGCAGGATGGGGCGAGCGCAAGTGGCACTTTGAGACGGCCGGGCTGCTGACGCCGGTGGCCATTCTGACGCTCGCGACGGTGACGAAAACCACGAGCGCAAAAGAAACTCGCGAGGGCGGCGGCATCGCAGGGTCGGCAAATCTTGAAGCGGTGAAGAATGTGCATCTGATTCTGACCGGGTTCTGGAGCGACGGCGGCGGGCGCTACATTGGCGGCCTGGGACCGGGATTTGTCGTAGCGCAACCGGGGTCGAAGACCGCGCCGTTCGAGGCGCAACTGGTTCACTCCGGCTCGGGGATTGCCTCCATGGAATGGCAGGTGAACAAATCCAACGTGCTTTCGCTGACGTATAGCGGCGCATACTTCGCGCGCGTGTTTTCGGCCGATCCCAGCACTGGATCGCTGGTAGGTTATGGATTTGTGGGCAGCGCCAACACCAATAACCGCGCCATTCAGGAAGGCACGTTCGCCACGCAGACGACGCTGTGGAAGCGGCCTGGTTACGGATCGGTGCAGGTGATTACGCAGAGCTCGTACATCACACGGTCGCCGTGGTACGTGGCGCCGAACTCCCCGAAGGACGCGCATGTATTTGCGGGTTACGGCAACCTGCGCTATGTACTACCGTAAATCCGTGCGTTTGCGGGGTCACGCCGCAGGCACTTATTGCTCACATTCGGCGATCTTTGTAGCCAATTTTCGCTACCGGTGAGATGATATGACGATGCGCCTGAGGGCATTTTTGAGCAGCCAGGAACCACCGTCAAAGTGAAACCCGCAATGCGCCGTGTGGCGCTGATTTACAACCCGGCTTCAGGACAGATTTCCGCGCGGCGGACGGCAGCCGTTGAGGATGCCCTCGCGGTACTCCGTGATGCAGGCGTCGAGGCCGAGGCGTTCGTCACCAGGGCAGCCGGGGAAGCCACGATTCATGCACAGCAGGCAGCCCGTGACGGATACGACACGATCCTGGCCTGCGGCGGCGATGGCACTGTGCACGAGATCTTGCAGAGCCTGGTGGGGACTGACATTGCTTTGGGGGTTTTCCCGCTGGGCACGGCGAATGCCCTGGCGTCGGATCTTGGCCTGATTACTTCGCCGGCAAAGGTTGCGCGGAAGCTTCTGGATGCTTTGCCGACACGGGTTTCCGTTGGGCGCATCCACTACCAGGACAACGCAGGAAACCCAGGCTCACGCTACTTTATTGTCGCGGCGGGAATCGGCGCCGATGCGTTGTTGATGTCGCGCCTGGACACGCGGCTCAAGCGGCGGCTAGGCTACGTCCTGTATTTGATTGAGGCATTTCGCATCTGGGCCACCTCTTCATTTCCACTATTCGAGGCGGTTCTGCCGGCAAATGGAAACGGCGGGGGGCGCGTTGTGGAGGTTTCGCAGTTGCTGGCGGTGCGCGTGCGCTCGTTTGGAGGGGTTTTGCGCACGCTCGCTCCTGGGGCCAGTTTGCGCAACGGCAGCCTGAGCCTGCTGGCGTTCAAGACGCAAAGCCGCCTGCGCTACCTCTCGTTTCTGCTGGCGGTGATTGCCGGGCGGCACACCTTCACGCGCGCAGTGGAACTGCTGGACACACCGTTCATCGAGTGCCGCTCTCTTAACGGCTCGCGCGAGGCGTTATTTGTGGAGGCGGATGGGGAGGTTTTGGGTGGGCTGCCGGTGAGACTCGAAGTCGTGCCCCACTCGCTCACCCTGCTCGTTCCTCCCGGCGTACAGCCGTGAAACTCTCAATCAGGCAACGCCGTGAACTACTCGATTGTTCCGTGCTTTGCTCTCCTTCGCATTGTCGAGGCGCCGCGCTGTATGAGCCTACCGCAATCCGCCGATAGCAAAACCAGAGATGCTGTAACCCGAAGCCGCTGCACTTAAGTCGCCGCGACCCAAGGAGCGGCGACCTTCAAAAAAAGCTGAATAGGGCACACCTTCTCTGGTTTTGCCTTAACATCTCATTCTTCGCAGAGATAGCCTTTTGCGGTCTCCACGAAACCTGCGAGGTCGTTTGCTTTCCAGGCTTCGCTGCGGTGCAACTCCCGCGCCAGGAGGTTGGCTACGGTGGGCGCAGCTTCAATGGCGGCGCGCGCATCGAGGAACAGCGCGCGCGTGCGCCGGGCAAGCACATCCTCGACCGTGCGCGCCATTTCGTATCGTGCAGCCCAGACCACCTCGCGCAGCCGGAAAGGCAGGCGCGGGTGCAGTAGAGCGTCCAGACTTGCGTCCTGCGACGAAAGAGCTGAAAGCGCCGGCAGATCGGATCCATACACGCTCTCCCACGAGGAGTTTGCTGTGGTGGCGTCGGCGGTCCAGCCGTGCAGCTTCAACTCCAGCGTCCGCGACGGCTGTTTGGGAAGTGCGGCAACCTGTGCGGCGCGATCGATGGTGTCCTGGCCCATGCGGCGGTAGGTAGTCCACTTGCCGCCCGTGACAGTAATAAGTCCGGAAGGCGAAATCAGAATCGTATGGTCGCGGGAGAGCTTTGAGGTTGCGACGCCGCCTTTGCGGACCAGCGGGCGCAGGCCCGACCACACGCTGAGAATCTCCTCGGGGCGCGGGGCGCGGCCGAAGTAACGGGCGATATGGTCGCGGAGAAATTTCTTTTCTTCAGGCAGCGCGCGCGGCTCGGCGGATTTGGATTCGACCGGCACGTCGGTGGTGCCGACGAGGAGCGCGTTGTGCCAGGGAATGGCGAAGAGGACGCGGCCATCGGCCGTCTTGGGAATCAGGAGCGCGGTATCGCCGGGCAGAAAGGAGCGCGGTAAAACGAAATGCGTTCCCTGGCTGATGGCGAGCAGCGGGTCGCGTGGGCGGCCGTCGAGCGCAATGGTGTCTTCGGCATATACTCCGCAGGCGTTGATGACCGCCTTGGCCTGCACGTCGAAGACGGCGCCGTCCTCGCAATCGCGCGTCTGGATTCCCACGATCTTGCCGCCGCGCTCGATCAACCCGGTAGCTTCAACATAGTTAATGGCGGTGCTGCCTAAATCTTCGAGGGTGCGCAACAGCGCGATGGCATAGCGGGCATCGTCAAACTGGCCGTCGTGATAGAGAATGCCGCCGCGCAGGCCGCCGCTGTTGATTCCCGGCAGCTTTTCGAGCGTAGTCTCGCGTGAAAGCACGCGCGAATGGCCGAACGATAAACTGCCCGAGAGCCAATCATAGATTTTGAGGCCCACGCCATAGTAAGGAAGAGAAAGATAACTGTAAGCCGGGACAACGAACGAGAGATCGTGGACCAGATGTGGTGCGTTGCGCAGCATGTGGCCGCGCTCGCGCAGGGCATCGAGAACCAGCGTCAGGTTCATCTGCTCGAGATAACGAACCCCGCCATGCGCGAGCTTGGTGCTGCGGCTGGAGGTTTCCTTGGCGAAATCGGAGCGCTCGATCAGCAGGGTACGGTAGCCGCGGGCTGCTGCTTCCACCGCGGCGCCCAGGCCGGTAGCTCCGCCTCCAATCACCAGCACATCCCACGGCTCTGTATTACCGCTGAGTTCACTGAGGATTTCAATTCGAGTCGTCACGCCTGCACAATCCTTTCCTGGAGCCTGCTGACGGGAAACAACACGATTCGAGGCAATGCGCGGCTGCGCCCCGCGCGGAAGCGCAGCGATAGAGCATTTTCGGAACACACCTGGACTTTTTGAGAGCCGTGAAAGGTGGCTTTTTCTTGAGGAAAAAGCCACTCGAGTGCGTGCTTTCGGGCTACACCAATTCCGAAAATGCTGTAGCCAGCCCGCAAGCCGGCGCGCCGCCTTGAATCAAGGTCTGTTGCTGTTTTTCCGCCCAGACTCTGGTCTCTATGTGGGCGTGAAACTACGGGCCGAATCGCCGCAGTCTCAGGAGGAACAGCGCCGCTCCTTTGCTGCGAGCGCGCTGCTGGTTTCAGCTTATCATGCCGTAATTCGAGTCACTACTCGCAGGGGGCATTACGGCGGATCAATCGTGAAGCAAAATGCGCCGGCCGCTTGATACAGCCGGCGCATCGGTTCGATACAGGTTAATAAGTGACCTTCAAAGCAAACTGGACAATGCGCGGCTCCCAGGTGCCGGTGATCTCGCCGCCGGTGCCGCCGGTGATAGGTTCGGCCACCGTAGTCTTCGTAGTGCCGGAGACGGAGCCCCCCCCGGAGCCGCCGGGCAGATAAAGGTTGGTGTGGTTGAAGATGTTGTAGAGCTCCGAGCGGAACTCGATTTTCACCCGTTCAATTGGAGTATTGAACTTCTTGTTGAAGTCCAAATCGGTCTCGTAGAAGGCGGGCGTACGGCCATAGTTCTTGGGCAGGCTGCCAAACGGGCTGGACGGTATCGTGCCGCTGCTATAGGTTGCGGGAATCTGCAAAGATGCGAGGTTGACATATTGAACGTACCCGTTAGGAGAGCCCGACACGACACCGGTGAGAGCCGGCGTCCGCTTGATGTAGGGAACGCCGGAAACGAGGTTGGGACGATAGAGATTTTCGCCGCGCCAGTTTTGCGTGAGCTCGGGCGATACGGCATTGGCCGTATTCGGCGAATACCCGAGATTGAAGGGCGTTCCGGCATCCATGGTGTTCACGCCGCTGATCTGCCATCCGCCGATGATGGCATTGGAGACAGGGTTGGCGCCGTTAAGCCACCTCCGTCCCTGGCCGAACGGCAGGTCATAGACCAGCGTGGTGACGTTGGTGATGGGCAGGTTATAGTCCGATTGGCCGTAATCGGCCTCGATGTCATCGCCGTTCTGCGGGCAGGGCGTGTTGGCTTCGAGCGTGGATGAGGCGTTATCCAGATCGTGCGACCAGGTGAAGGAGTTCAGCAAGGTCAACCCGCCGGTATACTGCTGCTGGTACCGGGCCTGTAGCGCGTTGTAACTGGAGTGGAACTCGCTCAGTGCTTGGGTAATGTCGCCGTTGCTGAAGGTGGGATAGGTCGTCGGATTGTTGAGCAGGTAACCGCCCCAGCCCATGTAAGGCCGCTGCCACTGGTTGGCCCCAATTCCGGGAAACTCCCCGGCGGTCGTAAGCGGCAGCGCCGGGTTCTTCTGGTTGGCGTTGATGAAGCCTTGCAGATGGACGCCGTGGTTGGCCACATACGCGACGTCGAAGAGGATGTTTTTGGCCAGACTCTTCTGTACATCGAAGAACCAGCTCTCGGCGTAGCCGTCTTTGGTGTTTGGCGGAATGGAGTCGATGTCATCGGTGCCGGGGCTGAATGTGTTGGCCAGCCCCGTGGGGAAGCCTTGCGACAGCCTTACGAAACCCTTGGTGGTTGCAGCAGACGGGTTGCTGACCACGGTGTAAAGAGCAAAAGGCGCGTTGATGGCAAGGTTGTTGCCCGAGCCGGCGCGCCAATAGTGCACAAACGCGGAGCCGTAGCCGCCGCGGAGTACGATGCTGGGCGTGACAGCAGCAGCAAATCCAAAGCGCGGCGCCCAGTCATTTTTGTTCGGATTGACCAGCGTCTTGCCATACACGCCGCTGCCGCTGTAGGGGGCGATACAGGCAACTGAACCGCACATTCCGTTGTTGTAGTAACCTCCCGCGGTGGTGGCAGTAAAACCGGGGGTCAGCGTCAGCATGCCTCCGGTTCCGGGATTGAAGTTGGAGATGTCGTTGTTCCGCTCCGTCCAGGGCGAACCGTACTCCCAGCGCAGACCGACGTTCAGGGTCAGCTTCTGGGTAACTTTCCAGTCATCCTGGGCGTATGCGCTGTCCATGGTCTGGTAAACGTGGGTGATATAGTAGGTGGCCAACGAGTAGGCGCTGCTGGTTCCGAAGAGAAAGTCGGCCCAGTATGTGTCGTCAACGGCTTTCGTGGTGCCGCAACCGGATGCGGCGGTACACACGCTGTAGCCACCGCCAAAGGTGAAGGAGCCATAGAGCGGGTTCGAGTCTTCGATCTCCTGGAACACCTTCTCCCACTCGTAGCCGAATTTGAGGGAGTGCTTGCCCTTGACCCAGGAGAAGTTGACCTTGGGATCGAGCAGCGAGGGGTTCTGCCATTGCGGGTTGGTGCTTTGACGCCCGAAAGACGTAAATCCGCCGGAGATGGCCATCGAGGGCAGACCTCCGGAGACACCCGCAATGGTCGGAAGGCCAGGGATAGTGCCCGCTGGAAACGCAGTACTGCCGATCGCGTAGGTCCACTTGCCGCCCTTGGTTTCTGACAGCGCCAGGCGCGCGTCCAGGAACTTGTTGGCGCTGAAGGCATGGTTGAAGCCGAGCGCAAGCTGTTCGTCGTGGATCAGAATATCGCCGTTGGTCTGCATATCGATCGGCTCGGGCAGAAGATTGTAGTTATGGCCAATCTCCTTGCGATCGCTGATCTTGAAGAACCACGAGGTATTGGCGCTCTGCTGAAAATCAAGTCGCAGGTCGCCTTTGTCGGCGTGGTCGGTAAACGGCGCATTCAGGGGGCAATCGTTTCCAGCTGCGCCCTGCCCGACAACGCCGCTCAGGACCTGGCACCTCGCAGGCAGCGCTTGCATATACAGCTTGGCAATGGTCAATGCAGTCGGATCGAGGTCGTTGAGGGCTGCCGTCGGCCACGGCGTCATTCCCGAGGTATTGATGCCTGTGACGGCAGCCAATGCGGGAACGTATTGCTGTTGTGCAACTGCGCTTCCACCACTTACTGAGGTAGTTGGAGTCCACGGATCCTGCACGGGAGCCGCCATGACGCCGCTCAACTCGTCCAGGGTGGGAACTGTATCCACTACAGTTGGCGTGAGGGTTTGCCGGAGTCCCTCGTAATCGACGAACCAGAAGAGCCGGTCCTTGATGATGGGTCCGCCAAAGTTGGCGCCGAACTGATTGCGGTCGAAGACCGGCTTGAAGGGCGCGTACGGCGCACCGGTAACGGCATTGTAGGAGATGGGCTTGATGTAGCCGAATGCGTTCAGGTCGGTGTTGCGAATGAATTCGTACAATGTGGTGTGGAACTGGTTGGAACCGCTCTTGGTAGCCAGGTTAACGGTGGCGCCGGAGGAGCGGCCGTACTCGGCGCTCTCGTTGTTGGTGATCACTTCAAAGTTCGCGACCGAGTCGGGCGGGGGCTGAATGATCTGGTTATCAAAGCCCTGGTTGCTCTCGCCGTAGGAATTGTTGTCCATGCCGTCGATCATGTAGTCGTTGAACATGCTGCGCTGGCCGTTCACGTTGAAGGAGCCGGCGCGCGTGAACGAAGTGACCGAGGTGACAGTGGCGTCGGCCGGAGCTCCGTGAGCGCCCACCACGTAATCCACGAGATCGGAGTAGGTGCGGCTGACCAGCGGAAGAGCCTGCGTTTGGTAGCCAGTGATGATCTGGTCGCGCTGGCTGGACTCGGTTTCGACCTGCAAAGCAACGTCGCTGACCTCGACGGTGGTGGCCTGGGCCGTGCCCACCTTCAAGACCAGGTCGATGCGCTCGCGCGCGCCGACGGACATGGTGATGGATTTTGCCTCGGCAATGGCGAAACCCGTGGCGCTGGCGGAGATGGTGTAAACGCCGACGCGCAGCTCCGGAACCTCATATTCGCCCCCCGCTTCCGTCTTGACCACGGTTGCGACTCCGGTGGCTTCGTTGGTTGCCGTCACGGCCACGTTCGGGACCACGGCTCCGCTGGCGTCGTGGATGGTCCCGACAAGGCTGCCGGTATCGTACTGGGCGAAGGCCGCACGCGATGAGAGCATCAACAGAAGCGCCATCGCAAGAACCATCCATCCTGAACCTCGAGTCCCGCGGATTGTTCCGGATTGATGCCCTTCAGACCGATTTGTCGAACTTCATATTGCCTCCAAATGTTCTTGCTTCAAAACGGTTGGTGTTTTCCTCGTTGAAGAGGACTGCGGCACGCTCGGAAACATTGTGTCCTGGATCTGGAACGCTTAGGTGGACATGGACTACTGGATTAGGCCCCGGGAAAGGCTTTATTCCGTGGAGAGGTGGCGCGTGCGATAACCCTGCACGGTTTCACAAAAGACACAATATGACCGAAAATGCCGAACGTAGCTGACGAGATGATTCAATGCCATCGTTGGCCACACTTGTTAAAGCACGAAGAACGCAATGTGAAATATCTGCTAAAGACAAAAATCGCCCCAGATACAACCCGCCTCAAGCGGAGGAAGCGTTCACATCACCCTCTTCGGCAAAGCTGTATTTGGCGGTGGACTTCTCTTCATCTTTTTCAGCTCCGGGACGCAATCAAATGCGCAACACGCGCGTGCCGGGGAATCTGCACACTAGGTGGTGCAAAACTTGTGATGGAAGGCCCCTGGAATCAATCAGGCAATTACGCTTGTGGCCGCCGTCCATCCCCGGTGCTGGCTCTCGGTCACGCCGCGATGCGTGAGTGTGCCCAGCCAGGTATTCAGCCCTTCGGCCAGTTCCGCATCCTGCTTGAGCGCTTCGCGCGCGCCAAGGTTGGCCAGACGCAACACATAGGGGAAGGTGGAATTGGTGAGCGCAAGCGTCGAAGTGTGCGGCACCGCGCCCGGCATGTTGGTGACGCAGTAGTGCTAGGCAGATCGGATCTTCAGGCGCGCCGGCTCAATCGCGCCGTGGGGCACCGAGATAGGATGCATCCAACTGATCGATAGACGGACACCCGAGCAGGGTGAGGGTAAGATCGAGATCGAATTTCAGTATTTTGATGGCGCGAGCCACGCCCGCCTCTCCGGCAGCGGCAAGTCCATAGGCGTAAGCCCGCCCGATGAGCACCGCGTGCGCCCCGAAGCAAAGCGCCTTGGCGATATCGGCGCCCCGGCGCACGCCGCCGTCCATCAGGATTTCGACCTGGCCGCCGACAGCATCCACAACCTCAGGCAGCGCGTCGAGCGACGCAGAGACACAGTCCAACTGCCGTCCGCCGTGGTTGGAAACAACGACGGCGGCAGCGCCTTCATCCACCGCGCGGCGGGCATCGTCGCCGGTAAGAACCCCCTTGGCGACGATCGGGCCCGGCCACATCTCGCGAATCCAGTGCAGGTCTTCCCAGCTCGCTCCTGCGTGAGAGAGCGCGGGGCCCACAGCGACCAGGTCCATCGGGCCCTTTCCTGGAATCACAACGTTGCCCATCTTTGGAATGCCGCCATCGAGCAGAAACGACGCAAGCCAACGGGGATGGGCGAGGATGTTGGGTAGAAAGCGCGCCTTGGGGAGCAGGGCGGGGGCAAGAAGCTCTTTCATGCCACTGCGCGGGTCGCGTTCGCGATTGCCCGAGGCGGGGGTATCCACGGTTAACACCAATGCGGAGTAGCCGGCACGGCGTGCGCGGTCAATGGCGCCCTCGGCCGCCGCGCGGCCTCCGATCAGATACAACTGGTACCAGAGCGGACCGGAGGAGGCGGCCTTTACAACCTCCAGCGTGTGGCCGGAGATGGTGGGCAGCGTGTAGATGGTGCCTGCCTCCCCGGCGGCGCGGGCCACGCCTGACTCACCGTCCGCGTGCATGAGTCGGATGTAGCTGACCGGCGCCAGGATGGCGGGGAAGGCGATTTCGTGGCCGAGCACGCTCACGCTGGTCTTGCAGTTGTAGGCCGCCACGCCGTTGCGCGGACGAAACGTGGTATCGCGAAAGGCGCGGCAGTTTTCCGCGAGCGTGACTTCGGCATCCGCACCGCCGTCAAGATAGTCGAAGACCGCTCGGGGAACCCTTCGCTGCGCAAGGCGGCGAAGATCCTCGATATTGACGGCGGCAGATGAGCGCAGCTTGCGGTTTGCCATGGGCACGTCTCGAGTCATGACCGTCAGATTGGAGCTTCCTCCGGTTTCTTCTGTGCGCTGGGGCCCTGGCGGAATTGTAGCGCGATTCAGGTAGGGATCACTTTGATTCCCAGTTCTCAGAAGCGAGCCATGGGGCGCCGGGCATGACCTGGCCGGATGCCATTTGCACGCCTTCGAGGAGAATCGCGGCGCGGCGAGGGCTGATGCGGTTCGCGGCGAGAGCCTGCATGATGCGGTTGAGAGCGCCGACCCTCTCGCGGGGCGAGTTGACGAGCGGCATCTCGATGTTGGACTCGAGAGTGCGGGGCGGCCGCGCGGGCCGTGGGGCGCGCCCGTGGAAGTAACAGAAGGCGCTGCCGCGCATGGCGGGCGATTTGCAGTGAAGTCCACTGGGCATGATGTGTCGGCATTCTTTGTACTCGGCCATGAGGCTTTCTCCTGTTTGCATTTTGGTAACGGGTATCCCCAACCCCTCCCCCGGGGGTGAACGGACAATTCTCCTGTTTTCTGCGAGTTAGGGGCAGGGTTCTCAAATAAGTCTGCTGTTTTGAAGAATTTCAAAGCTGAAATCTTCAAAACAAAGAACTTGCAAATCGTGTCGAGGGCTTTGGCGCTCGGCGCGACGGCTGGTGCACCTAGAGCGTAGTTGCCCTCAAATCAAGAGTAGCGAATTCAGGAGAAATAACCTGCAGACAAAGTGGAGCGGGAAGCGATTGAAAGGAAAGGGAGAACGCGGAGATTGCAGGCGGGGAGGGGGTTGACGGGGCGAGAGCGGGGATGGACGGGCAAGTGTTGGACCAGAATGGACGAGACAGCCAGTTTCGGGTCGGCGATTATCCAAGCGCAACTAGGATCCGAGACCCTGAGGCGTTTTCGGGGGCCGGTTTATGGACGGACTCAATGGATCCGGCCGATCCCGGGCCTCAAAATCGAGAATCGGCGCACCGGTCATTCGAGGGGCAAATCGGATGCGGGGCTTCCCGCCATTTTCAGAAACATCGAACTTTCGTGGAAGATAATGGAAGATACAACGGGGCTAAAGGTCGGGAAGATGGGTGCAATACCGGATTTTTCTTCTATGAACGAGACAGACGTTCGCGAAATGATCGTACGTCCTTTGATTGAAAGTCTGGGGTATCGGCATGGAACTGAGGCAAATATTCGTACCGAACAAACCCTTCGATACGGAAAGGCATTTCTCGGACGGAAGAACCCGGAAAGAGACCCCGATTTAGTGGGGCGAGCAGATTACATCTGTGAAGTGATTTCGTTCGGACGCTGGGTGGTAGAAGTGAAGTCCCCGGCAGAGCCTCTTACGCCGGAGGTCGCCGAGCAGGCGCATACCTATGCTGCACACCCCGAAATTGCCGCGTCCCATTTTCTTGTGACAAACGGGCGCGAGTTTAAGCTCTTCCAGACTTCACGGTTGGGAGCCCCAATGCTTGCTTGGAACTTTCAAGACACTGACGACAATCTCTTGCGCGTCTTTAATGTCCTGAGCCCCGCTGCATTTCGGGCCAGGGCAAAAGCCAACTTGCTGGATACAGGAAAGCCGCTAGGTAGAGGATTGGTTTCGCGACTTAAGGTCATAGGCGGCGAAATTCAATTAGAGGATCATGTCGGAGATAATCCTTTTCTGCTTGCGTCTCCTATTAAGGGCCTTCGATTGCCCGTTGTCGGGGGATACGCATGTCGGACAGATGACAAACGAATTCTGGGGCACATCGAAATCGCGAAGGCTGCAGCTATTCTGTTCGTTGGGGATGACGAACCCTCTGACGTGTACGACTTCTTCTCGGCCTCTGAGTACATTTCTGATGATCCGGAGCATCCGACGATCTTCCAAAATCTGATCACGCAACTAATTCCGGCAGGCAAGCAAATCAGCATCCCTGGCCTTGGAAGAGTGCCCGGGCCATTCGAATACTCAGTCTCGGCTTTCACGGAGGCAGTTGGCTTTATCGCAGACGGCAAGTTTGTTGGAACGATGCGGATGTCGTATAACTTTGATTTCTCAAAAATGGGATCTCAGATTCGACACATGCTGGCCTTACGGTTCGGAAGCATTCCAGACCACAGCTATGTGACAGGGGCGGGGCGTTTCGAGGTGTCTCTTCTTCCAGACCTGTGAGGAGGATAGACGTGGAATTACACATGACCGGCACATCGCTTGATGAATGATTTCCCCGAAATGTTCTCGGCCGTAATCAGGATTCTGGCAATCCCGTGCGAATGGCCAGCAATTCGGACAGAATGGGTTGGCTTGTCTGCACGGCAGGCAAAGAAGCAACCGCAGATTCCCATTCGACTTCGCTCAGGATGACAGCGCTTTGGGGATTCGATCCTCTTTCCTCACTCCGCGTTATCGATCTGCGCGAGTGAAGCGTCAACTTCTGCAAGAAAAGCGTCTGCGGCCTTCGGGCTGCGCTCAAAAATACCACCCAAACGCTGAATCGATCTCTTCGCGAGCCTCGGATCGGATACGAAGGGTTTTCTGTTTCACTTACCTAACCGGGAACGCAACGGTGCTTGCACTTCTTCCCAGGAACAGGTTGACCCGTTTCCAGCGTCGGCGTCGGCGACACGTCGTTCGACCTCGGCCTTCCAGGAAGCCTCAATCTCTGCCTAGCTGGAGCCGTCTCCCTCTTGCAGGAGTTCCCCGATCAGCCAGTTGATCTCGCTGGGGGGGAGCTTGCGCGCTTGTTCGAGGATTTCGGCGGCGGTGCGGGTCATGGGGAGATTGTAGCGCGATTTCGGCTTACCTTCTCCCGGGCTTCAGATGCGCGCTTTCCAATACCCCTCACGCCGCTTGGCGTGGGCTACTGCCACAACGAAAATCCGGCCTTCCCAATCAAGAAAGATCACGAAATAAGGGAACTTTTTAAGGAACACTCTTCGGGTTCCGTGCAGGTAGGGAGAGCAGGAGAGCGGATGAGAAGCTGCGTAGAATAGCGCTGCGAGAAGTTCGTCCCTAAACCTACGGCCAAGCATTCTGCCGCGTTCGGCGTACCATTCCGTTGCTTCCCTGGCCTCGCGCCGGGCGCGTTCATCAACCCGTACGGTCTTCACCGATCCACAATCGAGCGCAGGTCCGAAGCCAAATCATCGAGTGAGCAGGTCGCCGCGGCGCCCGCCTTGATCTCCGCGACGCGGCGGGCGATCTCCTCGTCCCATTCCGCGGCAAGCTGGGCCTCGGTGGCTCCAGCCTGATCGCTAACACTCTCCAGGAGAGAGTTGGCGAGCAGGAGACGCTGATCTTCCGGAAGATCGTACGCGAGTTGCCGAATTTGCTCCAAGGAGTGCTGCATGGAAGAATTGTAGCGCAACATTTGGGGAGTATGCGCATGGCGAAGAGGGACACTCTGTTTTTGTTGGGTGAGTTCGATCGCCTCGGGCTCGATAAGGGACTCTTCCAGCACGAGCTACATCACTTGGGCGGCAGCTTTGAAGGCTCCTACGGATGGACGTCGCATGTCCGATCATTTAAGAAAATGGGGGGCAACGAGCCCCTGCACGATCGCCTCGCCTTCATTCTTTCTCAGGTAAGGAGCGGAGCCCCAGCAGGTTCCCCAGACCTCGAAATGCTGATCGAGCGGTCCTGGATCGAGATCCCTTGTAGTCGTTATCCGAACTGCAAGGGGCATAAGTTTGATCCGGCCTGCAAGCACCTCCATTAGATCGGTATCACTCCGGTTGTCAAGGTGCGCACGCTGCAGCTTGATGTAATCGACATCGACAGCTAGTCAAAAGCAACCGCAGATCCTTCGACTCCCTCCCCCTTCACTCCGTTCAGGGTCCGGTCGCTCAGGATGACAGCGCTCGTGGGGTGATTGAGTGTGATCGGGAATCACTCCGCATTGTCGATCTGGGCGCGCTGGAGCTTGTCGGAGTAATCGATGTAGACGGCTTTCCAGGTGGTGAAGAAGTCGAGAGCGCCGAGGCCTTCGCGGTGGCCGTTGCCGGTATGTTTCACGCCGCCGAAGGGCAAGTGCACCTCGGCGCCGATGGTGGGCGCGTTGATGTAGGTGATGCCAGCTTCAAGATCGCGGATGGCGGCGAAGGCGCGGTTCACGTTTTTCGTGTAGAGGGCTGTCGAGAGACCGTAATCGATGGAGTTGGAAATCTCGATGGCCTCCTCGAATGTCGAGAATTCGATGAGCGCGACGACGGGGCCGAAGACCTCCTCGCGCGCAATGCGCATCGCAGGCGTGACGCCGCCGAGTACCGTGGGCTCAAAGAACGTTCCGTGTGCATAGGCGCCACCGGTCAATGCGTGGCCGCCCAAAAGGAGCTCCGCGCCTTGACCCAATGAGATCTCAACGTACCGAGATGAAGTCTCAATCTGCGCAGCATTCACCTGCGGACCGACTTCGACCGATTCATCGAGACCGTTGCCGACCTTGAGCTTTTTGGCGCGCGTGACAAGCTTTTCGGTGAATTCCGCTGCGATTCCCTTCTGCAACAGGATGCGGCTGGTGGCCGTGCAGCGCTGGCCGGTGGTGCCGAATGCGCCCCACAGCGCGCCGTCGAGCGCGAGATCGAGATTGGCGTCGTCGAGGACGATCTGCGCGTTCTTGCCGCCCATCTCGAGCGAGACCTGCTTGAAGGTGACGGCGGCGCGCTGCGCGACGAGCGAGCCTACGGCGCTGGAGCCTGTGAAGCTGATGGCGCGCACGTCGGGGTGCTCGGCCAGCGCCGCTCCGGCCGCCGAGCCGGTGCCGCAGACGATGTTGACCACGCCGGGCGGCAGGCCCGCATCGACGAGCGCCTGGACGAGATTATAGGTGGAGAGCGGCGTGTCGGTGGCCGGCTTGATGACGCAGGTGTTGCCGGCAACCAGAGCGGGAAAGAGCTTCCAGCTGGGAATGGCCATGGGAAAGTTCCACGGTGTAATGAGGCCGACCACGCCGACCGGCATGCGCACGCTCATGGCAAACTTGTCCGGCAGCTCCGAAGGGGTGGTGACGCCAAACAGCCGCCGCCCTTCTCCGGCCACATAAAATGCCTCGTCGATGGCCTCCTGGACGTCGCCGCGCGTCTCAGCCAGCACTTTGCCCATCTCGCGCGTCATATCGCGTGCGTATTTTTCCTTGTTTTGGACGAGGATCGTGCCGGCACGAAGCAGCACCTCAGCCCGCTTGGGCGCAGGAACCAGCCGCCAGGTTGCGAAGGCCTTTTTCGCCGCGGCCACGGCCAGCGCCACATCCTCAGCGTGCGAGGAAGGAAATGCGCCCACCACGTCGGAGTGGTCGGCGGGGTTCAGGTTCAGCATCGTCTTGCCGCTCGCGGCCGGAAGCCACTGGCCGCCAATCAGGTTGTGAACCGTGGGATAGGTCATAAATCAGTTCTCAGTGGTCAGTTGCCAGTTGTCAGTTCATAGTTCTCAGTTGTCAGATAGCCGTTCCGGCGCTGCCAGCCTCTTATCCATTGCAACTGAATCCGCCACCAGCGTACGCCCGGAGGGACGGTTTCGGCTAGCATCGGGAGCCGGGATGGGCGGTTGCAGGCCCCCGGTTTACCGCTCCGGCGGCCCATTTCGCCTTCCGGTTACCGCTGTACCCAGCCTGCAGTGCGGCGAAGGCCCACTGGCCGTACAATAGGCATTATGGCAAGTCCAATTTTTCAGGCTTTTTGAGGTCAATTAAGTTTCTCTATGTCATTGAACGGCTACCCTTCGCGCTCCTCGCGGTCCCGCGGGTTTCGCTCGCTCTTCAGCATGTTCTCCAGCGATCTCGCCATCGATCTGGGCACCGCCAACACTTTGGTTTACGCGGCAGGCAAGGGCATCGTCGTGAATGAACCCTCCATTGTGGCCATCAATAAGAATACCGGCGAAGTGGAGGCCGTAGGCAAAGAGGCCAAGGATATGCTGGGGCGCACGCCCGGCAACATTGTGGCCATCAAGCCGATGAAGGACGGCGTCATCGCCGACTTCAAAGTCACGGAAAAAATGCTGAACTACTTCATCCAGAAGGCGCACAACCGCAAGATGCTGGTGCATCCTCGGATCGTGATCGGCGTGCCCTCTGAAATTACACAAGTGGAGAAGCGCGCGGTCGAGGATTCGGCCTACCGCGCCAAGGCCAGCGAAGTATATCTCGTGGAGCAGGCCATGGTGGCGGCCATCGGCGCGGGGCTGCCGATTACCGAGCCCTCGGGCAACATGGTGGTGGACATCGGCGGCGGCACCACGGATATCGCGGTGATTTCGTTGAGCGGCATCGTCTACTCGCGCTCCGTGCGCATGGCCGGCAACCAAATGGATGAGGCCATTACCAACTATCTGAAGCGCAAGTACAACCTGCTGATCGGCGAGCGGACGGCCGAGCACATAAAGATCGAGATCGGCTCCGCTTTTCCGCTGGACAAGCCTTTGAGCATGGAGATCAAGGGACGCAACCTGATTGAGGGCGTACCCAAGACCATCACCATCGACGACAGCGAAATTCGCGAGTCGCTGGGCGAGTGCATCGCCGTGATCATGAACGCGATACGCGTGGCGCTGGAGCGGACGCCGCCTGAACTGTCTGCCGATATTTCCGATCGCGGCATTGTGCTTACCGGCGGCGGCGCCCTGTTGAAGAATCTCGACAAGCGCATTCGCGAGGAGACCGGGCTGCCCGTCTCGGTCGCGGACGACCCCCTGGCATCCGTGGTGCTAGGCACGGGCAAGATGCTCTCGGACTTCCGCCTGCTGCGCAAGATCAAGATCGATTAAAACAGTGGTCAGTGAACAGTGGTCAGTGATCAGAGAAGACTGCGCAGGCGATGACGTAATTTCACTATGCGTTTCGGCCCTCGCACGTTTCGGCCCGTGATTCTGATACACGAAATGTCGAATTGGCCCCAACCTCTCACTGATCACTGACCACTGACCACTGTTCACTGGATTTTATGGAATCGTTTTTCGTCCGCTATCGAAACCTCGTGGTGCTGCTGGCCATCCTGATGGCGCAGATCGCCGGGCTGGCAGTGCAGGTGCGCCGCGCCAGCAACGGGCGCAGCACTCTGGACGCGGACGATCCCAGCAGCGTGCGGCTGGTCCGCCTTTGGGCCAATGCGATCATTGCGCCGCCGGAACGCATGATCCACTGGACCAAGCTCAGCATTGTGGGCACGTGGACCAACTATATCGACCTGACGCACGTGCGCCGGCAGAACCAGGATCTCAAGAAGGAGATCGGCCGCCTGCGGCTTGAACAGGCCGCGCTGCTTGAAGATGCCCGCCAGGGCCAGCGGCTGCAGGCGCTACTCGGCTTCCAGCAAAAGTACATCTATAGCACCGTAACCGCGCAGGTCTACGGCTCCAGCGGCAGCGACCGCTCACACGTTTTTTATATCGACAAGGGCGCGCACGACGGCCTCAAGCCGGATATGGCGGTGATTACCGCGGACGGCATCGTGGGCAAGGTGCGAGACGTCTTTCCCCATAGCGCGCAGGTGCTGGCCGTCAACGATCCGGCGAGCGGCGCGGGCGTGATTCTTGAAACTACGCGCATCCGCGGCATTTTGAAGGGCGACGCATCGGGCCGGCTGGAGGTCGTCGGTGTGGCGACCGATCAGCGCATCAAGCCCGGAGATAATGTGCTCACAGCGGGTGGCGACATGATTTTTCCGCGCGGGCTGCCGGTTGGTGTGGTAGAGAAAGTGGAACGCGATCCGGATCGCGACGGGCTGGTCGACATCCTCTTGAAGCCGGCCGCGCATCTTAACCGCCTCGACGAGGTGCTGGTCATTACCTCCACCGAACCGCGCTTCCCGCCTGACCAGCAAAAGGACATAGCCGTCAGCAATACGCTCGAAACCGACGTGTCTCCCGCCATCAGGGACCAGGTAAAGGCCTCGGAGATCATGGCCGAAAAGCTCCCCGGCCTGATCGATCCCAACCTTCCTGCCGACCAGCAGCCGTTGCACGATACCAGCAATCCGAATCCCGCCACGCCACCGCCGCAGCCGTTGAAACCAGATGAGTTTTCGCCCAGCGCGGCTGCGCCTGCCGGATCGGAACCGAGCGCAGACTCCACGCCCAAACCCAAGCCTAAGAGCCCACCTGCAGCTCCTGCCGCATCAGGCAGCAGGACTACGGCCAAGCCCGCAGCGAATTCCGCCCCGCAAAAGACACCGCGGAGGAACCCATAGTGAGGCCTTTGCTCGGCGCCGACTTCCGGCGCGATACGGAGATCCACCGCTACCCGCTGCTGGTCTACGCACTGGTTCCGCTCGCTTCGCTGGTGTTGCAGGCGTGGCTGCCGCGAGTGACCAGCCCTTACGACTGGTTCGACCTGCCATTTGTGGTCACCGTCTACTTCGCTCTGGGCCGCCGCAACCCCATTCAGGGCACCATCATGGGAGCGGCGATGGGGCTGTTTGAGGATGCGCTCACACATCACGCTATCGGCATCAACGGGATCGCCAAGACCGCTGTCGGTTTTCTGGCTGCGTCGGTGGGCGTTCGCATCGAAGTCGAAAATCAAATTGTTCGCCTGCTTCTCACCTTTTCGCTTTCGCTGCTCTCCAGCGCCATTTATCTCTTCGTCAGCCGATTTCTGCTGGGTCTGGCGCTGGAGTGGAGCTGGCTCACGGAGTTGTTGCGCGCTGTGGGAAGCTCGTTGATTGCACTGGTGCTGTTTCCGCTGTTGGATCGTCTGCAGATACGTGAGTGACAGGGACCAAGGGAACAAGGGAACAAAGGAACGAGAGAGCAGGGGGCGAGGGGTCTTTTCCGCGAGGGTGAACTCCACCACCCCAGGTTTGTCATCCAGAGGAAAGCCAAGCTGCGCCACTGACAAGCGGCCTACGCACTTGACATGTGCAGCACATGCAAATATGCTTAGAGCATGACCGTTATGATCCAGGTTAGGAATGCTCCCCGAGACTCTTCACCGCGGCCTGAAGGCTCGCGCCGCGACGATGGGGATGTCGCTCTCCGACTACTTGCTTGGGGAGTTGCAGGAGATTGAGGCTCGTCCTACGATGGCTGAGTTTCGTGAGCGTCTGCAGAAGCGCAAACCCATACCTGTCGATCTGGACACTGCCCGCCTCGTACGCGAGGAACGCGTAAGTCGATGATCGTTATCGATACATCGGCCGCGATCGATTGGATGCTGCAAACCCCAACCGGACAACGTATCGCGCACAGGATTTTCTCGCGTGGCGAGACACTGCACACCGTGCATCTGCTCGATCTGGAGTTTGTACAGGTTCTGCGGCGCCTGGTGCGCGAGAGAACATTGACGGCGAGGCGGGCTGAAGAGGCAATAGATGACCTGAGAGCGGTGCGCGTAACACGTTATGCCCCTTCACTGCTTCTGCAGCGCATCTGGCAACTCAGATCGAACCTGAGCGCTTATGACGCGGCCTACGTCTCCCTCGCTGAAGAGCTGAAGGCTCCTTTGATTACGCGGGATCGGAGAATCGCCGCGGCCCCGGGTCATATGGCCGCAGTTGAGGTCTTCTAAGGCGCGGCACTGGCCGTCGCATTCCGCTGTATCCTGAAAGCGGCGTTCATGGTTCCCGGCGGCATTAATCGCGGCGAAAAACTCTCCCCGTTCAAGTTGACGGTGGTGCAGTACGGCATTCTTTTCATGATGCTGGCTCTGGTTGCGGGCTTGTGGCGCCTGCAAGTGCTGAACATGCAAAACTACCGCGTGCTGGCCGAGCAGAACCGCATCCGCAAAGAGCCCATCCTGGCCCCGCGCGGCAAGCTCTTCGACCGCGAAAACCGCATCGTTGTCGACGACTACCCTTCCGTCTCCTGTTTTCTGGTCCGCGAGCAAAGCCACAATGTGGACGCCGATCTGCCGTTGATTGCGCGCGGCCTCAATCTCGATCTGGATCAGTTACGCGCCACGCTGCACCGTTATCGGTCCGAGCCTGGCTACCAGCCGATCCCTATCAAGCAGGACGTGACCGCCGACGAACAGGCGTTTATCGAGGCGCACCGCAATGAGTTGCCCGAGTTGGAAACCATCGACGAGGAGCGGCGGCTTTATCCACGCGACGGTTTTGCCGCGCATCTGATCGGCTACGTGGGAGAGGTCAGCGAGGACGATCTGAATAATCCGCGCTTCGCCTACTATGAGCCGGGCGATGTGGTGGGCAAGGCCGGCGTCGAGGAGACCTACGACGAACTGCTGCGCGGCCAGGACGGTTCCCGAGAAGTGATTGTCGACAGTCATGGCCGCGAGGTGGGTTACTTCGGGATCGAACACGCCACCCCCGGCCAGGATCTGAAGCTCACTATCGACAACGACCTGCAGCGCGCCGCGGAACTCGCTATGGGCGACCGCACCGGCGCCATCGTGGCCATGGACCCGCGCAATGGCGAGATTCTGGCCCTTGTGTCGCGGCCCAGCTTCGACCCCAACGATTTTGCCGTCAAAATCGACCGCTCCGACTGGAACAAGCTCGTCACCGACCCCGACCACCCGCTGATGAACAAGGCCATCCAGGCGCAGCTTGCCCCCGGGTCCACGTTCAAGATCCTCATGTCGGTGGCCGGCCTGCAGGAAGGCGTCGCGCAGAACATGCATATCGTCTGCAATGGCGGATGGGGCCCCTACGGGTACTATCACCACTGCGACGAAAAACATGGCGCGGTGGATATTTACAACGCGATTCCGTATTCCTGCGACACATTTTTCTACATGCTCGGCGATAAGCTCGGCATCGATCGCATCGTGAAATACGCTGACGAATTCGGTTATGGCCAGAAGACGGGAATCGACCTTCCGGGAGAACAGGCCGGGCTGATGCCTTCGCCGGACTGGTTGATCAAGAACTTCCACCATCGCTGGTATCCCGACGAAACCCTCGACGTGGCCATCGGGCAGGGCGCGGTTGAAGCCACACCGTTACAACTGGCGCGCATCATCGGCGGCATCGCTTCGGGCGGGCATCTGGTGCGGCCGCATGTGGTGTTTCCCGACCAGCTTCCAGCCGATTTCCGCAAGTCGCTGCTGGATAGCTTTCCGGGCTCGGGCGATACGTATGTTCCCATCGATCCGGCAGAACTGGACGATCATCACCGACGGCATGGCCGAGGTGACGGAGCCGGGGTTGTACCACACCGCAGGTTCATCGCACCTTGAAGGCATCGATTTTGCCGGCAAGACCGGGACCGCCCAGCAGATGAGTCACGAAGCGCTGGAAAAAACCGGCAAGGGGAAGAGCACATATCCCAACGTCTGGTTTGTGGGTCTCGTTCCGCGCCGCAATCCTGAGCTTGTCGTAGCGGTGCTTTGGCAGCAGGGCGAGTTCAGCTACTACCCCGCGCGCATCGGCGCCAAAGTGGTGGAGGCGTACGTAGATAAGAAGCGGCGCCTGGCGACAACCTGCCACCGCCGAAGGCCGCGCAGCCTGTCGAGGTTGGGCGCCGTTGGTCCGTGCCAGGCTCACCGTCTGGGGCAAAGAATTCTGTGGCTGCACACATTCAGAGTGGACATTTCTTTGTCGCAAACGGACAGGTTGTGGCTGCGAACGCTCCAGCCGCGAAACCTGCGGCCAGGCAAGGTTCGAATCCTGCTCTTCAACCGGCAGCGGGGTCTGCGCCGCGAATCCATCGCAGGCAGTTGCGGCATTGCCGGCGCGGCGGAAGGAACCACTAGCCGCCATGCGCCGCATGCTTAGTTTTCGCGACTTCGACTGGGCCCTGCTGGGGCTGCTGCTTCTGCTCTGCGCCGTCTCGGTGGTTGAGGTTCACTCGTCCACTGTGCATACCAAGTTTGCCAGCTTCGGGACGAAGCAGATCTTCTGGGTGGCGGCCGGGGTGGCCGCCATGTTCATCTTTTCAAAGATCGACTACCATCGCGTTCTCGACTGGGCGCCCTGGGCCTACGGCGTCGGCCTCCTGGCCCTGGCTGCGGTGCTTTCGCCACTTGGTCACAACGCGCTGGGCGGGCGCCGCTGGATCAAGCTCGGCCCCATGCTGGTGCAGCCGTCGGAGTACGTGAAGCTGGTGCTGATTCTGATGGTGGCGCGCTACTTTGCCAACCTGGGCGGGCGCAGCGTGACGTGGAAGGAGATTTTCAAGGCTTTTGCGCTGGTGGGCATCCCGATGCTGCTGGTGATGAAGCAGCCCGACCTGGGAACCATGCTGTGCTATACGCCCATTCTCGTCGCCGGATTGTTTCTGGGCGGCATCAATCTGCGCCAGGGCCTGATCCTGCTGGCTGCGGGCGTGGTTCTGGTGGGCGGCGTCTGGTCCAGCGGCAAGTTCCTCAAGCGCTATCAGAAGGATCGGCTCACCAGCTTCATCAACCCCGGAAACGACCCGCAGGGCAAAGGGTACCAAGTGCTGCAGTCGGAGATCGCGGTGGGCTCCGGCGGCATCTGGGGCAAAGGAACGGAAAAGGGCACGCAAACCCAGGGCTATTTCCTGCCCATTCCGTATACGGACTTTATCTTCGCGGCTTTCAGCGAGGAACACGGCTTTGTGGGCGCTTTTTTTGTCCTGCTGCTATACTTCTTTATATTGATGCGTTTGATTCAGAACGCACAAACAGCCGCCGACCTGCCCGGTTCACTCATTATCATGGGAATCGTGGCTGTGTTGACCTTTCAGATCGCGGTCAACGTAGGCATGGTCATCGGGTATATGCCCGTCACCGGAATCCCTTTACCTTTAATGAGTTACGGCGGATCTTCGGTGCTGTTCACGTTTCTGGCGCTGGGTGTGGCGATGAATGTCCGCATGCGCCGGTTCGTCAACTGACGCATCTCGAGCCAACCGGTCGAGATGTCGTCCAGGCAAGTTTGGCTCTTGTGTCTGTCCGGAGCAATTGGGATTGTTCCTGCCACAAGAGTAGGATTTTCAAGCATTTCGCCGGCATGGTCCCGATGGATCGCGCCAGGCAGGACTGGGTTTATGAGCACGCAGAGACGGGATAACCGTCCGCTTGCAAGTTGCATCGATCGCGAGGGAGCCCCGGATCGGGTGTCCACCAACTTTCCGCGATCGGATCGCCGCAACCAACAGCGCGTTCGGCTTCTTGTTTTGTTTGTCTGCCATGGTTCGCCGCCTTTAAGGCAAGCAGCCGCGCGGAGGCCATTCCTCAGGCGTCTTCAGGTGATTGACCCGACCCCCTTCCCTGCCGTTTTAGCGCGTTTCCATCCAACCTTGCCGCGGGTTCCGGCCGCCATGAGCTGCCGGACGGAAAGGTACGATGGCAAAAGAGATTTGCATTTCCAGCACGCCGCATGAGACGCGGCTTGCGATTTTAGAAGACGATCAACTCGCGGAAATCTATTACGAACGCGAAAACGAGTACACCCTCGCAGGATCCATTTACAACGGCCGCGTAACACGCGTTTTGCCCGGCATGCAGTCGGCGTTTGTCGACCTGGGCCTGGAGCGCGATGCGTTCCTCTACGTAACCGACTTCATCGAGCTGGAAGACCAGGAGGAGACGGACGAACTGGAGAAGGCTGCGGCGGCCGGGCAAGCGCCTCGCGAGGTCCGTCACCCCCATGGAACCGAGCGGCAACGGCGCGCGCCAGGACGAACGCGGCCCCCGTCCGGGCCAACGAGCAGAATCAAGACAGGAGACGCGACAGGAACGCCAGATTGCCGATCTCCGCCCGGCCGAAGAAGCCGTGTCTGCGGAAACAGTCTCACCCGCTCCTAAGTCCCCTGGGCAGACCGAGGCGCCGCAGGAGGCAGAAGAGGCAGGAGCAAGGCGCTGGCGTGGCCGGCGGCGCCGCCGTGGTGGCCGTGAGCCCGGCTCCCCGATTGAGACTCCAGCCGAAGTTGAGCCGGTTGCCGAGACTGCCGAGGAACCGGCCGTCGAATCCGAGCTCGCCCCGGAGAATTATGCTGCCGAGATTCCCGTAGCCCAGGCGGCGCCGCGCGGGCATCAGGCTCCAGCGGCTTTTGTGCTTCCCGGCGAATCGCTTTCAAAGTATGGTGGCGCGCCCGCAACGGAAAGCGAGACGTCTGTGCCGCAGCAGTCCGCTCCAGCCCGCCCGGCCTCGACCTTCAAGCCTTCCACGCTGATTGAAGCGCCCATCGAATGGGATGGCAGCGGTCTTTTGCCCGGAGAATCGCTCTCCAGGCATCGCTCCCGCCAGCCCGAGCCCGAAGTCGAATCGAGGGAGGAGCCGCAAGCCGATTCGCCCATCGAATCCGGCTTTTCCGCCGAGCCCGCCAGCGAGTTTACCGAGGAAGAAACTCTTGAGGTGGTGCTCGAAGATCTGCCGCTTTCGCATCAGGAAATTGAGGCGGCGACGCACCCAGAGACTTCTATTGAATTCGAGGAGGATGAACTCGCGCCGGACTCCATCGAGCCGCACTCAGAGGAGGAATCTTCCGCGCTGGAAACTTCCGAAGGAGCCCTCGTGGCCGGCGCAGAGCAGGACAAGCCCACTCTGCCTGACGAGGAGGACGCGGACGCATCCGCTTCGCACCGCATCGACCCTTCCTCTCCCACGGGCTTCCGGCTCTTCGGCTTCGGCAAAAAGAAGGACAGCGCTCCAGCCGCTGGTTCCGAAAAGGCCGCTCCCGCTTCCACCTATGCTCCCGGCGCCGGCCTTGTTGAGGAAGAGGTTATCGAAGGCGAGGAGGTTGACGCCGCGCTCCATCCCCGCCGCCACAAACCCGACGTGCACGACCTCGACGATTACGAGGAAGAGACGATTCCCACTCACCTTCGCACCGGCGACCTGGGCGAGATGCTGCAAGAAGCGCATCTCGACCACCGCATCCAGTTGAACTTTGACGAAAAGGGCGTCGAGGAAGAATTCGAGACGCCAGAAGAGGAAGAAGAACCCGCGACGGGGCCCAAGCCAGCGACGGGCCGCGTGCGCCGCGATCGAGACGATCGGGGCGGCCGCGGCCAGCGTGGCCGCGGAGCCCAGGGCAATCGCCGCGGACCCGCACGCCGCACGGCACAGACCTCCGACCTGCCCATCATCTCCGACCTCTTGAAGTCCGGCCAGGAGATTCTGGTGCAGATCGCCAAGGAGCCAATCGCCAAGAAGGGCGCGCGCATCACCAGCCACATCGCCCTGCCCGGCCGCTTCCTGGTCTTCATGCCCACCGTCACGCACGTCGGCGTCAGCCGCAAGATCGCGTCCGACGAGGAGCGTCATCGTCTGAAGCGGATTCTCCTGCAGGAGCGCGGGGAGGCCCCTGGCGGCTTGATTGTGCGGACCGCCGCGGAAGGAGCGTCGGAAGAAGAACTCCGTGCCGACCTGCGCTTCCTCCTGAATCTTTGGAATGAGATCAAGCAGCGCTCGGAATCCTCCAAGTCGCCAGCCCTCATCTACCACGACCTGTCACTCATCGAGCGCATCCTGCGCGACCAGGTCAGTTCCAACTTCTCCAACATCTGGGTCGACTCCGAGGCCGACTACGAACGCATCGTGCGCTTCCTCAACCGGTTTTCGCCTTCGCTTGTGCGGCGCGTCAAGCTCTACACCAAAGAGACGCCGCTCTTCGAGCACTTCGGCATTCAGGATGAGATTTCGAAAGCCTTGCGCTCCAAGGTCTGGCTCAAGAGTGGCGGTTCGATCGTCATCAACCAGACCGAGGCGCTGGTAGCCATCGACATCAACACCGGCAAGTATGTGGGAAAGTCGGCGCGGCTTGAGGACACCATCGTCAAGACCAACCTGGACGCGGTGCCGGAGATTGTCCGCCAGATTCGCTTGCGCGACCTCGGCGGCATTATCGTGATCGACTTTATCGACATGGACGAGCGCAAGAACCGCTTCAAGGTTCTCGCCGCGCTGGAAGAAGCGCTCAAGGCAGATCGCGCTCCGACCAAGGTGCTGCAGTTTAACGATTTTGGCTTGGTCGCCATCACGCGCAAGCGCGTCAAGCAGTCACTGGAGCGGACCCTCAGCGTGCCCTGCCCCACCTGCCAGGCCACGGGCATGGTGAAGAGTCCCACCACCGTCTGCAACGAGATTTACATTGAAATGCGCAAGATGCGGAAGCACTTCGAGAGCGCCGACGTAATGCTGCGCGTCCATCCCGATACGGTGAAGGTGCTCAAGGCGAGCGGCAACGGCTGGCTCACTGAGTTCGAAGAGCTGACCGGCAAAAACGTTCTGGTCAAGAGCGACGCTACGCTTCAACCTGAGCAGTTCGATATTCAGGGTTAGCGGAAAGCGAGTCAGCAAGTTAGCGAGTCAGCAAAGGCCGGAGCGGGCGCTCCGGCCTTCTTGCTTTTCTTTATTTACTTTCCCTGATCCAGCTCAGAAGAGGCATCAATGGCTAAGTTCCCATCGGTCCAACCGTCCCACTCTCGTTTCCACGCCGGCGCCTCAGTCGGCGTCATTTCACCGAATCACATGAATCGGAATTCCCAGCTTCAGGTTTCGCCAGGTCTGTTCCGTGGTGTAGACCGGCGCCTTGAGCGCCATGGCCAGCGCCAGGCAGGAGCGGTCGCCAAGCGAAAGGCCATACTTCGCCGTCGTCGCGATCAGGCTTCCTGCAATCTTTGCATGGTCAGCGGTGAAGGTTTCGGGATCCGACTCAAGCAAAAGGGCGTCTGACCAGGCATCCTCAGGCGGATGGCCCATTTTTACAAGTTTGCTTTGAACTTCAGCCAGATTCACCGCGCTGACTACTGCCGACTCCATGAGTTCATCGGTCATCTTCTCCGCGCCGCGTTCCTGGAAAAGTACCGCAAGGATGACGGATGCATCGAGCACAGTCTTATTCATTCTTCGCAGCCTCGCGCCGCTCCGCGCTCAATTCGTCAGAAACCAGTGTCCCTGGCGGAGCCAGGTGCCGTACATTTCGCTGAGCGCGCCTAATCCTTCCCCTGATTGTCGAAATACGCAGCTCGTCGTCCTTGATGCGAAGAACCACCGAATCACCCACATCCATCCCGAGCGCCTCACGCATTGCCGCGGGGATAACGATCCTGCCCTTTTCGCCGATTTGACTTCTCGCCTGAAGTTCCATATGTCCCTTTCAATCTTGGGTAGCATTTAAGCCTTGGGAATGGCAGTTCCATTGCTATCGAGGCGTCGAACACAACCTCACTCATGCTTTGCTGCCTCGCGGCGTTCCGCACTGAGTTCTTCCGAAAGGCTTACTCCGGGCGGAATCACCTGCCGTATGCGTTCCTGCGCACGTCGAATCCGGGCCCGGCGCGTCGATACCCGCAGTTCGTAATTTTCGAAACGCATCTCGACCGAATCGCCCACGCGAATTCCCATCGCCTCGCGAATCTCGGCAGGAATCACAATCCTGCCCTTCTCGCCCACTTGCACCCGCGCCTGAAGCTCCATATGTCCCTCCAGTCGTTCAGTGACACCATTATAGCCTAGTGGGAAATCCTATACAAGTGGCACTAAGTATGTTTGTCCCACCCAGGACTCCGCCGCGCAGGCAACCTATGGCGGAATTCTGTATCTAAATCAAATGTCTGGGTGTGATTGCCCGGATGCCTACAAAATATTTCAATCCTTGAGGTTCCGACATGTCATTCCCCGGTTTGATGTCGCAAATGCGGCATGTGAGTGTCCTGTGCTGCATGGTTGTTTTCGCAGCAGGCGTTGCAAGCGCGCAGTCCACTCCTTCGCAAAATCAATCCGGCGCGACCGGTACCTCCTCCAGCCAGTCCGGCTTGCAGGAGTTTGGCAATCTCGCCCTGCTCGATGCTCCGTCGCCGGGAGCCTCTGCCTTGGGATCTGGTGGTTCAGCCGCAGGCCAGTATGGTAACGGCGGCGGGTCCGGAGGCGGGAACCACGGATTCCTTCACAATCGCAGCTGGACCTTCGAAGGCGGCGCCGGCTTTAACGGCCCCATCGGCAACGACACCGGCAACGGCGCAGGCACCAGCGCACCTGCCATCAGCTGGGGCGGCAATTTCACCGGCGGCGGGGGTCTGCGCTTCAACAAACGGCTGTCTGTGCTTGCTGAATATCAATTCATGGACAACAAACTCCCAGCCGCGCTCCTCGCTGAATTCCCCGCAGAGGACCAAATCACGGCGGGTAATACCCACATCAACTCGATCACCGGTTCTCCCGTCATCCACCTCTTTCCTAAAAGGACGAACGGCGTTTACCTGGTCGGCGGCTTCGGGTGGTACCACAAGTCGACGAACTTCCAAACACCCGAACAATCCTTCTATTACGCCGAGAACGTCACCGTCGCCTCTTTCACCTCGAATCAATGGGGCGGCAACGCCGGGCTGGGCATTTACCATCGCCTGGGCGGCGGACTGTATGGCGGCGACACCGGCCACACCGAGATCTTCGCCGAGGCCCGCTACACATTCATTCACACGCCTCCCATCACCCAAAACAACGGCCTGGGGACCACCGAGCTGATTCCAGTTACGTTTGGCATTCGCTTCTAAGCGCTCACTTCAAAACCATAGGTTCAGCGTTCCATCCTAACGCAGCATAAGCGCGGAAGGATGGAACTCAAGCCGTGCGCCGCTACCAGGGCGATTTAACATCGGCGGCGGTTACCAGCGTCGGATAGGCGGGCTGTATGGCGGCGGGCCACCGTAACGACACGTCTCGCACAGATCCCGCGTTGAGCGCCGGGGAGACGCATTCCTTTCGGAATCCAAGACGAGACGGTTGCACTCCGACGATTCGAAGGAGCCGGTGTGGCAGGGCGGCTCGCGGCGCGGTCTTTTTCTGTTTTCTATCCGCTGCGCTTTTAACCGGATGCAACGCCACGTTTCGCAGCACCGGGCTTTTGCCTGAGAGCCCGGCTCCCAATCCACCCGGCAGCCCGCCTCCCCGCGCCGGCCAGGGCGGAGCGCTGACCATCTCGCCGCAGTACGCCGCGCTGGCGCCGGGACAATCCCTGCAATTCACAGTCACCGGCGCCGATGGAGCTGCCGTCGAGTGGATGGCGAACGGAGTCGCGGGCGGAAATGCCGTCACCGGAACGGTGAGTGGCGCCGGGGACTACATCGCCCCGGCAACCGTCACGCAAAGCGTGAACGTAACCGTGACTGTGGCATTGGCCTCATCGCCGCAGCAGAACTACGCCACAGCGGTGGTCGCGATCATCGCGCCCGCCCAGGTGATCTGTCCCTCAGCGCTTGGAAATCCGCAGGTGGCGCAATACTCGCTCTATCTCCCGGCTCCCGGAAAGATGGACGTGCAGTTTGGTACGACGACCAGCTACGGATTGAACACCTGGCAGGTGCCAACGCCCTCTGCGAATGGCGGCGACGTGCAGATTTATGTGGCCGGGATGCTGGGCCAGACGCTCTATCACATGCGCGCCCAGGTGACGCTGAACAACGGCGCCACCTACAACGACGCTGATCACACCTGCACGACGGGCACGCCCCCGCCGACCTCGCCGGTCAACGTCTCCACGCCCAGCGGGAGCCACGCCGCAGCCGGGCATCGAGATGTGGAACACGATTCTGCCGCCGGGCGACAGCCAGGCCTTTGCCACCGATCTGAACGGCAATGTGATCTGGACCTACACCTATTCGCACACTTCCACCGACTATCTGCAGGGCATCCAGTTGCTGCCCAACGGCAATCTGCTGATGGTCATCTCCTACCTTTCGTCGATGACCACGGCCCAGAGCCCCAGCGTGATCAACGAGATGCGGGAGATCGATCTGGCCGGCAACACGGTGAGCAGCCTGAACATGGCCACGCTGAACCAGAAGCTGGCCGCGGGAAACTTCCGCGACGCGGAAGGCAATCTCTATCAGCTCGGCAGTTTTCACCACGACGTGCTGCCGCTGCCGAACGGGCATTTGGTGCTGCTGGCCACCTATGAGCGGAACATTCAGCAATCTGTCGGGCGAACACGGGCACCACCACCGTGATTGGCGACGCGCTGGTGGATGTGGACCAGAACTTCAATCCCGACTGGGTGTGGAACACCTTCGATCATCTCGATATCAACCGGCGCCCGATGAACTTTCCTGACTGGACGCACTCGAACGGCATGCTCTATTCGAGCGACGATCACAATCTGCTGCTCTCGATGCGCCACCAGAACTGGATCATCAAAATCAACTTCCTTGACGGCACGGGCTCGGGCGACGTGATGTGGCGCCTGGGCGAGGGCGGCGACTTCAAGCTGGTGGGCACGCCACCGACCCCGACCGACTGGTTCTACGCGCAGCACGGGATGAGCTACTTTACGCCCAACACCACCGGCGTGTTTCGCATCGGCATGATGGACAACGGGAACGACCGCATCTTTCCGGCCGGCCAGGTATTCTGCGTGCCGTACTGCGCCGACGACGGCGCAATGCTATTCGACCATGCCGCTGCTGGAACTGAACGAGAACAACATGACGGCGACCATGATCACGCATTACGTTCCGCCGCCGAGCTATTTCAGCTTTTTTGGGAGGCAACGCCGAGTCGCTGGCCAACGACGATATGGAAGTGGACTTCTGCGGGGCAATCAAAGGGGCCATCGTGCAGGAGCTGAACCCTCAGGGGTCGCAGGTAGTGTGGCAGGCGACGACGCCGGGCGCCGACCAGTTCCATGTTTATCGTCTGCCGAGTCTTGTATCCGGGCGTGCAGTGGTAAGAGGGCCATTGCAAAAGACAAGATGAACGCTGACTTACCAGGGCTTGCGTTCTTGTTCCGTCGGCGTGCCCACCTCGCTACGCTCGATGCGCTCAAGAAACGAGCGCGCCAGCCTGCGTTCGCCGGGATGACTTTCGCCGTGGATGGTGCACAAATCGAGGAACTCATCGCACAGCGCGTTGCGCTCTTCCTGCTGCGCCAGAACGCTCACCAGCGCAACCGCCAGCTCGCGCAAGCGCGCCGCCTCGGGCCACGGGCGTTCCTCGCTGTCTTTGCTGACAAACTCTGAGAACAAACCCCGCCGGCCGCGCGCGCACTCGTCAAGGCATGCCAGCAGTTGTTCGCTGAAGGCGCGGTTCAGCGATTCGAGTTGGCCGGGTTCCATCTCATCGCGGGGGTCCATATGCACCCTTACTTGGTCCGCATCGCCGCCTCGATCTCATCCGGCGTGTGCGGCAGCGCGGCATCGAGATCGGTCAAGGTTCCATCCGCGTTCACCAGGAAGTCGCACTCGATGCGCACGCCCAGGTTCTCTTCGGGAATGTACACGCCTGGCTCGATGGTGAAGACCATCCCCGGCTTCAGCACCACGGGGTAGTTGGCCGGGTCGTGCACGTCGATCCCCATCATGTGCCCCAGCCCATGCAGCCAATACTTGCCCAGCGGCTGGCCGTGCATGTCTTTTCCGTGCGTATTGATGTAGTTGTAGGCCGCATTGTCGAGCGAGTTCGGGTCTTTGCGGTCGCGGTCGTTGATGGTCGATTTCCCGGGCACAAAAGCCTTGATCGCCGCCTGCTGCGCGCCCAGCACAATCAAGTAAATTTCGCGCTGCCGCGGCGTGAAATGGCCGTTCACCGGAACGGTGCGCGTGATGTCGGCAGCGTACATGGAATACTCGCAGGCCGCGTCCACCAGCAGAATGTCGCCGTCCTGCATGGTGCGGTCGTTGGCCGAGTAGTGCAGCGTGGTCGAGTTGATTCCCGATCCCACGATGGGCGCATAGCTGGGCCGCTCGCATCCGTTCTCCATCCACACGGCGGTCATGGCGCCGGCGACGGCACGCTCTGTCATGCCCGGTTTTACCCACCACTGCATCATCACGCGCTGCGCCAGCATCGATGCCGCCGACGCTTTCTTGATCAGCTCGATTTCGCCTTCGTCTTTGATCTGGCGCAGCGGCATGGTCAAGCTGGTCACGTCGAGTGGCTGAGGCGCCGTTTCCTCCCCCAGCGTGACCGCGGTAAAGTCCAGCAGCGCCGTGGCCGCGGCCGCCCCCGGTTGCGTCCACACATTCCTTGCGAGCGCCCGGTCGGCGACCATCAGCCGGCTTAACTCCGCGGGCAGCTCCGTCATGGGTTCCACGGCGTCTATGCCCACGGCTTCCGTCACTCCCGGCGTTGACGCGTCCATCTTTGCGCCGGTATAGGTTTCCATGCGCAGGTTGCGCGCCGGCAGAAACAGAATCTCCTTGTAGGAGCGCGGCGAGGCCGCCTGCGGAGCATCGCCGACAACCAGCAGCGCCGCTCCCGGCTCCGTCCAGCCTGTCAGGTAATAGAAGTCCGAATCCTGCCGGTAGGGCATGAAGTCCAGCTGAGACTCTTCCGCGGCGAACAGCACGGCCACGCCGCCCTGCAACTTGCTGGCGAGCGCCACGCGCCGCGCGCGATATGCTCCCGAAGGTTGTTTTTCAAGGGCGCGGAGCGCAGGCAGCGCCGAGCAAACGACAAGCAATGCAACGGCAAAAACTCTGAGTGGCTTCATTTGGCTATTGTCGACCCTGAGCGTCCGGCGCGCAAAGGAATTCCTTCGGCGAACGGCAGCAATGGCTGGCCAATCCAGAAGCGGTTGCTCCAGCGGGCGAGCGCGCTCGTGTGCTGTCCGGCCAGCCGCGCCTGCGCCTCATGCCATGGACCGGTGAATCGAAGGAATGGCGGCAACCTGCGGTAGATTCCCGGCAAACGGTGTTTCGCGCGCACGGCGGCTCGCTGCTCTGCCACGCCGAAATCCAGCGCGAACTCGCCGTGGAAGCGTTGCGGCAACCACTCTGTGGTCAACGCACGGTACCAATGCGGCGGACGGAGCCACGAGTCCGCGCCTGCCAGCAGGTTGTGCGCCATGGCGCGCGCCGCATCGCTCACGCCCAGCTCACCAGACGCCTGCATCGCCCGGTTGTACGCTGCAAACGCCTCCCAGTTCTCAGGTAGCGTCGATGCGGGAAGTCCAAAGAGCCCGGCCAGCGTCCTGCACTCCGCGTAATATTGCTCGCGCTCGACCACGGTCAGTGCAGGCAGCACGCAATCGCAGGCTAGCACGGCGCTTTCCACGAGTGTCGCGAAGACCCAGCGCAGCGCTCCGATCTCGTTGGCCTCGTAGCGCGAGCCGCGCTTCCACCGGGCCACATCTGCGGGGAGTTCGCCGCGAATCTGCGCGTGCAGCGCATACAAGTGGCGCGCCGCGGCCAACGCCTGATCGAGAGACCCGAAGATCATGGTGAAGACAATGCGGAAGGTGTTGTGGAAGCGCGCAATCGGCCGGTTTAGAACGGTCGAGTGCTCGGCGAGCGCGGCCGCGACCCACGGGTGCGCCAGTTGCAAAAGCGCCGCGCGGCCCGCACCCAAAAACAGCGCTGACTCGCGGTTGATCTTCCAACTCAGCGAATCAGGGCCGAAGATGCCGGCGTTGCGATCCGCGGTGCGCGCGGCTACCGCAGCCAGCAGGGATTCGCTGTCTCGCGGCGAGACAAGGGTGGGGCCATCGTCGGCAGAAGAAAGACCCATATTTAAGAAACTAATCGAGAGGAGCGGGAAACCGTGGTATTGCCTTGCGCCTACTTCCTAGAGCAGAACCAGAATTCACGTGCCCAAACGAAGAGTCTTCAATGTGGCTTTTTCCTGATGAAAAAGCCACTCAGAGGGCGTGCCATCGAGTACACCTATTCTGGTTCTGCTGCAGGCGCTGGTTGCGCGGTTATAGCCACAGGCGCTACGGAGAAGCCGAAACCGGCGGCAAGCGCCGCGGCGCGGAAAACACCGATCCGATTCATGGCAGAAAGTATGGCAGATTGCGGGGAACCGTCACCAGCCCGCGCAAGAAATTCAACCCTCCGCTTTACGGCAAAACCAGAGAAGGTGTGCCCTAGAGCGGAACCAGAGTAAGCGTGCCCTTGCGTTCGGTCGTGAAAGGTGGCTTTTTCTTGAGGAAAAAGCCACTCAACTGACGTGCTTTCGGGGTACATCTACTCTGGTTCCGCTGTAGTCAGCTTTTTTTGAAGGTCGCCTCTCCTTGGGGTCGCGGCGACTTAGGTGCAGCGGCTTCGGGTTACAGCATCTCTGGTTTTGCTTTAGCCCGTGGCCGCATCAGCGGCGTCAGCCCCCAAGGCAGACGAGTTGAATTTTCCCGCATTTCGCGCTATTCTGACCATGCAGACGCGTTTGTCCGCCAGGTTGTTACCGTGTGCGCACCGGCTGGCGGAGAGATGAGTGGGCTCATAGCCCACTTTTTATTTGGGGCAAATTGCCAGGAGGCGCACATCGCGCCTCTTGGAGACTAACTCCTTAAGAATCATTAGTCGGCAAGTGGCGCAGGAGCCAGGTCCCCGGCAAGCGAGTTCTGCTTGAGGGGATGCAGAGGAGGATTCCCGGCGAGCGGTGTTTGTCCGCTGGGGCGTTGGGAACGATGGCGGTCAGGTTGGACGAAATCCGGTCGGCGGCGCAAAGGGTGGCTGCCTCGCACGGGCTCGACGTGGTTGACATCGAGTTTATTAGCCCGGCAAAGGAGCGCACCCTCCGGGTTTACCTCGAGAAGAATGCAGAGGGCCGGGCGCAACTCAGGGCCAGCCTGAATGCAGCCCGGAATGAGGACGGCCCGAAGGACCTTCCGGAGCGGCTTCGGGAGGGAAGGCTGGCAGTGGAGCAGCTTTCCGGCGTGACGCACGAAGATTGCGCCGCTTTCAGCCGTGACTTTGGAGTTTTGCTCGATGTGGAAGATCTGGTGCCCGGCGCGGCGTACACGCTGGAGGCCAGTTCTCCCGGCCTTGATCGGAAATTGACTCGGGCCGCGGATTTTGAGCGGTTTGTGGGCTGCCTGGTGAAGGTGCGGACCTTCGAGCCGATCCGCAACAACCGGCACTGGCAGGGAAGGTTAGTGACGGGGCCGAAGGGCCCGTCAGAAACGGGAAAAATCACGCTCGATCTGGCAGCCGTGAAGCAAAACAGCAAGAGCCGCAAGGCCGGCGTGAACACAGTCGAGATCGAACTCGGCAACATCGAGAAGGCGGAACTGGTGCCTGAGATCTAGAAGCAGGGAACAGAGATCAGAGATCAGAGATCAGAAGACGACAGTTTATCGATTGCTACGTCTCTGCATCGAAGTTGATGGAACGAAGGAAATCTTACCGCGCGGCGCGGAGTCAGGCGCCGGGAGACAGAAGAGAGTAAGCAGTATGGCCACCAGCGTTTTGTACCAAAGCATCGAGCTCCTGAGCCAGGAGAAGGGCATCGACCCCGGCATCGTTGTCGGCGCCGTTGAGGAAGCCATTGCCCTGGCCACGCGCAAGTTTTACAAGACCCAGGAAAACATGCGCGGGGAACTGAACAAGGAGACCGGCGAGATCACGGCCTACATCTACAAGACAGTGGTCGCCGACGAGGATCAGATCGAGGATCCGGTGAACCAGATCACGCTGGCCGAGGCCAACGAAATGGCTCCCGGCGTGGAAGTGGGCAGCGAGATTCGCATCTATCGCGACACCAGCCCGCTGGGCCGCATCGCCGCGCAACTGGCCAAGCAGATCATCTTCCAGAAGGTGCGCGAAGCCGAGCGCGATACGGTCTTCCAGGAGTACGCGCACCGCGAGAAAGAGGTGCTGAACGCCACAGTCAAGCGCATCGAAGGCCAGGACGTCATCTACGACCTGGGCAAGGCCGAAGCTCGCTGCCCGCGCCGCGAGCAGTCGCGGCTGGAGCAGTTCACGATCGGCGAGCGGGTGCGCGTGGTGCTGCTCAAGGTGGACCGCGCAGCCAAGGGGCCGCAGGTAATCGTGAGCCGAGCCGCGCCGGAGCTGGTGCAGAACCTTTTCCAATCCGAGGTGCCCGAAATCTACGACAGCACTGTCGTCATCCGCGCCATTGCGCGCGAGGCCGGCGAGCGCACAAAAATTGCGGTCCAGTCCCGCGATAAGGACGTGGACCCCGTGGGCGCATGCGTAGGCATGAAGGGCATGCGCGTGCAGTCCATCATCCGCGAGCTGCGCGGCGAAAAGATCGACATCATTGAATTCAGCGACGAGATTACGACATTCGCGGAAAAGGCTTTGCAGCCGGCGAAGGTCAGCCGCGTCTCGATTTCGGATTTGACCGAAAAGCAGCTTGAAGTGATCGTCGACGACACGCAACTGTCGCTGGCTATCGGCAAGAAGGGCCAGAACGTGCGGTTGGCGGCGAAGCTTCTGGGCTGGAAGATCGACATCAAGAGCGAAGAAGAGAAGCGCCAGGAAGTGGAGCAGCAGATGCAGGCGCTGGCCGGCGCTCCCAACACACCCATTGAGCAGGTGACGGAGCTGGGCGATGGCATCATTCAGAAGCTGGTCACCGCCGGCATCACCACTGTGGAGGCACTGGCCGACATGACGCCCGAGCAGCTCGAAGAGATTCCGGGCATCGGCGAAAAGACGCTGGAAAAGATCGGCGTCGCGGTCCGCAACTACTTTGCCCGCTTTGAAGAGACGCAGGCGGCCGAAACCGAGCAAACGGAAATCGGCCGAGGGTGCGTCAGAGGCCGCTACCCCGGACGCCGCTTTGGCAACTTCAGAGGCTGAGTCAGAGAACGCGGCCGAAGTGCTGGAGGAAGCGGAAAGCGGCATCGCTGCCACGGCGGAAGGCAATGAAATTGAAGGTGCCGGCGAAGCCGGCGAGGCTTTGGCCGAAGAAGCCGCCGAAAGCCGGAACGTCACCGCAGCAGAGTTGGCGGTTGAGGACGTACCCGCCGCCGACGCGGAAGTAGCAAAAGAACTGGAAGAAGAAGAGAACGAGGCGGAAGGCAAGGACGGCGCGTAAGATGCGCAGCGCCCCACTTGTTTCCATCAATCAAACCAGAAGGTTCAAAAGCAGCCAGTGCCATGAGGTAGCTATGAGCGACTAAGGGCGGTTTGGCAGCACATTTTTGAAAAGAGGCGGATGAGCAAGGTTCGTATCAACGATCTGGCGCGCGAGTTGGAAGTTAAGCCTCGGGCGATTCTCGACATTCTCCCGGAACTCGGCGTGACTAGCGTCAAGACGCACTCCAGCTCACTGGAACTGGACGAGGCGGAGAAGGTTCGTGCGCGCTTTGCGCAGGACGCAAAGCCCGCGGCCCATGCGGGCGCTGCGGCGGGCCGCCATGCCGCTCAAACTATCGTCCCGAAGATCGACCTCTCCCACATCTCCAAGCCCGGCGATGTAATGAAGGCCATCCTGGCCAAGAAGAAAGAAGAGGAAGAAGAAGCGCGCCAAGCCCGCTTGCCGGCGAAGCCGGCAGCAGCTCCGCCAGCCAAACCTGCTGCGCCCGCCGCGCCCCCGGCTGCCGTACCTCTGCCCCCCGCTGCTCCAGCCGTAACTCCGGCGGCCGCTCATCCCGCCCCGCGAAAGATCGTTCCGCAGCCGCGCTCTGCGCCGCCCATTATTGCCGCCCCAGCCCCTGCTGCGCCAGCCATCGCTTCGCGTCCTCCCGCCGGCGCCGTGGTAGCCAAGGCTCCCGCAGGGGCCATTCCTACTGCGCGACCGGTGGTCGTGGTTGCGCCGCCCCCGGCAGGGGTGGTTGTCAAGCCGACTGCGGCCCTGGCTACGCGTGAAGAAAAGCACGCCGCCAAACCGTCTGCCGTCGTAGCCCCCGCAGTAAACGAGCCGCCAACGCCGTCGGCTGCTCAAGTCGAACCTCCTGCGCCGACTTCTCCTGAAATCCAGGCTCCTCCAGTTGCGGCGCCGGCCTCGGTCCCCGCCATCGCTGCTGAGTCCACAACTCCCGCCGCGCAGCGCGGGCAGGGCCGCGCGCACGCCGCGCCTCCAGCGCGCCGCATGGTGATGCCGCAAACCGGCCCGCGGCCGGTCTACAAAGCATCCATCGTTCCTCATCCCCCACCAGCCGCAGGAGCCGGACTGCAGCGCGGGAAACCGATCTTCGATCGCAGACCTGCGGGCGGTGTGGGCGGTTTTGGGCAGCGCATGCCCGGCGGCGCTGGCGCTCCCGGTCAACTCCCCGGCGGCCCGCGCCCCAAGCATCCTACGCGTGCTGGCTATGCAGGCCCTACCGGCCCCGGAGCTCCCGGCGCGCGCCCAGGTTTTGGCGCTCGCCCAGAGTTTGGGGCGGCCCGTCCCGGCTTCGGCGCACGCCCCGGTCCCGGCGGCGCTCCGCCGCCCACCGGCGAAGCTCCGCGCCCGCAGCGCGCCTCCTCGCGCGGCCGCGGCCGAGGGCAGCAGCAGTACCCTAAGACCAAAGAAGGCCCGATGAAGGGCTTTGTGCCGCCGCCGCGCTATGGCGGCATGCAATTGAGCACTGAGCCTCTGCCCATCACGCGCGAAATCACCGTCACTGAGGGCATCAGCGTCAAGGACCTGGCCGAAAAGCTCGACATCCGCGCCAAGGACCTGATCGCCACACTTCTCATGGGCGGCGTCTTCGTCACCGTCAACCAGTCCCTCGACGCCGAAATGGTGAAGGACATGGCCGCCAAGTTCGGCGCTGCCGCCACCGTCATCAGCTACGAAGAGGAGATCGCCAACCAGGCCATCGAGGAAGTGCTCGAAGCCGAGAATTCCGACGAGCTCGAAGTTCCGCGCTCGCCCGTGGTCACCGTCATGGGCCACGTCGATCACGGCAAGACCTCGCTGCTCGACGCCATCCGCGAAACCGATGTCGCCGCTGGCGAAGCAGGCGGCATTACCCAGCACATCGGCGCTTACAAGGTGAAGTTCTCAAAGGAAGGCTCGCCCGCGTCAGGTCGAGAAATTGTGTTCCTCGACACGCCAGGCCACGAAGCCTTCACCCGCATGCGCGCGCGCGGCGCAAAGGTCACCGACATCGTGGTCATCGTGGTGGCCGCCGACGACGGTGTGATGCCGCAGACCCTCGAAGCTATAGACCACGCCAAGGCAGCCGAGGTTCGCATCATCGTGGCCGTGAACAAGATCGACAAGCCCGAGGCCAACCCCGAGCGCGTAAAGAAGCAACTCGCCGACCGCGGCCTCATCCCCGAAGAATGGGCCGGCGCGGGCCAGGAAGGCACGGTCTTCGTTGAAGTCTCCGCCAAGAAGCGCATCAACCTCGATCTGCTTCTGGAAATGATCTGCCTGGTCAGCGACATCAAGGCGCCCAAGGCTACGCCCGGCCGCAAGGCCGTCGGCAGCGTGCTCGAAGCCAAGCTCGACCGTGGCCGCGGCGCTGTCGCCACCGTCCTTGTTCAGGACGGGACCCTCCACCTCAACGAGAGCTACATCGTCGGCAACACCTTCGGCAAAGTCCGCGCCATGTTCGACGACCGCGGACGCGCCCTTGAGGAAGCCGGCCCGTCTACACCCGTCGAAGTCCTCGGCCTCGAAGCGATGCCCGACGCCGGCGACACCTTCCTTGTGGTCGCCGACCGCGACAAAGCCAAGGGAATCGCCGCTTACCGCAAGATGAAGGAGCGTGACGCGCAACTGGCCAAGAGCTCCCGCCTCTCGCTCGAAGGACTGTCGGAACAGATTCGACTGTCCGGCATCAAGGACCTGGCGCTGATCATCAAGGGCGACGTAACGGGATCGGTGGAAGTGCTCGCCGACTCGCTGGTCCGCATGTCCACTGAGAAAGTGCGCGTCAAGGTCATCCATTCCGGCGTCGGCTCCATCACGGAGAGCGACGTGCTGCTGGCGACGGCCTCGAACGCCATCATCATCGGCTTCAACGTCCGCCCCGAGCGCAAGGCCGCCGAGTTGGCGCAGCAGGAGGACGTTGAGATCCGCCTGCACTCCATCATCTACGAGTTGCTGGACGAAATGCGCCTGGCCATGATGGGCCTGCTCGAACCTGCGTTCAAGGAGAACTACCTGGGCCGCGCCGAAGTGCTCAACATCTTCCGCATCCCCAAGGTGGGCACCATCGCCGGCTGCCGCATGCAGGACGGAGTAATCCGCCGCGACGCGGAGGTGAAGGTGATGCGCGGAGGCGAGCAACTCTTCAAGGGCAAGATCGGCTCGCTCAAGCGTTTCAAGGACGACGCGCGCGAAGTGACCAACGGCATGGAGTGCGGTATCGGCATCGCCAACTTCAGCGACCTGAAGGAAGGCGACCTGATCGAGGCCTTCAGCACGGAAAAGCTAGCGGCGGATTTGGGGGCGCTGACGTCGGCAAAAGCATAACTCTCAACCAGAACCGAAAGAGGCCCGTCTCTCGTTGCAGAGGCGGGCCTCTTTCATCGCGGAAAGGTGAGACACCACAAATCTCAAGCCTCGTTCTTCCGCTCTTTCTTCTTTCCCGCGGTCTTTGCTTTCTCGGCTGGGGCTGATCTTTTCCGATGCGGTCTGCATGGCGGGCGTGAGCGCCGCCAATACCGCCGATTTCAACGGCGGAACGGCGTTCTGAGCTGAGTCGTGTCCCCATTCGGCCGTTAGGGCTTGCGCTAATTGCTGTCCACGGAGCTAAATTTTGCGCATTTCTCGCCTTCAGTCAACGCCCCGCCGTAATTCGCGCAACGACAGAACTTCGTCCAATGGTCTGTGCCAAAGATGTCGGAATACCAGACCTCTCCCCAGACGGCGAGGTACGTGTTCCCATTTTGAGCTTCTTTCGCCTCTTCCAAAGTAAGAGGAACATCTTCTACTTTTCCATTTGCAGCAAATCTGCTCCTAGAGGCGGAGGTTTCTGCGGGGTCGCCAGGATAAATGATGGACGTCTCAAACAGCCGGCCAGGCACTTTCTTGATGAAGTAGCTCCGTGGCGGAAGGGGCTGTCCTTCGGCCGTGAGGACCGTTGAATCCTTGGGGATCTGCGGTTCTTTCCCTTTGGGAACGATCTCTAGTATGATCATCGCGTTTACCCTCAGGGCAGCCGTTTTCCCGATATTGGTAAATCGAACGGGGACGCGGAGCGGCTGTCCAATAACGCTAATGAAGGTTTGGCCGGAATTGGATTCCGCCAATCTGAAATTTGATCCACGGCCTTTGATCTAACCTTGTTTGCCTCTCAACCTCTTCCACGCTTTTCTTAGCCGCCTCAGCTTGTGCGTGAATATCAGGTGTCTGCTTTTGAATCTCGGAGAAGGTCTTGTTCATTGTGTCCAGCTGGCCGTAATAAATAAAAATTGCACAAGCCCCGATTACAGCCAAGACGGTGTTCACTCCAAATTGCAGCCACTCGACAGCTCTAGTTCCCTCTTTGTCGATTTCAGTTTCAACAAGGATTTCAGCGTTCTCCTCTATCTTTCCTCCTCCTTCTTCTCGCTCCGCTTTGCCCAGTAAAGGCTCGTCATTCGGAGGGGCTGCTGGCGCCGGTACCGGAGGGTTGAGGATCGCTCCAGATGTTGCCGGATCGGGATTCTTAGCATCGCTCATGCGTGCCGCCTTTTCGGGAATACGAAAATGTACCCCCAGAATACCTGACGGTCAGCATTCATTGTGGTGCGGTAACCGCCTTGCCCTCGCCCGCGAATGCCGCGTACACTGTCTCTCCTCCATCTCTTGCAAGCCGTCATGCTCGATTTTGTCCGTCGCCGCCTCGACGAACTTGTGACCGGACTCTTTCTGCTTCTGGTCGCGGTCCTCACCGTCCTCGCACCCTCCGGTCTTCGCCACGCCGGGCGGCCTTCTGCTGGCGCGCGTGGCGCTCTGGTCAGCCGCTGTCCTGGTCGCTGTGCTCTTTATCGCGGGGCGATTCAGCTCCCGCGCCCGAAGGCTGCTTCATTCTGTCCTGAAATTCGCTCCCATCGTCGTGGCGGTGGTGGGTTATGTCAGTCTCAGGCTCCTGCACGCCTCGGCCATCACCGCCTGGCTCGGCATTCCCTCCCTCGACCATTGGGCGATGGCCGCTGACGTCGCGATCTTCGGCAAGACTCCGTATCTCTGGTTCAGCAGTGGACCACTCGACAGCAATCTCTTTCTCCGCATCATGTCCGATTTCTATGCCCTCTACCCGGTCACGCCCATCCTTGCTCTGGCATGGTTCCGGTTCAGACGGGATGCGTTGCAGTTTCGCCTCGTCCAGCGTGCGCTCATCCTTTCGCTCTATTGCGGTTACTGCTGCTACCTTCTCATTCCGGTCGCAGGCCCCCTGAGCCTCGCGCAGACGGCATCGCCCAATTTCCTCGAGTCCACGCTCGTTTATTCCTTCCTTGCGGATAACTTTCGCTACGCATACGACTGTTTCCCCAGTTTGCACACGGCAAATCCGTGGCTCATTGTGTGGCTGAGCCGCGGTAAACTGCCGGGCTGGCTGATGGCCGCGGCCATTGTCGCCGCTTGCGGCATCACGCTTTCCACGATTGCGCTCGAGGTGCACTACGGCATCGATGTTCTCGCGGGGCTGGCATGGGTTTTTCTGGTTTGTCCGCTGGCACGAGCCACGCTGCCGCGCGAGCAGCCGTCGTGAAGGCCGCTGCCGGCCTGGAGCCCGGCGGTACATTTGAGGCAGGATACAACTTCTCTGATTTTGTTCAGACCGACGCTTCGCGCTGCCACACCGCCGCATCGAAGCTGTGCGCGCACTGGTAGCCTTCATCCTTATACAATTCGATGGCCCCGGAGTTGGCTTCCGTCACAGTGAGTGAGATTTCGCTGGCGCCAAGCCGCATGAAGCTGAATGCTGCTACCGAGAGCAGAAGGCGGGCCAGCCCGCGGCGCCGGTACGCCGGGTGAACGCACACCTGCGTCAGGTGCCCGCTTTGCGCGCTGACGCGCGAGCCCAGCACCAACGCTACCAGTTCGCGGCTGGTTCGCTCCACCACCACATGCGACGCCTGCGGGGCAAAGCTGCCGCAGCCGGCGTAGCGCACGATGTTGTTGAGAAAGCGCATGGAGCCGTGGACCGAACGGTACTGGTCGTTGATCAGGCTGTCGGGATGGCTGTGATAGGCTTCGCAGATGAGCCTTGAGGCAGGCGCCAGGTCCGTCTCGCGCCACGGACGCAATTCAAGATTGCCGGGTAAATCCGCCTGTGGCGGGTTCCATCGCCCCTGTAAAGCCTGCACCAGGAAGAGCCTGCGAAAGATCTGGAATCCCGCCGCAAGGAAGGCATCGGAATGATCTCCGGATGGATGCAACAGCAGTTGCGACTCGATGCGATCGACGTGCGGCGAGTTGAGCAGCAGTTCGAAAAGATGCTTGAGCAGTGTCACTTCCGCAGCGTGGGCCGGGCTGGACCCTCCGCTTGCGCCGTCAGGCGTGACGGGCAGGGCGAACACATCGCCGATGACGGCCTTGGTCTCCTCATAGACGCAGAACACATAGCCCGTCACTCGACCGGCTTGCAGGGCTGCGTAGCCAGGCAGCATATGGTTGTCGAGATACTGCATCAGCAGCCGCGCCGAGGCGTGATAATCCCAGTGCAACCGCTTCTCCCATAGCTCGCCCTCCGCCTCAAGCAGAGGACGCAGCACCGGTGCCGCGAAGTGCCGCAGGTCAAGAATTTCGACGGAAGCGCCCGTTATCTGCATTCCTCGTCACTTTGACACGAATCAACCGTCAGCCGCAAGTTCAGGCGTAGGTTACTGGCTGCCCACCAGGTAAACTTCCAGCCCCTGCTCCGGCCAACCGAAGAGCTGCTCATATTGGCGGCCTTCGAGATACTCTTCCAGCGCGGCCTGCGTGTGAAGGTCGACACCATGGCGTCCGTACACCCGCGCAACAAGTATGTGCTGCTCGCTGGGCACGCCGCCCACCTCGTAATTCGCCACTTCGCGATTGCGATAAAACGAGAGTCCGTACTCGACGTCGCGGCGCACGCGAAACACCGCGACGGTCTCGTCTGCGGGAGCCACGTTATCCAGCCGCTCGGCAAGCGGCCGCGCGGAGTAGGAGCGGTCGAGCAGATGAATCACGCGCTTGGTTGCGGCAATCTCGGGAATTCCGAAGAATGGGCCCACGCCGTAGAGGAACAGAACCAGCACCACCATGACGCCGCAGGTAGCCAGCCGCAGCCGCGCCACGCCAAAGCCCTTGGTCACAATCAGAATCAGCAGGCCAGCGCCCGTAGCGGCCAGCACAGCGGCTGCAAGCGCGTGCACGGGCGGCATCTCCGCGCCGTGGCCTACAAACCAGGGCAAAAGCAGCGCGGCCATCGTCAAGGTGCCGCACACCGCTGCATGGCCAAAAAGAATCCATGGGCTTAACCCCTGCTGACGGCGGCGGAAAAGGTAGTCTCCGGTAAGGATGGTGATGGGTGGAATGGAGGGTAGAACGTAGCCGGGCAGCTTGGATTGCGAGAAGGAGAAGAAGACGACGGGAATCAGCGCCCACAGCACCAGAAATTCGGGAAAGGCGTCGCCTGGGTGCGCGGGCAAGGGCTTTCCCGCCTTGGAGTGGCGCAGCCGCCACTCGGCCACCGAGGTCTGGACGCCGTCGATCAGCGCGCGCACCGCGACCACGGTCCACGGCATCAAGGCCAGCACCATCACCGCCAGGTAGTACCAGAATGGCTGATCGTGCTGGTAGCGGTCGGTCGCGAAGCGTTGCAGGTTGTGTTCGAAAAAGAACTCGCGGAAGAAGGTGGGATTTTGATGCTGCACAGCAATGAACCAGGGCAGCACCATGGCAAAATAGAGAACCACCCCCGGCCACCATAGCGAGCGCAGCAGGATGTTCCACTCGCGGCGCAAAAAGGCGAAAGCGGAGATGATGACAATGGCCAGAAAGGGCGCCACCGGACCCTTGGCCAGTGTTGCCAGCCCGGTAAAAAAGTAGATGTCGTAGAGCCAGAACTTGGAGCCGGTTTCGTACCATGCATACCAGCCCAGCAGCCCGATGGCCAGCGGAGCGGCCATCTGCATATCGGTGGAGGCGCCGCGCGCAAAGCCGATGATGCCGGCACAGGCGACCGTGATCAGCGCCGCGTCCAGGTGGCCGCCGGGACGGAATCGCCGCATGTGCAGGTAGATAAGACCGATCATGATGAACGCGAAGGTGGTCGAGGGCAGCCGTGCGCCCCAGTCGTGAACACCGAAGTCCTGAAACAGAAACATCGCGCGCCAGTAGTAGAGGGCCGGCTTCTCCAGCCAGGGATGGCCGTAAAGGTACGGAGTCACGCAGGCGTCCAGGCGCCCTTTCAGCGTGTGCGCTGAGTCGAATCGGACCAGCATCTCGTGCGCGATCTGGGCGTAGCGCGGCTCGTCGGCGCCCACCAGGCCGAGGCCGGCGCCGCCGAACACTGGCGTAAGCCCGTAAGCAAGGAAAAAGACGGTGAAGGCGAGAAAGACCGTTGCTTCCGAGATCGTAGCCCAGCGAGGCATGCGCCATCGTCGATGTGGAGGCAAATCCGGACCCAATGATTTCGTGGGATTTTCCATCTCCGGCAGTTCTCCAGGCAGCGTGCGCCAGCTTGCTCAAGCGCAGGACGAGAGTCTTGGTTCCAGGCAGGACGGATGGGGGATCAGACCAAGCCTGCTTATCATCCGCGCAGCCGACGCGCGAAAACATGGCGACGATTCGATAGGGACAAGGCTAACAGATTCCCCCGGAGCCTGCTCCCCGCTTGCCAGCGATTGGAGGCGCGGGCAAGTATCTGCTCTGGCATAGATGCCGATGCACCAACGCCCGTGTTTACGGCAAGCGATTCATACTATTAGCGGAGCAGAGGCCCTTGTTCCGGCAACAGCTTAGCGTCCACGGGCTCCTGTTGCGGCTCAACACGCTTGCCCGCCGCGTTCTTGCGCGACCGGCTCATCAGCTCATCAATGCGCGACTGGAAACGGCCCGACCGGTCGGCGAGAAAGGTCAGCTCCGGCACGTGCCGCACGCCCATGCGCTCCTTCAGCTCATAGCGAATGTACCCTTTGGCGGCTTCAAGGCCGGCGACAGTCTGCTCCTCGGCCTTGGCAATATCCTTTACCCCGCTGTCCAGGGCAACGTAAACGCGCGCCGACTTGCCGCCGGGGTTCAGCGCCACCTCGCTCACGTAGCAGAGATCGATGCGCGGGTCGGAGAGCTCACCCTCGATCATTATCCCGATCTCCAGCCGCAGCGTCTCCGCCACCCTGTCCTGATGATGCTTGCGCGCTCTGTGCTCCGGCATGGCCCCCTCCATGACTCAGGTAAACCACTCAGGATAACAGAGGGAATGCGTGAAAGGGGAGTGTGCTTGGCCTGCTACGCTTGCGCGGCCCGCTCCAGCTCGGCGATATCGAGCTTCTTCATCTTCATCATGGCCTGCATCGCCTTTGAAGTCTTCAGAAGCTCGCCAAAGTTCGCAGGCGTCACCTGCCAGCTCATACCGAACTTGTCTCGGAGCCATCCACACGCCACTTCCGTGCCGCCTTCCGTGAGCCGCGACCAGTAGTAATCAATCTCCTCCTGCGTATCGCAACGCACCATAAACGAGATCGCGTCCGTGAACTGGTGATGCGGTCCGCCGTTGAGCGCCGTGAACCGCAATCCGTCGAGCTCAAACGAAATGGTAAGGATTCCGCCCTTCGGGCCGGGCGCGTCGCCGGTGTTGCGCAGCTCGCTGAGGCGGCGCGAGTTGGGAAAGATGCCGCAGTAGAATTCGACGGCCTCTTCAGCATTGGCGTCGAACCAGAGAAAGGGGGTGATGTGCGAGGATTCGCTAAGAGCGCTCATAGAACCACCGGATGAATTGACGCTGAGCCGCGCCGACGGGAACGCGGTTGATGAGAACATTCCTACCATTCCTGGGTTGCGAAATGCAAGTGAAGTGCGTAGGATGCGCAAGAGAAGGCGGATGGGCGATGCGCAGTTATTTGAAGTGATAGTGCGGAATCGCGCCGGGTGCTCGCGGAACGTAGCGCGACCCCACGCCGCTGATTCCACCGTTCGAGACCACTTCCAAACCTTCGAAGTCCAATTCCCGAAAGGAAAATCGAAACCATGAAGCTCTCCACCTACGTAAACTTTCCCGGTAAGTGCAAAGAAGCTTTGCAATTTTATGAGAAGCACCTTGGCGGAAAGATCGTCTCCATGTCGACCTTCGATCAGATGCCCGGAGGCACCATCCCGCCGGGTCTCAAGAAGGACAGCGTCCTCCATGCGCGCATTGCGATGGGCGACACCGTTCTGATGGCCAGCGACGGACCACCGGAACGCGTTCAACCCATGCGTAGCGCCTATCTCACGCTCTCAGTCGACAGCAACGCCGAGGCAGAGCGCATTTACGCGGCGCTCACGGATGGAGGCGAAATCTTCATGAAGATGGAAGAGACCTTCTTCGCGCATCGCTTCGGCCAGTGCCGCGACAAGTTTGGCGCGAATTGGATGATCATTCACGAAAAGCCGATGCCGCGAAACGCGTGACCGCCGAACTTGATCCGGATTGAAAAGAAGGCCGCGGGCTGATAGGCTCATCTGTCCCGGTAATCCGGGAAAAAGGCAGGCACGACCATGGCCTTCAAATTTCAGGGTTTCGACTTTCTCCATCTCGATCGGAGCTTCACAGAAGACGAACTGCTCGTCCGCCGCACGGCGCGCGACTTTGTTGAAGACAACATCATCCCCATCATTGAAGACTGTTTCCGCGAGGGCCGTTTTCCGCGCGAGCTCGTTCCGCTGATGGGCGAGCTGGGCTTCTACGGCGCCAATCTCGAGGGCTACGGCTGCGCCGGCATGTCGAATGTCGAGTACGGCCTGGTGATGCAGGAGCTGGAGCGCGGCGACTCCGGCCTGCGCAGCTTTGTCAGCGTGCAGTCGGCGCTGGTCATGTATCCCATCTTCACCTTCGGCTCCGAGGAGCAGAAGAACGCGTGGCTCCCGGCCCTCGCCACGGGCGAAAAGCTCGGCTGCTTCGGCTTGACCGAGCCGGGCTTCGGGTCGAATCCGGCGGGGATGACGACGCGCGCCCGCAAATCCGGCGGCGAGTACATTCTCAACGGCGAAAAGATGTGGATCACCTCGGGCTCCATCGCCGATGTGGCCATCGTCTGGGCCAAGCTCGAAGGCGAATGAAGGACAGCGATCTCGGTGCGCGGCTTTCTCGTCGAAACCAACCGGCCCGGTTTCTCCTCCAGCGACATTCACGGCAAATGGTGTCTGCGCGCCTCGGTGACCAGCAGCCTGACGCTTGAGGACGTGCACGTGCCCGAAGCCAACCTGCTGCCCGGCGCGACGGGCCTCAAATGCGCGCTGATGTGCCTCAACCAGGCGCGCTACGGCATCAGTTGGGGCGCGATTGGCGCGGCCATGGATTGCTACTCGACGGCGCTGAACTACGCGAAAACGAGAAAGCAATTCCGCAATCAGCCCATCGCCAGCCATCAGCTCATCCAGGAGAAGCTGGTGTGGATGGCCAGCGAAATCTCCAAGGCGCAGTTGCTCTCGCTGCAAGTGGGACGGCTGAAAGATGCGGGAACCGCAGGCCACCAGCACATCTCCATGGCGAAGAGAAACAACGTGTGGATGGCTCTCGAATGCGCGCGCCTGGCCCGCGACATCCTGGGCGCGAACGGCGTCACCGAGGACTACCCCATCATGCGCCACAGCATGAATCTCGAGTCAGTGAAGACCTACGAAGGCACGCACGACATCCACACGCTGATCCTGGGCCAGAACCTCACGGGGATTGGGGCGTATTGAGGCGATATTCGACCAACCGCGAGCAAGAATCATCATCGACAAATCCGTTGGCGGAGGCGCATATTCGTATTCATGCGAAAATTTTCCGAGCAATTTTGGTTCGCTTTCCTTAGCGCGTCTGTTGCTCTGACGCTTTTGTTCGTGGCCGCTGCCTTCCTGGCCGCCCAGCAGCCCGCCACCCAGCCCATCGTCCTCCACGCCGCGCGGCTGCTCCAGGTCGATACCGGCAACGTGCTCCAGCCCGGCGAGATCCTCGTTGAAGGCGAGCGGATCAAGGCCGTGGGCACAGCGGTTGACCATCCGCAGGGCGCGAAGGTTATTGATCTCGGCGACACGACGCTGCTGCCCGGACTCATCGACGCGCACGTGCATCTGTTTCTGCATCCCGGCGCGGAGGACTTGCAGACGGTCGAGGAATCCGTTCCGTGGCGCACCATTCTGGCCGAGCAGGCCGCCAAGGCCGACCTGATGGCCGGCTTCACCGCCGAGCGCGATATGGGCACAGAGGGCGCCGGTTCGGCCAGCACGGCGGTGCGCGACGCCATCAACCAGGGAATCATTCCAGGGCCGCGCCTGCGCGTCTGCGCCAACGCCATCGACATTCTGGGCGGGCACGAGGACGCCAACCACTTCAATCCCGCGCAGCACGTGCTGTCGAACGCCGACTACGCCAACACCGCAGACGAGATCATTGCAGTGATGCGCGAGCAGCACAAGGAAGGCGCGGACTTCACCAAGATTTACGAGACCGGGCCGGACACGCATGATTGATGGAGTGCTGCACACGCCTTACCAGTACACCGAGGCGCAACTGGCCGCGGCGGTCGAGGAGGAAAAGCGGCTCGGGACCGGCGTCGGCATCGGCGTGCACGGCATGGGCGAGCCGGGAACTCTGTACGCGGCCGAAGCCGGCGTGGCTTCAATCGACCACGCCACGCAACTCAGCGACGAGACCATGCGCCTGATGAAGGAGAAGGGCATCTTCGCCGTGCCCACGTTCACCATCTTCGATTACTTTGCGCATCACCGTGAATCGCAGGACCAAGCTGCAGCAGAATCGGCGATGCTCGACTACAAGATCGCCGAGTTCAAGAAGCAGATTGCCGCCGGGGTTCCTTTTGCGGTGGGTTCCGATGTGGGGCCGTTCCCGCACGGCACGCAGGCGCACGAACTCACACTGATGGTCCGCTACGGGATGAAGCCGCTCGCCGTGCTGCAAGCCGACATGATCAACGGCGCAAAGCTGCTGGGGTGGGCCGGCCAGATCGGCGAGCTAAAGCCGGGTTACTACGCCGATATCGTTGCCGTCCCCGGCAATCCCCTCGACGACATCTCGGTAGTGGAGCACGTGAGCTTTGTGATGAAGAACGGCGAGGTGGTGCGGCAGTGAGACCACCTTGCATGCCGGACTACAATCAAAAATGACCAGAAAAAGCCAGTAGTTGCGGTTCACCGTCTGAGCCCCGGCAATTCAGTCTATTCAGGAGCCAGTCCGATGCGGCGCTTACCACTGTTGTTCTTTATCCTTCTCATTGCTGCCGTCACCGCCGCCACGCAGCCATCGTCTGATCCGAGACTGGCCGGCGCCTACAAGTTCACCGATGCTGGATGGACGTACGTGCACTTGCAGGGCACACCAGAACAGGTGGGCTTTCAGCATGGGTATCTGTTGGCGCGGGAAATCAAAGACAACGCCAACGTCTACGCCGTTGAGGCGCAAAACAAATACAAGCGTGAGTGGAGCTTCTTTCGCGACGCGGCGAAGACCGTGTTGTGGCCGCATGTCGAACGAGGAATACCAGCAGGAGATGAAGGGCATCGTCGAAGGCCTCCATGCGCAGGGATCCTCGCTCGACCTCTGGGACATTGTTGCGCTGAATGGCGTGATGGAGTTGAGCGATTACTATCTGCCGACTCTGAATGCAAAGGAGGGCAAACCCAACCCGCCGCAGGCCGTTGCGCCGGGCAAATGCAGCGCGTTCATCGCCACCGGGACCGCGACAAGTGGCGGGAAGATCGTGATCGCTCACAGCAACTGGAGCTCCTATGCGGAAGGCGAGCGCTGGACCGTGGTCTTCGACATTGTGCCCGCGAACGGACAGCACATTTTGATGGACGGGCTGCCGGGCGTGATCACGAGCCAGGACGACTTTGGCGTGAACGCGAGCGGCCTGATGATCACCGAGACCACGCTACCCACGGGCATCGGCTTCAACGTGAAGGGTATTCCGGAGTTCGACCGTTCGCGCAAGGCGATGCAGTATGCCACATCAATCGACGAGTATGCGGCCATTATGCGCAAGGGGAACAACGGCGGCTATGCAAATACCTGGCTCATTGGCGATCGCAAGACGGGCGAGATTGCCTACCTGGAGTTGGGCCTGCATCACACTCCACTCACAAAGAAGAAGGACGGCTACTTCGTTTCTGCGAACTTTGCAGTGGACCCCGATCTGATCCGCGACGATACCAGAAATTACGATCCCAACGATCCCGAGAGTACGATGAATGCCCGCCACATTCGCGCCGAACAGTTCATGAAGGAGCACTACGGCAAGCTGGATACGGCTCTGGCCGAAGCGTATCTCTCAGACCATTACGACAGCTATGAGCACAAGACAGATGCCGGCAAGCGCAGCCTGTGCGGCCATGAGGAGACGTCGCCGACCGGCGAAAAGGTCTGGGGCGATCCGCCATACGATCCAGGCGGCGCGGTGACGGGCAAGGTGATGGACTCGGAGATGGCGGCGAAGCTGAGCTTCATTGGCCGCGCGGGGCATCCCTGCGGCGAGACCTTCATGGCCGCGCCGTTTCTTGCCGCACATCCTGAGTTCGCGTGGCAGAAGCCGATTCTGCACGATATGATCGCTGGGCCATGGACGAGGTTTACGGCCGGCGAAAAACCGCCGGAAGCGGTGGCGAAAAGGTAGCCGAGTGTGAAATCAGACTACCGTGGCCAGACCGGAGTAAGCGCCAAGCCTGGGGTCGGCAGTAACGAGTTGAAGGTGCTCTGCAATTGCCTGGGCAATGAGCAGCCGGTCGAAGGGGTCCCGGTGGTGCATTGGTAACTTCGCGACCCCTGCCGCGTGGACAGACGACACGAGTAGTTCATGAAACCCGCAAGTTTTCATCTCCAGTATTGCGTCATCGGGGTCGGCCTTGATTTTGCCGATGCGGGATTTGATGGCGATCTCCCAGATGCTTACTGAGGAGATGAAAATCTCGCTCGCGCTCGTCAAAAGCTGTCGTGCAGGCGCGCGCAGCCGCCTGTCGTCCGCTGCCAACCAGAGAAAGATGTGTGTGTCGAGCAAAAGGCGCGTGGGCAAATTGCTTACGCTTTCTATTCCTGTTGCGTCGCCCGATCCTCAGGGTCATTCTCCGGCGGGAAGATCGGGCCATCCTCGAATTCAGCCAGAATCTCATCGGGAAGCGGGGCGTCGAAGTCGTCAGCGATCCATATTTTGCCCTTGAGGCCGCCGAAGCGAATCTTCGGCTTGGCCGGCGCCAGCCCCGTCAGCCGCGCAACGGGTTTGCCTGCGCGCGCAATAATCACGTCTTCACCCTGTTCCACCTTCTGGATGAGTTTGGACAGTTGCGTCTTGGCTTCGAAGATATTGACCGTCAGCGGGGTCTGGGCAGTAGCAGGCACGTCGCCCTCCTTAGCTAAGTCTAGCTTAGCATGGAAGAGCTCAAACGGCCACCGTAAAGCTCTCCTCGGTGCGGGTGACTGGGTGGTAAAGCGTGTCGCGCTCCACGGGAACGCGCCCGGCCTCGGTAATCAGGCGGCACAGTTGCTTACGCGTCATGCCCTGGGGTGTTGTTGCGCCGGCATCGTGGTAGATCTTCTCTTCGATCACCGTTCCGTCGAGGTCGTCGGCTCCAAACCGCAGGGCGATCTGCGCGATCTTGGGCGTCATCATCTGCCAGTAGGCCTTGATGTGCGGGAAATTGTCCAGCAGCAGCCGGCTCACGGCAATCTGGCGGATGTCGGTCAGCCCCGTGGTCACCGGCAGATGATCGAGGGCGGTGTTCTCGGGGTGAAACGCCAGCGGAATGAAGGTCTGAAAGCCGCCCGTCTCGTCCTGCAGCGCCCTGAGCTTCAGCAGATGGTCCACGCGGTCGGCATCGTTCTCAATGTGCCCGTACAACATCGTTGCATTGGACTTGAAGCCCATCTTGTGCGCCGTCCGCGCCGTTTCCAGCCACTCCTCGCCGTCGATCTTGTGGTCGCAGATGAAGGAGCGCACGCGCGCCGCGAAAATCTCCGCGCCGCCGCCCGGCATCGAGTCCACGCCCGCCTCGCGCAGCTTCAGGAGCGTTTGCTCCACGGTCAGCTTGGCCCGGCGCGCCAGAAACGCGATCTCCACCATGGTGAAGGCCTTGATGCGCACCTTGGGGAAGCGTTCTTTGAGGCCGCGTATCATATCGAGGAAGAATTCAAGGGGAAGATCGGGGTGCAGGCCGCCGACGATGTGAAACTCCGTGACTGCCTCAGAGTAGCCTGAGGCCGCCGTCTCCCAGGCTTCATCGAGGGCCATGGTATAGCCAGCCGGGTCGCCCTTCTTGCGGCCGAATGCGCACAGCTTGCAGGCCGCGACGCAAACATTCGTCGGGTTGATGTGGCGATTGACGTTGAAGTAGGTCACGTCGCCGTGCATCCGCTCGCGGACATGATTCGCCAGCCAGCCCACCGCCAGCAGGTCCGGCGAGCCGTAAAACACCAGCCCGTCGTCTGCATTCAGGCGTTCCTGGGCCAGAACTTTTGCCGCCACCGGCTCCAGCCGGAGGTCGACCGCTCGAAAAGCATGAATCTGGAATGCGTGGCTCGGGGAGGCGCCGATTTGGCGGGAACCCATAGTCGCAGCGCTCATGGATTCATGATACCGAAATCCGGGTGACTTGGCTCACCGGCCCGCGCGCGGTTTGCAGGCGGTGGCGAAAACGGCGACGGCGTAGCGAGCGGGCCGCCCTTGCACCTGAGCCAAGCAAAATTCGATTCGTGGCTGCATAAATTTACGGCATTTTCGGAATCAACGTAGACTTTTCGAGAAGAGTGCAAAGTGGCTCTTTCTTGAGGAAAAAGCCACTTGAAGGGCGTGCTTTCGGTCTACAGTAATTCCGAAAATGCTATAGTGCGATCTGCACCATATTTAGTGCAGAAGCCGCCTTTTTGCCCTAAGAGCAGGGCCTTTACGGCAAAACCAGAGAAGGTGTGCCCTATTCAGCTTTTTTTGAAGGCCGCCGCTCCTTGGGGTCGCGGCGACTCAAGTGCAGCGGCTTCGGGTTACAGCATCTCTGGTTTTGGTATAGGACCTGCCTGTGGGAAAATGGGTACCCCCCCTCGGCTTCTGCAAAGAACTCCCTTGTTCTCAGTGCTTTGGCGCATACGGTGCGCCGCAATGCCGTCATTCCAAAGAGCTTGGCCGCAGAGTTACAGAGATCAGGGATCCGAGATCAGAGACCAGAGATCAGGGGTCAGGGATCCGTGATCCGCCGTCTAACTCAGGGTCAAAAAAGACGCGAACGCGGCGGGGATGAGCCGCCGCGCCGGGTCTGGTTAAAGCTTATGGGAACAGTATGCGCCGGGAGGGGGAAATTATCTGCAAGGCGGGGCGGGAAAATCCTGGGGACGAAGTGATGCCTGGTGGTGGGGGTCAGATGCCCGTTTCAGGGGAGTAATTCGGTTTTATTTCCGACTCGCCGCTCACTGGTTCGGAACCAGGAGAAGCTCCGAAGCGCACTTCAACGGTCACAACGGGATGTTTATGCCATTTCAGGTCTTGGTCTATGCGACCCGTCAAGAACCTGAGGCGAGCGGACCAAAAGCTCCGATGATTCTTCCGATGCTGTGATAGCAACCCTATTGAGTGGGTTGACTATCTCTTATACTGTCGGCCTAGCCATGCGCAGGGCAATCGCACTTTCGCTGCTGACGATCTTCAGTTGGATGCTGATTGCGCCGATCTTCGGCCCCGATGCCGAAGCCAGCCTTCCGCCATGTTGCCGCAGGCACGGCAAGCACCACTGCATGATGCAGCGGCTCCTGGCCATGAGCGGCGTGCCGGGCGGCCCTCCGGCAGTACAGCAGCGTTGTCCGTGCCAACCGTGCGGCGGCGGGGCCGCACACTCGCGGGTGTATACGGCCGAAGCCCCGCGCCGCCTTCAGGCTGTGACCGTTCAACCCGCGCCGTTGCCGGAGCGGAGCCAAACCACACGTCAGCCTGCCTTCTTCGACAGCCATCCGAAACGCGGTCCGCCAACAAATCTTGCCTGATACCGGGATGCAATAAACGGACAGGGGGCGTGTTGCCCGCCTGCGCCAGTATTTTGTCTTGTCGAAAAAGCAAGAAGAGAAACCATGAAAAGCAAGATGTGGCTGGCGTTGTTGCCCGCCGTTTTCCTGTACTGGGGGGCAAGCCGGATGAGTGCTCAGCCGGGGCTGGCAGACAAGCCGAGCGCAATGGCTGCAGTTGTTAGTGCGGTCGCCGACGATGCTGCCACTGGGCATGTGACGGGGATTGTGCGCGATCCGCTGGGGGCCGTGGTTGCTGGAGCGAAGGTTGAGCTGAAGAACACGAGCTTAGTGACGGTGTGGACGCGGGAGACCAACCGCGAAGGGAAGTTCGCGTTCGACGGCATCGCGCCTGGCCTCTACGAAGTGACGGTGATCGTCTCCGGCTTCGAGATGCTCGTGGTGCACGACGTGCGCGTGAGGACGGACCGCGAAACCGCCGTCAACGTCACGCTGCACATTGCCCTCGCGCACACCGAAATCGAAGTGCGCGAAGAAAGCGAAACTGCCGCGCGCCGCAAAGTGAGCGGGAGCGACGAGGGCCGGCATCAGAACCTGGGCGAGTTCGCCGCCGAAGAGCCGGGCGTGAGTCTTCGCGAGAGCGGCGCGCTCGACGGATCGCCTGCTCTGCACGGACTCGGCGACGAGCGCACCAAGGTGGTGGTCAACGGCACGACCGAGGAGAACTCATGCCCCAACCACATGAATCCGCTGCTGAGCGAGGCCTCCATAGCCGCGGCGGCGACGGTACGCGTCACGGCCGGCATCACGCCGGTCAGCATGGGCGGCGACAGTCTGGGCGGAACGATTGAGGTTGACGAGCCGCCGCCGGTGTTTGCGAGCGCGCAGGAGAAGGCCTACGAGCAGGGCACGGCGACGGGCTATTACCGATCAAACGGCGAGTATTACGGCGGATCGGTGACCGAATGGGCCGCCACGCAGCATCTTGCCATGGGCTACACCGGCGCCTGGAACACCAACAGCGACTACACCGACGGCAGCGGCCACAAAGTGACTTCTACCTTCGCGCAGAGCACCGAGCACACTCTCACGCTGGCCGCGCGAAGCGTGGGCGATCTCCTCACCGTGGAAGGTGGCTACGTGCACACGCCCTACGAGGGCTTCGTGAACCAGCAGATGGACCTCGTGCGCAACGTCTCCGAGCGCGTGAACGCGCATTACCGCAGGACCTTCGAGCGTGGGACGCTCGATGCGCGCGCCAACTGGCGCGGCACCTGGCACTCGATGAACGTGGGCCGCGACAAGCTCGCCTTCCCCATGTACATGTGGATGCCGATGAACACGCACGGGCGCGAAATGGGCTACTCCGTTCGCCTGGAGCTGCCGCTCGGCACGCGCCACACCCTCCGCGCCGGCAACGAGTTCGACCGCTTCCGTCTCGACGACATCTGGCCGCCGGTCGCAGGCGTTGCGCCCTACATGGGGCCGAGTGCCTTTGTCGACATCAATGACGGCCGGCGTATTCGCCTCGGCAGCTACCTTGAGGCGGTCAGCCACTGGAACGCTTCATGGACGACGCTCTTCGGCCTGCGCAACGATACGGTCTGGACCAACGCCGGTCCGGTCTCGGGCTACTCCAGCATGTATGCGACGGACGCCGACGCGTTCAACGCTGCCAATCGAGCCCACACCGATCCCGACCTCGACGCCACGGCGCAGGCGCGCTGGACGCCCAACGCCGCGTGGGCCGTCGAGTTTGGCTACGCGCGCAAGACCCGCGCGCCGAACCTGTACGAACGTTATGCGTGGTCGACCAGCTGGATGACCAGCGGCATGATCGGATGGTTCGGCGACGGCAACTACTACGTTGGCAACGTGGCTCTGAAGCCGGAGAGCGCAAACACCGTGAGCGGCGCCGCGCGCTGGATGAGCCGCGGCGACCGCGTGTGGGAGCTGAAGGCGATGCCCTACCTCACGCGCATCGAGAACTACGTGGACGTGGATACACTGGCAACCACGATGTACGGGATGAGCACGTTCGCGCAACTTCAATTCGCCAACCACCCCGCGCGCATCTACGGAGGGGATTTGTCGGGCAGCACGGAGCTGTGGACCGGCGGCCGACTCGGCACGGGCATATTGAGCGGAGTGGGCGCGTGGCTGCGTGGCAAACGGCTCGACAGCTCGACGCCGCTCTACCAGATGATGCCACTGAACTTGCGCCTGAACTTCGACGAGGAGGTAAAGGGATTCATGGGCGGGCTAGGCGTGGAGGCCGTGGACCGCAAGAGGAATGTCGATCCGCATCGCTATGAGCAGCAGACGCCGGGTTACGCGCTATTCAACGCGCATGCAAGCTACCGGAAGGGCGCGTTCCAGGTGAGCGGCGGCGTGGACAATTTGCTCAACAAGGCCTATGAGCTCCCTCTCGGCGGAGTGAATATGGACGATTTCATGGCGGGAATGTGGATGCGCTCGATCAAGCCGGTTACGGGCCGCGGGCGAAGCGGATTCTTCACCTTGTCGGCTCGGTTCTAGAGCGGAACCAGAGTAAGCGTGCCCTTGCGTTCAGTCGTGAAAGGTGGCTTTTTCTTGAGGAAAAAGCCACTTGAAGGGCGTGCTTTCGGTCTACAGTAATTCCGAAAATGCTATAGCGCAACCGGGCCTCAGCGCTACTTGACCAGGCCCTCGCGATGAATCCGCTCCACTTGCTTGGAGTAGCGGCCGAGCAGGGCATTCCAGCGGACGATGGCGATGTCCTGAAGCATTCTCGCGCCATCTTTCAGGTAGCTCATGCGGGTGCGCTCGTCGTGGGCCCAGCTCACCGGCACCTCTACGATGTGGTAGCCGCGTTTGAGGGCGACAAAGAGAATCTCGGGATCGAAGCCCCAGCGCTGGATAGTCTGGAGCTGAAAGATGGTCTGCGCGGCGGCGCGCGTAAAGGCCTTAAAGCCGCACTGCGTGTCGGCGTAGGGCAGCCCCATCACGGCGCGGGTAACGCCGTTGAAGCAGCGCCCGAAAAACTGGCGATAAAGGGGCTGGCGAATCGTTTGGCGCGTGCGCTCAAGCCAACGCGAGCCGATGGCGATGTCGGCGCCGGCGGCGATCGCGGCAAACAAGCGCTCCGCCTCCTCGATCGGCGCCGACAGATCGGCGTCGGTAAACATGACCACTTCGCCGAGGGCTTGCAAAATGCCATGACGCACGCTGTACCCCTTGCCGCGGTTGCCGGGATTCTGAAGCAGCCGCACCTCGGGGGCGTTGACAGCGAAGGCGCGGACTATGGCGGCAGTTTGGTCGCGCGAGCCATCGTCAACCGCGATTACTTCAGCGGACCAGCCGCGCTCGCGGATGCAGCCGGTGACCGCTTCGAGGGCGCCCAAGATCCGCGCGCTCTCGTTGTAGGCAGGAATGACGATGCTGTATTGCGGGTAGCCCATGGTGTTTCGAAGTGCCCATGATCACTGTACCCCATGGGCGGCGCCCCACGGCCCGGCGGCCCAAATGAACCGTACCACCCGGAAACACCTGGGATTCCCGGCGAGGGCCTCCTCACAAGCGCGCCTGTACAGCAAAACAATGCTCTTTGCTACGGCAAAACCAGAGAAGTGTGCCCTATTCAGCTTTTTTTGAAGGTCGCCGCTCCTTGGGGTCGCGGCGACTTAAGAGCAGCGGCTTCGGGTTACAGCATCTCTGGTTTTGCCAGGGGTATGAGCGAGCGGCAGCCCTGTTTCCACCCAAGATTGCCGGGCAACTGGGGCCATGCAATGGGCCAACTTGCTGATGCGCAAAGGATAAATTCCCACAGGGGGCTTGCTTTTTCGCGTGCGGCCCGGCAAAATCCGTTTATGCTAAGTGCGGAGGTTTCAGGGAGATGACAAAAGCAGACCTGGTAGAAAAGGTAACCGGCTTGGGAGATTTGACCCGGCGCGACGGAGAAGTGATCGTTGAAACCATCTTTGGCTCCGTCATCGGCGCCCTGCAAAGCGGCGATAAGATCGAGATTCGGGGCTTCGGTTCGTTTCGTATCCGCCAGCGCAATCCCCGCATTGGCCGTAACCCCAAGACCGGCGCGCGCGTCGAAGTTCCCGCCAAGAAAGTCCCCTACTTCAAGCCCTCGAAGGAACTGCGCGATCTGGTCAACCCGGACGAGGCTTCCAAGGTTTCGTAAAGCGAGCTCCACATCCAACTCAAAGGTGCCGCAGCGGGAAGCGGGATGGCGATATCAAGCATCGGCACTCTATATTGGAACGGCATGGGGGTCGCAACCAATCAGGATCAGGCAATCGCTTGGTATCGCGCGGCCGCCTCGGTGGGGAATGCATCGTCGCAGCAGTGGCTGAAACAAAGAGGGCTGTTATAGCGGGCGGATCGACGCGTTGGTGATGTGAACGATGATGCGGAAACGATGGACAAGAATCTGGATCTCGATGGTGCTGGCAGTGGGCGCGCCCGGGCTGGCTACGGGCGCGCGCGCCGCGGACGATACGGCGCGGTTCTACGGGACGTGGGTCGCCAGCTTTGAATATAACGGCCAAATAGTCATCATCGAGTCGATCCACGACGGCAGCGGGTATAGGAATTACACGCTTCTTCCGAACGGCGCTTCGCCCGCCGGAAACGGAAGTTTTTCTGCAGCCAACGGCAAGTGGACTGCAACCGCAGCCGCGCCCGATAACTCCGGAACCTACAAATTCACCGACGACTACACCGCCGTCTGCACGGACTCGGCGGGACAGACTGTGACCTGGCGGCGCGACGACGCGACCCTGCCTGCGGGGATTGCGCAGCCAAACTACCAGCAAGTGTTGGCGGCATATCAGCAAGCCGCCAAGGCGGGAGCTACGTGGGCGATGACCGGCATCGGCGATCTGTACCTCTACGGCCAAGGCGTGCCCGTAGACGATCAGCAGGCGATGGGATGGTATCAAAAAGCCGCAGCCGGCGGCGACGCGTCTGCGATCGATACCATCGGTTACCTCTACGCCGCCGGCCTGGGCGTGGCCAAAGACTACAAGCAGGCGATGGCGTGGTATCAAAAAGCCGCCGCAGCGGGAAACTACCAGGGAATGTACAACGTTGGCGTGCTTTACGAGGATGGCGAAGGCGTGGCGCAGGATTACCAGCAGGCGATGGTGTGGTTTCTCAAAGCTGCTGCTGGGGATAGCGCGGGAAGCGCGTTGGCGATGAATGAAATCGGTTTCCTCTACAACACGGGCAAGGGCGTGGCGGTGAATTACCAGCAGGCGATGGCGTGGTATCAAAAAGCCGCCAACGCGGGAAACGGGACGGCGATGGCAAACATCGGCAATATCTATGATGAAGGTCTGGGTGTCGCAGCGAACGACAATCAGGCAATCCCTTGGATTCGTGCGGCCGCCTCATTGGGGAATACATTGTCGGTGCAGTGGCTGAAACAAAGAGGGCTGTTTTAGCGGGCGCACGGCGCGCACGCGGAAGTCATTCGCCGTAAGAACACTCATCGCTCTCCTCTCCGCCTTCAGAGAACCACGGAGACCACAAAGTCCCAACTTTATTGCGAAACCACAGAAGGTGTATCCCGGTCCAAAGCCATTCATGACCGACGGGATCGGCCCGTCTGCGCTCCACGAATGCCGATCACCGCCATGATCCGCCCCGCGTGCCCGTGCGAGGCCCGATGCGAAAAGAACAGCTCTGTGTGGCATTGCGTGCAACCTCCCACAACCTGAATCGATCCGGGCTTGAGTCCGGCGGCCAGTAGCTGCCGGCGATTGGCCTCGATCAGATCCAGGTGCAGGCTGGGACGCAGGGCCAAGTGCCCCGGCGCCCGTTGGGTGAGAAAGAGCATGGGATATTTGGCTTTGACCGGATCGGAAGAAAAAACCTCGCGAAAGAGTGCGCGCGCGTAGGAGAATTGTGATTCGAACTCCGAAAGCACCTCCTCGCCGACGGCGTAACAGCAGGCGCCGATGCCGGGACCGATGGCGGCGACGAGATCCTCAGGGCGGGAACCGAAGGCGAGCCGCATACAGCCAATGCCGCATTGGACAATGCGATTCACGGTTCCGCGCCAGCCGGCGTGGAATGCCGCTACCGCGCGGCGCTTGCGGTCGGCTACCAAAACCGGGATGCAATCGGCGGTCTGGATGGCGAGCAGCAGGCCCGGTTCGCCGGTCATCTGCCCATCGGCTTTACGGGGAAGCTTGCGGGCTGCGTCGGCCGCGGTGGCACAAGCGAGGAGATTGGAATGGAACTGGCGCAGGGCGATGATCGGCGTTGCGGCATCGCCGGTAACGGCCTGAGCCAGCAGACGGCGGTTGCCGAGAACGGTCTCAGGGTTATCGGCAGCAGTAAATCCCAGATTAAGTTCGCCCGGGGCACCCTCAGCGCAATACGCCCGACTCAGCCCACCCTTGCGGGTACTAAAGCCTGACCAAAGCCAGGGAAAATCCCACCCCGGAACCGGAAGCCACTCCACACCATTGGCGGAGCGAGAAGGAACCGGCGCTGGATTCGTCAGGTTTTCCGGCTCCGCGCGTTCAAAGCGTTCGGAACGAGGGCTCTTCGACGCCTTGCCGCGCAGGCTTCGGACCAGCCCTGCTGCAACAAACCGGGCATCGATCGCCTCAAGGGCTGGAAAAGAGAACGGTTTGAGGCCGGATGAAGACCGCATCGCATCCTGATTTTATAGGTATACCCAATCAGTCAGCAGATAAGAGGGCAATTCGCATGGGAATGCAGATGGGCCTACCTTCCGGTAGGCCCGCTTGAGAGGCAATTTAGGGAGGGGGTACCAGGGGGGTTATTGGGAAGAGGTTCTTAAAGAACCTTCAAGAGAGAGTGACCTTCCGTTGGAGGGAAATCATCGGGGAAGCCTCTGCTAGTTGAATCAAGTGTCGCCCAAAGGGAACCGCCCGGCTATCAGAAGATTCCGGTGATTATGTAGAAGTTCCAGCCGGATTTGTGTAGGGGGATTCCTACAAGCCTATTCGCAAATCAAGTTCTTATGCCCCGCTTTCCGTTCGCTTCGATTCCCGAATGCGGTTGAAAACCCGGGGACAGATTGCACGCCTTACGGCAAAACCAGAGAAGGTGTGCCCTATTCAGCTTTTATTGAAGGTCGTAGCGGCTTCGGGTTACAGCATCTCTGGTTTTGCTACAGCCCCGGTAATTCTTCAGCGCAGCACGGGCGGCAGCTAACATAAAAAGATCTATCTCATGTTTTTCTGCTATGGATCGCATTCAATACTGCCGGCAACCGCTCCTTATATCCGATTCTCATGGCGGGAAATGAGG
>CAWCXX010000060.1:0-3411 GCA_963799445.1 uncultured Acidobacteriaceae bacterium | reverse complement strand
ATCGCGTACCTCGACAATAACAGCACCACGCCTGTCCTGCCGGAAGTTATCGAGGCGATGCTCCCGTGCTTTTCAGAGTCTTTTGGTAACCCATCGTCGATCCACGGTTGCGGCCGGCGCGCACTTGCGCATGTGAAGCATGCCCGCGAGCAAGTTGCTGCGCTCCTCGATTGTTTGCCATCCGAGATTGTCTTCACGAGCGGCGGCACTGAAGGCGACAATCTGGCCTTGAAGGGAATGATGAGTCCCGGCGACCACATCATCATTTCGGCCATTGAACACAGTGCCATACTTGGCACATGTACTTGGTTGGAGCATCTTGGCTGCGAGGTGACCCGGATCGGCGTCAACAGTAATGGGCAGGTCGAGCCAGGCAGTGTCCGGCAAGCGTTGCGTAAGAACACGCGTCTTATCTCCATCATGATGGCCAACAACGAAACCGGTGTGCTGCAGCCCGTGGAAGAGATCGGTAAAATCGCTGCCGAGGCTGATGTATGGTTCCACACGGATGCGGTGCAGGCGGCCGGAAAAGTACCCATTTCCGTGCGAAACATCCGCTGCGACCTGCTTACAATTTCCGGGCACAAGATGCACGGGCCACAAGGCTCCGGGGCTGTCTTTGTTCGGCGAGGCACTCCTTTGAAATCGCAGTTGCACGAAGGGCATCAGGAAAAGGGCCGGCGGCCCGGGACAGAAAACGTTGCTGGGATTGTCGGGATGGGCCGGGCATGTGAATTCGCGCGCAGCGGACTCAGCGACGGGTCTGTTGAGAGGATGGGTGTATTGCGCGACCGCCTGGAAACTGCAATCGTGAGGCTGGTGCCGGAAACGCGCATCAACGGGGAAGGCGCCCCTCGCGTGCTAAACACTTCGAACATCCTCTTCGAACATGTGGGCGGGGACGCTCTTGTCCTGGCGCTGGATGAGCGTGGTGTTGCCGCATCGAGGGGAGCTGCGTGCACTGCGGGAGAAGCGGATCCCTCGAGTGTGCTTATGGCCATGGGGCTTACTGGCGAGCAATCCCGCTCCAGCGTGCGCTTCAGCGTTGGGAAACAGAACACCGTCGAAGATATAGAGCGCGCGATTTTGGTGCTGCCGGATACTGTGCATCGTCTGCGCGAGGCTGCTGGATTTCATTGGACCACGCCGGAAGTGGTAAGCCAGCGAAAATAAGAAATTTCATGTCGCAGAGCCGCGAGCGGGCGAGTGTTCGATTTTGACAGGAGTGAGTTCATGGATATCTTTGAAGAAATCGCCAAGGTGAAGCGCGAAGGAAAACGCGCAGCACTGGCCACCATTGTGAACGCGCGCGGATCTATCCCGTCGGTGGTGGCTGCCAAAATGCTCGTCCGCGAAGACGGGTCGATTCTCGGAACGGTCGGTGGTGGATGTGTGGAGGGGGATGTGCGCAAAGGGGCGATGGAAGTCATGCGCGACGGGAAACCCAAGATTTTCGAGTTCAACCTGAATCAGCGTCCGGACGACGACACGGGATTGGTATGCGGCGGCTCGCTGCAGGTCTTCATCGAGCCAGTCATCCCAATACCTCGACTTTATATTTTCGGAGGCGGCCACGTCGGGTACAACGTGCAAAAAGTGGCGTCGCTGGCGGGCTTTGAAACTGTCGTGACCGACGACCGCGACCTCTACGCCAATCGCGAGCGCTTTCCCGATGCGAATGAAATCCATGCTGGCAATCTGGACGAAATCATGACGGAAATGACGCCCGGCGAGAGCTCGTACATTGTGATCGTCACACGCGGTCATCGTCACGATTTGCGCGTTCTTCGATGGGCTCTGGATACGCCTGCACACTATATCGGCATGATTGGCTCGCGGCGCAAAGTGCTGGAAGTCTATAAACAACTCGAGGCTGAGGGCGTCTCGCCGGAGAGCTTCAAGCGCGTCTTCGCGCCGATCGGTTTGAGTATAGGCGCGGCAACCCCGGAGGAGATCGCAATTTCCATCGTGGCCGAACTCATCGCCATTCGGCGCGGTTGCAGCGTAGACCGCCAACACTCGCGGAATAGACTACGCGAAATTGCGGATTGAGCCGACGAACCTGTTTACCTATAGCAAAACCAGAGATGCTGTAACCCGAAGCCGCTGCGCCTAAGCCGCCGCGACCCCAAGGAGCGGCGACCTTCAAAAAAAGCTGAATAGGGCACACCTTCGCTGGTTTTGCCGTAATTTCCTCTGCGTCCTCTTGTGGTTAAAACGTACGAACTTCGCTTCCGGTCATGTCAGACTCGTATTATTTGTCCCAAACCTCCGAGCGCATGGCATACGGTACGGAATTGATCACCGCTTCGACCTGATCGATTTTGCCCTCCCGGATCTCGAACAGCTCGGAGATTTCTATGGTGGTTGGGGCCTGCAAGATGTTCGGGACCATCTTGCCATCCGCGATCGCATACGAGCGCACGGCCGCGTTGTGATCGAAGAAGCCAAAGGACATCACCAAGCCCCGCTCGACATCGACAATGGGGAAGCGCCGGTCGCGAATTTCCGTCACGAAGGCAAACCAGCCGGATTTCTGCTGGCCTTCGCAGCCCAGCGACAAAACATCCACGCCTCCGGGAGCGGTGCTGGCGTTGGCTTTCTGATTCGTAGTCTGCATGCCGTTTTCCAAACGCTGGCAGGTTGGGGCGAATGGGGCGGTCGTCTTGCCCGTCTGGTTGGCCAAGCCCATAAAGTAGGAGTTGGCGATTTCGGTCAGCTTTTGCCGGCTCATCCGCTCCGCTGGGGGCACGGTCTCAAGGAACTGCGGGCGGGGCTGGCCTCGCTGCTCCATCGCCTGGCCGGCGGCGGCCATGGGATTGCCTCCACCCATCATCGTGGAGGGACGCGCGAGAATCACTTCAATTTCGCTGATCAGGGCCTCGGTTACTTTCAGCCGGAGCGCAATGTAATCCATCGCTCCGTTTTCCGAAAGCGTTCCGTAGTAGCCCACCTGGCCGGCTTCCGGATCGGCGACGTACAATTTGTATTTGCCGCGTGCGGTTGCCGTGCCCCACAGTCCATCACCGATTCTCAGCTCCACGCCGTCTTCGGTATAGCGGACCGTCCGGGCCAGCCTCAACTGGCTGGGATTGTGCGCAATCATCGCCGCCAGCACCTGGTCGACATGATTTTCCAGGCAAGCCCGATCGCAGGGATCCGCCGCCCGCGCCGGCGCGGCTCCAATCGACAGCAGCACGCCGCAAACCGCTAGCGCGGCTAGAAACTTAGTGCTTCGCATATGTCCTCCACCTAACGTAGCGCCGGTGTCCTCGCCGGCAGTCGTGCGGGCGTCCTTGCCCTCACACCCCGTTGACAGCTAGAGCGGAACCAGAGTAAGCGTGTCTCTGCGATGAGTCGTGAAAGTGGCTTTTTCTTGAGGAAAAAGCCACTTGGCTGACGTGCTTCCCG
>CAWCXX010000059.1:0-13067 GCA_963799445.1 uncultured Acidobacteriaceae bacterium | reverse complement strand
CGTTTCTTTCAGCAGCGTGCTTAACCGCTATTCAAAGCTGGATCCACTGGCTTTCGCCCTTAGACGGGAGCGAATTTGGCCTCTTTAGGATCGTGCATGCGGAAATGGGCAATACGAATGCGCTTCATCTTGTCGTTTGGGTCCATGGTGTAGATCACCCAATTCGTCATGATGACGGCATCGCCTTTTTTCAGTGGATGCGTTATAAATTGCGGATCATCTTTCAGGCAATGAAATTCCGTGTAAAGTTCGACTGCCATCAGGTTCCCGCTCGCCAGAAAGTCGCGTAATTCCAGCACCTCGATCTTGCCTTCGTGCACCCGCTTGTAGTAATTGGCAAACTCCTGCGGACCATGCAGGGTTCGAGCCGGCGCCCGCGGATCCGAGAACGGAGTGAAGTACTCGACCGTAACATCGGGACAAAAATAGCTGACGAGGGCATCGTACCGTTTGTGGTTAAAATGATCGACGTATTCTTCGAATTGAGTTCTATTCATCCTTTCCTCCTGTTACCCGGCTAGTCTGTGACTGGAGTTCGGCGGCCGTAAGAGTGTTACCGGAAGTGAGCAGATCGTGTGCCGGTTGCAGCCAGTCCAGAATGGGAATCGACTTGGCGCAAGCCCGTACACAAACCCCGCATTGAGTGCAGTTGGCGGCCCAGTGTTGTTCGTCCCGGTAAATGCAGCGGCCGGTTTCGACATCGCGGTACTTAATGGCATCGTTGTAAATCTCAAAGATTCGCGGCACATCGATGCCTTCGGGACAAGGCATGCAGGCGCGGCAGGACGTGCAACGGATAGGGTTCAGCTTTTGGTATGCCTCGCGAACGTTGCTCAGGAGCACCAATTCCTGAACCGAGAGGCCATCGGGTTGCGGCGCTATCGGCCACGGCAATATACTCCGCTGTGTCCCGCAGCGTGCTGACGTCGCCTACGACGGTCGCGATCTCCGGCAGGTTCCAGACAAAGCGCAGGCCCCACTCGGCCAAGGTGCGCTGCTGCGGGGCGTCAGCCCAGACCTTGAGCTACAGGTTCGGGCGGCTCAGTCGCGAGCCGTCCGCCCCGTAGCGGTTCGGTAACAACCACGGCCAGCCCCTTGTCCGCGGCATACTTGATGCCGCTGACGCCGGGGTCGTGATCGACATCCATATAACTGAACTGAAACTGGCACAGGGTCCAGTGATCGTAAGCGGCAATTACGGTTCTGAGCGGCTGATAATGATCGTGGAAGGAAAAGCCCAGCCTGCCCACCCGGCCATCGCTCATGGCCCGTTCCGCCCAACCTAGTACGTCCGAAATCTTGCACCTTGGGCCAGTTTTCCCGGTTGAGTGTGGCGAGCAGCAAAAACTCGACTGTGTCAGTCTCCAACCAGCGGAGCTGGTCGTTTAAGTAGCGATCGCAGTCGGACGAAGAAGTTAGGGCAGAGATCGGCAGGGTGGCAGTCAGCTTGACTTTCTGCCGGTATCCATCGCGCAGCGCCCGACTGATCAGCCGGCAGAGGCGTTCCTGCCGGACCAGATCATAGGGGTAGCCGACGTCGAGGTAGTTAACCCCGGCGTCGACTGCGTAACGAATCATGCTGACGGACAGATCGTCCTCGCGCGCCGATGCGCCCAGCTCTGCCGCGGGCAGCCGCATGGACCCAAGGCTGAATGCCGATACTTCCCAATCCGCCCTGCCGAATCGGCGATACTTCATCCCTCTCCCTTCGTGGGAAGTTGCGGTTCCACCAAAAATTATGCTTCCACCCACGGCGACGCGTGCTCACCGCTGAGGCAGAGCACGAAAAAGCCGTAGGGTTTATCGGCCCAGCGGGTGATCAACGGCAGATGAGGAAAGCCCTTGGGAGCTATTACGACGGTCGGCTTGTTGAAGATATGCCTCTCGTAGTTCAGTCCCATGCCCATCTCGTGCTCCGAACCCAAATAGTTGAGGTCGTTCGGGTCCAGCCCGACGAAGACCAGGGCCTCCTCTTCGGGATGGGTATGCGCTTCGCCCTTCCGGTGCCATTTTCCGGTTTTGCTATAAAAGCCCCAGGTAAAGTTGACGTTCATTCCCTCCACGTCTTTTCCATACAGCCATACGATCTGATCGCCATTTCCGGGACCGATGCCGCGTTCCGAGGGACGCAGCACCCCGTCGGGACCAAGCACCTGCGCGTATCCCATGCCGCTGGAATCTTGAGGTCGATCGAGGGCCGTGATCATCCTCCGGATCAAATGGCTATGAACCATTCCCCTGGTAGGGGGCCCGGCGGCGACCGGCGTCGCCTTGTACTCGGGCGCGAGTCCAAAGGCGTAATGCACGATCGGCTTTTCGACGCTCTTGACGGTCACCGGCCCATGGGGCAAACCTTTGGGAATCAGAATCACGGTTGGCTGGTTGAATCGATGTTCTTCCCGCTCCGCTCCGAGCACGACGGAGATTTCGGCGCCCAAATACTTAATGTTGTTATTGTCCGTTCCCACAAAGACGAGGCATTCGTCATACGGGTGCACCAGTGCGCCCTGCATCGGGTGGCACTGGGTGGGAGCGGTGATGAAGCCAAACGTGAAATGGGCGTTGAAGCCCTCCATATCCTTGCCATACATCCATATGCGCGGCTCAGGATACAGTCCCTCCGGCCCCGCAGCGATCTTCAAAGGCTTGACGAGGTGGGCATACTCCAGGGGGGGTCTCTTTTTTATTTGCGGTGTTGCCATTTGCGATGTTGCCATGATCGTGTCCTCACTCTCTCGAGTTCATGGTGAATGCTGCTTGACGCGTGTGTCTACGCCTCTACCCAGGGAGAATCGTGTTCGCCGCACAGATTGAGCACAATGAACCCGTAGGGCTTATCTACCCAGCGGACGATGCACGGCAGATGAGGGAACCCCTTCGGGCAAACGGCGACTGTTGGCTTGTTGAAGATTTGCCTTTCGATTTCGTATCCCATGCCCAATTCCAGTTCCGCGCCCAGATAGTTGATATCGTTCGGATCGAGACCGACAAATACAAGGATTTCTTCCTGGGGATGGGTGTGCGCTTCACCTCCCCGATGCCATTTGCCGCATCCGCTGTAAAAGCCCCATGTGAAGTTGACATCCATTCCCTCCAGGTTGTTGCCATAGAGCCATACGAGCTGGTCCGCATTGCCCGGTCCCATGCCCCCCTGGATGGGATGCATGACGCCATATTCATCTACCATGCGCGTGTATCCCATGCCGCTATTGTCCCCGCGCCGGCTAACCTCAGTGAGCAATCTCTTGATTAGGTGGGCGTGACGAGATCCGGCAGTCGCCGCTTGCTTGGGCAGGATGCTCGCTTTGTACTCCGGAGCCAAGGCGAAGCCGTAATGAACGATGGGTCTTTCCACCTTGCTTACCCTGATCGGGCCGTGCGGCGTTCCCTTGGGGATCAGAATCACGGAGGGATCCATAAAGGTATGCTCTTCCCGCTCTTCGCCGAGCGTGATCGAGATTTCCGCGCCCAGGTGGCGGATATCGCCGATGTCGTTTCCGGCGAAGATCAGACACTCGTCATAGGGATGGATGATTGTCCCCTCGACGGGATGGCAGGTCCTGGGCTCCTTAATGAACTCATACCAAAACTGGCCGCTAAAGCCCTCCATGTCCTTGCCTTCCATCCACATTAGCGGCTCAGGGTAGAGTCCCGGAGGTCCCTCTTTGAACCAACAACGGCTTCATCAGATGGGCGTGCTCTTTGCCCGCTCTTTTCGTCACTTGTAGCGTCGCCATGGTGAGTATGATCCTTTCTTGAGAAGCTAAGCTTCAGAGCAAATTGAATCTCGCGCTGGCCGCCCAGGTTTCCGGGCATGGTCTGGTCTATTGCGGTCGAGTCGACATAGCAGGGGCCGACAACAGCCGCGGTAGGATTCTGCGAGGGATTGCAGATCACACCGCCCGGGTTGCCGGTGGCCGGGTTCGGTTCCGTGTAGGCGGCCGGGTTCGTGCGTTGTGAGTACTCAGGATTAGTGGGAGTGAGATTGGTCACGGTGGTAAACAGGAACTGCGCATTACCCACACTGAAGTTGGGGTGATTGAAGACATTGAAGAATTCCGCCCGGAGCTCCGCGTTGACCCTCTCGGTCAGCTTGGTGTTCTTTATGACCGCGAAGTCTGCGCTGAAGTAACTGGGGTTCACCAGCGAGTTGCGGCCGCTGGTCGCTGACAGTGCCATATGGCTGTAGAACGAAACATTCCGGATTCCACCACTCGGTCATTTTCTTCGGCATGGGGTTGCAGCCGGGGACGATATTGGGACGCTCACTCTCGGTTGCGCCGCCAATGTCGGATTGGTAGGTGCTGCCGTTCATGTTTGCGATCTGAAGGGGGAGCCCGGTAAAGCGGTTGAAGATAGGGCTAACTTGCCAGCCGTTCACCGCCCGATTGCCGTGGAACGGCAGGCTGTAAATGGCGTTCGCCCTAAACTCTTGGTTGGAGCTAAAGCTGCAAGGACCGCGATCCACGCGCGAGTCGCGGGGATCAGAGACGGACCCCGCAATCTGCGTAAAGCTGGAGGCGCTGGAGGAGTCATCAATGCACTTGGACCAGGTGTAATCGACGTTGCCCACCAGGCCACTGGCAAACTGCCGGCTCAGGCTGGTCTGCAAGGAGTTGTAACTGGAGTGCGCAGTGGGCGTATCCGCCTCTATCGCCGCCATGTTGGGATTCACATGCAAACCCGCAAACGGGTTGGTCAACGAGCCCGGCGTCCCCTGCCCCGGTGGCGCCGGTGCCGGCGTAGGTTTGCGCTATCGAGGGCCCGCCAGGGGGGCCCGGCGCGTTCAGTTGTGCATAGGTGAGCTGGCCATATGCCAGCGGAGGGTTGACGTCAATCCACGCCATCAAGTGGACGCCCGTTGAACCGTTGTAGCCGATGTTAAAGACCGTCCCGCCCCACAACTGGCGCTCCACGGTCAGGTTGTACTGCATCACATAGGGCGCGGTGTCCACATTGGGGAGCATGGCGTACAGCCAAGTGATGTCGCTCGAATACTGGCTGAAGCTCGTAGGATTGTTCGGCCACAAATTAGGTGAAAAGAAAACCGTCATGTTCGGATCAGTCGGGTTCATGGACATTACGCCAAAGTTAGCCGCGGTGATGGGCTCGTGGAACATGCCGAAGCCGGCGCGGATGGAGGTCTTGTGATCCCCGAACGGGTCGAAGGCCAATCCGATGCGCGGATCGATGTCCTTGGCATTGGGATTGCTGTTGAAGAGGTTATTCGCGACGGTGAAGCTGCTTTGTGTCGTCGTCGGCGAAAGCAAATTGTTGAGTACGAATAGGGGTCCGCCGACCATCGTCGGGTTGCTGGCCCACTCGTAGCGCACGCCGAGATTTAAGGTAATTCGCTTATTGATTTTCCAGTCGTCCTGGATGTAAGGGGCCATCTGACTCTGACGCCAGTAGCGGTTCGGGTCCCAGGGGTAAGTCACCCCTGACGGGGCGGTATAGGTCCAGCCGGGGCCGGCCGAAATCAAGTTTACCAGGGGCATGCCGTACAATGAACTACCTAACGGTGTACCTGGTATTGCCCCGGGGCCCAAGCCCGCGAAGATGTCTAGGCCGCCAAGGGCATTGAAATTTGGATCGTCCAGGAGGTTCGACTGCACGCGGGTGAAGCCGAGGCCGAAGCGAATGTTGTGCGCCCCCTTCACCATGGTGACATCGTCGCCGACGCTGAACCGGTTGGTGGCGCTAGCATTTGGGTCCGAACTCGCACCGCCCAGGGGCGTAAGCCCTTGGCCGGGGTCAAAGGACATGGGCGCCAGCCTGGAACCCTGGGTGTCGGCGTTTTTGTAGGCTAGGCCGCCGTCCGCCTCGTTCATGTCAAGCCGCACGAACCCGACACGGACTTCGTTAAGGAACGTCGGCGAAAACGTGTGCCGCTCTTCGATGGTGGCGTACTGATTTCGTTCGTTGTCGACTTCGGGATATCCCGGAACGCCCAATGGTATACCGGGCTGCGCGGCCGGATAGGGGATGGTTTGATAGGCGTTCTCGATGTTGTAACGTCCGAACAGGCTGTCTTTGGTCCCGAGAGTGTAGTCGACGCGGCCCAGCCCGTAGTCTTCGTTGCCGATCGAGGCATCGGACGAGCAGTAAAGGCCGGTGCCGGCTAGAAGGTTGATATCGGCCACATTGGGGCATTGCGACGGGCTTTCGGCAAGCGGATACAGCTCAAACACCGACTGCGCTATCGGGTTTATCGGCCCGAAGGCACCTACCCACTGGCCACTGACTTGCGTCATGCCGCCGGCCTCGAACAGGTCGGACACCGAAGTCGGCACTACGCCCCGCTCGGTCGAGCCCGTAGCCGAGCGCAAGCCTTCGTAGTTAATGAAGTAGAAGGCTTTATCCTTCTTGATGGGACCCCCTAGCGTACCCCCGAATTGGTTCCTCTTAAAGGGAGGCTTATCGCCGGGGACGTCGAAGTAGTTCATGGCGTCCATGGCGCTGTTGCGGATAAACTCGTAGGCCGATCCGTGCAGGCCGTTAGTGCCCGACTTGGTGACCATGTTGACCGCCGCACCGGTGCCGCCGAATTCCGCGCTGTACGTGTTGGTCAGAACCTTGAATTCCTCGATCGCGTCCATGCCGAGGGAGGTCCCGGTTACGCTGACCCCCATGCCATGGTTCATAGCGTCGCGGATATCGGTGCCGTCCAGCAAGTAGGCGGTTCCCACCGGGCGGGAGCCGGAAACGGAGTAGTTGGTTTGCGCACCGTAGGCGGTGACCGAGTAGCCGCCCTGCGTCGCACCAATGGGCACCGTCGACACGCTGGGCGCCAGGGCGAGCAAATCCGTGAAGTTGCGGCCGTTCAGCGGCAGGTCCCTCATCTGGTTGGGCGAAAACAACTGTCCAACTGTAGCCGTTTCGGTGTCCACATTGGAAGCTTGGCCCTGCACCTGGACCACTTCCTCGGTACGGCTCACCTTTAGCGTAAAGTCCAGCACTGGCAGCGCGCCGATGGTCATCACGACCCCGGTTTGCACTACGTTCTGGAAGCCGGATTTCAATGCCGAAACGTCGTACGTGCCCACTGGTAATTCTGGGATCGAATAGCGTCCCTGTCCGTCGGTAACGGCGGAATAGATAATGCCTGTGCCAGTGTTTTTCGCCTGGATTTTCGCGCCCACAATCACCGCACCGGTGGTATCCGTGGCGGTGCCGGAAAGTACGGCTCTGGTCACTTGCGCCTGTAAGTCGCTAACAGCAAGGGCGCTGAACAAAAGCACGACCAGCGTCCAACAGACTCTTTTGCCCTGGCCCAAAGAAAACTTAAACTTAAACATGTTGCCTCCTCTCTTGATTTTGAGTAACTCACCCCGTGCTGCTGCAGGCCGACCCTGTCGTAGGCACAGTGCAGAAAAACTTACGCTTAAAACCGCAACTTATCCAATGCTGGTGATTGACAAGTTCTCATCTGCCGCGAGGTCGATTTCTTGTGAAGCGAAGACCGGATAATTTTTGGGCCTGGGTATGATTCAGTAGCGGCTCCTGAATCATGCAGCCCGGGTCTGACGCTGTTTCCAAAGGTGTTCTGCAATCTGGACTCGGCTCTCTGGCCCCCTGAGCTGCTTTCCGTCGCCACGCTGCGTTCCGACCTGCCCGGGTTTTCCCCTCTTTCTTAACAGTCGGAACAGCCGAGACAGTCGGACAGCCGGTATGTTCGATACTGCCCCGTTCCGGCTGACCGCCAATTTGTTGAAATTGGGTAGAGTATCCGAGAAAGTTCTTGACTTGTCCAATCGTTATTTGTTCTCATTTTGATAGGTAGTGTCTATCAGGAGCAAGAGCCATGGAGCTCCGCCATTTGCAGTACTTCATCGCGGTGGCCGAAACGTTGAATTTTCACCGCGCGGCGGAGCGGCTCTACATTAGCCAACCAGCGGTGAGCACGCAGATCCGCGATCTCGAGGAGGAGCTGGGCGTGGAACTGTTCGTCCGCGGGGGACGGCAAGTTCAGCTGACTGACATAGGCTGGTCGCTATTGCACAAAGCGAAAGCAACGCTCGCTGAGTTCACCGAGTTTCGGGAATTGGCGAACAGGGCCAGCGCAGGCAAAACCGGCACCATCCGTGTGGGCGTCGACATGGGGCTAGCCGACATCATCCAACTCGTCGTTGCCGAATATGCCCGGCTGTTTCCTCGCGTTAATATTGAATACTCCGACGTTTTTTCCGACGTATTAAACCGCAACCTTCATGAGCGAGAGATCGATGTGGGCGTTCTGCGCCCACCGATCGATACCGACCACCTCATTTCAGAACAGCTTTTGGAGCAAGGCTTCCTGGTGGTTCTACCCGAGACCAGTCCTCTGGCCAAACGCGAGACCCTGTCGGTGAAGGACCTTGCGAACCTGGTCCTGCTATTCTCTCGGCGGAACAATTGCATCAACAATAAGGTCATGGAAATATGTCGCGAAGCCGGTGTGAACCCGAAGATTGCTTACACCTGGACGTTGCCCCAGGAGGCGGGAATGGTGCTTGTGGAAACCGGCAAGGGGGTATTCGTGCTTCCGGGCTCGGAGGTTACTGTGCGCCGGTATAGCAAGGGCATCGTCGCTGTCCCGCTGGAGGGGGCCTGCAGTCTCCCGGTTCACGTCGCCTGGAGGAAAGGCGAAACTGCGATTCCCGTCCTTAATTTCGTCGACACGGCACGACGGTTGTTTCACTGCGTATCGACGGCGAAGGCGCCCTCCTCCCTTGCCGTCCGCAACACCATCCGAAGCTAGCCGCCAGCCTCGGCTTGAACGCTCTTCAGAACGACTTCCCCAGCATCGGGAACCGACGTCCGCTGCACCATCTACCGCCGCGGAAATCGCCAGAACCGTAAGCGTCCCGATCTCCCCTCTTGACCTAGTTGAGGAGTCATCTCATGAAGTGCCCACTACCTTTTTGGTGGACACCTGATGAGTGTGTCTAAGCGGCCTGGGAGGATTGGGTCTGTATAGACAGGGCGAAGTTCCAGGGCAGGAGTTCCTCGATGCGGCTGATGGGATGGTCGGCGATCTGGGCGAGCACGGTGCGGAGATAGAACTCCGGATCGAGGCCGTTCAGTTTTGCCGATCCGATCAGGCTGTATATGGCGGCGGCCCGTTCTCCACCGCAATCGGAACCCGCAAATAAATAGTTCTTCCGTCCAAGAGCCACGGCCCGCAGAGCTCGCTCGGCTGCGCTGTTGTCGATCTCCAACAATCCATCTCCGGTGTAGCGCGTTAGGGCACGCCAGCGCGAGAGCGCGTATCGAATCGCAGCCGCGGTTTCGCTCTTCGCGGACAGCGAATGAAGTGCCTTCTCCATCCATTTACGCAGATCCTCAAGCAGTGGCCTTGCTCGCGCCTGACGAACGCTCAGCCTTAGATCGGCGGGCTTGCCGCGCACCTCGTCTTCAATCGCGTAGAGAGCACCGATCCTGGCCAGAGCCTCGGTTGTTGTGGGTGATGCGTGAATGACATGGATCTCGTGGAACTTGCGGCGTGCATGCGCCCAGCAAGCGACTTCATAAATGGCGCCATCGCCGTACAGATGATGGAACCCTGCATAGGCGTCCGCCTGAAGGCCGCCCCTGAAGTTCTTCAGATGCTGCCGCGGATGCTCGCCCTTGCGATCCTCCGAGTACGCGAACCAGACAGCGGGCGCGGTATCTTCACCGGCGGGCCTGTCGTCACGCACGTAGGTCCAGAGACGTCCCGTCTTGGTCTTGCCACTGCCAGGCGCAAGCACCGGCATCGGCGTATCGTCGGCGTGAAGCTTGGCTCCTGCGAGCACATGCTTCTGAATCGCATCGATCAACGGAGCCAGTAACTCACTGGCTCCGCCTACCCAGCCCGCCAGCGTGGAGCGCTCAATCTCAACTCCCTGGCGGGCGTAAATCTCCGACTGTCGATAGAGGGGCAAGTGATCTGCGAATTTCGAAACCAGCACGTGGGCCAGCAGCCCTGGTCCGGCAAGGCCACGCTCAATCGGACGGGATGGCGCGGGCGCTTCAACCACGCGCTCACAGCCACTGCAGGCGAACTTCGGCCGCACGTGGCGAATGACCTTGAAGCTGTCGGGGATGTACTCCAGTTGTTCGGAGACATCTTCGCCGAACTGGCGCAACTGGCCGCCGCAGTCGGGACAGCAGTCACCGTGAAAAGCGTGGCTGACAACCTCCCGCGGCAGATGCTCGGGCAGCGGCTTGCGCCGGGATCTCGTCTTAGGTTCCGCAGCCGGTAGCACTCGCTCCACGGCGGCTTCCATCTCGGCCTGCGAGGACTCCAGCTCTTCCAGATGAAGTTCGAGCTGCTCAAGCTGAATAACGATCTTCTCGCTCTTGATGCCGAACACCCTGCGCCGCAGCTTCTCGATGACCAGCTTCAGATGCTCGATCTGCTCGCTGCTGGAACGCCGCAGTTCCGCGAGCTCGTCTGAAAGCGTCTGGCGCTGTTGTTCGATCTCCGCATCCCGGGATGCAATCTCAGCTTCCCGGATTGCGATCTCCGCATCCCGGGCTGCGATCTCGGCTCTCTGGGCGGCGATCTCAACTCGATGTCGAATGGCCAGCGCCTTCAACGCTTCCACATCGAGCGAATCGAGATCGGGGAGCGATGCGCAATCCATGGACGCAGTATGCCATGAAGATGCGAGGAAAACTGGTACGAAACCCGCATGAATACAGGGGAATCACACTTGTCACTCACACTGCGAGCTGCGGCGCCCAGGTGCGCTCAGGTCTCCGCCAATCGATGCCTTCCAGAAGCATCGAAAGCTGCGCTCGCGTCAGGCAAACCGTACCTTCGGTGGCCTGCGGCCAGATAAATCGTCCTCGTTCAAGACGCTTGGCAAACAGACACAAGCCGTCTCCGTCCCACCACAAAAGCTTCACAAGGTCGCCTCTGCGGCCCCGAAAAACGAAGACGTGTCCGGAGAACGGCTGCTGTTCGAGAACCGTCTGCACCTTCGCACTCAGGCCATCGAAACCACGACGCATATCGGTCACCCCGGCGGCGATCCAAATCTTCGTTCCCGTGCGGAGTTCGATCACTTGCGCAAACTCTCAAGGATCGAACGCAGCAGTACAGGATCAGCTCCGCTCTCCACACTGATCATGGCCCGGCCAGGAAACTCGATGTGTATCGCGCCGCCCGGTGTCGGCTGGCTCTTCACACCAACTTCTCCTGTCCCGTTGGCTGATTCACCGGGAGCAGACAACGTGACTGGAAGGAGCGCCGTCGATGCTGCCGCCGGCTCGCTCAGCTCGCCCCGCTTCAGTGCGCGACGCCACTTGAACACCTGGTTCGCGTTCACCCCGTGCGCACGAGCCACCAGCGCCACACTCGCACCGGGCTCCAATGTCAGCTCCGCTATCCGCCGCTTCTCCGATACCGTCCGCCACCGGCGGACCGGCCGTACCCTACCTGCTTCCTCTGCAACACCCATGACGGCATAGTCGGGCTCGCACCCAACCTCATGCCAGAGGGGAACTCGGGACGCTTACCCAGAACCTGCTCTTGCCTTCGTTCATCGCTCCATGCTGAGGGACGGGACAAGAAGGCTCGCACACTTCAAATCGCGGTGAGCAAAAATCAAGCGCAACCACTTGACGCAAAAGCAGTTACGCGGCCATGCAGCAACTTTAACCGGACACCAGTGATCGGATCCCTTTTCTCTCGCTATACCCTCTTATACTGGGGAGAGAAGAACAGGTCGTGGAACAAAATAGGTTTCTTCGGATCGTCGATCTTCTTGAAGTTAAGCGGGCCATGATACAAGCCGGCGGGAATAAAGATCATGGTAGCTTCCGTGATCACCTGGGTTTCGACATTCTTCCCGTCCTCGCTCAAGCCAAACTCCACGACCCCGCCCAATTGCGGCATATTGGTGGTGTCGCCGCCGGCGAAAACAATGAACTGATCGAAGTCGTGCTTGTGACAGTCCGTCAGCATCACAAAGGGTTCGGTAATGGCCCACCAGCTCATGGATAAATTGATATTGCCGAATCCATCTCCGCTTTTCAGCCCCAGGCGCGGGGCCGAAACCTCGGGATGTGGCGTTGGCGTCGTGACCACTCCTTTTCGCACGTATTGGGCGAACTTCGAGTTCTGCATTTTTTCTCCTTAACCGTTATTCCTTTTCTGTTTGCTTCTATGTCCCGGAACAAAGAAACGTTGCCACTCGTCCCCCCGCGCCCGATTATTGCTCGGCGCCAGCGCCTGCAACCAGTGGCCGCAATCGCTGCCGGACCGGAGGCTTGATCCACACCATAAGTAAGAAGCCGAGGACACACAAGACCGAAACGGCGTAGAATGCGCCAGCGTAACTGCCGAAGTGGTCGTATAGATATCCGGCGCCAAATGCACCGAGAAATGTTCCAATCGTCCCCATCGACATCAAGGCGCCGAGCACCGAAGGAAAGGCCTTTTCTCCGAAATAGTTGGCGGCCAGCGTCATAAAGCAAGGGTAAGCAATGCCGAACCCTGCGCCCAGCAGAATCGCGTACAGGTAAATCCCCAGGGCGCCCGCTGCATGCACGGCCAGAAGCATGCCCCCGCCAAACAGCAGCAGGGCCGCCGCCATCAGCAGGCGGGGTTCGATATGGTCTCCCAGACCGGCCACCAGCAGCGTGCCGGCCAAAGAAACCAGCGTCATCACCGAAAGCGAGAAGGCGGCCTGCGCTGGTGTATAGCCCAGGTCCCGGAGATGAATCACGCCGTGGGCAAGATAGATGGTAAACCCGGAGAGGAATCCCAGACTGGACAAGAAGAGCAGCCAGAAGGTCAACGTGCGCCACACCTCGGCAAACGTCCACTGCTCCGTGGTTCGATAGACTGCCGCTCTTACGTTGGAAGAAGCCGCCAAAGAGCCGGGCTCGGCGCTCGAAGCTCCGTCCGGTAGTTGGCCCACATCGGATGGCCATTCCTTGACGAAAAACAGCGCCAGCAAGGCGGCCACGAAGGTAATTCCGGCAACGAACCACCAGGCGACGCGCCAATTGCCATGAAGAGATTCGATGATCCAGTTCATCAGGGGCGGCGCGATTAAACCGCCTGTGCCTCCGCAGGTCAGAATCAAGGAGAA
>CAWCXX010000058.1:0-20825 GCA_963799445.1 uncultured Acidobacteriaceae bacterium | reverse complement strand
ATCCCCTCGGGGCGGTTGGGCTGGGAAAGGAACAGTGATTCATATGCCTGGCCTAAACCGCTCAGCAAGGCGTCATGCGCCTCCAGATCCAGGCCCAGATCGGACCACATTGCACGATAATCGCTCATTTTTTCGTCTCCTCACGCCGCGTGGGCGCACTCCGGTTCCATCGTCGATTGGCCGGGGACCGGCACTCTCCGCCTGACATTCCATGGGCTGCCACGGACAGCCAGGCACCCAGGAAAATTCCGGAATTGTAGATGGTCTTCGCCAAGACTATCACTCCAATAAGATGGGGTCTATGGCCGGAACCGCGATTTTTCTACGTTAAGGAATAACTCCTTGAACTTCCTAAAGCCAGCCATCGCTAGATATACGCTGCGGCCTTAAAGGCGGACATCACTGCCGTGGCGATAGTTCCAACTTCCGCCGCATCGCCGACGACGAAGACCTCCGTTTCAGGGGCGCTGCGGCGCAGCGCATCGGCCACATCCTGGCGTTCTGACACCCCGAGTGCAAGAAGCACTGTGTCGGCTGGGAGTTCAATCCTCTCTCCGGACTTCATGTCGCGGCAGAGGATGCTGCGATCCGCTACCTCGTCCAGCTTGCAGTTGAGGCGTACGGGGATATCCAGTTCCTTCAGCGTAGCCATCAATTCCATAGCGGCGGCGCCACTGGACGTTCTGAGGTGCGACATATCCGGAAGCATTTCTACGATGGTCACTTCCCTGCCGCGGCGCTTAAGGCCGATCGCAGTTTCGACGCCAACCGCCCCGGCGCCCACGACTACTGTATTTGCGCCGACTGGCAGTTCGCCGCTATCCGCGTCTGGAGCCCAGTGGACATGAGGTTTGTCGATGCCGGGAAGGGACGGAACAATGGGCTTGGAGCCGACGGCAATGATCAAAGCGTCGTAGCTTTCGGCGCCGAGCATTTCCTTCGTCGCTTGCGTATTGAGCAGGATGCGCGCCGGGGCCTTCTTCGCCTGGCGCAGCAGGTAGTCACGGTAGTCTCTCATGTCCTGCTTAAAGGGCAGCACCGAGCCAGGAACAACATGCCCGCCCAGATGATTGCTCGCTTCGTAGAGCGTGACGTCGTGCCCCCGCTCACAGAGGGTCAACATCGCCTGGATGCCGGCTGGACCACCGCCCACCACCGCCACTTTCTTCTTTACCTCGGCCTTCTTGACCTTGCCTTCCGGGAATTCGGTCTCGTTGCCCAGGTAAGGATTAACGGCGCAATTGATGACCGCGGGGACAAGCAGGCGGGAGCCGCAGTACTGGCAGCGCAGGCAGGGACGAACGTCTTCTTCCCGTCCCAGAGCATACTTGCGCGGCATATCAGGATCGGCCAGCAGCGGGCGGCACATGGCGACAAAGTCAGCCTGACCGGCGGCAAGGATCTCCTCCGCCATGTGGACGTTCATGATCGAGCCGACCGTGCAGACCAGCAGATTTGGAAACGCCTTCTTGATGTCGGCGGCATAGTGCACGTTGTACATCCGGTCCATCAGGTAGTTCGGCCACCAGTTGCGCATGTACTGAAGCTCGCCGTGCAGGCCGGCGGAGACGTGCAGGATGTCGACCTTGTGCTGAATCATCTCGACGAACTTGAGAGTCTCCTCGAAGTGCATGCCGTCGGGGTGGATCTCATCGGCGGACATGCGGTACTCGATAACGAAGTCTTCGCCGCACCGCTGGCGGACCCGGTCCAGCACCTCGATGGCAAAGCGCGCCCGATTCTCCAGGGACCCGCCATATTCGTCCGTACGCTTGTTGTACAGGGGGCTGGCAAATTGGGGAATCAGGTTTCCGTGGCCGCCATGGATCATGCACATCTTGAAGCCGGCGCGCTTGCAGCGATACGCCGCGGCCCCGTACTTTTCCACCGTTTCCTTTATCTTGGCACGATCCATTTCCACTGTGGGCATGGGATCCCTGTGCTGTGCGGGTGCGCGCCACTTCTCGTGCGACGGAATCAGGGAGGAGGGACTAAAAGCAGGGCGCCCGGTCTTGCCGGGATCGGAGTCCTTACCGTTGTGGTTGATTTCCAGCGAGGCGCGCGCACCATAGCCGTGGCACATTTCGACAAAAAGGGTCAGCGGAAGGATGCAGTCGTCGGAACCGAGGTCGAGTTGGCGCTCTTCGTCGCAGACCTCTTTGATGTCGACCACGGAATTGCCCACATGAATAATGGCGGCGCCTCCCCGCGCGAACGACCGGAAGAAATCGACGAATTCAGTGGTCACTCTTCCTTGCCGGTCGGCAAGATTGGGTGACGGCGGCGCCAATTCCAACCGGTTTTTGAACTCCACGCCTCGAATTCGGATTGGCGCGAACACATGCTCGTATTTGGATCCCATCTGATTTCTCCTTTTGGTGTGCCCTAACAACGGTTCCGGTGACAAGTGCAGACCGCCATTCCTGCGTAGACGGCCGCAGAAAGAGAGCGAAAAAACCAGAATTTCAGCGGAAATCGACCGGCCGTCACACCGTTGCGATGCGGAAGAGCTTCTCGGCGTTCCCGTGAGCGATCTTCTCGTTGTCCGCCTCCGAGAGCGGCGAGGAGTTCATAAAATTGGCGGCCTCCACGGACTCCTGATACGGATAGTCAATAGCAAAGAGAATGTTCTCCGGCCCGAGCGCTTCGTTGCAATACTTCAGCACCTTATGGTCGAACATCCCGCTGGTCGTGATCCGAATGTTGTCCTTCACGTACTGGCTCGGCAGCTTCTTGATTTTTGGGTTCCCGCGCGTGTACACCTTGTACATGTAGTCGATGCGATACAGCCAATAAGGCAAAGCTTCGCCCATGTGTCCCAGCACCACCGTCAACGTGGGAAACTGATCGAATACCCCGCCCACAATCAGCCTCATGGCGTGCAGCCCGGTTTCCATCTGATAGCCCCAGAGCGCGCCGCCCAGGTTGGGGTTGGCGTGCAGCATGAACGCGCATGGGTCCGGCATGTTGCGCGGATGGATGTAGAGGGCCGCATTGCAGGCGGTTGCCGCTTCGAAGATCGGCCAGTACTTCCGGTCGTCCAGGTATTCCCCATCGGTATGCGAGTTGACGATCAGACCGTTCAGCTTAAGCTGATTCATCGCGCGGTCGATCTCCTTGGCCGCCCGACTCGGATCCTGGGGGGCGAAGCTCGCAAGGCCCGCGAAACGCTTGGGGTGCTTGTTCACCATCTCGGCCAGCCGGTCGTTTGCAGTGGTTGCTATGTTGGTTGCCGTGTCGGCATCGAACATCTGCACGCCCGGCGAGGTGAGCGACAGGAGGTGCATATCCACGCCGGCCTGATCCATAATCTGAATCCGCTCCCCTTCAAGATCAAGCAGGCGCCTCAACAACGGCGACGCGCCCGGCGGCGCATTCACGAAGGACCTCCACATATCCAAGTCCGGATTGGAATAGGCGATGGGCGCAATCTTACGAAATTCGTCCGCTTGCTCCGGGATGGAAAAGGCTTCCTCGGTCGCGATGAGCCGGTATTTCCGTTTGGCCGTTTGTGGTTGATTTTCAGCCTCGGCGGCTGCCGGGATGCCCGCGGCGAGCAAACTCGCCGACAACAGTCTCGAAGAACCCGCAAGAAACGCCCTTCGGTCCACGCTCATGCTGCTTCCCCCCTCGATTTTTCGTAGTTAGCTCTCAAGCCAGCCCATAAAGACTCGTCGTTCCGCCATTTTCAGGCGGTTGCTGCTGAACGGCCTTTGGTGCTGAACGGCCAGGTTTTTCCTGCAATTGTAGCAGTAATTGTGGTTCTCCGCGGGACTCTCGCCTTTTGCGAAAAGAAAGAAAAGACTAAGCATTGACGAATCGCGCCCAATGTACGAAACTGGCAGGGATTCTTCCCAGAGTGGCTTTTCGTTCTGAACGCCAGGGCCGGATTCTCGTTATCTACAAATGCGCGCTGAAGTCAACCACCGGAGGAGAGAGAGGCATGGCCTACCCGCTCGATTACAGATACACCAGGGAGCACCTTTGGATCAAACAGGACGGTGACATCGGCGCGATCGGCATCACTGAATACGCCCAATATTCCTTGGGTGAAATTGTCTTTTTCGATGTGCCGGCGGTTGGCGCGCAGGTTCAGGCAGACCAGAGCTTTGGAAGCGTGGAGTCCATGAAGTCGGTATCGGATCTGTACGCCCCGGCGAGTGGAGTCGTTACCGAGGTGAACAACCCGCTGCTGCAAACGCCTGAGAAGGTCAATGCCGACGCCCACGGTTCGTGGCTCATCAAGATCAAGCTCAGCTCTGCGGCGCCGCTCGAGGGCTTGTTGACAGCCGAGCAATATGAGCAATACCTTAAGGACGAAGACAAGGAAATACACTAGCGGCATCGCCCAGACCATGCGAGTCGCGGTGACCCAACTTGAATGCGGTCAGGGAGGTTTGAAATGGCAGGAATCGCAGTCCAGTCAACCCGCGCGTTAGTCACAGTGCTCGATCCCAGGGGTCAGCCTACCGCTGTCGTTCAGCCGCAACCGTTGGCCAAGCGACTGGATAGCCTTGACGGGAAAACGGTGTTCTTGCTGGACGTGGGGTTTGGCGGTGGGTATGACTTTCTGGAAGAGACGGTAGCGTGGTTTGCCAGGCATCTGCCCTCGGTGAAGACTGAGTTGGTTCGCAAGAGGTTCAACATGTTCGTGGACGAGCCCGACCTGTGGGCCCTGGTGAAAGACAAAGCTCACGCGGTGATTTTCGGGGTGGGTGGTTGAGACGGCTGCACGGCCAGTGTGGCCGAACATTGCCGGACCTTGGAGACCAAGTACGGGATACCGACGGCTCCGATGGCGAGCGCGCGGTTTGCCGACTTTGCGGCGCGGGACACGCTCAATCATGGCATGAACATGCGCTTCAGCTTCGTGCCGTATCCGCTGGTGGGACGGCCGCGGGAAGTGCTGAAGCGGTACGTGGAGGAGAATGACCCGATTAGCGGCAAGCCGCTGATGCCGCAAGTAGTGGAAGCGCTGACCAAGCCGCTGACGGAGGAGGAGCGGAACCCGAAGCCGGTACGCAGTGTGTCCCGGCCGCGCCTGCTGAAGCCGGACACGGAAGAGAACCTGCAGGAACTGTTCCTGGAGAACGGGTGGACCGACGGCATGCCGATCGTGCTTCCAACCGAGGAGCGGGTGGCGCGGATGCTGACGGGGACGGCGGCGGACCCGAACGAAGTGGTTGGGCGGATGACAGTGACGACGCTGCAGGAGAAGCTGGAATACACCGTCGAGAAGGTGGCGGTGAGCGCGGTGATGGCGGGCGCCAAGCCGGAGCATCTGCCCGTGATTTTGGCACTGGCGGCAAGCCAGGAAGCGTCGATGCCGAGTTCCACGACTTCGTTTGGGCGGATGGCGGTCGTGAACGGGCCGATCCGGGAGGAGATTGGGATGAACTCGGGGCTAGGTGCGCTGAGTCCTTTCAACCACGCGAACTCCGTGATTGGGCGCGCCTGGACGCTGATGACGATCAACCTCGGCGATGCTCGCCTGGGCGAGACCTTCATGGGCTCAACCGGCAACAACACGAACTACAACAATATGTTCATTGCTGAGAACGAGGAGCGCAGCGTATTTGAGCCATTCCACGTGCAGAAGGGGTTCAAGAAGGAAGAGAGCACGGTGAGTTTGTTCCGTGGCTGGAGTGCGATCAACAGCATGGGAGCGGCGGGATCTGTCCGGCCCGCGCAGGAGGAAACGGTGTTGATGATGCAGGCCTTTCCGGCGCTGCATTCGCAGATCCTGCTGGTGATGGACCCGCTGGTGGCGAAACACCTCAAGGAGCAGGGATTCGAGAACCCACAGCAATTGGCAAAGTGGATCTCCGAGAACTTCAAAATGCCTAAAAAGCAGTTCTTCTCTTCCGACGTGGTTTACTCGCTTGTCAAGCCGATGGCTCATGCCGGTACGGAGCCCTACGCGTCATGGTTTAAATTGCCGGACGATGCGCTCATCAGCCCCTACATCAATCCGGAATTCATCAATACGGTTGTGGTGGGGGGCGAGACGAACCCTCTGTGGTTAACCACCGACTTTTTCTATACACAGACGGTTTCGATCGATAAGTGGCGGCCCAAGAGCGGGATATATCAGGAGGATGCGACGGCGGCGCGCCGCCGTCTTGCCCGTCAGAAGCGGCATAACGCCAACACAAATGCTTCCGGGTACGATGTGAAGTAACCGGAATGGGCCTCGATGCAACTCTTGCTGTAAGGCAGATTTTGGGCGGCGCAGGCGCATGAGCGCAACGATTCGATGACAACGGGCTTCAGCCGCTGAGGGGAAAAACCCTGCCCATCGTAATCTTGAAAATGGCCTAGCTGCTGAGGTCACAATTTCGACTTTCTTCTAACCTCAGAGCCTGCCTTGCGGGGCTTGGGTTTGAAGGTTCAGTTCACTCTTGCCGCGCGACAGCGATAGGGGTTCTCAAATGAAAAATGTGCAAGGGAAGGTTGGTTTCATTACCGGTGGAGCGAGCGGCATCGGTCTCGGTATAGCCATGGCGTGCGTCAATGCGGGCATGAAGGTTGTGATCGCTGACGTTCGGCAGGACCATCTCGACGAGGCAATAGCTTACTTCAAGGGGAAAGGGCAGGACAAAAGCGTTCATCCCATCCGCCTTGACGTTACCGATCGCGAAGCGTTCACGCGTGCGGCGGACGAGACTGAGCGAGTGTTCGGAAAGATTCACCTTCTCGTGAATAACGCCGGCCTGGGGCTGGTGGGCCCCATAGCACAATCGAGATTTGACGACTGGGATTGGGGATTGGGCGTCATGATTGGAGGTGTGGTAAATGGAATTACCATTTTTCTGCCGCGCATTCTCAAGCACGGCGAGGGCGGACACATCGTCAATACATCGTCCATGGCCGGCGTCCTGCCGCTGTCTGGGTCAGCCATCTACTCCACGGCCAAAGCCGGTGTGATCGGGTTGGCGGAAGCTCTGCGCGGCGAGCTCGCGGAAAGTAACGTCGGTGTCTCTGCATTTTGTCCGGGCCCGGTGGCGACCAACATTCAGGAGACCGGAAAGACGCGGCCCGAAAAGTACCAGAAGGACTCCGGCTTTGCGGAGCTGGAACGGCAACTGGAAAAGAGGCCGAGTTCCCCCAACTGGATGTCGATTGAAGAATGCGGGGAACGAGTGCTGCGCGGCATCCGCAACAACGACCTTTATATCTTCACTCACCCGGAATTTAAGGAAGGCTTCGCGGAACGGGCGAAAGCTATGCTGGCCGCGTTTCCCGATGAACCGATCAACCAGGCACGGGCTTCTGAGATTACGTACCTGACCTCCAACCCCATCTTTGCGCAGGCCACGGCGGCGAAGCGCTGATATCAGAGCAGTACCCCGCGCAATGATCGGCGCGAGAAAGCAAGACACGATGCGTTCGAAATTACTATGGATGGTATTCTGGTCCACATTCGCGATGGCTCCATGTGGGTGGGCGCAGCAGTCGAGTTCCTGCGCCAGCCTGATGAACTTCAAGGCTTCCGGAGTGGAAATCACCAAGGCTGCGCCGGTTGCCGCCGGCACCACAGAGCCCAGCCCTTGGGGGCCCGCTCACAGCGGGCCGCTTCCCGCATACTGCCGAGTCGAAGGCGTCATCAATCGCCGCACCGGAGTTGGCGGCGAGGAGTTCGGAATCCGATTTGCTTTGGCGATGCCGGACAAATGGAATAGCGACTTCTTAATGCAAGGTGGAGGCGGCGGCAATGGCTTTGTTCAAGCGCCGCTTGGCCTGGTTGCCGCCGGAGACACTCCCGGGCTGATGCGTGGATTCGCGGTGGTCACTACGGACACAGGCCACAAAAGCCACGGGGGGCCGTTTGATTTCAGTTTCATGAAAGACCAGCAGGCCTATCTGGACTTCGCATATCTTGCCAATGCCCAGGTTGCCGCCCTGGCAAGGCAACTGATTGCCGATTACTACGGGAAGCCTGCCTCCTATTCGTATTTCGCCGGGTGCTCCACCGGCGGCCGGGAAGGAATGGTGCTCTCGCAGCGCTATCCCACGGCCTTTGACGGCATCATCTCGGGCGATCCGGCCATGCGCACCGGATTCTCCAATCTGGCCTTCGCGCGGTGGGTCCCCGTTGTCCTCAATCAGATTGCTCCGAAGGATGCAAACGGGAAACCGCTGATCGAGCAGGCCATCACCGATGCCGACCGCAAACTCATTATGGACGCGCTCATGAAGCGCTGCGACGCCAAAGACGGCATCGCCGACGGCATGATCTCTGATCCGCTGGCATGCGATTTCGATCCCGAGACGCTGGCTTGCACGCAGGGTCAGAGTGACTCCTGCCTGGCTCCGGACAAGGCCGCCGCCATCAAGAAGGCCATCGGCGGCCCGAAAACCGCGAACGGCATCCAGGTGTATCCCGCTTACCTCTACGACGCTGGCATCACGTCGGGGCCCCCGAATCCAGGATTACTTGTGCCGGGCCCAGGCATCTTCGGACCCGCGCCGACTGCCATGGAAATCGATGTCGATAAGGAAGTGCTGACGGCTGTTCAGCCGCTGGTGGATTCGACGTCTACGAACCTGACAACTTTCTCCGCGCATGGCGGTAAACTGATCTTCTACCACGGCGACAGCGATCCCTGGTTTTCACCGCTCGATACTTTTGACTACTACAAGGGCATAGTCGCCGATAATGGCGGACCCGAAGCCGTATCAAAGTGGAGCCAGTTCTATTTCGTTCCGGGAATGGCCCACTGTAGCGGGGGCCCCGCGCTCGATCAGTTTGATTTGTTAGGTGCAATGGTCAACTGGGTAGAAAAGGGGATCGCGCCCACGTCGGTCCTCGCAACCGGCAAGGCCTTCCCAGGGCGCAGCCGCCCGTTGTGTCCTTACCCGAAGCAAGCTCAGTACAAGGGGCAGGGAAATGCGGAAGACGCACAGAACTTCGAATGCCGCTGATTGCCTTTGGCATCGGATGAATAAGGAGTCATGATGAAGGACTTGCAAGGGAAAGTCGGATTCATAACCGGAGGGGCAAGCGGTATCGGCCTCGGCATCGCCAAGGTATTCGTGCGCAACGGTATGAAGGTTGTCATTGCCGACCTTCGCCAGGATCATCTCGACTGCGCGCTTGCGTACTTCGACAGCCAGTTGCAGCGGGCATCGGTGCATGGGATCCGCCTCGACGTTACCGATCGCACTGCCATGGCGGCTGCCGCCGATGAGGCGGAGCGCCATTTCGGCAAGGTGCACATCGTCGTCAACAACGCCGGTGTCGGTCTGGAAGGTCCCCTCGATAAGGCTACCTATGACGATTGGGACTTCGGCATCGGCGTCAATCTTGTCGGGGTCGTCAACGGCGTGCAGACATTCCTGCCTCGTATCCGCCGCCACGGCGAAGGCGGGCACATCGTCAACACGGCTTCATTGGCCGGGATGACCGCGGCCACCATGCCGGCGTGGATGGTGATCTATACCACCACCAAGGCGGCCGTGATCGCGATGTCAGAGTCGTTGCACACAGAACTGCCCTCCACCGGTATTGGCGTTACCGTGCTCTGCCCGGGACCGATCAAGTCCAACATACACGAAGCCTGGAAGAACCGTCCCGATCACTTCAAGCAGAATAGCGGCTACACGGAGTCTGAGGCTCGGTTGGGGAGGCGGATCGTGCCCGATATCTGGATGGAACCCGAGCAAGTGGGAGAGATGGTCGTCAAAGCTATTAAGAACGACGATCTTTACATCATTACCCACGGCGAGTGGCGCGATGCCGTTACTGCCCGCTATCAGGCCGTCATGGCGGCTACACCAACCACGAATAACCCGCAGCTCATCGAGACACTGCGGTCTCCACAACTACGGGCCGCTGCAGAGTGACAGATGCCGGGCGTAGCGGGTTGTTCAAGCAACTTCCCGGCGGCGTAGGGAAATTTTCGGTTTGTCAATTTCATCTTGCAGGAGATAAGCAATGAAAGATGTGGAAGGGAAGGTAGCATTCATTACCGGCGGGGCCAGCGGCGCAGGTTTCGGCATGGCCAGCGCGTTCTCAAAAGCCGGGATGAAAGTCGTGATTGCCGACGTTTGGCAGGACCGCCTCGATAAGGCCATGACCCAGTTAGACCCGTCCCGTGTGCACCCGGTCCGCCTCGATGTCACCAACCGAAAGGATTTCGCGCGGGCAGCAGACGAAGCGGAGCGGGTTTTCGGCAAGGTTCACCTTGTCTGTAACAACGCCGGCATCAACCTTTTTGTCCCTGTGGAGGACGTCAACTACAACGACTGGGATTGGGTTCTGGGCGTCAATCTGGGTGGAGTGGTCAATGGAGTGACGACGTTTATTCCCCGCCTGCGCAAGCACGGAGAAGGCGGACACATCGTCAATACCGCGTCCATGGCGGGTTTCCTTCCCAGTTCGGCCGCAGTCACCTATACGGCGGCCAAGTTCGGAGTGCGCGGGCTCACCGAAGCCCTTCGGTACAGCCTGTACCAATACAACATTGGCGTTTCCGTGTTCTGCCCGGGCCTGATCAATAGCGGGATCTATGAGAGCGAGAAAATGCGGCCGCCGGAGCTCGCCTCGCCGAGCAGCGAGAAGAACCAGCAGGCAATGGCGTTCGTGCCGGAACTCAACGCGACCGCGGGGATGGCGCCGGAAGAAGTGGGCGAAAGGGTTCTGGCCGGCATCCGGCGGAACCAGCTCTATATCTTCAGCCATGGCGAGTTCAGGGAGGAACTCCAGGATCTTTTCGATGAGGTTCTTGAGTCATTGCCCACCGATAAAGGCCCTGATATTCGTCTCCAGTTCGAACAAAGGAGGCGCGAGGGGCTGAAGAAAGCCCGCGTAGCTGCAAACCAGATCAACTGAACCGATGGCGTCCCGAACAGTAGGGCGGCGATGACTTATCCGTCGTGCCGCACCTCTGAGTCTTAGGAACTTATTCAACATTGGAGAGGAGATACTTATGGAGCACGTTGAGGGAAAGGTAGCCTTCATCACTGGCGGCGGTGGAGGCATCGGCCTGGGAATGGCCAAGGCATTTGTGAAGGCGGGAATGAAAGTGGCCATTGCCGATGTCCAGCGGGATTTGCTCGACCAGGCTATGGCTGGGTTTGGCGGAAGCCGTGACGTTCACGCCATTCAGCTTAACGTCACAGACCGGGAGGCCATGAAGCGCGCCGCAGACGAAGTGGAGCGGGTTTTCGGCAAGGTGCACGTGGTGTGCAACAACGCAGGTGTTATCGCCATTGAGACCGCGGGCGACCCTACCTACGAAGACTTCGACTGGCTCATGGCAGTCAACGCCGGGGGCGTAATCAACGGGGTGCAAACCTTTGTCCCCAGAATCAAGAAACACGGCGAAGGCGGCCACGTCGTGAACACCGCCTCCATGAATGCTTTCTTCGTGGGGCCGGGATCGACGGTCTACGTCACCTCCAAGTTTGCCGTGCGCGGCCTGACCGAGGCCCTCCGCTACTCCCTGTTCGAGCACAACATTGGCGTGACCATGTTATGTCCTGGGGTGGTAAAGACGGGGTTAGGCGAGAGCTATAAGACGCGTCCCCCGGAACTTGCCAAGAACAGCGGCTTTACTCAGGAGGGCTGGGCCGGGGTGAGGGCGGTGACCCAGACTGCCGGGCAGGACCCGGTGGAAGTCGGCGAAATGGTCCTCAAGGCGATCAAGAACAACGAGTTCTACGTGTTTACCGCCAGCGGTTTCCGGGACGAAATGCGGGAGCTCTCGGAAGAGATCGTGCAGGCGCTTCCCGAAGGTGAGGGCGACCCGCGCCTGGCGGACTTCGAAAAAGGCCGCCGCGATTTCATCGCACGGGTCAAGGGTCACACCGGCGTGGCAGGTTAAACTGCTGGGGAAAACTGTAAAACCTAACTGCCCGCCCGGCCGCTGTGCCGGGAGGCATATCATCAGCTTGTAGCTGATAGGAGAGGAGCAACAATCATGAAATGTCTCACCATCCTGTACCCGAACGAGCCGGGCGTTAAATTCGACTTCGACTATTACAAGAATCATCATATGCCTTTGTTCATGGGCCTTTTCGGCAACCTGATTAAGCGGGTCGAGTTGCGCAAAGGGATCATGTCGCCCACTTCTGACAAGCTTCCTTACATCGCGACCCTCAACATCTGGTTCGAGGACGAAAAGGCATTCATGGAAGGTGATGCGAAGCACCGTGACACTCTGCTCCCCGACGTTAAGAACTATACAAACGTGCTCCCGATCATTCAGGAGGACGATGTTTTTACGGTGGCAACCACCTAGCCAACCGGGTCTCCGATCGGCTGATCATGCATCTGTGCCCGAGGGGTGGAAGTGCTGCGCTGAAGTCCGGCGCTCCCACCCTGGGACAGGCGCGTTTTCTGTCGTTTGGACACCTGGCGCGGATCATTCATGATATTTGCGGAGCATATCGCAAAGGCCAGGGCGGTATCGAGCACGACTTCAACATGTCAGATGGGGCCGGTAACAGCAGAGCTCTAGCCCTTGGCAGAACGGTGGGTACTACCGCAATAGTTTTTCAAATATGCTCTGAGCTGGTGTCGATTACTTGCATTCACCAGCCCGAAGGCCGGCGCTTCCACCCGTCAGGCGCGCCAAATCGGCAACACGCACAAGAAAGGAAACGGACAGTGCCATGCAGCTTAAAGGAAAAGTAGCCATCATTACCGGTGCCGGCACAGGAATTGGCCGGGCATTGGCAGAGCGGTTTGTCACGGAAGGAGCCAAGGTCTGTATTGTGGGCCGGCGCCAAGCCGTACTGGACAAGGTTGTGCAGGCGGCGCCAACGGGCGCTATGATGGCATGCGCCGGCGACGTCACGAACGTCGCGGATACGCAGCGCATGGCTGCTGCCACTTTAGCCTGGGGCGGCAAAATCGATGTGGTCATCAATTGCGCCGCTATCGACCCCGGCGGCGCGGTAACCGAGGTAGACCCGGCTGTCTTTCGCCACGTGCTGGAGGTCAATGTGATCGGTCCCTTTCAGTTGATGCAGGCAACCATCCCCCACATGGTCAAAGGTGGAGGCGGGTCGATCATCAATATCTCCTCGCTCGGCGGGTTGCGCTGCCTTCCGACCATGGCGCCCTACTGCACCTCGAAGGCGGCGCTCAATATGCTGACTCAGCAGGCCGCTTTGGATTACGGCCCCCAAAAAGTGCGATGCAATGTGGTTTGCCCTGGCGCCACTTTGACCGAATCATTCGGCGATGCGGTTGGTCCGATGATGCAGGCGCTCAATACCGATGTCAATGGCGTGGTAGCGCGCATCATGGCTAACGTGCCCCTGCGCCGGGCGGCCAAACCTGAGGAAATGACCGGCGTTTGCGTGTACCTGGCGAGTGACGATTCGTCGTTCATGACGGGCTGCATTCTGACGGTTGACGGCGGCGCTTCTATCGTGGATGTTTCAGGCGCAGCGGCGAGCAGCCAGGGCTTCAACTGGGGAGCGGCGGAGTAAGGCAGAGCTGGCGCCCCATTGCCAATCCAGCCCCGCCGGTAGTGGCGAAACGATGCGGGAACCGAGCTAAATGGAGCGGACAAGGAGAGACTATGAGCGGCAACAGACTGTTTACCGACGAAGAATTGCGCGAGATGGGAAGGCGCACACTGGATGTCGCCCAAGAAGCGATCGAACAGGGCGATAAGCAGAAGGCGAAAGAACTCGTCCAGCGCATGTATAAAGAGTTCAACCACCTGCACGACGGTTACATGTTCTGGGCGACCGGGCTACTGACCTATATCTACCAAAACTACGGAATCGAGTCCGTGGAGAAGGCCGAACGGTTCGCCCACACCATCGAAGGAAAAACCGTCTTCAAGCCGTCAAAAGAGACGGACTTGCGCTCACGCATAATCAATCAGGTCAAGGCATTTCGCGGACATCTTCAGCCCATTACCATCGAGGAAGACGACGAGAAGGTTGTCGTCACCATGAAACCCTGCGGTTCCGGGGAGAGGATTATCGAGCTGGGAGGCTACGAAGCCGGTTTAGCCAGGGTGGAAGAACGGCACCCCATCACCTGGGGCATGAAAGACTTTCCGATTTATTGCGTACATTGTCCGATCATGGAGATGCTGGCTTTTGAAGGTACTGGAGAACTCCAACCCGTTCATCTCGTGAATGAGCCGAAGCGGCCCGGCTTCTGCCACTTTGCCTTCTACAAAGACCCTGCGAACATACCGGAAGAGTTCTATAAAAGACTGGGAAAAGAGAAGCCTCTGCCCAGGAAATGATGGCTACAGGCGATGGGAGTGTGAAGGGTCATTGAAGTAGGCTGAGGCAATGCAATCGGCGCCCATCGTATTTCGGTTCGAACCCCGGGGCCAGATTAGCCGATGATGCGGAAGCTAAGAATCCCACTGCAGCAACAGGTCCGGTTGCTGTTCCTCGTTGCGGGCGCCATCAGTCCGATCAATGACCCTGAACCCTCGTTTCCTATAGAAACGCAGGGCGCGCCCGTTTCGTTCGAAGGTCCAAAGCCTCAGAGTCCGCGCTCCCTGTTTTGCCTTGTCGAGCAACAACCCTCCAATACCGAGCCCCTGATGGCTGGGCAGGACATAGAGATGATTGATCCAGCCGTCACCAAAAGCTATAAATCCGACACTTTGCCGCTCTTCATCCAGTGCGATAAAGACAGTGTCCTTTCCAAAAACGCGATTGGCAAAGAAGTCCAGATCCTCGTCTGTCGTATGGAGGTCCGGTAGGTACGGAAGAGCCTGTTTCCGCGCAACTCTGCTGATCCGCGCACAGTCAGCAGCTCTAGCAACTGTGGCGAGTTCAATTGTCATCCAGTTCCACCGCTCTGCCGGGATTCGCTGGTCCCCTTCGCTGGGGACGCCCGGTCCCACGCCCGGCAGGGTTCTCTTCCCTGGAGGCTTGGCTGTCTGCCCCATCCAGATTGCAACTCCCCCTGGACCAAATCGAGCGCCAGGAGCAGACCAAGGGCTGCGAGGTGCAACGCCAGCGCGCTCAACGAAAAGTTCCTTGAGTTATAGTAATTGTTAAGCGCGTTTCTACATCAGAAAGTGTTATATTTCGGGCATTTGTTCGTCGCGGTGACGATGATCTTTGGAGTTACTCCCGCCTGGCTGTATAACTCGTAATTGTTTAGCGTGTCTAGCCTCATGAAATCAACGACCTGCGAGGATTGGGCACGGATTATTGCCATTTGCTGCGGTTCGCAAGGGGCAAAACCGAGAGGTTTACTCCGGAGCCCCGCAAATGTCAATCCCGTGAGTAGGGGTTGCGTATCCGGCTGCTAAGAGTACTCAAGAAACTGGTATGTGGGTCCTCGCCGGTGTTGCGACAGGGAGGTCAGAGGGTTGGTCCAGGATACAATGTCCCGGGAAAATGTCGCGATAGAACCTCTCGCTCACGAAAACATCCATCAGCTGCGCAGCGGCAATATCTGGCGGCTGCTGGCACAATACTCCATTCCTGCCATTATCGCCTCGACGACCGCCTCTCTCTACAACATCATTGACCGGATCTTCATTGGGCAGGGAGTAGGCCCCATGGCCATTGCCGGCCTGGCGCTCACCCTACCCCTGATGAATATGGCGGCGGCTTTCGGCGGCTTAGTCGGCGTGGGGGGCGGCGTGCTCATTTCGATACGCTTGGGGGAACACAAGCCCGAGGAAGCCGCTGAAATCCTGGGAAACACCCTTTTCCTCAACCTGACTTTGGGGCTTGGATACTCTATCGTCTGTCTGGCGCTGCTCAAGCCGATTCTGCTGATGATCGGGGGCAGCGTGGGGACGTTGCCCTATGCCGGGCAATTCATGCGGATTATCCTTATTGGCAATGTCTTCACGCATCTCTATTTCGGACTGAACAACGCTACGCGGGCCTCCGGCTATCCGCGTAGGGCCATGGCCAACACCTTAATGACTGTGGTGGTCAATTGCGTCCTTGCCTTTGTGTTTATCTTTGTTTTTCACTGGGGAATCCGGGGCGCGGCCTTCGCAACTGTTCTCGCCCAAACTTCGGGAGCGGTCTTCGCGTTCCCTCATTTCCTGCTCCGGAAGAGTACCGTGCGGTTCCACCGCAAGTACCTTCGCCCAAAACTGACGATTATTCGGGGAATCGTCGCCATCGGCATGTCGAACTTCGTCATGATGTTCTGCGCCAGCATGACTGCCGTCCTATTTAATGTGCGGATGTACCGTTATGGAGGCGATTACGCCATCGGGGCATTTGGCATCGTCAATACGCTGGCCATGTTCTTCGGAATGGTGAGCATGGGCGTGAATCAGGGAATGCAGCCGATTGCCGGCTACAACTTCGGGGCGCGGCAGTTCCACCGGGTGAAGGCTGTCTTCCGCAACGCAGTCGTGGGGACCACCTGCGGGATGACCGGTGGCTTACTGATCGCCGAGATCTTTGCGCATGCCGTGGCCGGCGCATTCACCCGTGATGCACAACTTATAGCTCAGACCGTGAAGGGCATGCGGCTCTTCGTCCTCATGTTTCCCCTTATCGGATTCCAGATGAGCACCTCGACGTTCTTCCAAGCCATTGGCAAGGCCAAAATCTCGCTGCTGCTGGCCCTCTGCCGGCAAGTATTCTTTCTGGTGCCGTCATTGATCATTCTGCCCTTGACCTGGGGACTCACCGGGGCGTGGCTGGCTGGACCTACCGCCGATCTCGCCGCTTTTGTGACCACAGCGATTGTGCTCAAAGTACAGTTTCGACGCTCCCTGCCTACATAACTATAAGTAAACGGTTCGTGAAAAAGCAACAGATGCAATGGACGAAGAGGGGTGCATCTATGACTACAGGCGCGCGCGCAGATGCTGGATGACCGCCTATAGCAAAACCAGAGATGCTGTAACCCGAAGCCGCTGCACTTAAGTCGCCGCGACCCCAAGGAGCGGCGACCTTCAAAAAAAGCTGAAAAAGGCACACCTTCTCTGGTTTTGCCGTAGAAGGGACCTTCCGCGGTTGGTATCCAGGCTTCCGCACTGCTGGGAACAATGCGCTAATGAAGGTGGCTTGTCTACCCGGATTTCTATGCTCTCTAAGCAAAAACTTGGGGCAGCCTTGACCGGCTGCCCCAGGTCTTTCTGATTGAAGCGGAAACGTCAAGAACTCACGTCCCCGCTTTGTCAAAGCGCCGAAAGCCAGATCAGAAACTGAACCTCAATGCGAACTGGATCTGGCGCGAGGGCACGGCCGTATACGCCAATCGCCCTGTGGTGGGACTGTAGCACGATGTCGATTCGCCCCCATCGCAGAGAAAAGAGCCCAGCGTCCCAGAGCCCGGGGTCGTGTTGACTCCAGTGACTACATAAGACGAGGGAGTAGTCGGCACCGGGCCCCGAGCTATCGAGCCAGTGAATACGCCCTCGGCTGGGTTCGGGCTCCCGAAGCTCGGGTGATTCATAATGTTGAAGAACTCCGCCCGGAACTGCATGTTCAGCCTCTCGGTCAGCTTGGTGTCCTTGATGAGAGAGAAATCGAGATCCCACAAGCCGGGACCATAGACCGAGTTCCTGGGCACGTTGCCAAGAGTGCCATAGGGCGGCAAAATGAAACAGTTCGGATTCCACCAGTTCGCCACGGTCTTCAGGAGTACTTTGCAGTTACCGCCAGGCGCATAACTCGGACGGGGGCCCTCAATACCTTGCAAATCCGCCTGGTCGGCCGCCCCATCTTGTATGTTGTCCGGAAGGCCGGTGGAGGCGGTGAAAATCGGGCTGACCGACCAGCCGGCGACCGCCCGGTTGCCCTTGAATGGCAACGAATACACGGCGTTGACGCGGAACGCCTGGGTTGCATTGTAGGTGCTAGGTCCACGGTCATAGGCCTGGTCGTAAGTGTCGGTTGTTTCATAGTTGCCTTGTTCCAGACCCGAGCTGGACGAGCCATCGTTGACACTCCTGGAATAGGTGTACGCCACTTGCCCGATCAGGCTATGGCTAAACTGGCGATTGAGCATGGCCTGCAACGAGTGGTACCACGAGTGAGTGGTCGCCTCGTCATTCGCGAGGCTGCTGAAATTAGGGTTGGCAAAGAGTCCCACGAAGGGGTTCGTCACGGACCCATGAGGACCCGAGGCACTGGCACTATAGTCCGGGTTGGGCTGGCCGGTGGAAAAATACTGGTCAGTTTCACCCAACTGCGGGTTCGCGTCATGCTCCGAGAACAGGTGGATGCCGGCGGAACCGACAAAGCCGATGGAAAACACTGTGCCGGCGGTAATCTGACGTTGAATGGTCAGGTTGTACTGCATGACATAGGGCGTGCGGTCCGTGTCGTAATCGAGCCCGGCAAACTCCGTCGTCGGTCCAGAGGTTGGCAGGGTGGGAAAGAAAAGCGTAGGCGGAAAATAGTCTTGAAGCCCGTTTATCCCGTGCAGGTTGATCGCTAAGTAGGCCGTCGATGGCGGACCGAGATAATACGCCGGTGCATAGGTACGAGCGGCTAACGGCTCGTGGAAGATGCCAAAACCGGCACGCACCGAGGTCTTGTGGTCCTTGAAAGGATCCCAGGCCAAGCCAATGCGCGGCTCCCAATTCATCTTGTTGGGATTGGCAGGCAGGACGTGGGGAACGCTAGTGAACCCGGTGGAGGTCAACGGGTTGGTAATCGCTTCCAGGGGAACGCCTGCGGCGGGAACGGCGTCGCTGTTCCACTCATAGCGCACGCCCAGATTAAGCGTCAGGCGGGCTGATACCTTCCAGTCATCTTGGAAGTAGGGATCCAAATCGATCTCCCGGAAGTAGTGACGCTCGCTATACGGATACGATTTGCCGGTGTTGTCCGTAAAGACGAGACTGGGTCCCGCCATGCCCAAGTACAGGAACGGATTATCCTGGAGGAAAAGGGAGAAGTTTTGGAAGCCCCAGTCACCACCTTGGGCAAAGGGCGCACTCATCGTAGTCTGTATTCTGGCAATTTGGGCGCCAAACCGGATGCTGTGGCGGCCCTTGGACAGGACTACGTCGTCGGCGCCGTAGTACCTGTTTTGAACAATCTGGAAAGGACTAGAGCTAGACGGACCGACGGGTGCTATGCCCGAGCCGGGCCCGACGATAGCGTTGTCTCTTCCCGGCGTGAGGGCGAGCGCCGGCACGCTGCCCGGACTTTTCGCGGACTCGTTGTTCCGCACGGCACCGAACCGCACCGCGTTGACCATCCTGCTCGAAACCGTTCGCCGCTCTTCTGCCGTAAAATAGTGGTCCCCCGAGCTGTCGAGGTCTGGCCATCCGGGAAGCGTGGAACTGGGAAAAGGGTTGGTTTGATTTGCGCCATCGTGGACGTAGCGCGCGAAGAAGGTGTCCTTCGGGCCCAGCGTGTAGTCAAAGCGGCCGAGGACGTAGTCTTCGTTTACGATAAAGGGCGCCTCCGAGTCGTACCAGTCGGTGAGGCCCGGGGTAGCCCCCGGGGTAGGCACCGCGATTTTTGGCGCCGCGGGATAGAGGGCCAGAACGTTTGCGATATCCGGGTTAAGCGCCTCGTAGTCGATGGCGCTAAGAATGAGCGGGTCCGGCACTAACGCCTGGCCAGTCTCGCCCAGCGAGGACCGCAAGCCCTCGTAATTGACGAAAAAGAACGCCTTGTCCTTCTTGATCGGCCCGCCTAATGCGCCGCCGAACTGATTTCGATGGTAAGGAGGGATGTGCGCGCTTCCAAGGTCGAAATAGTTCTTCGAATCAAGAACGCTGTTGCGGAGGTACTCGTAGACTGACCCATGCAGGTCGTTCGTGCCTGACTTGGTGACGGCATTGACGGCTGCTCCCGTGCCGCCATACTCGGCGCTGTAGGTGTTGGTCAGGACACTGAATTCCTGGATGGCGTCCATGCCCAGCGAGTTGCCGGTGACCGAGGAGCCGGTGCCATGCTGCCAGAAGTTGGTGATATCGGTGTTGTCGAGCAGGAACGCCTGTCCGACGGGTCTGGATCCGGAGACCGAGTAGTTGTTCTCCGATCCGTAAAAGGCGCTCGACACCCCACCGCCTCCCCCTTGCTGCGAGACGAATTGCACCCCGGCCGCCAAGGACAACAACTGCTCGAAATTGCGCCCGTTGAGCGGCAGGTCCGCCATCTGTTTGGGGGCGACCAGGCTGGAAACGGTCGCGGTCGTCGAATCCACCTGCGACACCTCGCCCGTCACTGTGACCACTTCCGTGGCTTGTCCTACGGGAAGCTTGAAATCAACCAGCAGGTGTGCGCCGACGGTCAGCGTGATTCCCGAGTGAACCATCTTCTGGAAGCCGGCCTTGGTGGCCTGAACCTGGTAGTTGCCTACGAGCAGCTCTGGAATGACCCAACTGCCTTGGGAATCGGTCACCGCGGAATAAGTGCTCCCGGTACCGACGTCCGTCACCTGGATGTTTGCTCCCACTACCACCGCTCCCGAGGTATCTGTCACGGTGCCGGAAAGAATGCCCTTATCGGCTTGCGCCATCAGACGAGGGACAAAGATGCCAACACTGAGCAAAGCCGCCAGCGCCCAATAGACTATTTTCCCCTTACACAAAGAGAACTTCAACATAACGCCTCCTGTTACGGTTTGTTACACGTTAAAGAGCATTCCCACGTGGGAGGTTCTCCGACCGCCCATACCAAGGCCCGGATTCGTGTCCCGGAGCCATTGGGAAATAGGACCTCCAACAGGGTCCTCTCACTTGTCGCGCGGCCACCAGCCTGCCATGGAGATGCCATGGCGACTCCGCACTTGACGCCTTCAATCGCGGCGCCCTGCAATGGTTCGCCGGCGCCGCCCGTAAAAATCTTGAGACACTCACAGCACAGCCCCAGGCCGACTTTGATGAAGGCACAGACCTAAGAAGTGGAGCAGCAGAGAATTATCCACATAAAATCGCTGCTTGTCA
>CAWCXX010000057.1:0-13066 GCA_963799445.1 uncultured Acidobacteriaceae bacterium | reverse complement strand
ATGTTGTGCCTGCTCGACTACGTATTGCTCGTTCTGCACGCACTTGACGCCGGCAGCGCGGGCGCGGGCCACGGCTTCGTCGTGAATCACTTCGTCCTGAAGCCACAGGCAAGGAATGCCGAGCCGGATCACATCGTCCACGATAGCTGGAACGTGCTCCGAAGCGCGAAAGACATCGACGAGGTCGATTCCCGGTCTGCTTCGGCGTAGGCGGCCGCGTGCGCGGCGTCGAGATCCGCGTAGCACGGCCCTCCCAGCACCTCTTTGATCGCGGGATTGACAGGGAAGACGCGATAGCCCTGCTCAGCCAGGTAGCGGCCGATCTTGTGGCTGTCACGGTGAGGCTTGTCGCTCATGCCCACCACGGCAATGTTGTGCGTCGCGCGCAGAATTTCGTCGATAATTGCGGGGTCGTTCATAAGCTCACAGTTCGTAGTTCCCGGTTCCGAGTTCCCAGTTCACAATGCGCAGTGACGGATGGGAAGTGGCCGCATCGAGTCTTGCGCGGATTCTCTTTCTTACCCTAAAGCATGCAGACGACCGCGCCCCTTGCATTTTCTTATAAATTGGGCGTATCTTGACTTAGCTTAACCGACAGAATAGGGAGTCCGGCGAGAGCTGAGTGGGCTGCTTGCGACGGCGTGTGTGCGCCGACGGTGAAGCCGCAGGATCCGCTCGTTGCTTCCGTTTCCTTCCCCTCTATCTCTGTCCCAAACACGGGAAAGGGGCCCGCTGTATGGCCGTGGGTTGGGACGCGACTTATCTGCTTTGCATTCAGAGAAGAACCGTGCATTGTTTCTGTGCGGCGGCTGGCGCGCTTTGCGTTTTATCGGTCCTCGCCACCGGCCCGGCACAGGCCCCCTGCCAGGGGGAGAATTTAGCGGCCGGCAGTACATCGGGTGCGGCGGCCAATCCAAAGGTATGTTCCAGGCAGATTGTAATCGCCGACGCAACTCCGCGCGGTATGGCCGTTGCGCTGAACAAGCGCGGCCTTGCGTACAAGGCGAGGGGCGAATTGGACTGCGCCATTCGGGAATTCGATAGGGCGATCGAACTCAACCCGAAGTATGCCGCGCTTTATGACAACCGAGGTCTCGTTTACCAGGACAAAGGCGAGATCGATCGCGCGATTCAAGACTTTGATGAGGCCATCTCCCTAAATCCAGACAGCCCTGAGGCATTTTATAACCGTGGCAACGCTTATCGCGCCAAGATCCAATTCGACCGCGCAATTCAGGACTTCAATGAGGCCATCTCCCTCAAGCCGGACAACGCGGAGGCATTCAATAACCGCGGCATCGCATACTACGCCAAGAACGAGTTCGACCGCGCCATCGAGGACTACAGTCAGGCGCTTGGCTTCAAATCGGATTATTCCGCAGCCTACAACAATCGCGGCAATGCGTATGCGAGCAAGGGCGACCTGGTCCGCGCGATTCAGGACTACGACGAAGCTATTCGCCTCAATCCGAAATACGCAGAGGCGCGATTCAACCGCGGCATCGCCTATCTGCGCCTCGGCGAAGTCAACCGGGCGATTGCGGAGTTCGACAGTGTCATCGGGCTCAAGCCCGATTTCCCTAACGCCTACAACAACCGCGGCTACGCCTTGAACGCTAAAGGCGAGAGGGTCCGCGCCATTGAGAATTACAACGAGGCCATTCGCTTGAAACCGGACTACGCCGAGGCCTTCAATAACCGCGGCCTGGCCTTCTATGGTACAGAAGCGCGCGACCGCGCTATCGAAGACTTCAGCGTGGCCATCCGCCTGAGACCCGACTACCCTGAGGCGTTCGATAACCGCGGCTCCGTGTACGCCGATGAGGGCCAGTTCGACCGCGCCATTCAAGACTTCGATGAGGCCATTCGCCTGAGGCCAGACGATGCCACTGCGCTGCGCAATCGCGCCCGCGCCGTTGCACGAAAGGCGGAGCATTCCCAGGCCGCCCAGAATCTCATCGGGAAGCCCGGCAAACAATAGCGCTTCGGCGGCGAAGATCTGTACTACACGTCCAGATCCTCCGACTCGGCTGCGGCCACGGCCGTGCCGCGCCGCTTCGCCAGCAAATACCCGCGCAAAAACGGCTCCAGATAACCGTCCAGCACCTTGTCCACGTCGCCGACCTCGACTTTGGTGCGATGATCCTTTGCGATGCGGTAGGGCTGCAACACATACGACCGGATCTGCGAGCCAAAGTTGATGTCGAGCTTCGAGTCTTCGAGCTTCTTACTCTCCGCGCGCTTCTTTTCAAGCTCGAACTCGTAGAGCCGCGAGCGAAGCATCTTCATCGCCTTTTCGCGGTTCGAGTGCTGCGAGCGCTCGTTCTGGCATTGCACAACAATGCCGGTTGGTATGTGCGTCATGCGCACCGCGGAGTCGGTGGTGTTCACGTGCTGGCCGCCCTTGCCGCCCGATCTGTACGTATCGATGCGCAGGTCTTCGAGCTTCAGGTCGACGTGAATGGTCTCGTCGATCTCCGGCGACACGTAGACCGAAGCGAACGAAGTGTGCCGCCGCTTGGCATTGTCGAAGGGCGAGATGCGCACCAGCCGGTGCACGCCGCTTTCGCCGGCCAGCATGCCGAAGGCATTTTCGCCCATGATGGTGAAGGTGGCGGACTTGATGCCGGCCCCTTCACCGTCCTGGTAGTCGTTCATCTCGGTTTTGAAGCTCTGCTGTTCGGCCCAGCGCAGATACATGCGCATTAGCATCTCGGCCCAGTCCTGGCTTTCGGTGCCGCCTGCGCCGGGATGCACGGTCACAATCGCATTCAGCGCGTCGGCTTCGCCGCTCAGCATCGTGCGGGCCTCGAGCTCCTCGGCGAAAGTCCCCAGTTCCTTGATGCTCTTCTCCAAATCCAAAAGAACATCTTCGCCCTCGCGCGCCAGCTCGAAGTAGGCTTCAACGTCGCCGGTGCGGCGGACCAGTTCCTCGTCGTCGCGCACCAGTGTTTCGAGGCGCTTTTTGTCGCGCATCAGTGGCTTGGTGGCGTTTGGATTGGACCACAGCGCTGGATCGGCGAGCTTGGTTTCTATTTCAGAGAGTTCCCTGCGCAGGCGGGCAGGGTCAAAGATACTCCCGAAGGTCGCGCACCTGATTGCGGACCGGAGCGTAAGCGAATTCGAGATCGTTTAGCGACATGGGCTCGTGGGACCTGGCTTTGGGTTGGACTGTGGGTCTGCTTACTACTGGACTGATCTTGAGAATATCACCTCGCACATTCCGGAAGACCAACGGAGGGAGCAGGGGAATTCAGGCCCCTGAATTGAGCCGGCTCAATGCGTGGCCTTTAGGCTCGGGCTCCTACTGCCACCCTCTAACGCAGCAGCTTTATTCCCGCCAAGCCCACAACCACCAAACTCAGCAGCACGCACACCCACGCAAACACGTCGCCATGCGCGGTGTAGAAGGTGATGTCGTCGCGGAAGGCGAACTCGGCGGGTAGTGCGTCCGTCTGATGCCGGGGAATGCTCTGGCGCACGCGGCCGTAGGGGTCGATGACCGCGGTGATGCCCGTGTTCGTGTCACGCAAAATCCACCGGCGGTTCTCGACGGCCCTCATGCGCGCCATGTTCAGGTGTTGCCATGGTGCGCTTGTGTCGCCGTACCATCCGTCGTCGCTGATGTTGACCAGCACTTCTGCGCCCAGGCGCGCAAACTGGCGAACCTCGTCGGCAAAGACCGCCTCGTAGCAAATGAATACGCCGTAGCGATGGCTTCCGCCGTTCTGCGTATCGAGCAGAAAGGTCTTGCGCACGCTGCCGCGCGTGAAGGTCGAAACCCTCCCGGTAAGCTTGTGGGCAAAGGCGAGCAGATTCTGGAAGGGTATGTATTCGCCGAAGGGGACGAGGTGAATTTTGTCGTAGCGGCCGACAATTTGCCCGCCTGCGTCCGCGACGATCGCAGAGTTGTAATAGCGCCACCCCTGCGTGGTGTCGTCATGGTCCCAGCCGATGCCGCCCACCACCAGCGGCGCTTCGACGGCGTCCGCAATGTTGGCCAGCGCCTTATCGAACCGCGGGTCCGTCTGATCGAAGGGCGCGGGCGACTCCGGCCAGACGACGAGATCGGGATGAGTTGGGTACGGTGGGCAGATAATCTCGCCGGTCGACGCGCCGGTCTGCGGAATTCCTGCGATGTAGGTCTTGCATTGCTCTTCGGCCAGACGAATGAATTCGGCGATATGGTTGTCCCATGCCGGCCCTTGCCAGTTGTTGGCGGAGCCGACGTCGAGATTCGGTTGAATCAGCACCGCTGTCGCCGTCGGATCGGGGTTGGACGCCGGGACAAACACCCCGCAGAAACCGGACGTAAGCAGAATCAAGCCGCATCCGGCCCAAGCCCAGCGGCCTGCAAGGCGTCTTTTGGACTCACTCCCCAGCAGCAAACCGCCGGCCAGCAAGGCGTTGACTGCAACCAGAACGAAGCTGATGCCATACACGCCTGTCCACGGCGCAAGCTGGTTGACAAGCGCGTTGTCCACCTGCGAGTAGCCGAGCTGATCCCAGGGCACGCTGGTGATGCGGGCGGCGGCCAGTTCCAGGCCGGCCCACAGGATGGGCGCAAAGGCGAGGGCGAGCCGCGTGGAACCGGTGGCGCGGCGCACCAGCGACGACGCCCAGTCCGAAGAGGCCGAAGTAGAGGCCCAGCACCAGGCTGTACCCGATGAGCAGCAGTGTGGGAGCCAGCGGCGGCATGTCGCCGTAGCGCATCATCGTGTCGCGAACCCAGTAGCAATTGCCCATGTACCACAGAAAGCCGCAGAGATAGGCCATAAAAAAGGCGCGGCGGAGAGAATGAGGGCGGCTGGAGCTTGAAGTCGTCAGGACGGCCCAAAGGAGCGGCAGAAGCGCGAACCAGGCGAAGACTGAGCGCCACGGAGGCATCGGCCCGGCAAGCGGGAACGGCACCTCAAGCAGGCCCGCTGACAGGACTGCGGCGGCCCACGGTTTCTGGAACAAGTCCATACAGGGCCGAGTGTAAAACATCCGGATGGGCTAAAATGAACAACATGTTGCTGGCCATTGTGGCAATGCGAACTTTGGAAGTGATGTTCTTTCTCGGCCTGGCGGGATCGGCGGTGGTGGTGCTGATCAGCTTTTTCGAGGACGGGAAGGAACTGTTCGGTAAAGATTAGGGTCTGACTGTGTGCATTCGCACATGTGCATCCTGGTTTTCCAGGTCTCAAAATCGAAACCTGGGCACCGGGAATTGATACAAGATCAAGCGGCCAGAGGCTTAGGCATCCTTATCCATCGCGGCCTTGCGTTCCTCCGCCGAGAATGCCGCAACCTTGCCCCCACGCGCTGCGCCCACATAATGAGAAACGGCCGCCATGGTGGCGGCAATGCCCGCTTTACTGGTGCTGTAGCTCATGGCCGAGGGGAGTGGAATACTCATCGCCTCAGCCGTTTTCACCGCATCCTGATTCGCGCCCAGAAAGACGAAGTCCCAGCTGTACTTATCTCTCTGCTCCCTGATCATCTCGCCGATCTGCTGGAGGCTGTATTCCTTGCTGGCGTTCTCCAGGCCGTCGGTGAGCGTGACCACGATGACCTTCGATGGGCGCTCCTGCTCCGGGAGCGCGGCAAGCTCACGGCCCAGTTCGACGATGGTGCGTCCCTGGGCGTCGAACAGCGCCGTCGAGCCACGCGGCACAAACGTGTTCTGTGTGAGCTCGGGGCAGCTCTTGAGGTTCATGTCGAAGACGGTTTCGTACTGGTCGTCGAATTGCACGAGCTTGACCATGGCTTCGCCGGGCAGCGCGCGTTGCGCTCTGATGAATTCGTTGAAGCCCGCCACGGTCGATTCCTTGCAGCTTTCCATGGAGCCCGAGCGATCGAGAATGATCGCAATGCGCGTGAAATTGTCCTTCATTTTTCCTCCCCCCCGGAAGGGTTTGTTGACGAGCGGGTTTTGGAAGGCGGCATCGGCACGGCGTAAACCACCGATTTCTCCACCTTGAGCGCAGATGTGATGCTCTCTCCCGGCGGCCGCCTTCCGTTGTAGACGTCGCTCAGGTACTGCGGAGAAACGCCGAGCCTGGAAGCGAATTGCTGCGCAGTCTGCTCTCCCTGCTGCTTTTTCAGGAACTCCAGAAACTGATCGAGATTCATTTTCTTTACGGCCATGAATCCAGTATACGTCAAATGACGTATCCGTCAAGTGCCGTAGATTTTTGGGCCGCGCGCCGGCTTTGCCGCAGGCGCTCGAAGCAGCGGCCGATGCCCCTGCCTGCACCGGATTAGGAATTGGTGTAGTGCGAGTTGATGCTCGAGAGTGCCGTTTTCCTCAAGAAAACGGCACCCCGCACATTCCCGGATTCCTTACGCGAATTCCTAATCCGGTCAAATTGTGCGATGCAACGCGCACATCGGAGGCGCTCTAATTTTATTGACAGGCATTTGCTGGCGAATTAAACTCAGCGCAGAGCGGTGGTTTCGCTCTTACGATTTCCAGGGTGTGGTAGCAGGCCCTGGGCCACCGGCAGCCTCGCCGGAACCCCTCGCGATGGCCTCGACCCGAACGACCGTAGCACCACCGAACGACCGCGTAAGGCTCATCGTAGCCTCCTCGGTGATGCTCACGTTCATCTCCTTCTGGCGCGCTGCGGCCATCGTCCTCAACGATTTGGGTTCTTCGGCCTTCTATGCCGGCGGCATCGCCGAGCAGGCGGTGGGAGCGGCTGCGCCGTGGTTCATCCTCGGCATCATGCTGTTCAGCTTTGCCGTGCGCGCGGTGTATGTCGAGAGCTGTTCGATGTTTACACGCGCCGGCGTGTACCGCGTGGTGAAGGAAGCCCTTGGACGGCGGATTTGCCAAGCTCAGCGTTTCGGCGCTGATGTTCGATTACGTCCTTACGGGCCCGATCTCCGGCGTGTCTGCCGGCCAGTACATCACCGGCCTGCTGAACGAGCTGTTGACGGTCGCGAACCAAGTCCACTGGCTGCCCCCGGCGCTGATGAATGCGCACGGCCAGCCCATCCAGTTCAATATGAACTACACCTCGGCGCTCTTTGCCGCCGCCGTGACGATCTACTACTGGTGGCAGAACATCAAGGGGATCGAGGAATCGAGCGACAAGGCGCTGCGGGTGATGCAGGTGACCACCATCATGGTGGTCATTCTGTCTCGTCTGGGGTTGCTTATTCGGTCGGTGTGCGCGGCGCGCATCTGCCTCCCTCGCCGATCCCGTCGCACCTGAAGTTCAGCGACGATGCGCTCGGCTTTCTGAAAGGAAGCGGACTGCCCGCTCTTCGGCCTGTTCGGCATCCTCATGGCCTTCGGCCACTCCATCCTGGCCATGAGCGGCGAGGAGACGCTGGCCCAGGTCAATCGCGAAATCCAGCATCCCAAGCTCAAGAACCTGAAGCGGGCGGCGATCGTCATCGCCATCTACAGCCTGATCTTCACCGGCGGCGCCACGCTGCTGGCGTCGATGCTGATTCCCACTGGCCCGCGCATCCACATCTACCAGGACAATCTGATCGCCGGCCTGGCCATGTACATGGCGGGGCCGCTGGTCTGGCGTATCCTCGTTTCGCATCTTCGTGGTGCTGGTGGGTTTTCTCATTTTCTCCGGCGCCATCAACACCTCAATCATCGGCTCGACCGGCGTGCTGATGCGCGTGGCCGAGGATGGCGTGCTCACCGACTGGTTCCGCAGGCCGCATACCAAATTCGGCACCAGCTACCGCATCGTCAACCTGGTGTTCATCCTGCAGATGTTCACCATCATCGCCAGCCGCGGCAATGTCATCATGCTGGGCGAGGCCTACGCCTTCGGCGTCATCTGGTCGTTCACCTTCAACAGCCTCGCCATGCTGGTGCTGCGCTGGAAGTACAAAGGCGAGCGCGGCTGGAAGGTTCCGCCCAATCTGCGCATCGGAAAGACCGAGATTCCCATCGGCCTGCTCTCGGTCTTTATGGTTCTGCTGGCCACCGCCACGGTCAATCTGTTCACCAAATCCGTCGCCACGGTGAGCGGCGTTGTCTTCGCAGCGGCGTTCTTCATCATCTTTACGGTCTCGGAACGGGAGAACCTGAAAAAACACGCCCGAACTGCGAAGGAGATGAAGGACCTCTTCCAACTGGAGCACCAGGAGACGGTGAGCCGCGAATCGGTGGCAATCCGCCCCGGCGGAGTGATGGTGACCATGCGCGACGCCGCCAATCCCCTGGCCTTGAAGTGGACGCTGGCCCGCACCCACACCGACGAGCAGGATGTGGTGGTGGTCAGCGCGCGCCTGATGGGTGTGGGCGGCCCGGAATATTTGAGCGCCGAGCAGCAAAGCTTCAGCGAACACGAGCAGATGGTCTTCACCAAAGCGGTCTCGGTAGCGGAGAGCTTCGGCAAGAGAGTGTCGCTGCTGGTGGTTCCGGCGGGCGATATTTCTGCCGCGCTGGCGCAGACCGCTAACTCGCTCGAGGTCGAGTCGATGGTTTCCGGCATATCGGGTTCCATCAGTGCCGAGGACCAGGCATTCCACATTGGTCAAGCCTGGGAGGCGTTACCCGAGCCCAAGCGCCAATTCAACTTCTATGTCATCGGGCCTGGCGGCGAAGTGAAGGTGTTTTACATTGGGCCGCACGCGGCGGCGTTGACCCCGGACGACGTGCAACTGATCCACCGGCTGTGGCTGAACATGCGCAGAGACCCTTCGCTCGGGGATCTGCATCACAGCGACATCATCGCCTATGCGCTGACGCGCCTGGCCGGTCAGTACGCGCGCGAAAAGCAGGAGATCCTGCGCGACTTGCGAAACTGCCGCGCCGCCGGATCGCGCGCCACCCTGCGCCTGGGCGCTCAGGATTCAAATGGCCCCGACGGAATCAAGCAATCGCCACGCGCGGTCAAGCAGACGCGGGACCAATAAAGCAGGGAACAAGGGAACCAAGGGACAAGAGAACGAGAAAACCCTCTCTGACTAGCTGAGGGCTGACGTCGTATTGCACGATAGCGATTTCACGCGGGAGACAAGCCATGACTGAACTTTCCCTCGCCGGCAAAGTGGCGATTGTGACAGGTGGCGGGCGCGGCCTCGGACGATCGATGGCGCGCGGACTGGCCCGGGCCGGTGCCAAGGTCGTGCTGACAGCGGCGCGGACCCGGGATGAGCTGGATGCGATCGCGGTCGAGATCGTCGCCGAACAGGGCGAAGCGTCGGTCGCTACGATGTTGGCCGATGTCGCGGACCCGGCTGCCTGCGAAGCTGTGGTGGCTCTGGCGCTCGACCGCTTCGGCAAGCTCGATGTGCTGGTCAATAATGCCGGGCGCGGCATGAATCGGGTCAGCGAGAGTTTCATGACCGAGCCGACGCGTTTCTGGGAGATGCCGGCCGAGGCCTGGCAAATGATGATTGCCACCAATGTCAACGGTCCGTTCCTGATGGCGCGCGCGGCAATGCCGCATTTCCTCAAGGCTGGCAGGGGCCGGATCGTTAACATCTCCTCCAACCGGCAGACGATGCGCCGCAAGGGTTTTACGCCCTACGGCCCGTCCAAGGCCGCCCTCGAATCGGCCTCGATGATCTGGGCGCAGGACCTGGCCGGCACCGGCATCACCGTCAACACGCTGCTTCCGGGCGGTGCCACGGCGACTGGCATGCTTCCCACCCTTATCCCGGACGAGTTGCGGGCGAAGCTGCTCCACCCGGACATCATCGTGCCGCCCCTCATTTGGCTGGCCTCCGATGCTTCGGATGGCGTCACCGGCAAGCGCATCACCGCCACCGAATGGAGCCTCGCCGACCAAAAGATGGAGGATGCCGGGATATGAACAGGCTCCAGTCCCTAAGTCCCTAGTCCCTCAGTCCCTGGTAATTTACCTACGCCGTGAATTCTTCTCCCGGTTTCCAGCGCACAACTTTCACGCCGGGCTCGACGAGAGCGGCCAGCTCATCCGGCGTGCCTGTTAGTACCGGGAATGTGCCGAAGTGAATGGGAAGAACCGCTTCCGGAGCCAATAGGCGGCAAGCAAGGGCAGCTTCTTTCGGTCCCATGGTGTAGTGGCCTCCAATGGGCAGCATGGCCACCCGAGGCCGGTAGAGCTCGCGAATCAACTGCATGTCGCCGAAGACCGCAGTGTCTCCCGCGTGGTAGAGCACGGGGCCTTCCGCAACCTCCAACACAAAGCCGGTGGCAACGCCGACATAGTGCGCACCCTTCTCGTCGGCCGCGGCCGCGGAGTGCTTGGCGTCGACCATGATTGCGGTCACGCCGTCCAGTGCGACTGCGCCTCCCAGATTCATGCCGATCGTATCGGTCACGCCCTTACCCGCGACGTAGTCCGCCAGCTCAAAGATCGCCACCACGGTCGAACCATGCTTCTTCGCGACAGGCACGGCGTCGGAGATATGGTCTCCGTGGCCGTGTGTCAGCAGGATGTAGTGAATCTTCGACGGCAGCACAAAGTCCTGGGGATATTTCGGGTTGTGTGCGATAAACGGATCGATCAGGATATTTGTTCCCTGGGCGGTCTGAACCAGCACGGTGGCGTGGCCGAGCCAGGTGACGCGCGTTGCCTTTTGCTTTGCCATGATTCCTTCCTCCTTCTAAACCTGCTGGCGCTGGCCAGCTACCGGGTGATGATCACCTCAGAGACGCTGTCCTTGGCCAGGAATTGCCTGTGGCCGGACCAGCCGGTGAACAGACGCTCAATGCTGCGGTTGGTAAATACACGCTGGATGGGAAATTGCTGGGTCAACTGCATGTCCACGCTGTCTTCCGGCGTCACATGGAAGCGGCAGTGCACCGTTTCCTCGCCCTGCATCCGGGTGTGGAAAAACGCCAGCACCTGCCCGCCCGGATTCATGGCCGCACGCAGGTGCGTAACCACTGGCGCGATAAATGGCTCCGGCAGGTAGTCGAGCGCGGTCCACAACAAAACCACATCGAAGGTGCGGCCGGAGAAATTCAAGGTGTGATTCAGATAGCCCTCGATGTCCCAGATCGGATCTCCCTCTTCGTCCTCGCCCGCGCGCCAGTTTTCCGTGCAGGCATCGTGGACCAGGTCGGCAAGGAAGACGCTATGGCCCAGACTTGTGAGGTAGTTGATGTTGGTGGGCGAGGTATAGCCGGTGTCGATAATGCGAAGGCCCTGATCGGCAATGAGCCGCTTGCGCAGCACAGCCCAGGCGCCGGAGTGGCGTGACACGCGCGGACCGATGAGGCCTGGAGCCGAAGCGGTTGAACCGCTCTCCCGTTTCTTGTCGAACCAACGGCGCTGCACGCTGAGTCCCTCCCGTCGCCGGGCAGATGCACGGGGGATCGGCCCGGCAACGTTCTTTTGCCCTTAGACGGCGCCGGCGGTGCGCGGTGCGTTCGCGCCTTCGGGCGGCCTGGAACCCCCCTGCGTCAAGTCCACCTTGCCGCGGAAGACGGCGTTGTCTTCGATGGCGAGGCGCAGGGCGCGAATATCGCCCTCCAGGTTGCACCCGGCGCGCAGTTCCACTCGGCCGCTGGCCACAATATTCCCCTGCACATGGCCCATGACCAACACGTCTTTGGCGGTGAGGTCCGCCGCAACATTTGCTTGGGGACCGACGGTCAGCCGGCCTTCAGAAAGGCTGACGGTTCCTTCCACCCGTCCATCCACAATCAAGTCCTCACTGCCCTTTACTTCACCGCAGATTACGATGGTCTTGCCGATGCGCCCGGGAGCATTATCCACTGCCATGGTTTCGTTCCCTCCGCGGATCTCCTTTGCCGCATTCCGTCTGACGCCATGTTTTCTCCGGTTCGCTTTCTGCCGCCCCTCACTGGGAGTTACGCCGGCTGGAAAGGTTTGGCCCGGAGACACGCTGTGCTGGAAACGCGAGAGGCCCTGCCCGCACTATACGCAACCCGGCCATGTTGCTTCAATTCGCGATCCCAAGGGCGTGTAGTTTCAATGCGGGAAGAACCAGCGGCGAGGCGCCGGACCGGTGGCGCCATGCACCGAATCCCCGGCCCCTGGCAGCTAAACTAAACATTGTGCGCCGATTCTTCTTCCTCCTCCTGCTGCTTCCCTCGGCGGCTCCGGTCAATTCGCAGCCCGTCACCGGCAACGGGCAGCCCGCTTCCCGCACCGGAGACACTCTGCCGCCCGCGCAGGCGCAAGCTCTGGTGGTCCGGACGCTGGCCAACGAGTTGCGGGCGGCCCAGGATACAAGCCACCCCTTGCGCTACCAGTTGCGCAAGATCAGCCCTCGCCTGGCCACGACCAAGGAAATCTATGAGACGAGGGACGGCGACGTAGCGCGGCTGGTTGCCATCAACGACAAACCGCTCAGCGCGGCAGACGAGCAGCAGGAAGAAGCGCGATTGGACGCTCTCGTCAGCGATCCCGGAAAGCAGCGGCGCCGCAAACAAGCAGAGGACACCGATACCGGGCGTGCCCTCAAGGTGCTGCGCGCGCTGCCAAGCGCTTTCGTATATCAATATGCCGGTTCCGGCCAGGGACCCACCGGAATGGTGGAGAAATTCATCTTCCGGCCCGACCCGAACTTCTCCCCGCCTGATCTGGAGACGCAGATTCTGACTGAAATGGCAGGCGAAATCTGGATCGACGCCGCCCACGAGCGCGTGGTTCGGCTGGAAGGCCATTTGCAGCAGGACGTGGACTTTGGCTGGGGGATTCTGGGACGGCTGAACAAGGGCGGCTGGATCGTGATCGAGCAGGCCGACGTGGGCCCAGACATGGGCCCAGACATGGGTATCGACCAGTGGCGGACGGTACGGTTCCAGATGCAGATGAGCGGCCGCGTAGTCCTCAAGACCCGGACCTTCGACACGACGGAGGAGGAAACCCGGTTTGCGCCACTGCCGGTGGGATTGGGTTACCGGAAGGCAATTGAGATGCTGCGCGCCGGCCAGTGAAAAAGAAAGGGACTACGGGAAGAGAACCGGCGCATCATTCAGCTTTGAAAGGGCACCACCGGGGCACCCACCAGTGGGTGGGTCGCGTGCCGAAAGAGGCCGGAAAAACAGGCTGTTACGAAATTCTCCAGGAACTGGGTTTTGTAACAAGGGCACGGCTTCAGCCGGGCCGTATGCGGCGCAAAATGAGCGAGGGCTTTACAGGCT
>CAWCXX010000056.1:0-10470 GCA_963799445.1 uncultured Acidobacteriaceae bacterium | reverse complement strand
TATACTGGTGGGCAAAGCAACCTTGAACTCGAGGTTACGAGGTGATAGGGATCTTCGACTGCCCCTGCCGCAAGGGAGCGCACAACTGCGAGCGGCCCATATACCGGGCTGCTAAAAAGTCGAAAGCGTCGAATCGTGGCCGATCAGTGCAATGGGGGGCGGTGCCTGCGTGCTCGGGTGCAAGAAGAACGCCCTTACCTTCAAACTGGCCAGGCCGCCGGATTATATTCCGCTTCAGGGGCCGGCGCCCGGCTCGGTGCTCGAAGGAGTGCGCCGCACGGAGCTTTCGCCCGCAGGAGGCAGGCTCATGTAGGATGGTTTTCGATGCATGAACAGAGCATCGTCGAATCCCTTCTCTTCACGGCGCTCAAGAACGCTGAGAAAGAAAAGGCCAGCAAAATTCTCAGGATCTGTCTTGTGGTCGGCGAACTGTCCGGCGTTGAGGAAGAAGCAGTTAATTTCTACTTTGGGTTCGTCAGTAGAAACACGATTGCCGCGGAGGCCAGCATTTCTTATACGCATGTTCCCATGGAGCTGCGCTGCCGCGAGTGCGAGATGATCTTCAGGCCGGAGAAATACGATTTGCATTGCCCCAATTGCAAAGAGCAACAAGTGGACATCGTCGCGGGACGCGAACTATATGTCGATAGCATCGAGGTGGAATAAATGAGCGTGAAGCTACTGACCGTGAAGGAAGATATCCTGGGCGCAATGACGAGAATGCGAAGGCGAACCGGGAACGGGTCGACAACACCACGTAGTGATGATCAACGTCATGTCTTCGCCGGGGGCAGGCAAAACGACTCTGATTACGCAGACTATCAACAAGTTCAAGGAAAAAATCCGCATTGCCGTGGTGGAAGGGGACATCGCCTCGACGATCGACGCAGACAAGATAAGCAAGCTGGGCATCCCGGTAGTGCAGATAAATACCGCCGGCACCTGCCACCTCGACGCCAACATGATCAGGGGAGCGTTGGATGCTCTGGCTCTGGGGGAGATCGACGTCATCATCATCGAAAACGTCGGCAATCTCATCTGCACGGCCGAGTTCGCCCTGGGCGCTCATAAGAAGGTCATGCTCTTGAGCGTTCCCGAAGGCGACGACAAACCCTATAAGTACCCCTTGATGTTTACCGAAGCCGATGTGGTGCTGGTAAATAAAATCGACGTGATGCCGTACTTCGATTTCGATGAGGCCGCTTTCTCCAAGGCGGTGAACGGCTTTAATCCGTCGGGAAAGATATTCCCGGTTTCGGCGAAGACCGGCGAGGGCCTGGACGCATGGTTCGCGTGGTTTGAAGATGCGATTGTCGGGAAAGCAGAAGTCGTTCAGGGAAGGAAATAAGGCAGGAGACGATGTCGGCGGATGGTGCCGGCCCGATCAGGATGCGGCCGGAAAAATGAGGAGGAAGGTTATGAATGAAAAAAGCATATATGTCGAATTAGCGGCAAAGCTGGGCGTACCGAATTCGGAGCGTTTTGTAAAGATACTGGAAGCAACGTTCACCCCCGAAGACGCCCGCGTCTGCAGCGAGTTGTTTGATCCGGCCACGTGTCAGGAGCTGGCCGGCAGGTTGGGCGTCGAGGAGAAGGAGCTCTCGAAGAGGCTCGATTCCCTGACGGACCGGGGGATGCTCACCAGAGGAAGGACACAATATGCGTTCCATACCTCTCTCATTGCCTTTCACCATGAGACGGTTGCCGATACCGCCCCGCACACCGGGCCTAACGCCATTCCGAAACACGTCAAAGAGCTGTGGGGGGATTTCTTTCGGACGAGATGTCTTACTGGTTCGCGGATAAAATGGCAGAGCTGATGAAGGTAACGGGGCGCAGTCTCCCCATATGGCCGGCTATAGGGGCGCTGGAGCGCAGCCCGAACATCCGTCCGGAGGACCTGCTGCCGGAGGAGAACTGGAAACTGAAGATCGAGAACGCCAAGCGGAGAATCGTCGGGCCTTGCGGCTGCCGCGTGGTGTGGGGCCAGTGCGATCACCCCCTCATCACGTGTTTTTCCTGCTTTGACAGGCCGAGAGGAGAATACTACCTCAATCAGCCGGGCCGGCTGCTCAAGGAAGTTTCGCTGGAAGAGGCTCTGGCCATCGTGCGAAGTTCGGAAGAAGCGGGCCTGGTGCATTGGGGCGACTGTTATTGCTGCGAGCACGCCTGCGAGATGCTCTTCCCTGTAACCCGCGACAAGAGGTTCGAGCTGATGACGCCGAACCGCTTTCTCGCCGTCGTCAACGAAGACAAATGCAAAGGTTGCCAGGAGTGCGCCAAATGGTGCAATTTCGACGCGATCGAGATGAAGCCGGTTCCCAACTCGAAGAAGCAGAAGGCGGTGATCGACGCCGAAAAGTGCAAGGGGTGCGGTCTCTGCATCATCAAATGCAAGCAGGACGCCCTTCGCTACGAGATCGTGAGACCGCCTGAGTATATCAAGGGGCGTTCGGCTTCGGTGACAGAAGTGGGCGCGCCCGAACAGGCAGTGCCCGTCTGGGGCCATTACAACCTGCAGTAGCGGTGCCTTCCGTCAGTTCCTCCCGCGTCGCTTGAGGGCGACACGGGATTAAGCTTTCCTGTGGCCGTCAAGGGTCGCAGGGAGGCTTGAGAGTAGCTAATCTATATAAGTAGTCTCGTGGCTGGCGCCGAGAGACATTAATAGGAATCCGAAGGGCCTATCCACCCAGCGAGTAACAATCGGATTGTGCGCCACCCCCGCAGGACAGACCACCGCGGTCGGCTTGTCGATGATGTATCGCTCGTGCTCAGCGCCCAGGTCGATCTGAATCTCCGCCCCGAGGTAATCGATATCGGACGGATCGGTGCCGGCGAACATCAATACTTCGTCAACCGGATGAACATGCGCCCCGCGTCCGGGACCACGCCACCACAAACCGGGATTGGTCTGGATGCCCCAACAGAAGTTGACATTCATGCCCTCCAGATCCTTGCCGAACATCCATACCGCATTCTCCGTCATTCCCGGCCCAGGTTTGCGCCCGCCTTCCGCCATTTGGCCGTATTGCGCCTTCTCCTCGGCGGTCAACTCACGCTTGGCCATGGTGTTGGGGATCAGAGGCTTAATATAGCGTTCATTAACGTGCCCGTGGGTTACGGTCTGTTCGGAGATATGGACCCGCTTCTTCCCGAACGAGGAATTCATGGGGGGCTTCAGCCCTTCAGCCGTTGGTTCCTGCATCCGCTTGATCTGCTCCTCCGATATCCCGTCTCCCATCCAGCGGGTGGTAGGATCAGCCCCCAAAGAAATAATGAAAAAGCTGTATCCGATCGGACTGGTTACGTCCAGTGTTACCGAGGGGCAGTGAGAGAACCCGCCGGGAGCGACCACCACCGACGGTTTGTCAAAAGTATGGATTTCCAGTTCGTTGCCCAGGCAATACTGGAGTTTGGCGCCCAGATACTCCGGGCGGTGGGGATCAAGCCCGACAAACACCAGACATTCCGGGTAGGGGTGTACGTGCGGATCCATGCCCGGATGCCAATCCCCTAGTCCGGTATAAAACCCCCAGGAGAAGTTCAATTCCAGCCCTTCCAAATGGTCTCTGCCGTTTAGCCATCGATTGACGTCGGCATTGCCGGTGTTCCTGAAGAACTTTTCCGAACCCGGCCTTTCCGCTATTTTTAACGGCTTAAGTAGATGTGCGTATTTTCCCATCGTCATTTTCTCAGTCCTCCCGGACGCTACTGCCATCCCGACTTGCTGATACTGTGCCCCTCACGCGGCCGACATGCTGAGGTCCGCGGCGAGTCCGATCAACACAAATGCAAACGGTTTCTCCACCCAACGAGTCACGATCGGGCCATGCGGAACACCAGCACGGCAAGCGATCACGCATGATTTATCAATCAAATACCGTTCGTGCTCCTCTCCAAGATCTATCTCCACTTCCCCCCCAAAGGACTCACTTTTCGGATCCGTGCCAAGTACAATCAACGCTACGTCTGAAGGATAGACATGCGCATCGGCCCCGCGCTGCCAGATACCAGGCTGGCTGCAGAATCCCCACGCTATGCTCAGGTTGATCTCCCCTAAATCCTTGCCGGACATCCAAGTCAACTGATCTGGGCTTCCTGGACCCCGCTTGAACTCGCCTCCCTGATGACGAGCCGGATGCTTCTCATCCAGGCGCGACGGATTGAGTTTTCCGCCCTGCACAACGACTCCCGTCTTAAGTGACTTGACCAGATGGGCATACCGTCCTGTCGATCGCACCGCCGAGGCGCTGACGCCGTTTTCACCCGACCAGGTAACATCAAGCACTGCATTAAGATCTACCGCGAAGCAACCAAACCCCCGCGGACTGAACAATCGTTTCGTTACCACCGGGCCATGTGGAACGCCCGGCGGAATCATCACCACGGTTGGCTCGTCGAAACTGTAACTTTCGCCTTCGGCTCCGAGCCAGCACTCCACTTCCGCGCCGAGATAGGTGACATTAGCGGTATCAAGACCAACGAAGAAGAGACACTGCGGATACGGATGCGAGTGTTTGTTCCAGCCGAAATCACCGACGCTGTTGAGCATTCTCCAATGCCAATTAACATCCATGCCCTCCAGGTGATCGTTTCCTTTTAGCCAAATCTGCTCCGCGTTTCCCGCGGGTCGAGGCATTCGCATGTCCGACTGCATCTGCCGCTGCTTCTCCGCAGGCGTTGCCGACCACGTGATCGAACCAGAGCTCAGGGGTTTGATAAGATGCTCCCATTTCATTTCCACGTCCTCCTTTGGCAATGTCTCATTTACTGCGACATCATTCACTATTCACCTCGCTTCTCCAATTCATGTGGTGTATCCAGCATCGTACCGTGTGGCTTTTTCCTGAGGAAAGAGCCACTTGAGGGCATCGGCTCCGCTCTACACCAATTGGAGAACAGCTATAGCCGCTGCAGGACCGAGCCCGCATATGGATATAGCTCTTACCTGGGATTTCCGTTTTGTCTCCCCGAATGCTTGATTCTACTCTACAACCATTTCCTCTGGTGCAACGTGTTATTGAAGTTTTTCATGCTGAGTGCCTCCGGAAGTCAACAAATGGCCATTCCCGCCCGTTTCCGGCATACAAAAACTCAGCGACCAGTTGTCGATCTTCTTCGGCAGCATTAGCAGCCGCCACAGGTTGCCGAGATTGTAGGCGATCACACTCAGCCACAGCCGCACCACGTGCGAGCGGAAGCGGTGACAGGAGAGCCGGGTCATTATCTGCTTGTCCTCCCAAAAACACCTGTTTCTGGAAGGGCGAAACCGGCCGTTTTCAGCGCCGCAGAATCAGGCGTTTACAGCGCACGATTCCGGCAGGTTTTTGGAACGCCCCTGTAGCGCACGGCAGGCCGTGCCGACGCCGATGCCCAGTTTCCGGGAGATGACCTTCCACGAGGCGCCAGCGGCTCGGAGGCTGGCTACTTGGAGGGTGACGGCGACTGGCGGATCGCTGGCGCCATGGGCGTTTACCGATACCTATCCGGTTGTAGCCGCGTAAGCCGAGTTCGATGAGCGCATTGGGCTGTGCGCTACGGCTGAGAAGCACTTCCGAGAAACCGTTCACTTTGCCCACTGGCGGTAAACCGGCCAGGAACCACTCCGGCTGCCGAACTTCAGTGGCAAGCCAGCGCCAAAGCACTCGCCGTCCTCACTTGGCGCAAGCCTATTGGCTAGGCCTCGTCCCCACCAAGGCGGGAATTGAGCTTGCTGAACAATCACGAGCCAGAAACTGATGCAGCACTGGCCTTCAGCGCTTGTACCCGGCTTCGCGTCAGGTCAACGAACTCTTCGCTCCCGGCCGAATCGGACTTGATCGACTCGAGATTGATCTCCACGTTGGCGATTGCCCCAGCTACAGCAGCTCTCGCCAAAGCGATCGCGGTCGTCAGGTCCGACGCCATGTTGGGATTGGTGATCGGCTTCAATTCCGTCGCGATCCGCTCTACTTCAGCGGACCTTTCGGCCACGCTCAGTGGCACTCCTGCTGCCTGCTGCAACGCAGAGTTAATAAGGTGCTGACCGTCGGCAGCCTCCTTTGCCGATTTGTATGCCTTCGCGACCACGCGGTACGCCTCGGCGTCCTCGTCGATCGCCGATTTCAACTCCTCACGCAGATGCGAAAGCCGCCCTAGCGCCTCGCTCAGCTGAGATTCATATTGCGCATACGCTTTCTTGCCGCGGGACATGGATGCAACCATCGAAGCCAGACCGGCTGCCATGGCGCCGCTCGCAGCGGCAGCACTGCCTCCTCCCGGTACCACAGTAGGCGCGGCCAAGTGCTCAATGAACGGCTCGATTCCTGACCGCAAACCCCCAACTGCCACCTTGCCGCCTATGATCGCAGCCAGCCGGTTCTCAAAGATCAGCGAGGCGTCGAAGTGCTCCAACTGAAGAAACCACTCGGCGGCCTGCTCGATGGCCCGCTTCGGAATCAAGCCCACAATTTCGCTGGAAATGGGCAAGACACCATAGCGCTCGGCTTCGCGCTTCACAAACTCAAACACACGATGGATCGGCGTCTGCTCAAAATCGGTCAAGTTCATGGAAACCTGCGCCAGACCGCGTACAAGAAAACCCGATGCCTTTACGGAGCGCATCCCGCCCGAGGAAAAACGTACTGCCTTGGCGATGCTCTTGGCGATGTTGACATTCGGCGAGTTCAGAAAGATGTTGTATGCGATCAAAAACTTCCGCGCGCCCACGACGGTTGCTCCTGCCGTCGGATGTAGGCGCGATTCGCCGAAGTCCGGTTTGCGTGCCGGGCTGGTAGCGATCTCTTCGCGGACTCCTTCAAACTGGCCGCGGCGGATGTTTTCGAGGTTCTGGCGCTCGGGCGTTGAGGCAGCCGCTTCGTAGAGATAGACCGGAATCTGGTAGCGCTTCCAGATTTCGGCTCCAACGTGACGCGCCACAGCCACGCAGTCCTCGAGTGTGACGCCTTCGATGGGAATGAAAGGAATCACATCGGCCGCACCGAGGCGCGGATGCACGCCCTGGTGCCGCGTAAGGTCGATCAATTCGGCGGCCTTGCCGGCGCCGCGAATCGCGGCTTCCTGAATTGCCTCGCGGTCTCCGGCGAGCGTGATGACGCAGCGGTTGTGATCGGCATCCATCTCCCGGCCGAGCAGATAGACGCCGGGCAGCTTCATGGCTTCGGCGATGGCATCGACCTTGGCAGGATCGCGGCCCTCAGAGAAGTTCGGTACACATTCAATCAAAGTGGTATGCACGCCAAAAAGAATACGATTCGCGGCTCAATCCGGCAACCAGCACAGGGGCGTCGGAAACATTCTTTCGCGCCAAAATCAAATGATCTCCCGGGGCGGATTCCCGTCACAACACGATTCCGTCTGTGGGAGTATCCTGTGGATCAGACTCCGCGACTGCGACGAAATGCGCCCTTTCGCCGCTTTTGTGTGATCTCATCGGGAGGAGTTTATGGCGACAACTGTAGCTCCCATCATTCGTGCGCCGCGCGGCACAGAATTGCACTGCAAGGGATGGCAGCAGGAAGCGGCGCTGCGTTGCCTGATGAACAACCTGGATCCCGAAAACGCCGAGCGCCCCGCGGATCTCGTCGTCTACGGCGGGATTGGCAAGGCAGCGCGCAACTGGGAGTGTTACCGCGCCATCGTGCGCGAGCTGGAGCGCCTGGACGGCGACGAAACACTGCTGGTGCAGTCAGGCAAGCCGGTCGCGGTGTTTCCTACGCACGAAATGGCGCCGCGTGTTCTCATCGCCAACTCCAACCTGGTGGGAAAATGGGCCACTTGGGAGCACTTCAACGAGCTCGATCGCAAAGGCCTGATGATGTATGGCCAGATGACGGCGGGTAGTTGGATCTACATCGGCACGCAGGGCATCCTGCAGGGCACCTTCCAGACGCTCGCAGCTCTCGCGGAGCGGCACTTTGGCGGGTCGCTCAAGGGCAAACTTGTGGTCACCGGTGGAATGGGCGGCATGGGTGGTGCGCAGCCGCTTGCCGTCACCCTCAACGGCGGCGTGGTGCTAGTTGTCGAAGTCGACCGCAGCAGGATCGAGCGCCGGGTTGCGACGCGATATTGCGACCTCGTCGCCGGAGACCTCGACGAAGCTCTGCATATTTGCGAAGAGGCTCGCCGCGAAGGACGCGCGCTTTCTGTGGGCCTTGTCGGTAACTGCGGCGACGTGTTGCCCGAGATTGTGCGCCGCGGTCTACAGGTGGATGCGGTAACCGACCAGACCAGCGCCCACGATCCCCTCAACGGCTACATCCCGCAGGGATTCACGTTGGATCAGGCTGCGGAGTTGCGTCGCCGCGATCCGGAGGAGTACGTGCGCCGCTCGACGGCGACCATGGTGGTTCATGTCAACGCGATGCTCGCCCTGCAGCGCGCCGGCGCTGTGACCTTTGACTACGGCAACAACATCCGGCGCTTCGCATTCGACGCCGGCTGCACGGATGCGTTTCTTATTCCCGGATTTGTGCCCGAGTACATCCGTCCGCTCTTCTGCACCGGCCAGGGGCCGTTTCGATGGGTGGCGCTCTCTGGTGACCCCAGGGACATCGACCGAACCGACGAGCTGGCCCTCGAACTCTTTCCGGACAACGAGATTCTCACGCGCTGGTTGCCGCTGGCGCGTGGCCGTTTCGCTTTCCAGGGATTGCCCGCGAGAATCTGTTGGCTCGGTTATGGAGAGCGTGCCCGCATGGGAGCAGCGATCAACGACCTTGTCCGCAAGGGCGAAATCTCGGCTCCCATTGCCATGGGCCGCGACCATCTCGACACCGGATCGGTAGCCAGCCCCTATCGCGAAACGGAAAAGATGCTCGACGGCTCGGATGCGGTTGCGGACTGGCCGATCCTGAATGCGCTGCTCAACACTGCATCCGGGGCCACATGGGTCAGCTTCCACCATGGCGGCGGCGTAGGGATGGGCTATTCGCTGCACGCCGGACAAGTGACCGTGGCTGACGGCACGGAGCTGGCGGCACGGAAAATCGAGCGCGTCCTGAATAACGACCCCGGTCTCGGGGTGGTCCGCCATGCTGATGCGGGCTATGAGTTGGCGCAACAATCCGCGCGCGAACGCGGCATCGCCATTCCAATGGCGGAAAAATGACAGTGTTCAGATCGGTTGCAGTCGTCAACATCGGCCAGCTCGTCACGCTTGCGGGACCCGCACGTCCGCGCGTGGGCCTGGAACTCAGCAACTTGGGCCTGATCCCAGATGCGGCACTTCTGATTGAAGACGGCCGCATCGCTGCAACCGGGCCCTATCGCGAAATCAAATCCAAAGCCTGCCCGACGACGTCAGTGGTCGATGCGCAGGGCTGCTGCGTTACGCCGGGTTTTGTCGACGCGCATACGCACCTGGTCTTTGCGGGCAACCGCGCTGCCGAATTCGAGCAGCGCATTGCCGGCGCCAGCTATCAGCAGATTGCAGCTGCCGGGGGCGGAATTCTGAGCACTGTGAACGCCACGCGCGCCGCCTCGGAAGACGATCTGCTGACAGAGTCGCGCCGTCATCGCGATTGGATGCTTCGCACTGGCACGACGACCGCTGAAGCCAAGTCCGGTTATGGATTGGAGCGCGCAACGGAGTTGCGCATGCTTCGTGTCATGGCCCGCCTCAACGCCGAGGGCCCCATGCGGATCGTACCCACGCTGCTGGCAGCGCACACGTTGCCCCCGGAGTTTGCTGGCCGCCGCGGACGATTACGTTCGCTGGATCGCGGAAGAACTGATCCCCGAGGTTGCAAACCTCAAGCTGGCGCGCTTTTGCGACGCTTTCTGCGACGACCACGCCTTCACAGTCGAAGAAACGCGCAAGGTACTCACCGCCGCGCGCGCCCATGGCATGGAGCTGCGCGTGCACGCCGAGCAATTCCGCCCCGGCACAGGAGCCGATTTGGCCGCCGAATTGCGCGCGCGCACCGCGGACCATCTTGAAACCGCCACCGCGGACACTCTCAATGCGTTGCATGCCGCCGCGGTGCAACCGGTCTTGCTTCCCGGCTCGGTCTTCGCGCTGGCGCGCACCTCCTATCCGCCCGCCCGCGCTATGGTCGAGCACGGTCTGGCTATCGTGCTGGCCAGCGATTTCAACCCCGGCTCATCGCCCATAGCCTCCATGCCGTTCATCGTCTCGCTCGCCTGCCTCTACATAGCCCTTACCCCGGCTGAAGCGCTCACCGTGGCCACCATCAACGCCGCATGGAGCCTTGGCCTTGGCGACAGCATTGGCTCTTTAGAAGCCGGCAAGCAGGCTGACTTTCTTATCCACGAGTTCACCGATTTCCGCGAGATCGCCTATTTCATCGCCGCCGCGGAGCTTCCTCGCGTATTCATCGCAGGTCGCGACGTAACTCCCGGCTGATCATTCCTGACAATGAAGCGTTGTCCTTCGCGGGAATTCTATGCGCGACCTCCTGGGTGCGTGGATTTCTGTTGGTCGGCGAATGCGTCGAACATACCTTCGTG
>CAWCXX010000055.1:0-9508 GCA_963799445.1 uncultured Acidobacteriaceae bacterium | reverse complement strand
AAAGCTGTCACGGAGTAGATTGACGCTCAGATGGTGGAGCAAAGCAGTGAACCGTTCCTGCTTCCTTTCCTTTGCTGCTTTTCGCACACCGTCCAGCCCCTGGGACATGCGCTCCCCGCTCTGTGTCGGGTGCATGTGTGACGGAACGGTGTTCTCCTTCGTCTGTGTTCTTCCCTCCCCAGCCTCCGCAGAAAGTTGCCCCTCCTTGTTCGGCTGGTTCACAGGTATTACGGCACAGTCCGACTTCTCCAACACGTGCATGTCCGCCGTGCGGCTCTTAGCCTTCACGGACCGGCCTTGATCGTCAGACCAAGGCGTGCTGGAGATCTCCCGGTTCTCGTGCATGTTGTTTCATCAGCGTGCGCGGGTTCTCCGACTACGCAGGACCGGATTGCCACTCGCGACATAGCGCGGCCTCCGTTTTGCCTTCCTCCTACACACCATGGAGTCGGCATCCTGATTCCCGACTTTTCGAAGCTCAATAGCCCGGCCCACTGGTTCCTCTATCTACGCTTCACCAGACACCTCACGATGTCCCGTGCAAGACTCGAGGCCAGGATGGATTCGCTGCTTCCTTTCCTGTAGGGCTCTTGCATCCCCTACAACATGCCGGTTTATCCCGGCGCACGGCGGATGGTCGGCAAACCGGAATCAATCTGGTCGGCGCGAAGGCAGATCGGTATCCGAAGTCTTAGGGCTGTATCTGAAGCGCCCACGAGCCAAGAGCTGCGGCTTTAACAGCGAGTTGAAGGAAATCGCTCCCCGGGTCTATGGGATCTGTATGTGGTTGAGCCGGTTCTGATGATTCGCGCGATTGCCATTGCTGTCGGTGCGCCGTGCTTTCAGTGGGTAATGGCAGAAAGAAGTGTCGTGGAGTGGGGCATCGGAGAGTCTGGGAGCAACGTTGAAACCGGCAACTGCGTAAAGGCGACGATGCCACCAAGCAAAATAGCCGCCATCAGCAGCGAGGTGGCAACGGGTTGCAGAGCAAATGGGCGGGAACGGCTCACGGGCGTTCCCCGATGACGCTGAGATTGGGGTGTCGAAGCTTACGTTCCTCACGACAAATGAAAGGCCAAGACTTTCGAGACGGATTACTTTGCTGGCGTCCGAAGGTTATTGCAGCAGAAGTTGCACCGTATACCGACTGTCGAGATTTGCAGCGAACGGATTGGCGACAAGACCGTGTTCATCGTGCGTGTAGAAGAAGTCTCAGCAAAGCTCTACATTAACGTCCAGACTCGCGAGACGTACAGCCCTATCAGGCATTTACGACTTGCTTCGTGTCACGAGCGCCACGGACCACCTGCGCCATTCTCGAAGCAGCCCTTCGCTGAACAGATTTCATTCCGTCGTGAGTCGCTCGTCGGAAGCCGCTTTGCTGGCATAACTCAACGCTTTTCACCTTGACGCTGCATCGCTGGATCAAACAACTGACGGCTTCAACTCAACCCCAGTCATGCCAGATACGTGCGGTCCAGGCTGCGATATTGAATCAATTCGGCAATGTGCTTGGGTTCGATCATAGCTCCAGTGGTATTGCCTGACGAACAGCGGAACACGCTGCTGAGTTGGACACGCCGGCACAAATCGGCTTAAGTTCTGGCCTGGCGCGTCCTCATCGTATTGGCCTGCGCCAGCGGTAAGAGCGACATGGAGGCGGCGCACGAGATGCGTCAGATTCACCCCCGCTTGCCTTTCCGGCATGCGGGGGTGAGGAAAGCAACGTACGCCGTCAATGACGATTAATCAGAAGCGGAACTTCAGCACAAATTGAGTTTGGCGGGAAGTGCCCTGGTTATGCCAGTGCTGCGTTCACCGCAACGAGGCCGTGTGTGGTATATTCATCCCACAAAATTTGCAACTGATTGAAGGAGGGAACATGGACCGTCGAAAGTTTATTGAGGGAACTATGCTTGCCGCCGTTGGCGGTGTGGCCGCAGCCCATGCCGACGGGCGGATTATAGGGGACGGAGCCATGCCGAACGCCGTTGCCGGCCAGCCGGCAGAGGCGGGAATGCACAAATTTTCCAAGATGCGGACCATCACACTGGAAGAGCATTATGTGAGCCCTGCCTTTGCTGCCGGTCCGTGGAAGTCAATAGCGGCTTTGGTTTGTCCTCCCATGGCCTTGCATGACTCGTTGAAGTTGGGTTTTTGGCCGCGTTTGCAAGATTTGGGGCCGGGCCGTCTGGCGGCGATGGACGAGGCGGATATCGACGTCCAAATTCTCTCGCACTTTCCGGGCATTGAGCAGCTCGAGGCTAAGGAGCAGGTGCCCATGACGCGCGACACCAACGATTTTCTGCTGGAAACGGTGGCAAAGTACCCGGCGCGTTACGCGGGGTTCGCCAGCCTGTGCACGGCGGCTCCAGACCAGGCCGCGAAGGAACTGGAGCGCATGATGCAGGCAGGCTGCAAGGGCGCGATCATCAACGGCCATAGCCGCGCCCGCTACCTGGACGACAAGTTTTTCTGGCCGATCCTGGAGGCCGCGCAACATCTGAATGCGCCAATTTACTTGCATCCGACTGCGCCGCCCCAGGCGGTCATCGACGTGTACTTTGCAGGTTTCTCTCCCGAAGTAGCCGGTTCTTTCTGCGCGGGGGGATGGGGCTGGCACATCGAGACCGGGGTGCACGCTAGCCGCATGATCCTGGGCGGAGTGTTTGACCAGTTCCCGAAGCTGCAGATTATCGTCGGTCACATGGGTGAGGCACTGCCATTCATGATGCCGCGCATGGATCGCATGATGGGCCAGAACTTGACCAAGCTGAAGCAGCCTATCCCGGCTTATCTGCGCCAGAACTTCCACTACACGTTCAGCGCCTTCAACTTCACCCAGAACTTCGTCGATCTTATGACCCAAATGGGCGTAGAAGATCGGATCATGTTCTCGGCCGACTATCCCTTTGGGTCGATGTTGGAAGCGCGCGCGTTTCTGGATTCGCTGCCCATCAGCCCCGCCGACCGGGAGCTGATCGCACACGGCAACGCCGAGCGGCTGTTTAAGATGTAAAGACCGGAGGCGCGTTTTCCGTTTCAATACCCTCGGGACTAAACGTTATGATTTCGGTGGTCTCGGGCAGGAAGGCAATGAATTTATTCCTAGAGCGTGTTTCATAAATGGGTTTGGCCTCAAGCTAAGTACTTACGCGTGAGGCTGGTTGGCTGATGAGCTTCTGTCATGAAGAAGCGGCAGAAGCTTGTGACGGATGAGCAGTGGGAGTTGATCGAGCCGTTGTTGCCCCAACCACGGCGCAGGAAGGACAACCGGGGACGGCCCTGGGCGTCGAACCGGGCTTGTTTTGAGGGGATTCTGTGGATTCTGCAGACCGGAGCAGCGTGGCGATTCCTTCCCGACGAGTTCCCGTCGCCCGCTACCTGCTGGCGGCGGCTGAAGCAGTGGCAGGACGAAGGTGTATGGCTGGATGCGTGGCGTGTTCTGTTGGGTGCGCTGGACGAGGAAGGTCTACTGAAATGGGACGAGACCTTCCTGGATGGCAGCTTTGCCCCGGCCAAAAAGGGGGCCTCGCAGTCGGTAAAACCAAGCGCGGCAAGGGAACGAAGTGGATGGTACTGGTCGACGGTCAAGGTCTTCCGCTGGGAGTTTGGCTGGAAAGTGCCTCTCCGGCAGAAGTTACGCTTGCGGAAGCCACGCTCCAAGAGGTCCGCGTCCCCCGCCCGCAAGGGCGCCCGCGGCAAAAGCCGAAGCGTATAATCGCCGACGCCGGCTACGACTCCGATCCGTTGCGTGAACGATTGAAGAAGCGTGCCATCGAACTGATCGCGCCCTACCGAAAGAACAATAAGCGGCGGCGGTATGAAGACGGACGCAAAATGCGACGCTACAAACGCCGCTGGATCGTGGAGCGAACCAATGCCTGGCTCGGTCAGTTCCGCCGATTGCTGGTTCGTCATGAGCATTTGCTCTCCACCTACTACGCCTTCTTCTACATCGCCTGCTTCTGGATCACGCTGAGGCGGTGTTTATGAAACACGCTCTAAGCAGATCCGCAATCGCTTCGCTTCGCGACTGATCCGACAGTCCGGGTTTCTTCGGTAGAGCCATTTGTCGAGTGGGATGTGAGACTGCTCCATGATGGTCCCCGTGCGCACCGTGAAAATAAGACGGCAGATCGGGCAGCGGTAATAGCCGGGTATGGCCCGCTTGGTGACCAGTTCCGTGTCTCCGCACGAGGGGCATTGAGGCTTCCCACCCCAACGCTTCACTCATGTACTCACGAGCAGAATCCGGCGTCGGAAAGCGACGATTTAACTCATATGCGCTGATAGTCGAGCGGCTTATGTATTTATTCTAAATACACTTAAATTAATAGTAGAGTATATAATTCCCATTCGTTGAACGCTCCTTCAACTTTCTTGCTTGACACCTGTCCAGAATCAGGCATAACCTTTCGCCATTAACAATCCAGCTCTGTTTTCGTTTTCAAAATGCAGAACCTTTGGAGGTGTGTCTACATGGTTAAGAATCTCAGCTGTATGAAATGTGCCTTTGTTTGCCTACTGAGCTTGTTGCTTCTGCTTATGGTCACCGGCGGCTACCGCCTGGAAGCGCAAGTGCAGACCGCGACGATTTCCGGCACGGCTACCGATACTTCGGGCGCGGCCATAATTGGCGCCACTATCGAAGCCGTGAATGTCCAGACCAACGTCTCCCAAACCACGATCAGCGGCGCCCAGGGACGCTACGAGATCGCCGATCTGCCAGTCGGCGATTACAGCGTGAAGGTGTCGAAGACCGGCTTCGAAACTGTCGTTCATAAGGGCATCACCCTGACGGTCGGCGCTAGCCCGGTGGTGGACTTTTCCATGCCGGTGGGAAGGGTGGAATCGGTCGTCAACGTAGAGGGCCAAGTATCGCAAGTTGAAACGACGACCGGAGCTGTCTCCTCGCTGGTCACTCCGACGCAGGTGGCGGAACTGCCGCTGAACGGACGGAACTTCCAACAACTGCTATCGCTGGCGCCTGGGGTGCAGACCGTACCCGCGACGGCTGCCGGCGGCGGCGGATCAGCCAGTTTGTACGGAGCGGGCACGAATTACTCCATTGCCGGCTCCAGACCCGAAGGCCAAGCCATCTTGCTGGACAATGAAGACATTCAAGGTTTCTATATGCACGGGTCCGGCTCCGAGGCCATAGGCACTTCGCTGGGAGTGGAGGCGATCCAGGAATTCCAGATACTGACCAATACGTATAGCGCGCAATTTGGAGGCACCGGCGCCGCCATTAGCGCGGTGACCAAATCGGGGACCAACAGTTTGCACGGTTTGGCCTACGATTACCTTCGCAACAGCGCCCTGGACTCGCGCAACTTCTTTGACGGCGCAACGATCCCCCTGTTCCACAGAAATCAGTTCGGCGGCAGCGTCGGCGGTCCGATCAAGAAAGATAAATTGTTCTTCTTCGCGAACTACGAAGGTCTACGATCGTCGGAAGGCTACACGGAGACCGCATTCGTTCCGGATGCGAATGCGCGCAACGGGATTTTGCCCTGCTATGTTATAACGAGTCCCGCGCCTGCGGCGGGCACGTGCGTGAATGGGTACGCTCCCGTCCCCCAACTGGCCGGCAAAACCTACGTTAACGGGGTCGATTCGTTGGCCGTGCCGTTTTTCAGCAACGCGGCTTTCCCGGCCCCCAACGCCAGCTCCATCGAGAAGCTGACTGCGGCCGGTCTTCCGACCGGCTTGGCCAGCCTTACGACCATCTCCCCCCAGGTCGTGCGCGAGAACTATTTCCTCGGGCGAATCGATTACAATCTCAGTTCCAAGGACTCGCTCTTTGGCCGCTACGTGAGCGACAGGGCTTATCAAGACATTCCTTACCCGCAATCGTTGTTGCCCACTTGGCCGGAAATCGACCATACGCCTAACCAGTACCTCACCATCGAAGAAAAGCACTTGATTTCTGCGACCAAGATCAACATGGTTCGCTTCAGCTTCACGCGTACCGATAACAACGTTTTGAATACTAATTTTTCGCTGGCGCCCGCCGACGATCCGATGCAGCTCTATCCCGGAAGTGGACGGCCGGACGGCTATATTGGCGTTACCGGCGCCACCGTCATCGGTACGGGCCGGTTCCCGAAGTTCAATCTGGCCCAGAACAAGTTCACGGAAGGGGATGACCTGATCTGGACGCATGGCGCGAACAGCTTAATGGTTGGCGGCTCCATCACCAGGGTGCAATCCCAGGACTCCCAGAGCGCGCTCGGAGGGCTCTATAGCTTTACCCTCGAGAGCTTCTTGGAAGGTACCCCGACCCTCTTCCAAGGAGTGCAGGGCCCCTCACCCTCGTTCACTTCCTTGCGCTATTTCCGGGGAATCGATTTCAATCCATATTTCCAGGACGATTGGAAAGTCAGCTCGAAACTCACCTTGAACCTCGGCGTGCGCTGGGAGATGACGAGCAACGGAACTTGCATTGCGGGGGGGGGCGTTGCCTGCGAGGCGATCACGAATACGACTCTCTCGGGCCTGCTTAGCGACGGCGCCTGCTCGACGTGGGCCACCACGGCGTGTGGTTTCACTAAGGTGTCGCATGTATTTGCCACCAATCCCAACTGGAAGAACATCGATCCACGCATCGGCTTGGCTTGGGACCTGTTCGGAGATCACAAGACTTCGATTCGCGCCGGCTTCGGCATGTTCCACGAGCCGATAGCGCCTCGTACTTTCGGCCCAGGGTACCAGACCGCCCCTCCTTCAGGATCGGAGACCCTCGTGGCTTTGATTCCGTTCCCGGATCCGACGGGTGGCGGAATCTTGGCTGGCTACTCGACGGCGGCGGGGTACGATTACCAAAGCAACAGCGTGCCTTACGCCATGCAATACAACTTGACCATTCAGCGGGACTTGGGCCGCGGTATGATGGCCTCGGTCGGTTACATTGGATCCTCCGGAGTACATGGGTTCTCCGAGGCCAACTTCAACCAGCCGCAGCCGTCGCTGTCGCCTACCAGTTTCGTTCCCGCGCCGCTGAATTGTATTTCTTCGTCCTGCTACTTCAATAGCGCTCCTATCGGCGCCAATCCAGCCCCCGCGTGGAGCGCCTTGAACCTGGATGCGCCGACCAGCCATTCCAGTTACAACGGATTGATGGCCAGCTTGAACCGGCAGATGGGCCGCAGTTTGGTGGGCCAGCTTTCCTACACCCACTCGCGCTGCCTTTCCGATGGGGACGTCACCTCCGGGCTGGAGCAGGGCGCCTACGAGGTCACGGATTTCTACAACCAGCGTTATGACCGTGGTCCATGCACGTACAACATTAACCAAACCTTCGTTGCCAACGCCTTGTACAGCCTGCCGTTCACGGGCAACCGGGTGGTTTCCGGCTGGCAGTTGAGTGGGATCCTTAATGCCAACACCGGGCTCCCGATCAATGTGATTCAGGGTTTGGCTCCGATACGGACCAACTTGGGCACCATCCAAGGAGACCGTCCCAACTTCTCCGGCGCTGCCGGCTGCAGCCCGAACCAAATCCTGAATCAGCCGAACTCCTCTCTGAAGTACGTTCAGTGGTTGAACCCGGCTTGCTATGCCCCAACCGTGGGTGGCGTCCTGGGCGACGTCGGGCGCGATGCCGCTCCCGGCCCTCATTACACGGATCTTGACTTCGCGGTTCACAAGGACACGAAAATCAACGAGAGACTGAGCGCGCAATTCCGCGCGGAGTTTTTCAACATTCTCAACAAGACGAACCTGGGAGGGGCGAATCCTGGAATGTTCACGGGGGCGGGCGGGAGCGCCACACCCGCCAGTAGCCTTATCGTCAGTCCTACCGCCGGCCAGATCATTGCCACACAGGGTACATCCCGCCAAATCCAATTTGCGCTGAAGTTGGTCTTTTGATCCAAGGCAGTTGACTGACGCAGGCTGTTTCTTCCCCCCGCGTGCCCGAGCAGGCACGCGGGGGGATCTACGCTCGGGGGCGCACAGCGGATGAGAAAGCCGAAATCGAAACAAGCCGGCGTGGACCGCCGCGAGTTTCTCAAGAGTGCGACGGCTGGGGCGGCGGCTCTGGCGACCACTCCCTTGGCAGCGTACGCCGCGCCGCTAGCGGCACAAAGACAATCATCGCCGTCGTCGCTGCCATCGTCTTCATCTTCATCCTCTTCGACGTCATCTTCCTCCGCTCCGGGCGCTAACGGCACGGCGCCTCTCGCGCCTGGGGCCAGATTTCAGAGTGACTCTGCCAGCGCGGAGATCCTGACGGTCGATCGTCCCGGTTCCGACTTCATGGTGGACGTCCTCAAGTCCCTCGACTTTGAATACGTCTGCTCCAACCCTGGCAATACTTTCCGCGCCTTGCACGAATCGATCATCAATTACGGCGGCAATCAGAAGCCGGAGTTCATTACCTGCTGCCATGAAGAGTCGGCCGTGGGCATGGCGCATGGCTACGCCAAGATCGAAGGCAAGCCGCTCTTGGTGATGGCGCATGGCACCGTGGGGGCGCAGCACGCGTCGATGGCGATCTACGATGCCTACTGCGACCGGGTACCGGTGTACATCATTTTGGGCGATATTTTTGACGCCGCCAAGCGCACCAACATGGTGGACTGGGTGCACAGCGCGCAAGAGGCGCAGGGGCTGGTTCGCGAGTTCGTTAAATGGGACGATAGGCCGGTCTCGCTGGCGGCATTCGCCGATTCGGCGGTGCGCGCCTATAAGATCGCGACCACTCCGCCCCAGATGCCTGTAGTGCTGGTGGCGGACGTTTGGCTGCAGCAGAACCAGGTTCCGGAAGGCGCTAACTTGCGCGTTCCCCGGCGCACCGTCGCGGAACCGCCGCAGGGTGATTCCGGCTCGGTGATGGAAGCGGCGCGGATGCTGGTGGCGGCGGAGAATCCGTGATTGCCGCCGACCGCTTGGCACGCACGCCGGCCGGGGTGGCGCGACTGGTTGAACTTGCCGAGCTGTTGCAGGCGGCGGTTATTGACCGCAACGGCCGCATGAATTTTCCCTCCCGGCATCCACTCAACCAGTCGGAGCGCGGCTACGCTGCCATCACCAGCGCCGACGTGATCCTGGGCTTGGAGTGACCGACTTTTTTGGCTTGGTGCATACCTATCGCGGGCAACTGGACCCGAAAGCCGAACCCATCATTAAGCCGGACACCAAGCTGATTAGCATCACTGCCAATGACCTGTTCATGCGAAGCAATTACCAGGATATCCAGCGGTACACGGAAATCGATCTGGCAATTGCGGGTGACGCGGAAGCCACCTTACCGTCTTTGACCGAGGCGGTGCGGAGTTTGCTGACTGACGATCGCAGGCGTTTGCTTCAGGACCGGGGAAAAAGCTGGCTGCGGCCCATCAACAGGCCTACGAGCAGACGCTCGAAGCAGCAAGTTACGGCTGGGATGCCAGCCCCATCAGCACCGCCCGCCTGTCGGCCGAGTTGTGGAACCAGATCAAGAACGAGGATTGGTCCCTGGCTGCCGACGTATCGTTCGTGAGCCGCTGGCCGCTGCGGCTAT
>CAWCXX010000054.1:0-12191 GCA_963799445.1 uncultured Acidobacteriaceae bacterium | reverse complement strand
GCGGTCGAGCCGATCCGCCCTGACCAGCGTACCCATGGCACTGATAGCAGCCATAACTTTTGTAGAGATTCTTGCCGTTCTGCACATTGGCGTTGGCGGAAGCTGCGGTGACAGATTTGGCATCGGCGTTGGAGCCTTGCCTGGCAGTCTGCGCCGCCACGGGTGGACGCCCGAGAATAAACAACAGCCCAACTATCGCCCAGGAGGCCACACAAATCCCGCCCCGCCTCGGGGGCCGTTGCCGCCGGGATGCGGCAGCCATACTCGCGACGGCTTCGATGCCGTAAGATTCTTTCACTGGTATGTTCTCCTCAGCGCGGCTGTGTGAGCACGTCCACCAGCGCCGGCTCTCCCCTCTTGACTACCTCGATGGCACGGCGAAGCGCGGGCCCGAGATCGTTGGGGTCGCTGATCGGCCCCTCGCCGTACATCCCCAGACTCTGGGCCAATTTGGCGTAATCGATGTTGGGGTCGGTGAGGGTAGTGCCGATATTGGCGCGGGTGATGCCGCGGTTGTGCTGGAGCGCCATGGTCTCTATTTCCATGACCTCCTGATGGTAGGCGCGGTTGTTGTGCATGATGGTCAGCAGCGGAATGCGATGGTGTGCCGCCGTCCAGAGTACCCCGGGGGCAAACATGAGGTCGCCATCGTTCTGAATATTGACGGTCAAGCGTCCATGCTTGCGATTCGCCAGGGCGGCGCCTACCGCAGCCGGCGCTCCGTAGCCCACGCCGTAGGCGCCGGGACCGCCGATATATTGGTAGTGCTTATCAAAGCTCCATAGCCGCAGCGGCCAGCGGCTCACGAACGATACGTCGGCAGCCAGGGACCAATCCTCGTTCTTGATCTGGTTCCACAACTCGGCCGACAGGCGGGCGGTGCTGATGGGGCTGGCATCCCAGCCGTAACTTGCTGCTTCGAGCGTCTGCTCGTAGGCCTGTTGATGGGCCGCAGCCAGCTTTTTCCCCCGGTCCTGAAGCAAACGCCTGCGATCGTCAGTCAGCAAACTCCGCACCGCCTCGGTCAAAGACGGTAAGGTGGCTTCCGCGTCACCCGCAATTGCCAGATCGATTTCCGTGTACCGCTGGATATCCTGGTAATTGCTTCGCATGAACAGGTCATTGGCAGTGATGCTAATCAGCTTGGTGTCCGGCTTAATGATGGGTTTGGCTTTCGGGTCCAGTTGCCCGCGATAGGTATGCACCAAGCCAAAAAAGTCGGTCAGCTCCAAGCCCAGGATCACGTCGGCGCTGGTGATGGCAGCGTAGCCGCGCTCCGACTGGTTGAGTGGATGCCGGGAGGGAAAATTCATGCGGCCGTTGCGGTCAATAACCGCCGCCTGCAACAGCTCGGCAAGTTCAACCAGTCGCGCCACCCCGGCCGGCGTGCGTGCCAAGCGGTCGGCGGCAATCACGGGATTCTCCGCCGCCACCAGCATCCGCGCCGCTTCCATCACCGAGCCGGAATCACCCTGCGGCGGTTCCGCGACGGTGCGCCGGGGAACGCGCAAGTTAGCGCCTTCCGGAACCTGGTTCTGCTGCAGCCAAACGTCCGCCACCAGCACTACAGGCATCTGGGGCGGAGTGGTCGCGATCTTATAGGCGCGCACCGCCGAATCGGCGAATGCCGCCAGCGAGACCGGCCTATCGTCCCATTTAACGAACTCGCGAACCAGCCCCTGCGCCTCTTGCGCGCTGTGCACCCAGTCCACCATGTTGGTGCGCTTGGCGGCGTCAAAAATATCGCCCAAAATGATGTACACCGGTACCCGGTCGCAGTAGGCATCGTAGATCGCCATCGACGCGTGCTGCGCCCCCACGGTGCCATGCGCCATCACCAAGAGCGGCTTGCCTTCGATCTTGGCGTAGCCATGCGCCATGCCCACGGCCGACTCTTCATGGCAGCAGGTAATGAACTCCGGCTTCTGATTGCCGCCGTAATTGATGATCGATTCGTGCAAGGCGCGGAAAGTATTGCCAGGGTTGGAGCAGACGTATTCAAAGTCGAGGGACTTGAGGACGTCCACCATGAAGTCGGAACCGGGACGATCGACCGTCAGGATCTCCGCGCTGGCAGAGTCACTCTGAAATCTGGCCCCAGGCGCGAGAGGCGCCGTGCCGTTAGCGCCCGGAGCGGAGGAAGATGACGTCGAAGAGGATGAAGATGAAGACGATGGCAGCGACGACGGCGATGATTGTCTTTGTGCCGCTAGCGGCGCGGCGTACGCTGCCAAGGGAGTGGTCGCCAGAGCCGCCGCCCCAGCCGTCGCACTCTTGAGAAACTCGCGGCGGTCCACGCCGGCTTGTTTCGATTTCGGCTTTCTCATCCGCTGTGCGCCCCCGAGCGTAGATCCCCCCGCGTGCCTGCTCGGGCACGCGGGGGGAAGAAACAGCCTGCGTCAGTCAACTGCCTTGGATCAAAAGACCAACTTCAGCGCAAATTGGATTTGGCGGGATGTACCCTGTGTGGCAATGATCTGGCCGGCGGTAGGACTGACGATAAGGCTACTGGCGGGTGTGGCGCTCCCGCCCGCCCCCGTGAACATTCCAGGATTCGCCCCTCCCAGGTTCGTCTTGTTGAGAATGTTGAAAAACTCCGCGCGGAATTGCGCGCTCAGTCTCTCGTTGATTTTCGTGTCCTTGTGAACCGCGAAGTCAAGATCCGTGTAATGAGGGCCGGGAGCGGCATCGCGCCCGACGTCGCCCAGGACGCCACCCACGGTTGGGGCATAGCAAGCCGGGTTCAACCACTGAACGTACTTCAGAGAGGAGTTCGGCTGATTCAGGATTTGGTTCGGGCTGCAGCCGGCAGCGCCGGAGAAGTTGGGACGGTCTCCTTGGATGGTGCCCAAGTTGGTCCGTATCGGAGCCAAACCCTGAATCACATTGATCGGGAGCCCGGTGTTGGCATTAAGGATCCCACTCAACTGCCAGCCGGAAACCACCCGGTTGCCCGTGAACGGCAGGCTGTACAAGGCGTTGGCAACGAAGGTTTGGTTAATGTTGTACGTGCATGGACCACGGTCATAACGCTGGTTGTAGAAATCCGTGACCTCGTAGGCGCCCTGCTCCAGCCCGGAGGTGACGTCCCCATCGGAAAGGCAGCGCGAGTGGGTGTAGGAAAGCTGGCCCACCAAACTGCGGCCCATCTGCCGGTTCAAGCTGGCCATCAATCCGTTGTAACTGGAATGGCTGGTCGGCGCATCCAGGTTCAAGGCGCTCCACGCGGGGGCTGGATTGGCGCCGATAGGAGCGCTATTGAAGTAGCAGGACGAAGAAATACAATTCAGCGGCGCGGGAACGAAACTGGTAGGCGACAGCGACGGCTGCGGCTGGTTGAAGTTGGCCTCGGAGAACCCATGTACTCCGGAGGATCCAATGTAACCGACCGAGGCCATCATACCGCGGCCCAAGTCCCGCTGAATGGTCAAGTTGTATTGCATGGCGTAAGGCACGCTGTTGCTTTGGTAATCGTACCCCGCCGCCGTCGAGTAGCCAGCCAAGATTCCGCCACCCGTCGGATCCGGGAACGGAATCAAAGCCACGAGGGTCTCCGATCCTGAAGGAGGGGCGGTCTGGTACCCTGGGCCGAAAGTACGAGGCGCTATCGGCTCGTGGAACATGCCGAAGCCGGCGCGAATCGAAGTCTTGTGATCTCCGAACAGGTCCCAAGCCAAGCCGATGCGTGGATCGATGTTCTTCCAGTTGGGATTGGTGGCAAATACATGCGACACCTTAGTGAAACCACACGCCGTGGTGGCCCACGTCGAGCAGGCGCCGTCGCTAAGCAGGCCCGAGAGAGTCGTATTCGTGATCGCCTCGCAGGCAACGCCCCCCCCCGCAATGCAAGTTCCGTTGCTCGTCATCTCCCAGCGCACGCCGAGGTTCAAGGTGAGTTTCGAGCTGACTTTCCAATCGTCCTGGAAATATGGATTGAAATCGATTCCCCGGAAATAGCGCAAGGAAGTGAACGAGGGTGAGGGGCCCTGCACTCCTTGGAAGAGGGTCGGGGTACCTTCCAAGAAGCTCTCGAGGGTAAAGCTATAGAGCCCTCCGAGCGCGCTCTGGGAGTCCTGGGATTGCACCCTGGTGATGGAGCCGCCAACCATTAAGCTGTTCGCGCCATGCGTCCAGATCAGGTCATCCCCTTCCGTGAACTTGTTCTGGGCCAGATTGAACTTCGGGAACCGGCCCGTACCGATGACGGTGGCGCCGGTAACGCCAATATAGCCGTCCGGCCGTCCACTTCCGGGATAGAGCTGCATCGGATCGTCGGCGGGCGCCAGCGAAAAATTAGTATTCAAAACGTTGTTATCGGTACGCGTGAAGCTGAAGCGAACCATGTTGATCTTGGTCGCAGAAATCAAGTGCTTTTCTTCGATGGTGAGGTACTGGTTAGGCGTATGGTCGATTTCCGGCCAAGTGGGCAACAACGATTGCGGGTAAGGAATGTCTTGATAAGCCCTGTCGCTCACGTAGCGGCCAAAGAGCGAGTCCTTGGAACTGAGATTGTAATCGATTCGCCCGAGGAAATAGTTCTCGCGCACGACCTGGGGGGAGATGGTCGTAAGGCTGGCCAAGCCGGTCGGAAGACCGGCCGCAGTCAGCTTCTCGATGGAGCTGGCGTTGGGGGCCGGGAAAGCCGCGTTGCTGAAAAACGGCACGGCCAACGAATCGACCCCGTTAACGTAGGTTTTGCCGGCCAGTTGGGGGACGGGAGCGTACCCATTCACGCACGTGCCCGCCGCAGGCGCGGGACTCGTTATAACATAGCAGGGCAAAATCCCGTTGCGCGCATTCGCATCCGGAACGAATGCGGTCTCCGTGTAGCCTTCCGACGATCGTAGACCTTCGTAGTTCGCGAAGAAGAACAATTTATCTTTCTTGATCGGACCGCCGACGCTGCCGCCGAACTGATTTCTGTGGAACAGGGGGATCGTTGCGCCGTCAAAGAAGTTGCGCGAGTCCAGGGCGCTGTTGCGAAGGTAATCGTAGGCCGAACCGTGCAAACTGTTGGTCCCCGATTTGGTCACCGCGCTAATGGCGGCGCCGGTGCCTCCAAATTGCGCGCTATACGTATTGGTCAGTATCTGGAATTCCTGGATCGCCTCCACTCCCAGCGAAGTGCCTATGGCCTCGGAGCCGGACCCGTGCATATAGAAACCTTGAATGTCTTCATTGTCCAGCAAGATGGCTTGGCCTTCGGGTCTGGAGCCGGCAATGGAGTAATTCGTGCCCGCTCCGTACAAACTGGCTGATCCGCCGCCGCCGGCAGCCGTCGCGGGTACGGTCTGCACCCCAGGCGCCAGCGATAGCAGTTGTTGGAAGTTCCGTCCGTTCAGCGGCAGTTCCGCCACCTGCGTCGGAGTGACCAGCGAGGAGACAGCTCCGGTCGTCGTTTCAACTTGCGATACTTGGCCCTCTACGTTGACGACCGATTCCACCCTTCCCACCGGCATGGAAAAGTCCACCACCGGGCTAGCGCCGACCGTCAGGGTGATGCCCTTATGAACGACAGTTTCGAAGCCGGTCTTCGACACCTTCACGCTGTAATCGCCGACTGGCAGATCGGCGATCTCGTAGCGTCCCTGGGCGCCGCTGATCGTGGTTTGGGAGACGTTGGTCTGGACATTCACGGCTTCGATAGTGGCGCCAATTATGGCCGCGCCCGAAGTATCGGTAGCCGTGCCGGAAATCGTCGCGGTCTGCACTTGCGCTTCCAGGCGGTAGCCGCCGGTGACCATAAGCAGAAGCAACAAGCTCAGTGCACTACAAATGGCACACTCCACCCTGCAACTTTTAGGATTCCAAAGCATGCGATCACACCCTCCCGCCGAAGCGCTGATAGAAGTTTATTTGGATGGAAGTTTACTCGCGATGCTCGCGAGAGGACAATACTTTGTTTTGCATGTATCATATCTGCCAGGCATAGTGGAGGAGTAATGGATGAAACCCCATATGGAGCTGCGCCATCTTCGGTATTTTGTGGCCGTTGGCGAGGAATTGAACATTACGCGCGCCGCTCAGCGCCTGCACACCGCTCAGCCATCCTTGAGCCGCCAGGTTCGTCAGTTGGAAGAATTCGTTTGCTCGCCTCTGTTGCTTCGTGAGGGACATCGTGTGGAGTTGACCGAGGCGGGGCGGACCCTGCTCACCGAAGCGCGCCGTATATTGTTCGACATCGATTCGACGATCGAAGAGATCCGACAAAATGCTTCCTCTCAGGCGGGCAGGATTACTGTGGGTTTTTTCCCGGGGGCCGACGGGAAAGTGTTCTCCCGTCTTATGGCTTTTCTGAATCTTAAAAGTGGCGGACTTCAGCTCAATTTGCGCAGTTTGACCTCTTCGGAGCAGATCGTTGAACTGCAAAAACGGACGATCCATGCCGGGTTTCTCCTGGGTCCCATCACAGATCCTCAAATCGCCTGGAAAATTCTCTGCTCCGACCCGATTGTTGCCGTCCTGCCGGCTGGGCATCGTCTCGCCAGGCTTAAACAAGTTTCTTTAAAGAAACTTGCCGGGATGCCTTTGATTCAGTCGAGCAAAAGAGAAACTCGAGGGTATTTCGACGCCGTGAAGTCCTTGGCAACCGCGCAGGGTATTGTGTTCCGTCCCGGCCTGCAGACGGACAATATACGCGAAACACTTTCGGCGGTTGGATCCGGTCTCGGATTTAGTTTGTTTCCGGATTATCTAGGACTGATGGCGCCCAGATCGGTGGTTACAAGACCACTTGCTGAAGACTCTATACCTACGGTCGACCTTCTGGTGGCTCACCGCCGGGACAATGAAACACCGGAGTTGGCGACATTTCTATCCTTAGTACACGAGTGCTTTTCGAAGGACTCCAGAACTCCTTGTATGACAGCGTCGGCTTCTGTCAAGACCCTTTAGCGCGAATTGGGCGCACAAAATTCCCGACCACTGCGACAATCGGCCTGGGAACGAAGCGCAGAGGTTCTTTCTGAGCTTCGTTCCATAGCAGAAAACCGTCTTGCATGGCTAAACGACGCAAGCTCGCACGTTGACGAATCACTTTCGATGGCAACTGTTCAGGTTCCACCAACCATGTATTCGGCCCGGTAAAGCTCCATGATTACTTGTTCAAACTCTCCCGCCTGGCGAGAGAGGCGGGGCGTCCAATCAGACACTCGGCCTAAAACCGCAGCCAAGGAGTTCTACGGACTGCCCCGCATGCGAACCGCGCTCCACGATCTGCATGTAGTTCTGCCCGGAGCGCAACATCCAATACAAACGCACCGCCAGTTTGTGGACGATGGCCGCTTCCGCTACGCTCCAGCGCCCCTCCTCCCCCGAAATCCCACCTCTGATCCTTCTACTGGCTCCCTTTTACTCCGCCTCAGTGGTCCCCTTTTACGCCGCCCTTGACAGGTTTTGCTATAGGCGGCCAGATCGTAGCGATGATGCAGGCCGCCGAGTCTTGGCATCGCTATAATCCTGCTATTCACATCGGACCTCCTCCCCGCTTCACGACCTTCAGACGTCTCCTTCGCCAACGCAAGACTGGTTCGGTCCTCGTGATAGTAACGGACGTACTCCTTCATCAGGCGTCTCAGATGCCGTTCATTCACAACAATCACATGGTCGAGCAGATCCCGGCGACAGTCGCCGACCCAGCGTTCCGCAACCCCGTTCTGCCACGGACTTCGAACCCTGGTTCGCTTTGGATGGATACCGAAGCTCTTCAAGGTGTCGATGACTTCTTTGTTGAATTTCTGCTGACGCAGGTCGCCGGTAGTCTCGAAGAACCCGGCCGCTGATCCAGCAGCGTAGGCGGCTCCGAGAGCGGTCGTTTCTTTGATGGTGGGCCTGATCACTGGCTTGTTCAGTACGTACTGAGCGAGACCAATTGCCCCAACATGTAGCTACAGCGGTCCGACACGAGGAAGGCAACCACGGGGGCCACGTCGTCCGGAGTGCAGAGTCTCTTCAATTGCGATCGCTGCCGCTCCGACTCCAGGAACTCCCGAGGTGCGCCGTGAATCAGACCGGTCGCCCCGAGGCCGGGACCAACGGCATTCACGATAACTCCCTGCGATGCAACCTCCCGGGCGAGGGCCTGGGTCCACATGACGACACCCGCCTTGGCCGCGCCATAGGTCGAAATGTTGGGAATGCCCTGCCCCCCCGGAAGTGTTGACGATGCGTCCATACTTCCGCGCGATCATGTGAGGGAGAACCGCATGGGCTACATTCATTTGGCCAAAGAGATTGACCTCGATATCGTATTGCCAGGCCTCGGGAGTCATCTTCACAAACGGCTGCAGCTTGCTGCTCGAACCGGCATTGTTGACCAGGATATCGATCTTGCCGAAAGCGCCTATGGCTGCATCGACCATCTGCTTTACTTCAGCGCCATTCCTCACATCGACCTTCACGGCGATGGCCTTGCGTCCGAGCGCATTCACCTCGGCGGCGGTTTTCTCCGCTCCCGCCAAATCGATGTCAGCAGCTACTATGTCGCACCCCTCGTGCGCGAGCATCAACACTATGGCCTTGCCGTAGCCGATTTGGCTGCCGGCTCCCGTTACCAGAGCTACTTTATCTCCCAATCCAAGATCCATGCCGCCCTGCCTTTCCAACAGTTCTCACGATGCCGTCCGCCAGAACAGTTCCATATCCTTGACCACATAGCCGAGGCCGAGCTCTTCGAGCTTCTCTCGTGTTGGTATCCCCGATTCCGTCCACTTCCGCAGGTGGTAGTACTCGTTCAAAAAGCGGTCCAAGGCCCTGACCATCTCCCCCTCGCCCGGCGCCTTTCTCGTGTGCAGCGGCTCGGTCTGGAACCTCTTTGGAAGGGTGTCATGCCGGCGGTCAAAGCCGTCCCGGGCGTTGAAGGCGCGGTCCAGGTTGACAATTCTCTCTCCAACCTTTCGTAGGTATCCCCAGTCGGCAAATTCTTTGATGCCCGTGGCCGCCAGCAGCATTTGCGGAAAGAGCCGGCCATACCAATCTCCACACTCGAAGGAGAAGGCACAGACGTTGCCGACCTCCAGAGCGGAACTATTCTGATTGTGGATTACAATATCCGCCTTGCCGTCCTCGGTAAAGCGATCAACCGCCCGCGGCACGGGCATTCCCCATTCCTGGAATGCGAGGGAACCGTTACCATGGCTGCCGCCAATCGTGGACGTGGCATAACCAAAACCGGTAGCTTTCAGCCCTCGTGGTTCATACCCCGCCAACTCGAGGCCCTTGGACTGCATGGCGTAGGCATCTGCTCCTTTGCCGATAATGCGCGCGGCCCGCAGCGAACCCTCCGCGAGGATATTGCCGAAGCCTTCCCGCATGGCTATCTTTTTCACCAGGGCGAGCATCGCCGCATGATTGCCGTAGGTCAGATCCAATCCGTCCGTGTCAGCCGTGGTGATAATGCCTTTTTCATCGAGCTCATAGGCGAGCCCGATGGTAACGCCGGTGCTGATGGTGTCCAGACCCAGATCATCGCAGAGCTGATCCGCGGCGACGGTGGCCTCCGCGCAGTTGCTATCGATCGGGCCCGAGAAAGCCCAATAACTCTCGTATTCCGGACCCTCGCTTTGGGCCCCGGCATAAGGACCATCGCGGACTGCGTGGACCTTGCCGCAACGGACCGAACAGTTGTAACAACCCACGTCGGCCACCCGCATTCGCCGGAAGGTCTCAGGTCCCATCTGTTCGTAGCCTTCCAGTTGCCCGTAGCGGAAATTTCGCACCGGGTAAACTCCGATCGCATTCCGTGTAATCGCCCCCTCCGTGGTCCCAAAGTTCTTGTTGTAGGCGTAGCCCTCGCTGGCTTTCATGATGCGCGCCTGCTCCCTGGCCAGATCCACCAGGCCCTCCGGATCGAACAGATTAAGTCTCCTGGCGGCGCTGACCGCTACCGCCTTGAGTTTCTTGGCTCCGAGCACCGTACCTACCCCGCAACGGCTGGCGGTTCTTCTGCCGCTGACGATGGCAGCGTACTTGACAAGGTTCTCGGCGGCGGGACCAATGCAGGCCGTACGGGTGCTTTTGCCATGGCGCGCAGCCAGCCAACTTTGGGTTTCCGCCGTATCCATTCCCCAGATCTCGGCAGCGTCTCTGATCTCCGCGCCGTCCGGCGTTACGTGAAGATAGACCGGTTTCTCCGCTACACCTTCCACCAAGATGAAATCGTATCCGGCGAACTTCATCCAGGCGCCGAAGTCCCCCCCGCAACTTGCCCGGGCCCAACAACCCGTTTGCGGACTCTTGGTGCAAGCCACCCAGCGCGACACGCTCTGCACCGGAGTGCCATTCAGAATTCCGGTAGCAAGCATCAGCTTGTTGTGTTCGCCGAGAGGATCGGTGTGAGCGGGCAGCTCGTCGTAGAGATACTTGATCCCGAACCCTCTGCCCGCGACAAAATTGAGCGCGGCCTCGGGCAAAACCGGCTCGCTCACAACTCTTCTCGCGGAAAGATCTACCCGCAGAATTTGGCCTGCATACCCCTTCCATTCCATGTCCGTCTCCCTCTGGTCCGCAGGACTGCCAGCCTCCGAGATAGCCCGAAAAATGTCAGTCTACCTGAAAAGAGTAGAAAGCATTCGCAACCCAGCTCGCCGACTCATTCGGGCGTGAGTTACCTATCCGCCCGCTACTGGATATAGCACCACCACTTCTTCGCTTTCCCTCAAGGGAGTGGTGTTGTCGGGCGCGGCCTTCCCATCAACCACCAGAACAACCGGATCGCAGAACCGGTGCTGCCCGAAATCCCAAACCCGCGGGGGAAACCCGGAGGCATGGTGTGCTTCGATCCAGTGAAGGAGATCCTGAACGGTTGAGTTCTCCGGCAGCTCGACTTCTTCCCGTTCCTGCCCGAAGAAGTTGCGCAGATACCCGCTGCACTTGAGCTTTACCTTCATGCCTCACCTCCCCTGATGCAGGTGATTGTCGGCGGTTCAGCGCGCAACTGTCGAGGTCTCGCTACACGCCGGCCACAACATCTAAAACTGCGAAACTTGTTTCTGTGCACCTGCTTTAAGGGCCGCTGTGCTCTTCTCCCGGCGGCACGGCTGAGCTTGTCCCCCCACTCGGTGTTCGATTGTCGAGCTACGTGGGGGACACCGCACGAGTTACTAACGCGAGACCTTCGCAAAGGGATCCTCGCCCTTCCAAGGCACCTTGTCTCGGTCCAGCCAGGCATTGATGACCACCGATTGGAACCGCCACACGCCATCCGCTTCCTTGACACAGAAATTGTCCCAGTTGCCGATGCCAAAGACGAAGTTCGTGCGGTAATCTACGTTGTATTGCAGGATGGAGAAGAAGGCTTTGACGCGCACTCCCTGGCCCTCCCTCGTCATGAGGAAGTGATTGGCCAGATGCTGGCGTGCATACCACCAACTCGGTCGATCGTACCAGAGTGCCAGTACCGCGCGCCGGATGGCGTCGCGGCCGTGCATTTTGCCTTGCCACAGGTGGTCGAAACATCCGTCCTCGGTGAAACAGTCCACGAACGTGTCGGCGTCACCCATATCTAGCGCCCAGACATAACGGGCAAACAGTTCCTGAATATCAAGCCGGTCTTCCACCGAAATCTTGCTAATGGAGTCGGACATACATCCTCCGTTCTTAAATGGAATCGCCTTTCGCCTCGCATACCATAGAAGATTGTCATCCCCGGCAAAGTGAGGGATGACACAGTGCTTTTCTGCCTGTTGCGCACTCAGGCACGTGCGCTTTAACGCAATGGCATTGAGCTTCGGTCCGGTGAATCGATGACACCCTGTTTAGAGCGGGCATTGATTTTGTCATGAATGCTCCTCGACTGGAGCTAGCGGTATAGTGTGCCCGCTGCTCCAGGCCGGCAGAAACATCAAGCTTGCCAGCCATCCCGCCAAAACCAGCCCTGCCAGCGGCATCCAATTTCCTTTGGCCAGGAGAGTGAGATAAATTGCCGGAGTCATGAAAGTGGCTACGGCCATCACCTGCGCTACCAACCCGGAGGTCGCTGCCGCACGGGAGGGATCGCGCACCACGTGCGGAAGCAGGGCATACATAATCGCCGCGCCGCCGCCGGTGGTCAACAACCAAAGCAGCAAGGCCGCAGTCGCTACCGGCAAGTTGACCCAGGGGGCATAAACCAGAAAGCCCGCGATCATCCCGCCGATAGTAAGCGCGATATAGAGCAAACTGGCGCGCACCTTGCGTGCCAGCAGGAACCCGGC
>CAWCXX010000053.1:0-5911 GCA_963799445.1 uncultured Acidobacteriaceae bacterium | reverse complement strand
GTCTGGCCGATGAAATTCACCATGAAGATGAACACCGCCACCGCCACCGCGCGCATACGAACCTTGACTACCGTCTGACATACCGCCATCAAGGGGCCGAAGTGCATGGATGTGAAAAATGCCATCAATGCAAATCCCACAAACATGATCCAGTGGACGTTGGAAAACACGAACAGCAACCCCGCGGGAACTCCCAGGAGGCACCCGAGAGCGGGAACCCAGACCCGCCAGCGATCGTCCCACTTGCTGAATGCGGTGGCGAAGTATCCCCCCAGAAGGTAGCCAGGAAGGCTGGCAACCCGATTCAGTCCAAGAAACGCTCCGGCCGAAGACGTGGTGAAATGATGGACACGGATCAGGAACGCAACGGACCAGGCGCCCTGACTCGACATCCCAATCGCCATCACCACCCCGCCGAACGCCATAAGAACGTAGGTCTTCGATGTCGCCAGGAACCTTATGGTTCCCCAGAAGGAACTAACATCGAGAGACGCCTTCCCCTTGTCCGAGGCCCCGCGAACAGGCTCCCTGGTAAAGAGCAGTAACCCCGCCAAAAGAAACCCCGGAATTCCCGACCATATGAAGGCGGTTCGCCACCCATAGTGCTGGTTGACCCAGCCGCCCCCCGCAAGTGCAACGATTGCGCCGAGACTGGCTCCTGACCACAGAATCCCAAGCACGAACGGCCGCTTTTCTTTGGGGTAGAGGTCCACCACCATGGCGTTGGAGGGCGGACCGCTCGAGGCTTCTCCGGCGCCCATCAGGAAGCGAACTACTGCCAACTGCCAGACATTGGCGGCGAGGCCGGTCAGGCACGTCATGGCACTCCAGAAAGTCATGCCTATGGCAATGATGTTGCGGCGATTGTACCGGTCCGACAGGTAAGCGAGCGGCATCCCCATGAAGGCGTAGAAGAGCGCGAAGGCGAGACCTGCCACCAGGCCCATCACCGTGTCGGAAGCATGCATCTCGGTCTTGATCGACTGCAGTACTACGCCGAAAATGGTCCGGTTCAGGGAGTTCACCGCGCCGACCAGAGTCAGCAAGGCGAGCAGGTATCCCGCGGCGGGATAGATGGCCGCGGGGGAAGGTGTTTCGCGCAGCTTAACGCCACGTAAACTTGCCGTTGCACTCATCCCGAATTTCCTTTTAAGTCCCGATTAATGGAGGGATCCCGCTCCAAGCAGGCTGGCCCTTTCTTCCTCTACCCCTTGCTCGCCGGTAGCCCCTTTCGCCGTGTCCTCGCCGGGGCGCACTTCCCGCGGCAGCCAGGCTCCCTGCTCCAGCAGCCGCTTCTGCAATGCCTGGTAGCTCACTAGGCGCGGGCTGGTGTGGTTCTTCAGGGCCAGCGCCGCCGCGGTTCCGGCAGCTTCGCCCATTTGCACGCAGAAGGGGATGAGGTTCAGCAGATCGTTGGCTTCCACGTCCGATGAGAAGCAGCGGCCCGCAGCCAGCAGGTTCTCCATGCTGACGGGAACCAGGGCGCGATAGGGAATGCATTTGTTGCGAATGGTCTCTGAGATGTTCTCCGCATACGGCGGAACGGCAGCGATGGTATCGGGAAATACCGTGCCCTCGCGCACATCGTCGCGCGTAACCACGTATTCGCCACGCAGCCGCCGGCTGCCCCTGGTGCCGATTTGCGACGCGGTATCCAGAATATAGCTTTGCTCGAAGCCCGGCATCTGCTTCCGCAAAAGCTCCAGAGTCTTCCGCATGACCTTGCGCACCTTCACCTCCGCTCCGGTAAGGTGTTCGACATTCAGGCAGTCATTCCCCGGCACCCAGTTGTTCACCCAAACCTGGTCGTCGCGGTGCGTAGCCAGGGCCAGCAAAGGGAAGCCGCCAATCGCTCGCATCTCAGCCTGGATCTTCTGGTATGCCTCCGGATCGGTATGCCTGAAGGTGCTGTACTTGAGGTAATCCACTCCTCCTAACCTGAAGACGACGGCCAGCATGCCGGTTCTCAGGTTGTGATCGATGGCGCCGTTAAACTCCGCTCCCGCCGAGGCAAAGATGTCGCCATCGCCGGTGGTATCGATGGTCAGCTTGCTGAGGATGGCCTGGCGGCCGGACTTGCTCTCGAAGACCGCGCCTTCGACCTTATTCCCATCGCTAAGCGCCCGGCTGCCCCAGGAATGAAGGAAAAGCTTGACTCCCGCTTCTTCAATCATGTCGTTCAGAACACATTTCAACAGCTCCGGGTCCACAATCACGCTCATCCGGACGCGGCCCTGAACGACAAAGTCATGGTAATGCTTCAGGCGGCCGGTCAGTTCCGGGTCGTCGGACCCGAGCTGTTTGCGCTGGGGATGGCGCGCGCCTCCTATGGCGTCCAGCCGGTCCACTATTTCCTGGCACACGCCGGCGACCTCCTGTTCCGCCGTCCCCGCGCTCATATGAGGGATCAGGATGACCAATCCGCCTGTGGCCATTCCCCCGAGATGGTTGTAGCGCTCGATCAAAGTAGTGTCTGCGCCATTGCGGGCCGCAGCCACCGCGGCGGCGACTCCGGCAGGGCCTCCTCCTACCACCAGAACTTCCGTCTCTCGGCAGACCTTTGTGGTGCGCGCGGGCTCGACCACCTCGCTACAAGAAGTTGTCATATCGTCCGTCTCCTCATCCTGTTTTCGCCTGTCCTCACACTCGTGGGAGTCAGGTTGTGCAGGCCTTCAAGCGTGAAGCCGATTTAGTGAAATATGTCACGAGCGTAGAACACGCCCCGGAGGCCGTCAACAAACTCCTCAATAAGATGAGCGAATCCTGAAAAGCGCGCCCAACCGAAAGACGGCCCAAAGTCCGGCAGCGAACCCGGGGACACTGTTGTTTCGTCGGCAACCCGGCGCGGTGGAATGCAAGTAGGTGGGGATAAAAGAGATATTGACGACCCATTTACGGCAACGGCTCCGTTGTCAACAACTTTTTCCGCTTCTTTTGGCATGACCAAAACAGATGAATCCCCGTGCGTGGCGAGGCGCTGGCCCTGCTTTCGGACAAACAGATTAAATAGTATGACGGCGATCTCGTGGTTCCGGCTTGAGAATCAAAATGGAAATGTAGGTTCAAAACCTGTTTTGAAAGGCGCGGCTTCAACCGTGCTGGGGCAAGGCCCGATAAACTTCAGGCTTTAGCCTCTGAGGGGACGGTTTTGAGCAGTCCGCGGAGGTTTTGAAATAGCTTCTAAACAATTACGCTATAATTCAGGTCGTTCGCGAACATAAAGAAAAGGAGGCGACATCAAATTGGCCGAGAGCAAGTATGGAAAGTACATCATCAGGGAACCCTTGGAAAAGGGAAAGACGCCGATGCTTCACATATGCGCGGAAAAAGGCTGCCTTGGAGCCCAGTTTGCCGGTTTCCCGGTTGAAGTCCAGCTACTTACCATCACCGAACCGAGGTCATTTCCCCATCCGCCTCACGCCCACAATGCCGACGAGATGTTTTTCATCTTCGGCAGTGATTCCAAGAATTACTACGATTTCGACGCCGAAATCGAGATACATTTTGGTGAGGAGAGAGAAAAACATATAGTTAACTCCACCTCCATTGTCTACGTCCCTAAGGGGGCAGTACACGCTCCGATCGCTATTACCAAGGTGAATAAACCCTTTCAATGGATGCATGTTCTTTTTAATCCTAAGTACAACATGACGGCCGGTGACATTACGCAGCATCCGGCGCACCCTCGTGAGCAATATTCACCCGAAGAGATAAAGAAGTTAAAGGGCCGCTAGCTTTTGTATTCGCGTTTGGGCTTCGGTCTTCTGGAACTGCTTAGTACCTCTCCATTTAACTTCTGCACAAAACGGGCAGAAATAGGGAAAGTCATGCAGTCATCCGCCGGCGGCCGTGGACGAACCCTGGAACACCTCGCGCGCGGTGTCCAGGAAACTGAGCACAACTGGTGAGGTTTCTCCCCTCCTCCAGGCCATGTGCACTTCCAGCGCCATAGGTTCATCCAAGGGAATGGAGATGATGCCCGCGCCAAAGCTGGGAAATTTCAAAGGTGAGCCCGCCAGCACGTAGACCCCTTTGCCGGCTGCGACCAAGGCTGCCCCTGCTTCGTGAGGCAACGACGTAGTGTGGGACACCTTCAGCTTCAGGCCGGTGTCGGAAGCCATCTGCAACACCATACGATTGCTGGTTTCGGTTTGATGGGGCAGCAGCAATACTTGGTCGGCGAGCTGCCGCAAGCGTAGCTTTTTGTGTTTGGCCAGGGGGCTTGCTTTCCGCACAATCACCCGAAAGCGCTCGTCAAATAGCCGCTCGGAATTGATGTGCACCTGATCGATCGGCGGCCAGGAGATCCCGATATCGATTTCTCCCCCCCGCAGTGCTTTGTCTAGCATGGCCGCCAGAAGGACGTCCTGGTATTGCACATCCACCTTGGGAAACTGCCGAGAGTATTCCGTGACCAGCTTCTGAATGCTCTTGACCAGGGGAATGCTGACCCCGACTATCAGGTGGGCGGGCGCCCCATTTGCGCTTCGGTCTACGGATTCGGCCAGGGCCGCAGCCTCGGTCAACAACCTTTGGGCCTTGCTCAACACCGCGCGGCCGTTATCGGTCAACCGGACTTGCCGCCGGTCGCGAAGGAGCAGGACGGCGCCCAACTCTTCTTCGAGTTGGCGCACATGCCGGCTGACGGAAGGCTGCGTGACGTGCAGTCGCTCTGCCGCCCGGCGAAAGTTCAGGGCTTCCGCAACCGCAACGAAACATTCTAGTTGCCGCAGTTCCATCCTCCCACCCCCTGATAACCCCGACGTGCCTCGGCGTTGTAAGCCAGCTTTGTTTTCAAATTGCAATCCGCCCCTGAGTCGGAGACCCGGCAGTACATCGGCTTTGCCCGCATCCTCTACCGCAGCCTCCCGCCCCCAGCATTCACTGTTCATTTTCGTCGATGCAGGACGGGTGAGCAAGACAGGGAAAACGCTATCGGAGTATTACAAGGCGCGGGGAAACACCTTCTGCGCAATCTCCAGGAAATTAAGAACCGCCGCGGAATTCTCGTCTTTCCTCCAGGCCATATAGACTTCAATGCAGTAGGGGTCCGCGAGCGGCACCACCGCGATTCCTGGGTTAAGAACGGGAAAGTCGCGGACCATCCCCGTAAGCACATAAATTCCCTTCCCCGCAGTCACCCACATGGCGCCCGCTTCAAAAGGAGAGGATGTAGTATGCACGGCCTTAAGCGCCACTCCCGCTTGGCGAAACATCTGCAGGACCTTTTGGTTCACCGTCTGCGAACGATTCGGCATCAGTAGCACCTGATTGCCCAGGTCTGTCAAGCGCAGTTTTTTGCGCCTTGCCAAAGGACTGTTTTTCGATACGAGCACCAGCAAAGGCGCGTTAAACAGCCATTCCGAAGCCAGCTGCACCTGATCGACGGGGGAACAAACGATTCCAACGTCGATGCTTCGCAGGCGCAGGGTGTCTTTCTGATTGCGGCCATAGAGGTCGTAATAACGCACCGCGACTTTGGGGAACTGCCGTGTATAGGCAGCCGCGAGCTGCTGGATACTGCGCACCAATCCCATGCCACCCCCACATTCAGGGCGCCGGCCGGCACCGGATTGGTCCGGCGCACCGCTTCCACTACTCCGGCGGTGTCGGCGAGCAAGGCCAGCGCTTTCTGCTGCAGCACAAGGCCGCTGGCGGTCAAACGCACCTGTCTGTGGCCGCGCGGAACAGTTCGACGCCCAGTTCCCTTCCAGTTGCCGCACCTGCCGGCTCAACGGCGGTTCTGTCATGTGCAACTGCTCCGCCGCCCCTACGGAAGTTCAAGGACTCTGCCACCGCCAGGAAATAGCGCAATTGGTACAGTTCCATGCCGCCTCACCCATTGATACCTTTTCAGTATCAAAAACTACGGCAATAAAAGCAATGGACAAGCCAACGCTTTGCATCGATA
>CAWCXX010000052.1:0-14384 GCA_963799445.1 uncultured Acidobacteriaceae bacterium | reverse complement strand
GGCTCCGGCTCGGGTGACAACAAGAACGCCCCAGTCTTTTCCAATCCAAGGATGAGCCTGAAGGCGGGTAGATTTGAGGCAGCCGGGTTTTTGTCCTTTCGGGAAGAATTTCATATTGCCAGCCGTAGCCGCGGCGGTGGAAATGTGGGAATCGGCTTTATCGATTTCCAAGGTTTGTGGAAAGGCCGGGAAACAGTTTCATCGTTTTCCGAGCTTTCCATAAACCGTCATTTCCACGGTCCGCTTCCACTTTGGCTGAAGTTTCAAGCGATCTTTTCAATCTGTGCGAACAATTTGCTTTTGGCTTGCTGCATGCGCTGGGCGGCCTCAGTATCGCTCAAGGATGCAGCCACGCGTTTCAGTGCGGCGATGGTCATTCCAGGGCGCAGGAATCGTTGCGGGCGATCGAGGGCCAGCAGCGTTTCCAGCGGTGTGCGCCACTGCTTGTAGAGGCGCCGTTTGCGGCCTTTGGCATCGATGTGGACTTCGGCCTGTGCCGAGGGCCGGTGGTAGTTGACGTAAGGGTTGAGAAAGCCGGTGTAGAACTGGTTGACGGGCGTGGCGTGGATAGGCGGGATGTGTCCCCAGCCGATGTGCTTACGGATGACGGCCGCGTTTTTGGTTTCTACCAGGCCGTTGTCGCCGCACCCACGGGGACGGCTCTTGGTCTGCTCGATCAGCAGCTTGGCGAGCAGCTCGGCGACGGTCTTGTTGATGAACTCCGAGCCGTTGTCGGTGTGGAAGTTGAGGATGACAAACGGGAACTGGGCGATCGTCTGCTGGAGCAGCGGGGCAAGCCAGGCCTCGGAAATGCGCGGCGTGGCCAGCACCACCTGCCACTGCGTCACTTCGTCGACAGCGTTGATGTGGTAGAGGCCCTTGCCTTCGGGCGAGTCGCCCTGATGCACCGTGTCGATGCGCAGAAACCCCGGCTGGCCGCTGGGCTCGGGCTTGCGCCGCTCGCCGATCTGGACCGCGGCGGGGCGGGTCTTTTCGTAGTGGCGCGCGCGCTGCCGGTATCGTTCCGTCTGGCGCAGGTTGTAGAGGTGGCCGTTGGAGATCGTCGCCAGCCGCGCAAACTCCCCCTTGCCGTAGACCGCGAACTCGCGCTTGAGAATGTGCCGCGTGGCCGGACCGCTCAGCCGCTCGTGGGCTTCATCGACGGCGGCCAACAGGCTGACATCGTCCTCTGTGTAGCGGCGCGTAAACCGATGCCGGCGCGGCTGCTCGGCCCGTAGTCGGCCACTCTTCAGGTATGCGGCGATCAGCCGCGTACTCTGTGCCCGGCTCAAGCCCGTCATCTTGACCATGAAGGCCCGCAACAGACCTCGGATGCGCCGTCCCTGGCTCCCATACTCCTGCCGGCAAAGCAGCCTCTCTACCCAGTGGTAAATCGCCGCGCGGCTCCGACCCTCAAACCGCACACTCCCCGAGGCCGATAGAAATGCCTCGATCTCCGCCACACTTAACTTCTCCGCTTCGAGCACGCTGATCATCCATCCTCAGCTTGCCCTTCCCAAGCGCTTCAGGCTCATCTTGCGCTGGAATCGATCCCTCCCTTCAGGCTCATCTTGCGTTGGACAAGAGTAACACTCGACAGCCGTGGTTCCGGATGATAGCCTTCTCAAAGTATTTCCCTGCTTTCTCTGCGAGGTCGGTACGGGTAACGGGATCGCCCTTCATTCGGCTTCAAGACGTTGAATCGGGAGGATTTGTGACTACAGCATATTTTGTGTGTTTTTTTCTGGGCGTGAGCGCATGTTCGCTCATCATGGCTTTCTTCAAGCGCAAGTACAAGACCGTGGCGGGGGTTTTGGGCCTGCTGCTTCCCACATTCGCCTACGCGGATTCGGGACACGCGGGCGGAGGAGAAGCCAACCTGACGCTCCCGGATTTGTCGACCGTTAATTTTCTCGGCATAAACGGACATTCCCTGCTGATGTGGGGAATGCTGTTCTGCGTCGGCGGTCTGTTGTTCGGCCTGGTGATCTACATGCAGTTGAAGAACCTGCCGGTTCATCGCTCGATGCGCGAAATCTCCGAGATGATCTATGAGACGTGCAAGACGTATCTGGTGACGCAGGGCAAGTTCCTTCTTCTGCTCTGGGCTTTCATCGCGGTCATTATCGCGCTGTACTTCGGCGTTCTGGCGCCGGTCGAGGGAAAACCGATTGCGGTTACGTTGCCGATCATTTTGTTGTTTTCGCTCATCGGCATGGGAGGCAGCTACGGGGTAGCGTGGTTCGGAATTCGAGTTAACACATTTGCGAACTCACGGACGGCATTCGCAGGATTGCGCGGCAAACCGTATCCCGTGTATGCGATTCCGCTGAAGGCCGGCATGAGCGTGGGCATGATGCTGATTTCCGTCGAGCTGCTCATGATGCTCATCATCCTTCTGTTCGTTCCGCGCGATTATGCGGGCGCATGCTTCATCGGTTTTGCCATTGGCGAATCGCTGGGCGCCGCGGCGCTGCGTATCGCCGGCGGCATCTTCACCAAGATCGCCGACATAGGAGCCGATCTTATGAAGATCGTCTTCAAGATCAAGGAAGACGATGCGCGCAACCCGGGCGTCATCGCGGACTGTACGGGCGACAACGCGGGCGACTCCGTGGGCCCGAGCGCCGACGGCTTCGAGACCTACGGCGTTACCGGCGTAGCCTTGATCACCTTCATTTTGCTGGCCGTCAAGGATCCGACCATTCAAGTGCAGTTGCTGGTATGGATATTCGTCATGCGCGTGGCCATGCTGGTCTCCAGTTCGGGCGCCTATTTTCTTAACGGCGCAATAGCTCATGCAAAATACGCCAACTCCGACGAAATGGACTTTGAGACGCCCTTGACCTCGCTGGTCTGGATCACGTCCATCATCTCCATCATCCTGACCTTCATTGTCTCCTACTACATGATCCCCGATCTGGGCGACGGAACGCTCTGGTGGAAGCTGGCTTCGATCATCTCCTGCGGAACCCTGGCGGGCGCGATCATACCCGAGCTGGTCAAGGTCTTTACTTCAACCAAATCGAGCCACGTGCAAGAAGTCGTCACATCGGCAAGGGAAGGCGGAGCTTCTCTGGGCATCCTGTCGGGATTCGTGGCCGGCAATTTTTCGGCCTACTGGCTGGGACTTAGCATGGTCGCGCTCATGACCCTGGGCTATTTCTTCTCGACCGGCATACCGGATTTGCAAACCAATCCGGCGGGAATGATGCTGGCTCCAGCCGTCTTCGCCTTTGGCCTCGTGGCATTCGGCTTTCTGGGCATGGGTCCGGTGACGATTGCGGTGGATTCCTACGGGCCGGTCACCGACAATGCTCAATCGGTCTACGAGCTGTCGCTGATCGAAAACGTTCCCGGCATCGAAGCCGAGTTGAAGAAGGACTACAACATCGACGTGAAGTGGGAACGCGCCAAGCACCTGCTTGAAGCCAATGATGGAGCGGGCAACACCTTCAAAGCTTCGGCAAAGCCGGTGCTGATCGGCACCGCCGTAGTCGGCGCTACAACGATGATTTTTTCCATCATTATGGCCCTGACCGGCGGACTGACCCATGACGTAGCGAACCTCTCTCTGCTGCACGCGCCCTTCCTGCTGGGGTTGATCACCGGCGGGGCAATGATCTACTGGTTCACCGGAGCTTCAACGCAGGCGGTCACCACCGGCGCGTACCGCGCGGTCGAGTTCATCAAGAGGAACATTAAACTGGAAGGCGTGGAGAAGGCCTCGGTCGAGGACTCGAAGAAGGTGGTGGAAATCTGCACCAAGTACGCGCAGAAGGGGATGTTCAACATCTTTCTCGCCGTCTTCTTTGCTACGCTGGCGTTCGCGTTTGCTGAGCCGTTCTTCTTTATCGGCTATCTGATCTCGATTGCGACCTTCGGCTTGTACCAGGCCATCTTCATGGCCAATGCCGGCGGCGCATGGGACAACGCGAAGAAGGTTGTAGAGGTGGACCTGAAACAGAAAGGAACGCCTTTGCACGACGCAACCGTGATCGGAGACACGGTCGGCGATCCGTTCAAGGATACCTCGTCGGTGGCTTTGAACCCGGTGATCAAATTCACCACGTTGTTCGGATTGCTTGCTGTCGAGCTTGCCGTAACGCTCAGTGCGGACAAGCCGCTGCTCGCACACGTGCTTGCAGTCTTATTCTTCCTGGTGTCGATGACGTTCGTATGGATATCGTTCTACGGCATGAGGATTGAGACCAAGGCAAGCGACTGATTTTGATTTGTAGATCGAGGAGAACGCCGCCCGGAAATGGGCGGCGTTTTCTTATGGAAAGCACTATTTTACGGGCGCATTAACCGCGAAGCCGATCTAATTGTCGTCGTCATCGCCGTCGTCCTGGCCGTCGTTCTCGGGGTCGTATCTGGGACAGGTTTTGGCGTACTTGCAGCCCACGCAGATGTCGAGCCCGTCGCAAACGCGGGCCTCGGGGGCGAGCTCATCACCTTCAGGGGATTGGGTCATCGATTCCACTGAATCAACGCCGATATCGTGGAAGCGCTCCTTGGCATGCTGCGAGGCAATCTGCAGGCCGTAGAGAAGCCGGCCCGCGAGCTTGCCATCGATGCGGTTGTTGAGCATGGCGTCGAAGATCTGCGAGATGGCGATCTGAATGGCGGCGGGGTCCTCGAGGACAGGGAGCGTGATGGGACCGAATTTTGCGGCATCGCTGCTGGTCCGGTTGTGGAGCTTGGCGTGGAAGTAGCAGAAGCTGTGGCTGCGCATGGCCGGGGACTTGCAGCGGAGGCCGTTGGGTTTGATGTGCCGACATGCCATATACATTTCAGTTACTCCCCCTACCCCCATCCCCTTCGAGGGGTTAAGGGTTTTGTTTGCAACGAGTTGGTTTCTGATCTCCGCCGGTAAGCCGTTAAAAAGAAAGGGGCTATTTCGTAAAATCCGGCGGATAGAGAACTTAAGGGCCAATTTCGCGTTCATTGCACCTCCTTGAGGGCAAAATCCGCAGAAAGAACGGCGTGGGCCGGGAGGAAGGAAGCGTGAAAAAGAGGGCGGCGCGGGAGTCTCCTCGCCGCGCCGCCCAACCGCCATGCTCGCTTCTTCAGTCTGAAACCAGTGTAGCGATTCGCGGGAAATAATATGCAAAAAGACAGGGAACAGGGATCAGGGGTCAGGGATCAGAAAAGGAACGAGTTAGGGTGAGGCAGGCGGTCCGATTTGGGTAGTGCGGGGGTTGACCTCGCAGGATTGGGCCGGTAGGCAGATGTGACGCGCGGTTAGTCGGAGGGGAGCAGAGGGAGGGTGAGGTTTTCGGCGGGAGCGGGGCGGCTGCGCGGGGCTTTTTTGAACGTTGCATCGCGGCGGTGGGCAGGGTAGTGGGGCTGCTTGCCGTCCAAAATCTGCTGGATCGTTAGGATTTGCAGGCGCGGGTAGGTGCTGCCGTCGGAGGATTTATAGAGTCCGGCCTCGGCCGCTTCGTGCTTCATGGGTTTGGTCGGCTCCTCGAAAGTCAGAAAGACGCCAATCTCAGCCTTCTCACGCTCGATCACGCCGCGCAGGTCGCGGACCTGCGGAGCGGAGACGCCGCCGCCTTTGACGGAAAAGATGATCTGCTTCGATTTGCCGGAGTCGTCGTCGTGGAAATAGAGACGCCCGTCGATGCCGCGGTCTGCGCCCTTCTTTTGATCCGTGGGCCGCGCGTGCACTTCTCCGAGCGCCCACCACTGGAACTGGTATTTGTCTTCCTCGGCTAGCTGCGCCGCGCCCGCGTAGTCGGTGGGCTCTCCGATGACTTCGTAGGTGCTGCGAACCTCAGGGCCGAAGGCGTCGGAGAGACGCTTTTTGATGAGGCCGATGGCGAGGTGGGTGATGTCGATGCCGATCCAGCGGCGGTTGAGGCGCTGCGCGACCTGGACGGTGGTGCCGCAGCCGCAGAAGGGATCGAGGACGAGGTCGCCTTCGCTGGAGCTGGCCTTGATGATGCGTTCGAGGAGGGCTTCGGGTTTTTGAGTGGGGTAGCCAAGACGCTCCTGGGCGAGGTTGTGCATCGGTCGAATGTCCGTCCAAACATCCTGGAGCGGGATCCCTCTCGCGTCCTCTAGGTACCTTCTCCCTTGGGGCGCCCCGTCCTCTTTCTTGGGCCAATGGATTAAACCGGCTTTATCCAACAGGTCAAGCCGTTTAATTAGGTCGTGCTCTGCTAGGTCGTTGCCCGTGAGGGCTCTGTATTTTTCGTAGAAGTAGCTCGGTGGCTGCCAGTGCCGTCCTCGCTCGGTCGGATCAAAGCCTCGCCACGGGAGGCCGGAGTCGCCCTTCCTTCTTCCCGGGCCTGTCAGGTCGGTCCTTCTCCATCTGCGACCATCTTCGTCTCTGTGCGTGAAGAAAGCTTCGATGTATTGGTCGTCGTAGGGCCCGTATTGCTCGTTCCAAATGTGATCTTCTGTTTTGGCGTAGAAAAGCAGGCTATCGTGCACGAATCCATAGCGATTGGCGTTGCTGTGCGAGCTCGTCCGCTTCCAGATCACTTCCCCTCGGAACATCTGCGGCCCGAACACGGCGTCCATCAGGATTTTCAGGTAATGGCTGGCGGTGGGGTCGCAGTGGAGGTAGATGGAGCCGGTTTCCTTGAGCACGCGCTTAAGTTCGACGAGACGCGGGGCCATCATGGCGAGATAGGCCATCATGTCGGTGTTGAATAGGAAGGTTTTGAAGGCGCGCATGGTGTCGGCGACGCGTCCGCCCTGCTCGACGATCTGCTCGTAGGCGCGCATGGCGTCGGTGTTCCACTCCCATGTGTCCTCGAAGGCGTGAATCTGGGAGCTGGATTGGGAGCCGTCTTTCTCGGCGAAGAGAACGTTGTAGTCCTGGCGGGAGTTGAAGGGAGGGTCGAGGTAGACGAGATCGACCGACTCGTCCTTGACGTAGAGCTTGAGGACTTCGAGGTTGTCGCCGTAATAGAGCTTGTTTTTCCCGGTGTTCACGGTTTGGGTAGAGGGTAGCACAGCGGGGACGACGCCGGGAGCGCGCGAACCTTGGGGGTCACGGGGCGGGCGGGCCAGTTGGAAACAGTTGATTGATCATCTCGTAGACAAGCTCGATGATATCGAGGGCGGTCGGGGTGAGGCTGTAGCTTCCATGTGCATACTCATTCCTAATTTCGGGCAGCGCCTTTACCAGCGATGCGACGAGGCCCCATTCCGGGTCGTTTGCTTTCACCCAGCGTGCGAAGCCTTCGTTCCTTATTAGGCGGTTCTTCACAGCAAGGTTCATTAAAGGGCGCAACGTGGGATTTTTGCTCTTGGTCTTTCCCTTCAGCCGCTCACGCAACGCGAATTCGAGACACGCTAGGCTTTCCAGCTCCGCCACGGGTCCGAACCGGTAGATGAACCACGAATAGAGGTACAGATTCTTTACGGTCTCGAAGTGCTGCACGATATCTTCAGGCACTCCTGCGTGTAGGGAAAAGGCAGTGACTGCATCGTAAAAGTCGCTGGCCTTCGCTGGACGGATGGCACCGGTCGCCTTGTCAACCCATGCGATGTTGGTGTTTCGTGGATCGGGCTCGCAGATGTGCTCTGCGGGTCTTAGCTTTTCTGGGTCGAAATCGGGTTCGGTCATTGTATCTTACCCTTGGCCATTCGTCTTTCAGGCCGTATTCAAATCATAGGCTGGGAGTTTTGAGCGGGGCTTCGCCGCGTACTTGATTTCACGAAAAGCGGGGCGGGCGGTTTGCGGCGTGAGTGAACTCATGCCCTGATACAGAAAAGCAGGGATTAGGGAGTAGGGAACAGGGAGTAGAAAAGCGGATCCCCGTTCGACTCGGATTGTGGGAAGAGGAAAGACAAAAGCAAGTGCAACCGCAGGTCCTTCGACTCGTCCCGGCGTGCCGGGACTCGCTCAGGATGACCGAATTTAGTTGGGCTTCGTGCTATCCCACATCTCAAAATCGAGATGTGGGGCACCCGCGGGTTATGGTGAGCGAGGGCTTGGGCGCGGCTTCGCCGCGTGCTTGATTTCTCGAAAAGCGGGCGGGCGGTTTGCGGCATGAGTGAACTCATGCCCGGATACAAGGCCTTTTGGTCTTGCGTTCGCTGCGCCCTTTGCCGGATGCGCTAATTTGAGTCGTTGCAGAGCGAGGTTTGTGCGCAGCTTCGCCGCGTACTTTGTTTTCCAGGAAATGAGTGGGCGGTTTGTGGCTTGGCTCAAGCCAAGCCCTGATACAAGGCCGTTCAGCCAGGATTCGTAAGGCAATACCTCGGTGGAGAGAGGGCCGACTCCCGTCCCCATTGTCCACAACTCGCACAGTTCTGCCCGCCAACTGCACCATTCCTGCGTCTTGTGCCGGGTCCCGGCATGGGGCTACGCTTGGCGGTGGTACGGGAATCGGGCTGGGCCGTCGGTTGCTTTGGGGTTTGCCCCGGTTTTGGGGCAAATCAGACCGCCCAGAGCCGCGCCGAGCAAGGCTGTTTGAAGCTTTCCACAGGCAAATGGCGGTGTTTAGAGAGCAGGTGCCCGAAATGCGAACAAAATACAAGATGTTGTGGTTTCCTGTTGACACGCACCACGGACAGCGGTATTTTTTCATCTGCGGTTGTAAACGGACTGTTAAGAAAAACTAGCGCAAACCGAGCGATTCCAGAGTTCAGGTGCTCATTTTGAGCGTCTGGCAGGCGGGCATTCGCGGCGATGAATGCAGCCTGGCAGGCAGCTCAGAGGGCCAAGGTGACGAGGAGGATGCCGGAAGCGCAGGCGGGCCGCTCAAAAGCTCTTTGAAACTGCGGCATTTTTTCATCCCAGTTTTCCGTTCGTTTTCAATAAGTTGCAAGCTATATTGCTGACCGGCACAAGCGCCGGATGGATGGCTATTTTCACCGATTTTTGCCCTATGGAGGGACCAAGATGAACGAGGCTCAACTACAGACTTCGAGTGCTGCTTTCCCGGCCACCCCGCGCACCCAGCAGGGCCTGACCTTTGCCCGGCGTTTTTCAACAGAAGGCGTCTTCGCCCTACGACGAGTTGCAGTGGGAGCGGCGGACCGCCTCCATTACCGACACCAAGGGCAACACGATCTTCGAGCAGAAGGACGTGGAGACGCCGGCGGACTGGTCGATGACGGCCACCAATATCGTGGCCTCAAAATACCTGCATGGGCAGATGGACACGCCAGAGCGCGAGACCGGCGTGCGGCAGCTCGTGGGCCGCGTGGTGGAGACCATCCGCGACTGGGGCATGGCCCGCGGCTACTTTGCCACGCGATCTGGATGCCGCCATCTTCCACGACGAGCTGGCGCACCTGCTGCTGACGCAGAAGGCGGCGTTCAACTCGCCGGTATGGTTCAACGTGGGCTGCGACCGGCTGGAGCCGGAGGCGGACGGGCAGAACTGGCACTGGGATCCGGTGACGGGCGGCGTGCAGTACACGGCCTCGGGCTACAGGAACCCGCAGTGCTCGGCCTGCTTCATCAACGCGGTCGACGACTCGCTGGACTCGATTCTGACGCTGGCCAAGACCGAGGGAATGCTCTTCAAGTGGGGCTCGGGAACGGGAACGAATCTGTCGTCGCTGCGCGGGTCGATGGAGCTGCTTTCGGGCGGCGGGCAGGCGAGCGGACCGCTGAGCTTCATGAGGGGGTTCGACGCTTTTGCCGGCGTCATCAAGAGCGGGGGCAAGACGCGCCGCGCGGCCAAAATGGTGATCCTGAACGTGGACCACCCCGACATCGTGGAGTTTATCGAGTGCAAGGCCAAGGAAGAAGCCAAGGCCTTCACGCTGATCAAGGCGGGATACGACGGATCGGGGCCGGACTCCGAGGCCTTTTCGTCGATCTTCTTCCAGAACGCCAACAATTCCGTGCGGGTCAGTGACGAGTTTATGCGCGCCTACGAGGCCGATGGCGACTTTACCACCTATACGGTGAAGGGCCACGAGCCGGTAGCGACATACAAAGCGCGCGACATGATGAAAAAGATCGCCGAGTCCACGTGGCTGTGCGGCGATCCGGGCATGCAGTTCGACACCACCATCAACAAGTGGCACACGAGCAAGAACACGGCGCGGATCAACGCTTCGAATCCCTGCTCGGAGTACATGTTCCTGGATAACTCGGCCTGCAACCTGGCCAGCCTGAACCTGATGCGGTTCGTCACGCCGGCGGGAACGTTCGACATTTCGGCCTACCGGCACGCCATCTCGGTGATGATCACGGCCATGGAGATCCTGGTGGATAACTCGGGCTATCCGACCGAGACCATCGCGCGCAACTCGCACGACTACCGGCCGCTGGGGCTGGGTTACGCCAACCTGGGTGCGCTGCTGATGTCGTTCGGCTTGCCCTACGATTCGGTGGCCGGCCGCGATCTGGCTGCCAGCATGACCGCGATCATGTGCGGACAGGCGTATCTGCAGTCGGCGGTAATTGCCGCGCAGTGCCCGCCGCTGGCTTCGGCCACGCCGCTGACCGCCTCAGTAGAGCACCAGGGCGGAGCTTGCCCAGGGTTTTACGTCAACCGCGAGCCGTTTTTGGATGTAATTAGAATGCACCGCGCCGAGGTGAACAACATCGGCAAGTCGCGGCAAAGCGGCGAGCCGTTTACCGTGCCGCAACTCGACGCGCTGATCGACGCCAGCCGCGAGTGCTGGGACATGGCGCTGGTCTACGGCGAGCGCCACGGCTATCGCAACTCGCAGGTTACGGTGCTGGCGCCCACGGGCACCATCGGCTTCATGATGGACTGCGACACCACCGGCATTGAGCCCGACCTGGCGCTGGTGAAGTACAAGAAACTGGTGGGCGGAGGCATGATCAAGATCGTCAATCAAACGGTGGCCCCTGCGCTCTTCAAGCTGGGCTATAGCGTGGATGAAGTGAACGCCATCGTCAGCTACATTGACGCGACGGGCACCATCGAGGGCGCGCCGGGCATCCAGCCGGAGCATCTGGCGGTGTTCGATTGCTCGTTCAAGCCGGCCAAGGGGACGCGGTCCATTCACTACATGGGGCATATCAAGATGATGGCGGCGGCGCAGCCGTTCCTTTCCGGCGCCATCTCGAAGACCGTGAACCTGCCGCACGAAGCCAGCGTGGACGAAGTGGCCGAGGCTTACGCGGAGAGTTGGCGGCAGGGCATCAAGGCCGTGGCGATTTACCGCGACGGATCGAAGGGCACGCAGCCGCTGAACACGAGTATGGACGCGAAGAAGGAGCCTTCGACGCTGGACGCAGTGGGCAGCCGCCTGCTGAGCCATCTGGCGGCCGCGCAACCGGCCGCCGAAGCCGACCTGAAAACCCTGGAGGCGCACGGCGCCGATAAGCTGGAAGTGAGCGCGAAGCAGATGCTTGCCGCCGCGCAGGCATTCCAGAAGGCGCTGGAGGAGATTGCCAGGGCCGCAGCAGTGCCCGTGCTCGCGGCTTCGCCGTCGCTCGATGCCGCCAGTGAGCCGGCAAAAACAAATGAGCAGGACCTGGACGCGCCACCGCGCGCGGTGCGCCACCGGCTGCCGGAGGAGCGTGCGTCCCTCACGCACAAGTTCTCTATCGCCGGCCACGAGGGCTACATCACCGTGGGCCTCTATCCCAGCGGCCAGCCGGGCGAAATCTTCATCCGCATGGCCAAGGAGGGATCGACGGTTTCTGGCCTGATGGATGCCTTTGCCACTTCGATATCGCTTGCCTTGCAGCATGGAGTGCCGCTGAAGGTGCTGTGCGAAAAGTTCGCACACACGCGCTTCGAGCCTTCGGGCTGGACGGGCAACGAGCAGATCGGCTACGCCAAGAGCCTGATGGATTACATATTCCGCTGGATCAATCTGCGCTTCCTGTCGGGCGAGCAGCTGACGCTCTTCGCCGGGCTGGCTCCCAAAGCTCCGCAACTGCCCGCCTCGCCCAGCCTGCTTCCCGAGAACGATCCCGACGAGGACGATCCGGCCGCAACGCAGCAGCACTTGGCGCGGCTGGCTGAGGAAGTGGCCAAGCGGCTGAATCAGATGAGCGGACATGCGGGCGGCATGACCGCGGGCGGCGGAATCGCGCCGGAAGCGCAGCCGCGGCAGACGCAGGCGGCGAACCCCGGGCATATGCCCAGCATGCAGGACCGCGGCCTGTATCACGCGGCCGACGCCATGCGCGAGATGTACGACATGGGCGACGCGCCGAGCTGCAATGTGTGCGGAGCGATCATGGTGCGCAACGGCAGTTGCTACCGGTGCATGAGCTGCGGGTCAACGAGCGGGTGCAGCTAAAGTCTGCGACTGCCTGGTTTTGTTCTATGTTGTGGGTGCACCCATAAGGTGAAAGTTTGACCCCATAAGGTGAAAGTTGATACCCCATAAAATGAAAGTCGTTCATTCTAAATTGGTTATATCGACTTCGGCCCAGCGCGAACGAAACGAGGTTCAAGAAACCTCCATAACCTCCATAACCTCCTCAACCTACTTATTGTCTGTAGTTTGCGGGCTATGGAGGTTCTCGGTCTCCGCCGGTGGATCCTCCATTCCGTACACCGCGCAAAGCTGCTCCATTAGGGCGATGGTGGCACGATCAAACGTGAGACCGTGGCCGGCTTGCGATAACGGGTGGGTGCGCAGACCGAGCCGCTTCAAGCGGTGGCCGGCGTGCTCCGGCCTCAGGCGCGCCGTCTCGCCGCGAGCTTCCAGCAAATGGTTGGCCGCGGCGGCGATTTCGCGGGCATAGGCGTTTTCCCGTCCGTCACGGCAGAGCGTCCGGGTCGCTTCCAAGACGATCGCGTCGGTGGTATCTGACATTTCTGAGAGACGCTGCTTGTCCTGCGTTTTCAGGAGGGCAACTAGCGCATGTTTGCCATGGAAAGCTGGGTGGAAGGAGTTAAGTCCTGTATTATCATCGCCGACAGTTGCAATTGAGAAAATTTGTAGTGCCAACATATTTTGACAATGTGCGCAGATGATCATTGATTATGCGTCTCTGATGCGATATATGTAGTGTCATCTGGAGACTGCCGCCATGTTCCTGCGTTCGGTCAAGTCACGCAATGGACAACAGGAGTATCTCCGCCTGGTGGAGTCCTTCCGCGAAGGGGACAAGGTCAAGCAGCGCGTCGTCGCTCACCTGGGACGCAAGGACCTGCTGGGGCCGCATCTGGATGCCTTGATCCGGTTGCTGGCCGAGCCGGAGGGTAACCCGCGCTGGGTTGCCGTCGCGGACATCGCGGCTCCGCGGTCCTCCACGTGGGGACCGGTTTTGGTGGCCCGGCATCTTTTCGAGAAACTCTCCTTGGGCGCGATTCTGGATGCCGGTCGGGCTCTGCGGCGCCATGGGCAACCGCTGTCAGAAAGGATCTTTCCCCTGCTCGCCAACCGGCTCAGCCGCCCGGGCAGCGAACACGCGCTGGCGCAATGGCTGGAGGATTTCTATGTGTGCACGGCCCGGGGCAGCCGCTGGATGCCGGTGTGGAAACAGTCCGGCCGGGTCAAGGTAGGCTTCGATCAGCTGCAGCTGCTGGTACCAGAGCCTGGACGATTTGCTGGCCGAGAAAGAGCGCATCGAAAAAGCTGTGTATCTGGAGTTGCGCGATCTGTTCAGCCTGCAGCCGGACCTGGTCTTCTACGACATTACTTCGACCTACTTCGAAGGGTCTGGGCCGGCGGAGTTGGGACAGTTCGGCTACAGTCGCGACGGCAAGCCCCGCCACCGGCAGATCGTGATCGGGGTGGTGATGATGGATGGATGGCCAGTCGCGCATCACGTCTTCGCCGGCAATCGTCTGGATCAGACCACGGTGCTGGAAGTGGTCAGGGATCTGAACCAGCGCTTTGCTCTCCACCGTGTGGTATTCGTGGGCGATCGCGGCATGATGACCATAGGCAACGTGGACGAGCTCAAGCAGAGCGGGCAGGGTTATTTGCTGGGACTGCAAAGACGCAATCGCAAGGACACCTTCGACTATATTCAGCGGGCGGAACGACGCACCGACTGGCAGCAGTGTCCGGTGGGCATCGCGGCCGCAGAGAAGACCCTTGTACCCCAGACACGGGTCGTCGAGGTGGCGGGCAAGCAAGCCGGCGTGCGGGTCTTCGTGGTGCACAGTGAAGAGCGCGAAGTCTACGAGCGCAGTATGCGGGAGTCGACCATGGAGCGGGCGCGGAAAGAACTCCAAGCCTTAAAAGCGCAGGTGGACAAAGGGCAACTGAAGGGAGCCGACAAGATCGGCGCCGCTGCCGCCACCCGCCTGCGCCGCCATCACGGCCAGCGTTATTTTGCCTGGGAACTGCGCCAGGGCAAGTTCCACTTCTTCGACCATCCCACCAACCTGGCCCGGGAAAAGGCCCTGGAGGGCAAGTACGTCATCCAGACTGAGGAGCGCAATCTATCCCCGGTTCAGGCTGTGGCCACCTACAAGGAACTGAACGAGGTCGAGCGCGGCTTCTCGCATCTCAAG
>CAWCXX010000051.1:0-13456 GCA_963799445.1 uncultured Acidobacteriaceae bacterium | reverse complement strand
ATGTATTGCTGTGGGCGGCCGTTACGACTCGCTTCGCGACCACAACTACTCCGCTTACGCAAGCTGCACGGACTTCACCGTCGCCGGTGCGTGCGATCCCGCCATCACCGACAAGCCCGCCTGGCTGCCGCAGTACGCCATCACCTTCAACTCGGTGAAGACCCTTACCCTTTATTCCAATTACGGTGTCCTGCTTTCACTCGGGCCGCAGGGGCCCTGGTGGGCCAACGACGACGCGAGTCAGTTCCTCGCCCCCTTCAATACGCGGCAGGCCGAAATAGGCGCAAAGTACGAGCCCGGTCAGCGCATCCTTCTCACCGGTGCCTGGTTTCACATGCACGCGCCGTTCTTCTATCCCAAAGTGCTTAACGCCGCCGACCCCCGTTTCCCGCAATGCGCCTTCGACCCGACTGTATCAACGAATCTATGCTTCCTATCCCAGGGCCGCGAAACCCACAATGGCGTCGAGTTCAACGCCGAGGGCAAAGCCGCCAACTGGCTCCGCCTCAACGGCTCCGCAGCAGCCATGAACGCTATCTCCACCGATACCGGCACGCCAACGTTCGATAACAAGCAAGTCATCAACGTGCCGCACCTGCACACCAATCTGTTCGCCGATGTCACTGTGCCCCGCGTGCGCGGCCTGCATCTGATGCCCGGCTGGAGCTTTACCACGCGCAAAGAGGCCACGCGCGACGACCAAGTCAGCGTGCCCAGCTACAATCTCTTCAACCTGGGCGCGCGCTACACGCCCGGCGGCGAGCAGGGCCGCGTCACGTTCCGCATCTACGCCGACAACATCGCCAACAAACGCTACTGGTCCGACACCGGCGCCAGCTACGGCGACACATTTGTCTGGCTGGGCGCGCCGCCAACCGTGCGCCTCGCCGCCCACTACACGTTTTGAGAGTATGAAGATGTAACGCCGGCCTCCAGGTCAGGACATGTCGACTGCGGAGACGCTCAAGACCCGACGAGCTATACCGGAGCGCGATGACCGCATCGGTAAAAGCGCACGGCATGGACGGCACGCTGGTCGCCCCCGACTGGCCGCCGCTCACGCTCGCCGAACTGCGCGCGCTTGCTGGCGCAATTTCCCGCGCTCGGCGAGCCAACGGAAATTCTCTCCGTCAGCCCGCGCCCGTTTTCTGCGGCCGGCGTGCGTCGCCACGCGGCGACAGCTGGCACGCGTCTTCATCAAGCGCCATCACCGCTCCGTGCGCGATCGCGAGGGATTGCTCGAAGAGCACCGGTTTCTTGCGCATCTGCTCACGCACGGCGCGCCTGTGCCGCGCGTGCTCGCCTCAGCAGCCGGCGAAACCGCAATCGAATCGGGCGAGTGGACCTACGAAGTCCACGAGACGCCCGCGGGAATCGATCTCTACGAAGACGCGATCTCCTGGACGCCCTTTCGCAGCGCGGCGCACGCGCACTCCGCCGGCCAGGCGCTCGCGCGTCTTCATCTTGCCGCGCAGGATTTCACCGCTCCGCCCCGCAAGCCGCGCCCGCTGGTCGCCAGCTTCACCATCTTCGCCGCGCAGGACCCGGCCGCAGAGATGGAACGCTATCTCGCCGCGCGTCCCTCGCTCGCCAACCACGCTGCCGTTCGCGCCTGCGCCGAGCAGGCCCTCGAATCTGCTCGCGCCGTTTCATGCCGAACTTGTGCCGCTCCTGCCTGCGCTCGCACCGCTCTGGACCCACAACGATCTGCACGCCTCCAATCTCTTCTGGAGCGATGCCGGACCGATCCGATGTCGCGCGCGCGCCACGGCCATCATCGACTTCGGCCTCGCCGACCGCACCAACGCCGTCCACGACATCGCCCACGCCATCGAGCGCAACATCGTGGAGTGGCTCGTGCTCGTGAACGATCCCGACGCACCCTGACGACGTGCCCGTCCATCTCGATCATCTCGAAGCGCTCCTCGACGGCTACGAATCCGTCCGCCCGCTCTCTCCTGAAGAAGCTGCCGCGCTCGCGCCCATGACCGCTCTCTGCCACGCGCGAGTTTGCGCTTTCTGAGGCCGATTATTTTCTCGGCGTGCTGCACTCTGAAGAAAAAGCCGCCATGGCCTACGACGGCTGGCTCGTCGGCCACGCGCGCTGGTTCCGTAGCGCAGCCGGCCGCAAGCTGCTCGATGCCCTGCGCCGCCGCGCATGGGCAGCCGGCTGCGCGACCGCCAGCGCGGAAAGAAGCCACGCCATGATCTGGGCCGCAATCGCGAACTACATCGCCTCGCATGCGGTCGAGCTCGCGGGCCCGTGATCACCGCTCTCGGCATCTGGCTCACCACCAAGCGGCTGCTCATCTGCTGGCCCGTGGTGCTGCTTGCGGATTTTCTCTACCTTGCTGTTTTCTACCAGGCGCGGCTCTATTCCGATGCGCTGCTGCAGGTTTTCTTCGTTGCCTTCACGCTCTACGGCTGGTGGCACTGGTGGCGCGGCATTCGCGCGGAGGGCGAGGTGCGCGTCGTTCCGCTTCCGCCGCATGAATCTATTGCTTGCATTGGCCGCGGGCGCGGCGGGAAGCCTTCTGCTTGGCGCGCTCGCCGTTCGCATGCACGCCGCACTGCCGCATCTCGACGCCGCGCTCACCAGCTACTCGCTCGTCGCCAGTTGGTGGGGGGCGCGCAAGCACATCGCCAACTGGTGGCTCTGGATTGTCGTGGACACCATCTACATCGGCGAGTACATCTACAAGAATCTCCTGCTCACGGCGCTGCTTTATGCCGGGCTTGTCGCGCTCGCCGTCCTCGGCCTGCGCGACTGGCGCCGCGCCGCGCGCAGATCCTGGCCTGCTCTAGATCCCGCCGCCTGCACCACGTTTGCAGCGGCTCGCCGTTCATGTAGCGCCGCAGCTCCTCTGCCGCGGTGCGCAGCGCGCGCGGCGCAAACTGCGGCGTCGATGCGCCGACGTGCGGCGTGATCAGCAGATTGGGGCAGCTCCACAGCGGATGGCCTTCGGGCAGCGGCTCGGGATCGGTCACGTCGAGCGCGGCGCGAATCCGGCCCGACTTGCAGCGCCTCCACCAGCGCGTCGGTATCCACAATCGGCCCGCGCGCGGCATTCACCAGCAGCGCGCCCTGCCGCATCAGCGCAAGCTGGCGGCTGCCGATCAGCCCGCGCGTCTCTGCGCTGGCAGGCAGAATCAGCACCACCACTTCGGCCCGCGGCAGCAAGCTGTCCAGTTCGCTCACGGCATGAACCTCGGGCTCGGTGCGCGCCCTGCGCGCCACGCGCAGCATCTCCACATCGAACGGCGCCAGCATGCGCTCGATCTCTTTGCCGATGGCCCCATACCCCACCAGCAGCACCGTTTTCCCGGTCAATTCCTCCTGCATCACCGGCGGATACTCGGCGCGCGTGCAGCCCGTAATCCCCGCGTAGTGCGCGCTGGCCTCAAACCGCCGCTTCCACACGCCCGACCGCTGAATGTCGAGATACAAAGGAAAATACTTCAGCATCGCCAGAATCGCCGCCAGCGTCCACTCCGCCGTGGAGATATTGTGCGCGCCGCGCGCATTGCAGATGGTCACATGCGGCCCCACCACCGGCGGAATCCACTCCGTTCCCGCCATCATCGACAACACCAGCTTCACGCCGCGCAACCGCGGCCAAGCGCGTATGGCCTTGGTCGAATAGGGATCGGGAATCCAGACTTCGATCTCGACGTCGTGGTCCATCTTGTCCGACACGGGGACCAGCTCGATTCCCTCAGGGAAATCGCGCAGCAAATCGACTGAGATTGTGGCTGGATATCCAACTCGTAGCATGGGATTCTCGAGCCCAACAGGCCACGGGCTCCTCGTTTGTATGCTACTCCACGCGTATCGCGGACCGAACGGCTGCCTTTCATGGAACGGAACGCCGGCGCCTCAAGGATTCAAACCGCCAGCAGCTCCGTGTACACCGCCATCCCCACCACTGCATCCGCGCCCAGCGCATCCAGCGCGTCCACTTCCTGCTGGCTGCGAATTCCGCCCGCCACAATCAGCTGCCGCTTCGTGAGCTTGCGCAGGCGCGCGGCCGTCTCGATAGGAAATCCCTGCATCATTCCTTCGCCATCCACATGCGTGTAGAGAAACGCAGCTGCGTAGGGCTCGAGCTGCGGAATGGCTTCGTCCGGCGTGAGCTCCACCTGCGCCTTCCATCCCTTCACGGCAATGCGTCCGTTTTTCGTGTCGATCCCGGCAACCACGCGCTCCGCGCCCACGCTCCCGGCAAGTTCCGCTGCGAACTCCGTGTTCACCGTGCCCTCAGCAGAAAACAGCGCCGACCCGATAATCACGCGCTTTGCGCCCGCATCCAGCACCTGCCTCGCGCGCTCGACGGAATGAATTCCTCCGCCTGCCTGGCACGGCAGCCGCTTGGCGATCTGCTCCACCAGCGCCGAGTTGTCGCCCTGGCGCATGGCCGCGTCCAGATCGATCAACTGCACTAGCGGAAATTTCGAGAACTTCTCAATCCAATACTCGAAATCGTCGAACGCCAGACGCAGCTTTTCGCCCTGCACCAACTGCACGATGCGCCCGCCCAATAAATCAATCGAAGGAATCAGCATGGCAGCCTCACCGGAACGCCCGCCTGCGCAAGCTCCTCTTTGAGCGAGCGTGCGCTCGAAACACCGAAGTGAAAAATGCTCGCCGCAAGCGCCGCGTGCGCGCGCCCGCGCCCGAACACGTCGGCAAAGTGCGCCACTGTTCCCGCGCCTCCCGACGCAATCACCGGAATACCGACGGCCTCACTCACCGCAGCGGTCAATTCACAATCAAATCCCGCGCGCGTTCCATCCGCATCCATTGAAGTGAGCAGAATCTCGCCCGCGCCGCGCTGTTCCGCCTCGCGCGCCCACTCCACCACGCGCCGGCCCACAGGTTTGCGCCCGCCATGCACAAACACCTGCGCCTCGCGCACTGGATCGGCCGCCTCGGGATCGCGCCGCGCGTCGATGGCAACAACGACCGCCTGCGCGCCGAAGCTGCCACCGATGGCGCTGATGAGCGCAGGATCGGCCAGCGCCGCGGAGTTGATGCTCACCTTGTCCGCGCCGGCCTCGAACACCTGCTCCGCATCGCGCGCCGACTTGATTCCTCCGCCCACGCAAAACGGCACAAACAGCTCGAGCGCCGTGCGCGCACCGTATCGAGCAGCGTCTGCCGTCCCTCGTGCGTCGCCGTAATGTCCAGCAGCACAATCTCGTCCGCGCCCTCGCGCGCATGGCGCGCCGCCTGCGTCGCCGGATCGCCCGCATCCACCAGATCGACAAACTGCACGCCCTTCACCACGCGGCCCGCGTGCACGTCCAGGCAAGCGATGATGCGCTTGGTCAGCATAAGCGTATGCCCTGAATCTGAAATTCACCGAATAACTGAACTGTCATCCTGAGCGGAGTTTGCCACGCATTGCGCGGCAAACGCAGTCGAAGGATCTGCGGTTGCTTTTCGGTCAGCGTATGTTCAAGTTTCATCGCCCTACCTGCAGGAAATTCCGCAAAATCTTCAACCCCGTCGCGCCCGATTTCTCCGGGTGAAACTGCACGCCCATCACGTTCGCGCGCTCCACGGCCGCAGCAAACGGCTCAATGTATTCTGTGACGGCCGCGGTGTCGGCAGTCACGGGACCTTTGTAGGAATGCGTGAAGTAAACGTATTCGCCCGGCTCGACACCGGCCAGCAGCCGCGAGGCAATTCCGTTTCTGTGTTGCAACTCAAGCGAATTCCACCCCACGTGCGGCACTTTTTCCGTGCTTTCCTTGAAGCGCGTGCACGATTCCGGGAAATGTCCCAGCCCCGGCTGCTCCGGCGCCTCCGTCGATCCCGCGTAGAGCCACTGCATCCCCACGCAAATTCCCAGGAACGGCACGCCGTGCGCAATGGCCGCGCGAATCGCGCCCGTCAGCCCCGTCGCATCAAGGCGTGATGTCGCGGCAAAATGCCCCACGCCCGGCAGCACAATGCGCTCCGCAGCTTCGACCAGCGACAGATCGCCATCCGTCACCACCGTCTCTGCGCCCAAATGCCGCAGCGTCTTCAGCACCGACGTCAGATTGCCGGCCTTGTAGTCAATCACGGTGACGCGCATCAGAGGAGTCCTTTCGTCGACGGCAGCATCTTGCCCAGTTGCTTGTCGCGCGAGCAGGCTACGCGCAGCGCCCGTGCGAATGCTTTGAAGATCGCCTCGATCTTGTGATGATTCGAGCGCCCGTACATCGTCTTCACGTGCACATTGGCCCGCGCGCCGCGCGCAAAGCCCTCAAAGAAATCCGTCACCAGCTCCGTCTGCAAATCGCCCACCAGCCGCGTTCGCACCTTGGTGTCAACGGCAAAGGCCGCGCGTCCGCTCAGATCCACGGCGGCAATCGCAAGCGTCTCATCCATCGGCATCACGAAATAGCCGGCGCGCAGAATCCCGCGCTTGTCGCCCAAGGCCCTTTCAAACGCCTCGCCCAGCGCGATGCCCACATCTTCCACGGTGTGGTGCTGATCCACGTCCAGGTCGCCGTCGCACCTAAGTGCGAGATCGAATGCGCCGTGCCGCGTGAACAGCTCCAGCATGTGATCGAAGAAGCGAATGCCGGTGGAGATGTTGTAGCGTCCTTGCCCCTCGATCGTCAGCCCAAGTTCGATCCGCGTTTCCGTAGTGTTGCGCGCAATGGTCGCGGTACGCGCACCCGTCTGTCTGCCGGCCGTTTTGCTCTTCTTTGTTGTCATCGTTCCTTGCCTCCGGCGCGCAGCGCCGCCAGCGTTTCTTTCAGCGCTGCTGCCGCCAGCTTCATCTGTTCTCGTGTTCCGATCGTGATGCGCACCCTTCCGTCGCAACCCGGATCGCTGGAGCGGTCGCGCACCAGCACGCCCGCGGCGCGCATCAAGCGGACAAACTCCGCATGCCGCGCGCCAATCTCGACGAGGATGAAGTTCGCGCGGCTCGGCCAGCGGCGCACTCCGGCCGCGTCGAGCGCGGCTTCAAATTCGCTGCGCGCGGCCAGCACTTCACTCACATACCAGTCGAGATACGCCGTGTCCTCCATCGCCGCCTGCAGGCACGCCAGCGCCAGCGAGTTCACGCTATAGGGCGACAGCACGCACCGCACCCAGCGCATCAGCTCCGCCGGCCCGGCCAGCAGCCCCAACCGCAATCCCGCCAACCCATACGCCTTCGAGAAGGTTCGCGCCACAACCAGATTGGGCACGGCGCCCACGAGGTCCATCACCGTCTCGCCGTAAAAATGAAAGTACGCCTCGTCCACCAGCAGCACCGCTTGCGGCGCGCGCCGCGCCAACTCCAGAAGTTGCTCACGCGCAGCCACCGAGCCCGACGGGCTGTTTGGATTCGCGATCGCAATCACTTTTGTTCGCGGCGTGATCGCCGCCAGCAACCGCTCAAAGGGGAATTGCAAGTCGTCCGTGGCCTGGACCGTCACCACGCGGGCGTCCGTTGCCGACGCGTACACTTCGTACATCGTGTAAGTAGGCACGGGCAGCAACAACTCGTCGCCGGCTTCGAGAAATGCCTCGAACAGCACGTGAATCGCCTCATCCACGCCGTTGGTTAGCGCCACCTGCTCCGCTTTGAGGCCCAGATGCGCTGCCACGACCGCCTCCACCGGCTCGCGCTCGGGATAGCGCGTGAGCGCGCCCGCTGAGATCTGCGCCAACACCTCGCGCACCTTCGGCGAACAGGCGAACGTGTTCTCGTTGAAGTCCAGGCGCAGTGCATCGCGGCTCCCAAGTGGAGGGTGATACTCCTTCATGGCTTGCACGCGTGCGCGCGGAGTAGGAATCAGAGTGGAGACACTTTCAGCCACGGGACCTCCTTCGATTGAGTCGCGTTCGAATCGCCTCGGCGTGGCCCAAAAGCCCTTCGGCCTCGGCCAGCAACGCAGCCTTCGGCCCCAGCGCCCTCATGCCCTGCGCCGTGTACTCCTGCACCGTGATGAGCTTCACGAAATCGTTCACGCTCAACCCGCCGCGCATTCGCGCCATGCCGCCCGTCGGCAGCGTGTGGTTCGGCCCGGAGACGTAATCGCCCATGGGCTGGGAGGACCACCGGCCCACAAACACCGACCCGGCATTCTCCACCCATTTCAGATCGCTCGCCGCATCCACGGTCAGGTGCTCGGGCGCAAGACGATTGGTGATTTGCCGCGCTTCTTCCACTGAACCCGCCACAATCACTACACCGTTTCGCTGGAGTGCTTCCCGCGCGACCGGATTCTCGCGGCTGCGCACCTTTGCCTCGGCCATCACCGCTTTCGCCAGGTCCTCGCGCGTGGTGATAAAGATTGCCAGCGCCTCCGGATCGTGTTCCGCCTGCGCCACTAGATCGCTGGCAATGTCCGCCGCTTTGCCGCGCTCGCTGGTGACCACAATCTCCGTCGGTCCGGCCAGCATATCGATCGCGCAATCGAAGGCGACAAGACGCTTGGCCGCGGTCACATACGAATTCCCCGGCCCCACGATCTTGTCCACGCGCGGAACGCTCGCAGTTCCGTAGGCCAGCGCCGCTACGGCTTGCGCGCCGCCCAGCCGGTAGAACTCGGTAATCCCAAGCAGATGCGCCGCGGCAAGCGTCTCCGGCGCGGGCCTGGGCGAGACCACAACGATCCGCTTCACGCCAGCAACCTGCGCCGGAATCGCCGTCATCAGAAGCGTAGAGGGCAGCGGATGCCGTCCGCTGGGCACATAGCAGCCAACGGAACCGAGCGGACGCACAAGCTGGCCGGTCGTGAGGCCCTTCAAGGGCGAAGCATTCCACGACTTCGGCATCTGCCGCCTGGCGAATGCGCGAATCTGCGACGCGGCAGTGGAGAGTGCGTCGCGCAGCGCGGGATCGAGCGCCTTCCACGCCGCAGCCATCTCTCGCTGCGTCACGCGAAGGGCTTCCGGCCCAGCGAGCCGATCGAAGTCTGCCGCGTAGCCGAGCAGTGCGCGGTCGCCTCGCTTGCGCACATCGTTCACGATGCGCTTCACGGTAGGCAACACCGCGTCCAGCGCCGCGCCGCCGCGCCGTTCCAGTGCCGCCAGCGTCTCCGCTGCAGCCCGCGCGCCTCGTCCCATGGTTCGGATCAGCTTCATCGTTTCTCTCGCGCCTAAAGCACCACTTTATTCAGCGGATACTCCACAATCCCCGTTCCGCCGGCCGCCTTCAGCCGCGGAATCACATCGCGCGCCACGCGCTCTTCCAGGATCGTGTTCACTGCGACCCACTCCGCATCGCTCAACTGCGAAATCGTCGGCGAGTTCAATGCCGGCAGAACGGCCAGTACCGCCTTCAGGTCTTCTTGCTTCACGTTCAGCATCAGCCCCACCTGCGACTGCGCGTCGATGGCGCCGCGCAGCATCAGCGCAATCTGGTCGATCTTCTGCCGCTTCCACGGGTCCGCCAGCGCGTTCTTGCCGGCGATCAGGTGCGTCTCGCTCTCCATCACCGTGTCAATGATCTTCAGGTGATTGGCTTTCAGCGAACTGCCCGTCTCCGTCACCTCGACAATCGCGTCGGCCAGCATCGGCGGCTTCACCTCCGTCGCGCCCCAACTGAACTCCACCTTCACGTTCACGCCCTTCGACGCAAAGTAGCGCTTGCTGGTTTCAACCAATTCGGTGGCGATGATCTTGCCCTCCAGGTCCTCGGCCTTTTCAAACCCGCTCGACTCCGGCACGGCCAGCACCCAGCGCACTTTGCGCCGGCTTTGCTTGGCGTAGGTCAGCGTGGTCACGCTGGTCACGTCCAGCCCGCTCTCCATCACCCAGTCGATGCCGGTCAATCCCGCGTCGAGCACGCCGTGATCCACGTAGCGCGCCATCTCCTGCGCGCGAATCAGCATGCACTCGATCTCGCTGTCGTCGATCGAGGGAAAGTAGGAGCGGCCGTCGGCGTAGATATTCCAGCCGGCGCGCTTGAACAGGGCAATCGTCGCATCCTGCAAGCTGCCCTTGGGAATTCCCAGTCGAAGTTTGTTAGCCACGGGTCACCTCCGCGTTCATCGCAATGGGCTTCGTAAAGCAGCTCACCGTGCCCTCGTGGCACACCAGGCCGTCGCCCTCCACCTCCACGCGAAACAGCAGCGTGTCGTTGTCGCAGTCGGTCGAGGCCGAAACCACGCGCAGCCGGTTGCCGCTGGTCTCGCCCTTCATCCACAGCTTCTGGCGCGTGCGGCTCCAGAAGGTTACAAATCCGCTTTCCAGCGTCTTGGCGTAGCTCGTGGGATTGAGAAAGCCCAGCATCAAGACTTCGCCCGTGCGCGCGTCCTGCACGATTCCCGGCACGAGGCCATCCATCTTGTCAAAATCGATTGTCGTTGTTTTTTCGCTCATTTTCATTCCTGCTTGGGGTTGAATTCTGATTTGAAGCATGAAAAAACCCGCTGGCTTCAGTCGCCGGCGGGCTTGTGTATTTCTTTTCGATCTCTCTGGCCGTTTACTTCAGGCCATGGCAGTCCGCCGGCATGGATGTCCCATGATGATGGTGGTGGCCGTGATGGCGGAGGCTCTGCATCTGTTTCCAAGCTAAGGTAAACTTCTCCTGGTGTCAAATAGAATTTTTCTACTCAAAGTGGGGGTTCCGCGCCCATGCCGATGCCCGATCATTCCGCGAGACCGTATTCTTTCTTCTGTGAGCGCGCTATGGAGGCGTCTGCTGAGGCGCTCTTCCGCGCCTGGACCGAGCGGTTCGACCTTTGGTTTGCAGCGCCCGGCTCAGTTTTGATGCAGCCCCAAGTCGATACGGCCTTCTTTTTCGAAACCGAGTTTGAAGGCCAGCGGCATCCTCACTATGGCCGCTTTCTACGCCTGGAACACCCTCGCCTCGTGAGCTCACTTGGGTAACCGCCGCAACCCAGGGCGCCGAAACCCAGGTGACCGTCGAACTCACACCCAGTGGCAGCGGTACGCTGTTCCGGCTTACGCACGCCGGCTTTGCCGATGAGAAGTCGAAGAAGCGCCATGAAGATGCCTGGCCGCACGTGCTCGCGCACCTTGACCAATGCATGAAGGGCGGGGCCTGAATCAGGACCAGAGCACGATCGGCGCTGTCCTCCATCCAACTTTTCTTGCCCAGCCAGCGAGGCGCGTCCATCCTCGTTGCGGCAGACCCGCGAGCGGGTGGAGAATGAATCCGTGCCGATCCAAACCCGATTCGTGGTGATACCGGTTGTACTCCTGACCGTTTGCCTGGCCGCGACGGCGCAATATCGGGACCGGGACACGAACGGTGTGCCCAAAACATCCGCCACGGCTCCCGCGCCCGAGGCGCGCGTCGACATCAACCACGCCAGCGTCGATGAGCTTCTCAAGGCTCCCGGCATGACGGCAACCTGGGCTGGGCGCATCGTGCGATTTCGCCCCTATCGCACCAAGCAGGACCTGCTCGATCGCGGCGTAGTGACCAGCGAAGTCTACGACCGCATCAAGGATTACGTCATCGCTCACCGCAACCAGGATTGACAGCGGTGCCGCTGCGCAGTCCCTATGCGATTGCCGGTCTGGCCCTCCCGCATTTCACAAGTATTTTATCGCCAGCGCATCCCGGCCATTACACTTGTCACTAACAGGAGGCGGTCATATGCAAACGCGGATTCTGGGCACCACCATGCCGGTTCTCGAAGTTGAACTCGACCCTAACGAAAGCGTGTTTTCCGAGAGCGGCGAGCTCTCCTGGATGACCGCGTCCATCCAAATGACGACGCACACCCAGATGGGCGGGGGCGGTGGGTTCTTCGGCGTTCTCAAGCGCGCGGCCGCCGGCGGCAGCATCTTCATGACCGAGTACCGCGCGTTCCAATACCCCGGCGCCGTGTCGTTCGCCACCAAGGTCCCCGGCCACATCGTGCCCATTGAGCTTGGGCAGGGGCCCGAGTACCTGGTGCACCGGCACGGCTTTTTGTGCGCTACGCCCCAGGTCACCATCACGCTGGGATTTCAGCAGTCGCTGGGCGCGGGCATCTTTGGCGGCGACGGATTCCTGCTGCAGCGCATCGGCGGCGCGGGCACTGCGTGGCTCGAGCTCTCCGGCGAGCTCGTCCAGAAGAACCTCGCGCCCGGCGAAGTGCTGCGCGTGCATCCCGGCCATGTGGGCGCGTTTCAGTCGTCGGTCGGTTTTCAAATTACCATGGTCCCGGGCATCAAAAACATGATCTTCGGCGGCGATGGGCTTTTCCTCGCGGAGCTGGCGGGTCCCGGCGCGGTGTGGCTGCAAACGTTGCCCATTTCGCGCCTCGCGCACCAGATCTACGAGTATCTGCCGCATCCTGAAGTGGCGCAGACGCCTGCGGCTGGCGTGCTGGGCGGCATCGTTGGCTCGATTTTGGGTGGGGGTCAATAATTGACGTGCGAGGATCGTCTCGTATGACTGAGTCCAAAAGCAGTTCCCGCAGCGTTCGCGGCCACATCGTCTTTGCCTTCGCTCTTGCCTTCGCAATCTACGTCGCGTGGCTGTTGCGCAGTGTCCTGGTCCTGCTTTATGTCTCCGCGCTTTTCGCGGTTGTGCTCGCGCCGGTGGTGCGCGCCACATCCCGGATGCACATTGGCCGGTGGCATCCATTTCATGGCGCAACGGCCATCTTTTTCCTTTTGCTCATCGTGGCCGGCGCCCTCACGGCCTTCGGCTTTCTCGCGCTCCCGCCTGTCATCCGCGATCTGCAGGCGCTCAATGGCGAAATGCCAACGCGTCTTCCCGTGCTGCTGGCCTGGCTCAGGCAATTTCCCTTGGTCGATCGCCTGAACTCCGCTGAAGTCATCTCCTCGATTCAGGGCTCCCTGAGCCATGCCGCCACCGGGCTGCTGCTCTCGCTCACCAACTGGGCCGGCGCGCTCGTCCAGGTCGCCGCCGGTTTCGTGCTCACGCTCTATCTCATCCTCGAAGGCGAAGGCGCTTATCGCTGGTTTCTCTCGTTTCTGTTGCCGCGGCCCCGCCACCGTCTCGACGTCACATTGCGACGCGCCGCCGGGCGCATGGAAAAGTGGCTTATCGGCCAGGCCAGCCTCATGCTCATCCTGGGAGTGGCCAGCACCATCCTTTATCTTTCCCTCGATGTCCGCTACGCCTACGGCCTGGGCGTGCTCACCGGTCTGCTCAATATCATTCCTGTCCTGGGCGCTGCGGTTTCCATCGCGCTCGCAATTCTGGTGGCAGCCATCGACTCCTGGGGCCGCGTGCTCGGCGTGGCCATCTTCTTTCTCGTCTATCTTCAAGTCGAGAATTCCTGGCTCATTCCCCGCATCATGAAGCACCGCGTCCAGCTGCCCGCGCTCGCCATCTTTGTCGCGCTGCTTCTCGGTTCCGCGGTTGAAGGCATCGTCGGTGCATTGGTCGCCATTCCTACCGCGGTGCTCGTCGCCGTGCTGCTCGACGAGTATCTCGTCAAAAAGAGTGACGAGTAGCGTCCTGCCGCGATGCAGCTATCGAGAACTGCACAAGTAATGTCATGACGACCGCGCTGTAGGCGCAGCGTTTGTTCA
>CAWCXX010000050.1:0-37020 GCA_963799445.1 uncultured Acidobacteriaceae bacterium | reverse complement strand
GCGCCGCGATTTCGAGGAATTCGCGGGAGGTGACGACTTTGGTGCTCCGCCAGAACCGTGGAAAGTGTCTCGGATTGCCGGTAACCAAATAGTCGGCGCGTGCCGCTTCGGCGCATTCAAGGAATATATTGTCGTCGGGATCCGACGCTGCTTCGAGTCGGCGCTGCGGTGAAACGAGAAAACTACGGCTGCGAATTAACTGAAGGATCTGTATCTGGATTCCCTTGCGGATGTGCAGCAGACTTCGGGCGAGCACCTCAGAATACTCTTGAAGGATTGGTTCTGAAACATAAAGCCGGGCCGGCTTTGTGGCCGCTAAAATCAACGCCACGCGCTGCAATCCTTGTGGCTTGAGCGCGGCAGAAACCACAACATTGGTATCGATGACAAGCCGAAGATTGAGCATCAGCGCTTTTTCTTGCGGGCGCGTGTGGACTTGATGAGCTGGTCGATTTGGCGCGAGGTAAGCTTATCGGTTCCGTTACGCTGCGACTCTTCTCCAACGATCTTCAGAACTTCCGGTTCCGGGGCAGCGAGTTTCACGTAATCGCGGATACTGAGTAGCACGGCCCGCGGCACTCCCCGCTTTTCAATCACCAGGGACTTCCCCTCAGTCTCGACCCGATCGAGAATCTTGCCAAAATTAGCGCGCGCCCTCAAAGCGGAAACGACGGTTGCGCTGCCGATGGCTCCAGAAGCTCCCATGACAACTCTCCAGTCCAATAAATTGAACTGTACAGTTTGGCGCAAGCTTTGTCAACGGCTACACTGAGAGATATGAACCAACTTCCTTCGCCCCCCGTAGCCCGCAAAGAGCACAAAGAAACTGTCTTGCACGGAGTCAAGCTCGCCGACGACTACGCGTGGCTGCGCGACAAAGACAATCCGGACGTAACCGCCTATCTCGAGTTCGAAAATGCCTATGCCGAGGCGGTGATGGCGCCTCTCGCCGGGCTGCGCGAAGAGCTCTACCAGGAGATGTTGAGCCACATAAAGCAGACCGACGTCTCGGTTCCCTACCGCGACGGCGGCTGGTGGTACTACACACGCACCGAAGAGGGGTTGCAGTACGCCATCCACTGCCGCAAGCGCGGTAGAGCGGCGGGGCCGGATGCCGATGCGGCGGAGGAGGTGCTGCTGGACGGCAATGAGTTGGCCAAAGGGCATGCGTTCTTCGCTATCGGCGCCACCGACATTACCGACGACGGCCGCTGGCTGGCCTACACGACTGACACGAAGGGCTTTCGCCAGTACGCGCTGCGCATCAAGGATTTGAAGACGGGCGAAACGCTGCCGGGTGAAGTAGAACGCGTGGGTTCGGTGGTGTGGGCCGCGGACAATCTGAAGCTCTTTTACACGGTGGAGGATGAGCAGCAGAAGCGGCAATTTCAACTTTGGCGGCACGCGCTGGGCACGCCCCACAGCGAAGACGCGCTGATCTACCAGGACGACGATGAGCGCTTCAACCTGGCTGCCGGCCGCACGCGCGATGGCAAGTACCTGGTGCTGGAATCGGCCAGCCACACGACGAGCGAGGCGCGTGTTCTGCCCGCGGACGACCCTACCGGAAACTTCGCGCTCATCTGTGCGCGCGAGGACGAGCACGAGTATTCCATCGACCACCGCAACGGGCTTTGGTTCATCCGCACCAACGACCGCGGGCGGAACTTCCGGCTCGTCACGGCGCCCGTGGCCACGCCAGGCCGCGAGCACTGGACCGAGCTCATCGCGCACCGCGATGCAGTGATGCTGGAGGACGTGGATCTCTTCGCAGGGTTCTTCATTGCCTGCGAGCGCGAGGACGGGCTGCCGCGATTGCGGCAGTGGAAGTTTGCGGGCGAAGGGCCTGATGCAGTGCCCGTCGGCGAGATTGCCTTTCCCGAGCCGGCTTACAGCGCGCATCCGCACATCAACCGCATCTTCGAAACAACCACGTTCCGCTACGCTTACCAGTCGCTCGTGACGCCCAGTTCAGTGTACGAGTTCGACATCGCAGCGGGCGCGTCCACGCTGCTCAAGCAGCTTGAGATTCCCGGCGGCTTCGATCGCACGCTCTACGCGAGCGAGCGCGTGCACGCGAAGGCCCCGGACGGGGTTGAGGTGCCTGTTTCGATTGTCTACCGCAAAGACAAGCGCGAGCCGGGCCGGAACGCTCTCTACGTCTACGGCTACGGGTCGTATGGATACTCGCTGCCGCTCGGGTTCAGCTCGAACCGGCTGAGCCTGCTCGACCGCGGCGTGGTGATGGCTTACGCGCACATCCGTGGCGGCGGCGATTTGGGCAAGCCATGGCACGACGCCGGCAAAATGCTCGTCAAGCGCAACACGTTCACGGATTTCATTGCCTGCGTGGAGCACCTGACCGCAGCGGGATACGGCGATCCGGCGCGCGTGGCGGCCGAGGGCGGCTCGGCCGGCGGGTTACTGATGGGCACAGTCGTCAACATGCAGCCGGATCTCTTCCGCGCCATCGTATCGCATGTGCCGTTTGTGGACGTGATGAATACCATGCTCGATGCTTCGCTGCCCCTGACCGTTCCTGAGTACGAGGAATGGGGCGACCCGAATGAGGAAGAGTATTTCAAATACATGCTGAGTTATTCGCCGTACGATAACCTGCGGGCGGCGAATTATCCGGCCATGTTAGTCAAAACAAGCCTCCACGACAGTCAGGTAATGTACTGGGAGCCGGCTAAGTATGTGGCGAAACTGCGTACACTCAAAACCGATAACAATCCCCTGCTGCTGGTGACGAATATGAAAGCCGGCCACGGTGGCGCGAGCGGACGCTACGACTACCTGAAAGAGATTGCGCTGGATTACGCGTTTGTGCTGAGAGAACTGGGAATTGTGTGATAGATTCGTTGCGTTTGCCGTTCCGAGAAAGCGGGAGCGTTATGCGTAAGGCAAAGTTGGCGTTATATTTCATCGTTCTTGCAGCGACTGCAGTTTGGCCGCAACAGTCCCCAGCACCCAAACCGGATGAAGCTGCACCGGCCCCAATTGTCCGGGCTCCTCACTCGACGAAAGAAGATTTGGCCGTACCGCTGTGCCCCACGACATTCAATGACAGCCTGGAAACCGATGGCATCGCGGCGAAGGAAGATAAAAGCGTGAGGCATCCAATCCCTGAACGCACACCCATGGCTGAGTTCTCAGATGAAGCGCGACGTTTGAAGTCTGGGCGCTTTGAGGTGGACTTCAGCCTCATCGTCGATGTGAAGGGCTGGCCGCAGGATGTGTGCCTGACAAAGTCGGCAGGTTATGGTCTCGATGCGAATGCAGCTGGGGCCGTTCGGAGGTATGGTTTCAAACCGGCGACCAAGGACGGCAAACGGGTGCCAGCGCGAGTCAGCATTGAGATATTCTTCCGTCTCTTCTGAGGGAGCATCTCGTCATCAACGGTCTGCCTTCGGGAGCCGGAGCGCAGGCGTCGTGGGCGGCCTAGGCGCCCTTCAGTCGGGTGCCCCATCCCTTCCGCAGCTTCATCGCGGAAAGGGTTAGAAAGCACAGCACTCAACGAACAGGTTTTTTAGCAAATCCACTGCCGCGCCTACGCGCCCTTAAGCTCCGCCAGCGTCTTCTCCAGGCTCGCCGCGTCTTCCACGTTCAGCGATTTCAGTGCCGGATCGATCTGCTTAAGCAGCCCGCAGAGTACTTTGCCGGGACCAACTTCGATAAAGAGGTTCGCGCCCGCGGCTTTCAGTGCCGTCATGCAATCCACCCAGCGCACTGCGCCAGTGACCTGGCGAATCAGGGCATCGCGCGTGGCATCGGCCGTGGTGACGAGGCCTCCGGTCACGTTGGCCGCCACGGGAATGCGCGGATCGTGCATCGCGATGCCCCCCAGCACCCGCGCCACTTCCTCCTGCGCGGGCTGCATGAGCGCGCAATGGAAGGGAGCGCTTACGGGAAGCGAGACGGCACGGCGCGCGCCCTTCTCTTTGCAGAGGGCTGAAGCCTTTTCGACTGCGGCTGCCGCGCCGGAGATGACCGTCTGCCCCGGCGAGTTCAGATTAGCCGACTGGACCACAAGGCCGGTTTCGCGCGCTGCCTCTCGGCAGGCCTCGGCCACCTGCGCGGCATCGAGCGCGAGAACGGCCGCCATGGCGCCCTGGCCCGCCGGAACCGCAAGCTGCATGGCGCGGCCGCGCGCCTTCACCGAGCGCACCGCATCGGCAAAGGAGAGCGTTCCCGCGAGAACGTGCGCCGACCACTCGCCCAGCGAGTGCCCCGCGGCCAGCGCCGGTTCCACACCCTGCTCGGCCAGAACGCGCGCCGCCGCTACGCTTACCGTCATGATGGCCGGCTGCGTGTTCTCGGTCAGCCGAAGATCCTCTTCAGGCCCCTCGAAGCAGAGGCGCGAAAGCGGGAATCCGAGAGCCGCGTCGGCCTCGGCAAAGGTTTCTGCTGCAACAGGAAAGCGCTCGGCAAGCTCGTGGCCCATGCCAACGGCCTGCGAACCCTGCCCCGGAAAGAGAAAGGCGATTCTTGTAGTCATTCCAGAAGGGATTGTAGCGGATGCAGCCCCGCCCCGCAGCGACGGCCTAGTCCCTCAGTCCCTAGTCCCTCAGTCCCTGCCTTTATCAGTTCCACCGTTTCTTATCGTCGGGGTCTTCGTCGATCAGGCGCCCCTGGCCGTCGAACTTGACGGTGCGGCCCTGCCGGCGCATGTACACCTCGAATTTGCGGGCCGTGCGGCGGCGCTTCCAGCGGTAATAGCGATTGCGCAGGCCGTACCAGCTCTCGCTGAACGCGAAGGAAGCCCCGCGCCGCGGCGCCAGGCGCACGTAAAGCAGGCCGGCCAGCGCCCCGCCCAGTTGCGCAAAGGCGTAGAGCCGCTCCTGGCCAAAGAGCATGGCGACCGCGATGAGCGCGTAGATGACGACCAGGTAGCGCGCCTTGATGCCCATGGGGAGGGGAAAGAGCAGAAACTGAACGTCGCCGTAGAGGAGCCCGATAGCCGCCAGCAGACCGAAGATGCCGCCAAAGCAGCCGTACAGCGGAGATGGGTTCCCGAGCAGTGAAGGGGCCAGCGTGCCGGCGACCACGTAGAGAGCGAGCGCCGCCGCGGCCGTTCCCAGCACCGAGACCGCGTAGAGGCTGGTGACCCAGTTGGACTTATGAAACCCCTCAAGAAAGCCCGCCAAAAACCACAGCGATAGCAGCTCGAAGAGCGTGCCGAGCAGACCCGGATGCACGAAGCTGTAAGTGAAGGGCTGCCAGAGCCAGCCGTGAAGAAAAGCGCCAGGATCGAAAACCAACAGCGGGGTAACATGCGCCGTGGCGGCTGAGAACGCCAGGCTGCAAAGCAATAGCGCAAAATAGGCGGCCAGGTTGATGAGGATGAGGCGGCGCGTTGCGCCGCGGAAGTCGGGGAAGGCGAGCGGACTGGAGCCCATTCTAGGCATCGTAGAGAACAGGGTAAACGCTGGAGCGGACCTGTGTCATCGCGTTGGCAGCTCCTTACGGTGCCAGACTTCGTCTTGCGCGTCGTAGAAGTGGGTGTCCTGCCTCGGCCACGGAAAATCTGAGTGCGCCATGGCGCGAGCACCTGATAAACGCAATTCCCTAAAGTGCGTCTTAAGGGAAGAGTGCCGTGCCTCTTTGACGGAATGGAGATACGATTCGACAGCACGGTGGGGCCCTCTTGACCTGTGGCCGGGGTCTCACTAAAACTAGCGATGGTTGTAGTATGGTGCTGTTATCCCGCAATGCGAATCAGATCGGAAAGCGAGGAATCTGCGATGCCCAGGTGCCCTGAATGCGACAACGAACTGGACATTGAAGTCGATGAAGTGGACGAAGGCGACGTGGTAGCCTGCGAAGAATGTGGAACTGAATTCGAGGTGGTTGGAGTTGAGCCATTGGAGCTGGCGCGCGTGGAAAAGGACCTCGAAGAAGAAGATGCGGTCTACGAAGAGGACGAGGAGGAGTGAGAATGAGCCGGGCAAGCAGGCTGGTAGCAATGGTGTGTAGCCTTTTGGCTTTGGGCGTGCTTCCCGCGGGGTCGCGGGACGCGCTGTTTGCGCCGGCCACCGCCTGGGGCCAGAATATGGGCGAGCGCACGGTGTCTGGCGCCGTATTGAACGAAAGTTCGCAACCCGTCACCGGCGCCACCGTCTTCCTTAAGAACCAGAAGACCAAGGCGATTCGCAGCTACACCTCCACTGCCGATGGCCATTTCCATTTCGCCCAAATCGACATGAGCGTCGATTACGATCTGTGGGCCGAGAAAGACGGCAGAAAGAGTGCGACGAAAACTGTAAGTTCGTGGGACACCCGCAAGGAGTTCATTTCGGACCTGAAGCTGAAATGAAGCAGCTCTTAGCTTGTAGCCTGTAGCTCGTCGCTCTTGGCATTTCGATTCCCAACCAATGAAGCGCTCGTTCCCTTGTTCCCTCGTTCCCTCGTTCCCTGCCGTCACCCCTCCAGCTTTTTCGCCACCAACTCGTTGAGCAGCGCCGGGTTGGCCTGGCCCTTTGACGCGCGCATCACCTGCCCCACAAAGAATCCCGCCATGGTCTTTTTGCCGTTGCGATACTGCTCCACCTGTTTGGGGTTGGCCGCGATTGCTTCGTCAATCAGTTTTTCGATGGCCGCGGAGTCGGTGATCTGCTGAGGCTTTTCGCGCTCGTACACGGCGCCGAAGTCCTCGCCCTTTTCAAAGCACACGTCGAAGAGTTGCTTCATCTGTTTGGAGCTGATCTTGCCTTCGTCGAGCAGGTCGGCGGCCTGCACAATTCCCCCCATCGAAACCGGCGATTGCTCCTGCTCCAATCCCAACGCCTTCAGCCGGCCGCCCACCTCGCTCAGCAGTACATTAGCTACGCGGCGCGGATTGCGGGCGGTTTTCGCCGCGGCTTCGAAGCGGTCGGCAAACTCGCGCGAAGCGGTGAGCGTGTGCGCGTCCTGAACCGCCAGCTCGTACTCGGCAATCATGCGCGCGCGCCGCGCCTCCGGCAGCTCGGGGAGTTTTTTCCTGGTTTCGGACATAAACTCTTCCGAGACGATCAGCGGCGGCAGATCGGGTTCGGGGAAATAGCGGTAGTCGTGCGCCTGCTCTTTGGAGCGCATGGAGTAGGTGCGCCCCTCGTTGGCGTTCCACAGCCGCGTCTCCTGCATTACGCGCCCGCCCGATTCGATGATGTCGATCTGGCGCTCGATCTCGAACTCCAGGGCCGCGCGGATGAATTTGAAACTGTTGACGTTCTTCACCTCGGCTTTGGTGCCGAGCTTTTCCTGCCCTCTTGGGCGAACGCTCACATTCGCATCGCAGCGCAGCGAACCCTCCTCCATGTTGCAGTCGGAGACGCCGGTATAAAGCAGGATCTCCTTCAGTCGAGTCAGATACTCGAAGGCCTCGTCGGGCGTGCGGATGTCGGGCTCGCTGACGATCTCGATCAGCGGCGTGCCGCAGCGGTTCAGGTCGAGATAGGTGTGCGTGGCAGAGTCGGGAAACCCGTCGTGCAGGCTCTTGCCCGCATCTTCTTCCATGTGCACGCGCGTGATGCCGATCTTCTTCGATCGGCCGTCAGCGGTTGGCACCTCGATCCAGCCGTGCTCGGCGAGAGGCTTATCGAACTGCGAAATCTGGTAGCCTTTGGGCAGATCGGGATAGAAATAATTTTTGCGCGCGAAGATCGACCGCTCGCGCACCTGGCAGTTGAGCGCCAGCGCGGCCAGCGTGGCGAACTCCACGGCCTTGGCGTTCAGCACCGGCAGCGCTCCCGGCAGCCCCAGGCAAACCGGACAGATGTTGGTATTCGGCTCCGCTCCGAAGCGGTTGGCGCAGCCGCAAAACGCCTTTGTCGCCGTGAGCAATTGCACGTGTACTTCAAGCCCGATCACGGGCTCGTACTTGGCCAGAACATCGGGAGAGATGGCGGTCGCGGACATAATTCGATTTTAGCGCGTGAACGACGCACCCATTTTCTCGAGGTTCCTTGGGAAAATCATAAATAGAAAGAACCCGGCCGGTTATTTCTGCGCGTCCTCGAACTCCTCATGCCATGCCATCTGAATCGCCTCAAGGCGCGGCTCGCTCGACTTTGAGGGATCGTCGGCGAAGCCTTCGAGCTCGGTGACATAGCGGTGCAGATCAGTGAAGCGGACGGTGAGTGGATCGAGGCCGGGGAATTTCTCCGCCAACTGAATACCGATCTCTTCGGCGTCGGTCCAGTGAATTTCGCGCGGCATGGATGGCTCCTTGGCTCCGTTGGCGAAAGTTGAGGCTTGTGCTCTCCCACCCTTGCGGTAAAAACTCCGTGCCCAGGGGGCGCCCAGATGGGGCAACTGGAATTCTATTTCTGCTCGGCAAGCGCCAGCGGCTTGCCTTCGGAGACGTAGTTGCGGTTCCACTTGGGAATTTCGACTACGTACTCGCCGGGGCGCGTGATGACGGCCTGGCAGCCCAGGCGCGAGTTCAACTGCTGATCGGCGGCCATGTCGAGCCGGTCGAGCTCATCATCGTCGGCCTCGCTGATGCCCGAGGCGCCTTCTTTGATCCACAGATGACAGGTGGTGCAGGCGCAGGATCCGCCGCACGCGTGTTCGAGAAAAATGCCGAAGTTCTCCGCCACGTCGAGAAACGACATCGGCTTGCCGTGGCGATCGTAAGGCATGGCGCCGAACTCAAATTCGACCGTTCTGCCCTCGGGAAGAAACGTGACACGGACCAGCTTGTCGGGCGGAATTGCTGAGGTCGTACTGGACAGATTCTGACTCATAAGGGTGTCCAAACTACATTCAGCTCGCGGCGGGTGGTATCTTCTGCGCCGATCCGCGCGCTGGCCGGCGTTCTTGCAACACTCTTGCAGATATTCCCGGCCCCTACTCCGATTCGCCCCCTACCTCATATTGCGCCGTCGTTCCGTCGGGGAAGAGAAGCTCATAGCGCCGCTCGTACTGCCCTCCCTTTATCGGCTCATCCTTGGTAATACGCGCCTGATATTCACCCACCGGCAACGCCCAGGGCATCGAATTAAGTGCGATCAACTGATACTTCTTCCCATCGATGACAACCCGCAGGACCTGGTGTTGCTGCATACCAGAGCCCTGCTGCTCAGAAGAGCTGACATGCACCTTAATCGGAAAATCCTTCGGGTCGGCGGCGTGTGCGGCATACGTGGATGCCGTAATGGCAAAGGCCGCAGCAAAAATAGCAAAAAGGATGGACCGTTTCAAGGTAAGTTCCTCCCCGTTGAATGCTATCGCATTACCGTCGGGTGTCCGCTGCTACTTGAACTCCGCCGGAGCGAAATCGTGGGGCGCGGTGACCGCTTCATCCAGTTCTTCGCCGGCCGCGTTCATGGTCTTGCCGCGAATGGCGCTCGATACCGCCGCATCCATGAGCAGCTCGGCAAAATGGCGCGTTGCCTGGTCGAGCGCCACCGTTGCTTCGCGAATCGCTGCCATATCCTCGCCTTCTTTGACCGCGGCCAGCAGGTCGCGCGCCGTTGCAATCTTTGCCTGCTCCTCTCCGCTTAACTGCTTCCACGCCGGGTTTTGCGGAGCGCGTTCGACCGCGCGGAGAATCGTCTCCGCTTCATTACGCGCTTCTATGAGCAGCCTCCGGGCAAAATCCTCTTCTGCGTGGTCGAAGGAATCCAGAATCATATTCACAACCTGTTCGTCCGTAAGGCCGTAGGTCGCTTTCACCTCGATTTGCGCCGCCTTTCCGCTGCGCTGCTCGCGCGCGGAGACTTGCAGTATGCCGTCGGCATCGATGAGAAATTTTACTTCGATGCGCGGCAGGCCGGCGCTCATGGGCGGAATGCCCTTGAGGTCGAAGCGCGCCAGCGAGCGGCAGTCGGCGGCCAGTTCGCGCTCGCCCTGCACGACGTGGATGGCGACGCTGGTCTGCCCGTCCACGCCGGTGGTGAAGTGTTCGGTGGCCGAGGCGGGGATGGTGGAGTTGCGCTGAATGATGCACGCCACCGTGCCTCCCAGGGCCTCGATGCCCAGCGAGAGCGGCGTCACATCGAGCAGCAGCATTTCCTCAGTGGCCGCCGAGGCGCCGGCCAGAATATCGGCCTGCACCGCGGCGCCCAGCGCCACCACCTCATCGGGATTCAATTCGATGTGCGGCTTTTTGCCGCGGGCGCTCAAGTGGAAAAGATCGTCAACCAGCGCGCGCACCGCGGGAATTCGTGTCGAGCCGCCCACCAGCACCACTTCGTCGATCTGCTCCGGCGTGATGCCGGCGTCGGCCATGGCCTGCTTGCACGGACCCACGGTTCGCGCGAGCACCGGCTCGATCAGCAATTCGAAAACGGCGCGCGGAATCTCGCGTTGATAGCGGTCGCCGTTGGGCAGTTCGAAGTCGAAGCTGGCGGAGGACTCGGTCGAGAGGCGAATCTTGGCGTCGATGGCGGCCTTGCGCAGGGCCTGCACCGCGCCGGGGTGCTTGCGCAGATCGACGCCGTGCTCGGCGTGAATCTCGTCGAGCGCAATGGCCAGCAGTAGATTGTCGATGTCGTCGCCGCCCAGATGCGTGTCGCCGTTTGTGGACTGCACCTCGAAGATGCCTTCGCGCAGCTTGAGGATGGAAATGTCGAAGGTGCCTCCGCCCAGGTCGTAAACGGCGATAGTGCCTTCTTTGGCGCGATCGAGCCCATAGGCGAGCGCAGCCGCGGTGGGTTCATTCACCAGCCGCAGCACATCGAGGCCTGCCATGCGGCCCGCGTCTTTGGTGGCCTGGCGCTGCGCATCGTTGAAGTACGCCGGCACCGTGATGACGGCCTGCGTAACGGGCGCGCCGAAGAATCGCTCGGCATTGCGCTTGAGCTGACGCAAGACGTAGGCCGAAATCTCCGGCGGGGTAAAACGAAGTTCGCCGAGCTGGATGCGCGGGACTTCACCCGCCTCGACATCGTCTGCCAGACGGAAGGGAAAGAGCTTGAGTTCCTCTTGAATTTCATTGAGCCCGCGGCCCATCAAGCGCTTGACGGAGTAGATGACGCGCTCCGGCCTTTCAATGAGCGCCTTGCGCGCGCTGTTGCCCACGGTGACCGTGGGCCGGCCGCCATCGGCGGGTATGGGATCGAGCGCCACCACCGACGGCACAAGATTCGAGCCGTCTACGCCGGGAATCACCACCGGCGCGCCATCCTGCATATAAGCGACCAGAGAATTTGTTGTCCCCAGATCGATGCCGACGATGACCGACTCCTTTTCCGCCATTTCGGATGCTTATGCTCCCAGGATTTCGGTAACGTCGCGGACCAGATTGCTGAGATAGCGGCGCCGGTCGAGCAGCGCTACCATGGCATGCTGCGCAGGCTTACGTGCGGCCGCATCGCCGGCATCCCAAACCGCCCACTGCGCGCGCAGATCGCGATCCACTGCGCCAACCAGCCCTTCGAATTTTCTCTTTGCTTCAATCAGGCTTTCTCTTACTGCCGGGTCTTCTTCGCCCATCTTCCGCGACCTACGCATTTCTTCGAGCTGCATGTTGAGATCGAAGACTTCCTCGAGCAGATCGGCAGGCACGCGGGAAGGATCTTTCCGGTCTTCACCTTTTGCCGAGGCATCCGCCGCGGCGGACGCGCCAATCTCCGCTCCGTGCAATTTGAGCAGGTACTCGGTGCGGCGCAGGGGATCTTTGAGGGTGCGATAGGCGGCGTTGAGCAGCGACGTGTCGGCCAGGCTCCATTGTTTCTCGTTCGTATCGGCACGGGCAAAGCGATCGGGGTGCAGCTTGCGGCTGAGACGATGAAACTCATGCTCCAAAACCTGCAAATCCAGGTTCAAACGAGGTTCCAGTCCAAAAACAGAAAAATAATCGCCGCCGGGAGGGGGCTGAATCTTGCTGCAGTGCGGACAAAAAAGAGTGAATTCGTTGTGAGCTACGGAACAAGACCAGCAGGCGACCGGAACCGCGGTATCGATGGCTTTCAGCATGAGGCGGCCTTACGCGCAATGCGCTCTAAGCAGAGAACGAAGTACCACACCCGCACGAGCGCGTGGAATTCGGGTTGATGAAATTGAATCCCTGGCGCATCAGCGTCTCTTCGTAGTCCAGCGTCATGCCGTGCAAATAGACGAAGCTTTTGGGATCGACAAAGACGCGCACGCCGCCGAATTCAAAGATGCGGTCGCGCTCGCGAGGGTGCGTGTCGAAGGCGATAGAGTAGGACAGGCCCGAACACCCGCCGCCCTTCACGCCCAGCCGCAAGCCGCCCTCCTGGGGCGAGATGCCTTCCTTGGCCATGGCCGCGTGGATGCGCTGCACGGCGCGTTCGGTCACGTTCAGGCTTTCGACGGGAGGCGGGGCGCCCCCTGGGCCCGGTATGGTTGTCTGCCCGGTGGACACGCCCTGCGCCGCATTGGATTCGATGGTAACGATGTTTGCCATAATTCCTGACTTTCATCCGACTCCCCGGCGGAATTACTTCGCCGGTGCCGAAACGGGTTCCGCAACGTCCATTCTTCTTCTTCCAGTCGCCGATGGCGGCGCGAATGGCATCCTCGGCCAGCACCGAACAGTGAATCTTGACCGGCGGCAGCGACAGTTCCTTCACAATGTCGGTGTTCTTGATCCCCATCGCGTCATCGACGGTGCGGCCCTTGATCCATTCAGTAGCCAGCGAGGAACTGGCGATGGCCGAGCCGCAGCCGAACGTCTTGAATTTGGCCTCTTCGATCACCTGCGTTTCAGGGTTCACGCGGATCTGCAGCCGCATCACGTCACCGCACTCCGGCGCCCCCACCAGGCCCGTGCCCACTTCCGCCGAGCCTTTGTCCAGCGTACCCACGTTGCGCGGGTGATTGTAGTGGTCCACTACTTTGTCGCTATATGCCATTGTTCTCCGTTTTCCTCTCGCCGCACCCGCGTCCTTTCTCTTTTTGATTCAGCAGGCGTGCCTGCCGATTCGCTAACTTGCCGACTTGCCCGCTCGCCAATCAATGCGCCTGCCACTCAACCTTGCTCAAATCGATGCCTTCTTTCGCCATCTCGTAGAGCGGCGACAGCTCACGCAGATGCCGCACAATGTCGATCACTTTGGCGGCCACGTAATCCACCTCCGCCTGGGTGTTGAAGCGGCCCAAGCCAAAGCGAATGGAGCTGTGCGCAACGTCGTCGCCCAGGCCCAGTGCCTTCAAAACATAAGACGGTTCCAGCGTGGCCGAGGTGCAGGCCGAGCCGCTTGAAACCGCTATGTCGTTGATCCCCATCAGCAGCGACTCGCCCTCGACGTGGATAAAGCTCATGTTCAGGTTGCCCGGCAGGCGATGCTCCATCGACCCGTTCACGTGCACGTAGTCGAGCTCAGCTTCCAGCTTCGTCTTCAGCCGGTCGCGCAGGCCGCGCAGGTACGCGGCTTCCGAGTCCATTTCCGCCTGAGCAATTTCGCAGGCTTTGCCCAAGCCGGCGATGCCGGGCACATTCAAGGTGCCCGACCTCATGCCGCGTTCGTGGCCACCGCCATCGATCTGCGCGGCGATCTGCACGCGGGGGTTGCGCCGACGAACATAAAGCGCGCCCACGCCCTTCGGTCCGTAGATTTTGTGCGCGGAGACTGAGGCGACATCGACGTTGTCCTCGATCACGTTGAACGGCACTTTGCCGACGGCCTGTACCGCGTCGGTGTGGAAGAGAACGCCCTTATCGTGGCAGAGCTTGCCGATCTCGCGGATGGGCTGTAAGACGCCGATCTCGTTATTGGCGGCCATGATGGTGACCAGAATGGTCTTGTCGTCGATGGCCCGCTTCAGGTCTTCGAGATCGATGATTCCGTCGGCCTTCACCGGCAGATAGGTGACGCGATAGCCGTGCTTTTCCAGGCGCTTGCAGGTGTCGAGCACGGCCTTGTGTTCGGTGACCTGCGTCACGATGTGGTTGCCGCGCTCGCGGTACATCTCCGCGATGCCCTTGATGGCCAGGTTGTCGCTCTCGGTGGCGCCGGAGGTGAAGACGATCTCCTTGGCCGTGGCGCCGATCAGCTTGGCGATCTGTTCGCGCGCCGTTTCCACTGCCTGCTCCGCTTCCCACCCAAAGGAGTGGTTGCGGCTGGCTGCGTTGCCGAACTTGCTGGTCAGGTATGGCATCATCGCCTCCAGCACCCTGGGATCCAGCGGCGTGGTGGCGTGGTTATCCATGTAAATCGGCAGGGTTACACCTGCCGGCGCTTCCGCTTGATTTCGAACCGTGCTCATCCTGGTCTCCATCTTCGTTCAGCGGTGCTAGCGGGGTTAGCGGAGCTAGCAAAAGCACTGAAAAATCGTTCTACCACCGCTAGCGCCGCTAACTCCGCTTTCTAAACCGTCAAAGTAACCAATCCATGCGTCTCGCCCCCCCGCCCGACGGGATGTTCCTGCTCAGCCAGATCCTGGATGCTAATGCTCTTCAGAACTCCGGCAATGGTCTCGTTGACGCGCGCCAGCGGTTCCTTGATGGTGCAGCTGGGGGTGAGATCGCAGGACTTTGCGCCCTTGGTGCAGGAGGTGATGAACAACGGCCCGTCGATGGCATGGATCACCTCGAAGGCCGAGATCTGGCGCGCGTCGCGTGCCAGAGCATAACCGCCGTTCATCCCGGCATGAGAGCGCAGCAGCCCCACCTTGGTCAGCCGCTGCAGAATCTTGGCCAGCAGTTGCGCGGGAATCCCATAAGCGTCAGCCACGTCTTTGGCGCTGAGCGCAGGGGTTTCCGGGTGCTCGGCAAGATACTTGAGCGCCATCAGCCCATAATCCGCTTTCTTGGTGAGCTTTAGCATGGAATATGCGACCTGTTCGGTCCGTATTCAGTATACGACCAATTTCGTCCGGCCTTCAAGTCCGCGCTTGCCGGGTCCGGGCGGAGGAAAATCTTGCCGCCATATCAAAGGATTCATCAAAAATCGGTTTGCAATCGGCCAAAAGAAAGCTACAATCTGGCGGAAAGAGCACCTATTGCAATTTCCGATTGGCTGTCCCCGGAGCCGGCCCCTCACGTTCGGGACCCCAGCCAAGGGTTTATGTCAGCTGAAGTGGAAGCCGATGCGACTCGCCGTGGCGGAGGACTGACGGCTTTCTCTTCACTGGAAAGGGCATAGGGCTCTGAAAATTGCGGTAAATTCACCAGGCCCGAGAACGATGGCAACCGCCTGCAGACACCCCAAGGTCCGGATCGTTTCCCGGCACGAAGACACCGAGTATGTCGAGTGCCTGGAGTGTGGCGAGGTCTTCGATTCAGAAGAGTTTCGCGATATGGAGATTGAAGACACGGCTGGAACGGAAGATCTTCCGGACGACTCCTAGCGAGCCCGGGCCGGCTCTTTATTTCGCCGCGGCGCCATGGGCTGCCGGTGCGCCGGTGCGGCGCGAGACCACCCACGCGTAATGCAGACCCGAGATGACGGTAAGCGCCATGGTGGCATCGAGAGCCACCTTTTGGAAGACGGCTACCCAATAGGCAGCGGTGAGCTGATGCAGCAGGACGGCCGCTACCGCGCGATCTGGGCGAGGGTGTTGGCCTTGCCGAAGATGCTGGGACGAAATTCCCGCCGCCCCACGGCCGCGTAGAGAAGGGCCGCAACCAGCAGGATGCCGACATCCCTGCCGAATACCAGCACGGTCACGGTGACCGGCATCAAGCCCTTGTACAAAAGCACAAGAAACAGCGTACTCAGCAGCAGCTTGTCGGCCACCGGATCAAGATATTGGCCCAGCATGGAGCGCTGCTTGAGCACGCGCGCCATCGCGCCATCCAGCGCATCGGTCAATCCCGCGGCCACGAAGAGAGCGAAGCTGAGCTTGTAGTGCCCCTCAAGGATAGCGGCGACCAGGAATGGCGCCAGGCAGATGCGCAAGAGCGTGAGCAGATTCGGGGCGCTGCGGAAGGCGTTCAAGCGGGGCTTCGGCTCCTCATGCATGGCGGTCGGTTGAGCGGCAGGCGTCATCGTTTCATCCTTGAGCGAAACCATTCCCGGCGATCGCCCAAAATGATCCCAGGCAGCGCAACCTTCCAGGTGTCCGAATGCACGGCTATTCTTCGGTGGCCCGTGACACGCATGCACGCGCAGCGGGCATTTCGCTCGTCAACGATGGTACAGCATGGCCCCCACGAGGCGCAGCCAGTTTCTTGTGTTCTCCGGCAGGAACCTGGACCGAGTTGCTTATTCTTCGACCGGCAGCTCCGCCGAGAGGATGTTCATGGGCGTGAGCCCGCGCTGGCGCAGGGCGCGCAGGCTGAGGGCGTCATGGCGCTTGGCCAGGCGGCGGCCGTTGTGGTCCACCACCAGGCGGCAGTGGTACCAGGCGGGATTGTCAAAGCCCAGGGCGCGGTTGAGCAGAATCTGGCGCGCAGTAGACTTGAGCAGATCAGCGCCGCGCACCACCTCAGTGATGCGCATGGCCGCATCGTCGACCACGCAGGCAAGCTGGTAGCTGGGCACGCCGTCACGCCGCCACACCACAAAGTCGCCAAAGTCCACGCCGGCCACAAAGCGCTGCGGCCCCAGGTTGCGGTCGACGAACTCGATCACCTCGCCGTCGGGAACGCGGAAGCGCCAGTTGTTTCCGTCGGGCGTTTCGATGTCGCTGGCCGTGGGGCCGGGGAGCTGCGGCGCGTGGCCCATCAGGTGACGGCAGGTGCCGGGGTAGATAGGCTCGTCGTCCAGCGTGTCGAACTTTCCGGCTCCGCGCCCGGTTTGCACGCGCTCATGCGGCGCGCCTAACGCGGTTTCCAGGTCTTTGCGCGAGCAACGGCATGGGAACAGGCAGCCGCGGCGCAGCAGCCTGCGCCACGCAGCCAGGTAGAGGGCGCGGCGCTTGCTCTGCACGTAGGGCGCGAACGGCCCTCCCTTGATCCGGGCCCTCCTGCCAGCGAATGCCCAGCCAGCGCAGGTCCTCGATGGCGGCGTCTGCGTAGGCGGAGCGGCTGCGGTCGGGGTCCAGGTCCTCCATGCGCATCACCAGCGTGCCGCCGGCCTCGCGCGCGTGCTGAAACGCCGTCCAGAAGGTGCGCGCGTGACCCACATGCAAATAGCCCGTAGGCGAGGGCGCCAGCCGCCCGCGATAGCCAGAAACCGGCGATGAAGGAGTGCTGGCCATTCTGAAGCCGAGTGTAGCCAGCCTGCAATGCGCGGCATATAGCGGGGTTGGTTCCTGCGTGAAGGCACAGAACGAGGAAACAGAGAACACGACGGCAACTGATCGTTCCAGAATGTTAACTGATCACTGACCACTGTTCATTGATCACTGTTTTTCGGCCGCCAGCGCAGGATGGGCTTTCTCGCCGCCTGCACCTCGTCGAGCCGCGAAACGCGCGTCGAATGCGGCGCCGTCTTCACCAGCTCGGGGCTCTCCTCGGCCTCGCGCGCGATAGAGCGCATGGCCTCGATGAAGAGGTCCAGCTCCTCGCGCGATTCGCTCTCCGTGGGCTCGATCATCAGCGCGCCATGCACGATGAGCGGAAAGCTGACCGTGTAGGGATGGAAGCCGTAGTCGATGAGCCGCTTGGCGATGTCGCCGGTCTTGACGCCGTGCGCCGCCTGCCGCTTGTCGCTGAAGACCACTTCGTGCATCGAGGCGGTTCGGTAGGGCAGCTCGTAGCAGGTCTTCGAGCTTTTTGCGGATGTAGTTGGCGTTCAGCACCGCGTCTTCGGTGGTCTGGCGCAGGCCGTCGGGACCGTTGGCCAGAATGTAGGCCAGCGCGCGGATGAACATGCCGGTGATTGCCGTAGAAGGCGCGCACGCGGCCAACCGAGTGCGGCCGGTCGTACTCCCAGTGCAGCTTGCCGGCCTCTGATTCCCCGCTCCCTCGCTCCCTTGCCCCCTTGCTCCCTGCTTGCTCGTTCCCTCATTCCCTCGTTCCCTTGTTCCCTGCCTCTCGCACCAGCACCGGGATGGGCAGGAACGGCTCAAGAAACGCCTTGCACGCCACCGGGCCGGAGCCGGGTCCGCCGCCGCCGTGGGGCGTGGAAAAGGTTTTGTGCAGGTTCAGGTGCATCACGTCCACGCCGAAGTCGCCGGGGCGCACCTTGCCCACCAGCGCGTTCATGTTGGCGCCGTCCATGTAGAGCAGCGCGCCCTTGGCGTGCAGAATGTCGGCAATTTTGTGCATCTGGTTCTCGAAGACTCCCAGACGTGGAGGGGTTGGTGAGCATCAGCGCGGCGGTTTCCTCGTCCACCTGCCGCTCCAGGGCTTCGAGATCGATGCCGCCGTCGGCGTTGGACTTGAGGTTCTCGACGGTGTAGCCGCAGATGGCAGCCGTGGCCGGGTTGGTGCCGTGGGCCGAGTCGGGGATCAGGACTCTGCGCCGCGGATTGCCCTGCGACTCGTGCCATGCGCGCGTAAGCAGAATTCCCGTGAACTCGCCGTGCGCACCGGCGGCGGGCTGCAGCGTGATCGCGTCCATGCCGGTGATCTCTAGCAGGCAGCGCTGCAGCAGGTCCAAGATTTCGAGAATGCCCTGCGCCAGCGACTCCGGCCGGTAGGGATGCGCCTCGGCCAGGCCCTCGATGCGGGCGACAAACTCGTTCACCCGCGGGTTGTACTTCATGGTGCAGGAGCCCGAGCGGGTACATGCCGAGGTCGATGGCGTAGTTCCATGTGGAAAGCCGCGTGAAGTGGCGGATGATCTCGATCTCGCTCAGTTCGGGCAGCAGGCCGCGGCATGTCGCGATGCGCAGCGCCAAGCAGCGCCTGTGCGCTCAACGGCAGGCACGTCGAGCGGCGGCAATTTGTAAGCGCGCTTGCCCGGCGAGGATTTCTCAAAGAGCAGCGCCTCGTTCTGCGTCGGGTGCGGGACGGACCTTGCCGAGGGTCTTCGGAGCTGATATTTCAGATAAAGCCATTCTTGCCTCGCTTCAAACTCCTTGGGTCTATCCAAACTGATTTTGACTGACTGAATCTTCTTGTTTCTTCGCACGCATATAGCGCTTTTCGCTAACATGCCAATGTCACTGCACCCCAGAAGAGCCCATCCAGAAGCCAAAAGAAAGCGTAGAACGCGAAGACAAAAGCATCCATTTGTTCGTGGTTGACGAGGACATCCCAGCAGGTAATGACGATAAACGGTAAAAAGCCGTAACACCGGTACTCCTATGAGGAGAACGAAGAAGGCCGCTCCGCGCTTGTGCATCTTTTCCCACTTATGGCGGTGCCATTCGAGCGATTCGGTATCGTCGAAATAAGACATCTGCCCTCCTCTGCTCATTGCATTCCCTCAAGGGCTAAAGCCCGCGTCTTCTGGATCGCTGCTTATGTAGCGGCGAGCTAAAACCCATACCCTTCAACGTAATGCGCCGCCTGTCAGGCACGATCTAAAGCCGCGCCCTTTCAACGCCTCTGCCTCCACGAGCCCCGCCGCCAGCACTTTCGCCGCCGTATCAATCTGTTCGCGCGTGACCACTTCCGTCGCGCACCAGAGCGTGCAGTTGCGCAACTCGGGATACCAGCGGCTCAGCTCGATGCCGCCGACGATCTTGTTGTCGAGCAGCCGCCGGCTCCATGCCGCCGGAGCTTCATCGGTCTCAAGCACAAATTCGTGGAAGCGCGGCGCGCCGGTAAAGCGCAGCTTGGCGCCCGGCTGGCTGCCAAGCGTTTTCGCCGCGTAATCGGCCTTGGCCAGGTTGTGCTCGGCCAGCTCGCGCATGCCCTCCTTGCCGTAGACGGCGAGAAAGATCGTAGCCATGAGCGCGACCAGCGCCTGGTTGGTGCAGATGTTCGAGGTCGCCTTCTCGCGGCGGATATGTTGTTCCCGTGTCGCCAGTGTCAAAACGAACCCGCGGTTCCCTGCCCCGTCGATCGTCTGGCCGACGAGCCGTCCCGGCATCTGGCGCACGTATTGCTCCTTCGCCGCGATGACTCCGCAGAACGGCCCGCCATAGCTGAGCGCCACGCCGAAGGACTGCGCCTCCATGGCGACGATGTCCGCTTCAACCGGCGGCCGGACGATGCCGAGCGAAATAGATTCGGAAATCGACACGATCAGTAGCGCGCCTCTCGCATGAGCGATGGCGGCAATGGCCGGAATGTCTTCAATGACGCCGAAGAAGTTGGGGCTTTGAACGAGCACGGCTGCGGTCCCCTCCGTGACCGCCGCTTCCAGCGCATCAAGATCGATGCGACCGGTCTCGTTGTCATAACCAACCAGCGCCGCCGGCAGCCCCTGGTGTTTCGCGTAGGTAGCCAGCACCTCGCGGTACTCGGGATGCACCGTCGCGGCCACCACGGCCTTGTGGCGCCCTGTCACGCGGACGGCCATCATGACCGCCTCCGCCGCGCCGGTCGAACCGTCGTACATGCTGGCGTTGGCCACGTCCATGCCGGTCAGCTCGGCGATCATGGTCTGGAACTCGAAGATGGCCTGCAGCGTTCCTTGCGTGATCTCGCCCTGGTAGGGCGTGTAGCCGGTGAGGAACTCGCCGCGCTGGACCAGAGCATCGATCACGACCGGCCGGTAGTGGCGATACGCGCCCGCGCCCAGAAAACTGGCGTAGCCGGTCGCGTTCTTCTGGCCGGCGGCGCGGAAGTAGTCGATGATTTCGCTTTCGGCCTGCTGGCGCGGCACTTCGAGGTCGCGATTCAGGCGGTACTCGGCGGGAATGCTCGAGAAGAGATCGTCAATCGATGCAGCGCCGATCTCGGCCAGCATCTGGCGGCGTTCTTCATCGGATTTGGGGAGATAGCGCATCGTTCCGTTCCTAGCTCCCGGCTAAACACTCGTTGTGCGGATTATCCGGCCCATTCGAGAGAATCTGATTCAGCCCCAAGCCCCGAGAAAAGGCTAACGGCTGGAAGCTAGAGACTATAGCAAAACCAGAGATGCTGTAACCCGAAGCCGCTGCACTTAAGTCGCCGCGACCCCAAGGAGCGGCGACCTTCGAGAAAAAGCTGCATAGGGCTCACCCTCTCTGGTTTTGCCGTAGCAGCTTGCTCCTAGCTTTCCTCCGCGATAAACGCCTCATACGCCGCGGCGTCGAGCAAAGCGCCCAACTCGGCCGGGTTGGCAAGCTCCACTTTTATGATCCACGTGCGGTGCGGATCCTGGTTGATCTTGTCGGGCGCGGTCTTCAGCTCCTCGTTCACCGCCGTCACCTTGCCGGAGACGGGCGAATAGAGGTCGCTGACAGCTTTCACGCTCTCGACAGAGCCGAAGGTGGCGTTGGCCGTGACCGTGTCGCCCACCTTGGGCGCGTCGACGAAGACGATGTCGCCGAGCGAGTTCTGCGCGTAGTCCGTGATGCCGATCGAGCCGATGGAGCCGTCGACCGAGATCCATTCGTGCTCGCGAGAATAGCGATATTCAGTGGGGTAGGGCATATGCAGGTCTGCTCCTTAAGAAAAAACAGCGAAACTCCAGTCTAAGCGGTGCGGGCGGGGAGCGGCGCGAGAAAAACCGGGGATAGGGATCAGGGAGTAGCCGGCAGCCTTTAGCTGGTAGCTCGATGCCGCTATCCATTCTTTGTTCCCTACTCCCTGCGTTCACCCCATCACCACCACTGGCTGAAAGAGCGTGCCGGCCACCCTGCGGGCAATTCCGGCGAGCTCGCGCGGCCCGGCGAAAATTTTCACCAGCGGAGCCTGTGAGAACTCCGGAAGGTTGGCCTGTGCCCCGTTACGCAGCCGGCCCAGCGCCATGGCGTCGGCGGTCACAGAGGGCATCTCCGGCAGCAGAGCGCGCGGGTGGACGCATAGAGCGTGGAGCGCGCCAATATTGTCTGCGGCATCTCCGGACAGCGCCTCCAGTTCTTCGAGCGAATGCGCGTCAGCCAGCGTAAAGGCGCCAGCACGCGTTCGCCGCAAGCGGCTCAGGTGCGCGCCGCAGCCAAGATCCTGCCCCAGTTCGTGCGCCACCGAGCGCACGTACCCGCCCGCGCTGATATTTAGGCTGAAACTGACTTCGGCGCCCTCCATCGCGACAATCTCAAAGGCGTTGATCCGGACCTGGGCCGGCTTCAGCTCAACCGGCTTGCCCTCGCGGGCCAGTTTGTATGCGGGCTTGCCGTCGATTTTCTTCGCCGAAAACGGTGGCGGCATCTGTTGCGTTTCGCCCAGAAACCGCTCGGCCGCGGCGCGCACCCGGTCCAAAGTCAGACGCGGCGCCGCTTCCAACCACAGGTCCGGTCCCGCAGGCTCGCCCTCGGTATCATAGGTGTCGGTCGCGAATCCGAAGCGGATGGCTCCGGCATAGCTCTTTTCCGCGGCGGAAAAATACTGCGCCAGCCGGGTGAATTTGCCCATCAGGAGCGGCAACACGCCGGTGGCCATTGGGTCCAGGGTTCCCAGGTGGCCAATCGATCGCTCTCCTGTCATCTGGCGCAGCCGGTTCACCACGTCGTGGCTGGTGATTCCTTCCGGTTTATCAATGACAAGAAGCCCGTTCACATCATCACTTTATAGCGTTTCCCTGAATAGTGTCTCCTTGCCACAAAATGCTGTGCCGTCGCTCCCTGGAGTCGCGACGGCTTGAGGGCATCGGCTTCGGTTTATAGCATCTCGGGACACGCGATCGCGGCAGCAGTTCCCCTTGCCAACTGTGCCAGTCACGCTCCAATCTAAGCATGGATGGCAGGCGAACTCGAACGTGTGCGGAAGGTGTTGCGCGAGCTGGGCAAATTGCTCGCGAGCTTGCCTGCGAATCCTCCGCCTAACGAGGTTCATAAGCTGCGCACGGCCACGCGGCGGGTTGAGGCGATTGCCGCAGTCCTGCCGCCGGGCGATCAAAAGAAATCGCGGCGGCTGCTTAAGCCGATTGAACCTGTACGCAAGGCGGCCGGCGACGTGCGCGACATGGACGTTTTGATTTCCCATGCGCGCAGGATGGCGAGGAATTCTGCCGGCGATTCCCTCAGCCGGTTGGTGGGCCATCTTGAAAGTGCACGCAACGAAAGCGCTATCGAATTGCAGCGCACGCTAGGCCATCGGCGCAAATCGGCGCAGGATAAACTCGGGCAGTACTCCAAGCTCGTAAGATCGGCGTTGACCCCGGCAAAATCCGACGCACCCAACGCTGACCACGCCGGGGCGCTTTACGAGGGAGTCCATAGCGCGGCGATGATTGTCGTGCGGGAGCTGGGCGAATGGCCGCCGCTCGACGCGAGCAACATCCACGCTTTTCGCCTGAAGGTAAAGGGTCTGCGTTACGTTCTGCAACTCTATGCCGATGCCGACGCTGGATTCGTCGAGGCGCTGGGAGACGTGCAGCGCCGCATCGGCGACTGGCACGACTGGCGGCAATTGGCTGAGATCGCGCGAGCCATCCTCGATCCGGAACAAGACCGCGCGCTGTTGAGCCGGATCGACGGTATCACCAAAAGGAAATTCGGTCAGGCGCTTGCCTCAGGGAATGCCCTGCGCGGGCGGCATCTGGCGATGCCCGTTGCACATGGAATCTGAGGCCGCGCTTACCGCTTCGCTGAAGCTCAGACCCCGCCTGTCCCCGGCTGCCGCACCAGCGTGAGGAACTCCGCGCGCGTCTCTTTATGCCGGAAGCAGCCTAACATCGCGCTGGTCACGGTGGACGAATGCTGCTTTTCGATTCCGCGCATCATCATGCACAGGTGGCGCGCCTCAATCACCACGCCCACGCCCTGCGGCGCGATCGCGTCCCGGATCGCATCGGCGATCTGCCGCGTGAGCCGCTCCTGCACTTGCAGCCGCCGCGCAAACACCTCTACGAGGCGCGGAATCTTGCTGAGGCCGATAACTTTGTCCTTGGGAATATAGGCCACGTGCACCTTGCCAAAGAAGGGCAGCATGTGGTGTTCGCACAGCGAGAACATCTCGATGTCTTTCACGATGACCATCTCGTCGTAGTCCACTTCGAACATTGCCCCGCGCAGAATCCGCGCCGGGTCCTCGTCGTAGCCCTTGGTGAGGAAAGCCATCGCCTTCTCCACGCGCTCCGGTGTGGCCGCCAGGCCATCGCGACCTGGATCCTCACCAAGCCGGATCAGAATCTCACGGTACATCTCCTGCGTGCTGAACCTGCTCAATCCCTCGTTGGCTTCAATTGCTCTACGAACTGCTTTACTTACAGCTATCGGGTGCGCCATTGTCTTTTAACCTCTCGCCGAACACTCAAAAAAATTATTTTCGGTCTCTTCGACGCGTACCTGCTCCAGTTCGCCGGCCGGCAACGCATCCCTCAACAATTCAAAAATCGCCCTGCATAGATTCTCCGTCGTAGGGACGCAATCCGCAAACAGCCGATCGAGATTCAGGTTGGCGTGGTCGAATCGGTTCATGATGCGCTCACGGACCGCCTCATCTAGCTCCGCCAGATCCACCACCATTCCTGTTTCTGCGGCAACTGCGCCACCCACCAGAACTTCGACCACATAATTGTGCCCGTGACCGTGCGCATTGTTGCATTTTCCATACACCGCGCGGTTTTGTTTGGCCGTGAGTGCCTGCGTGTCCAGCCGGTGGCTGGCGCTCAACATGTAGCGGCGGCCGAAGTAAGCTTTCACGCCTCACCCCGGTACTCCGCAAAGATCTCCGGCGTCTCGTACACGCGAATCTTGCTGAGCCGCGCGCCGCCGGCAGCCGTGATGGCCGGTTCCAACCGCTGCCATGCTGCGATTGCGATATTTTCGGTGGTTGGAATCTCGCGTTTAAACTCTGGCGCGTCCAGGTTCAGATTCTTATGGTCGTAGGCAGCCAAAACCTCATGCTCCATGACGTCTTTCAGCCACTTCAGGTCCATCACAAAGCCGGTGACCGGGTCCGGATCGCCGGCAACCGTCACCTCCAACGTGTAATTGTGCCCGTGGCCGTTGCGATTCGCGCAGCGCCCGAACACACGCTCGTTCTTCTCCGCGGGCCAGGATTCGTTCCAGTAATAGTGCGATGCGGAAAACATCGCCCGCCGCGTCAGGAAGATCATGTGACCCCACATTTCAACAAGATGCCCAAATCCCCTTGCGGCCTCATGAAATCAGCAGAGGTTTCATGCGATCACAAAAGGTGTTGACACAGATTGCGATCAGTGCCATCCTAATAGTACTGAAAGGTTGAGGCTTGGAAAGAACACGCTACCCAGGCAGACATACCTTTCATAAGCACCTTGAAAGGGTCACTCTTCGAGTGGCCCTTTCGCTTTTTTGAGTCCTGGCCGGCCATCTCCCGTTGGGATTACTGAAAACAAATCTGCGTACGGATACCTGCCAGTGCATTCGAATACTGCTTCGTCATGTACCAGGTTCCCGTTGTGGTCCGTTCTCTGAATGGGATTGCGCATGATCGATGAAGAAGCGGAAAAATTGACCTTGGAAGAATCCGAAAAGGCACTCTGAATCTGCTCCAGAACCTGATCGATTGTATAACCGTCCTTTACACATCTGCTCTTATAAAGATGCACTCCGTGGAACACGATTTCACGAAGTAGAGGCGGGAAACCCTTTGCAGCGCGGGCTTCGTTGATGTGTGTGAGCTGTTCGTCTGTAAAGAATCCAATCTTAACGGCCCTTGGTCTCAGGCCAGATTGAGCCTGGGCAAGATTATGGCGTATTTTCCTGAGGCCATCGGCATAGAGCGGCAAAGTGAGAATCAGTTTAACCCAAATCCCCTAAGGCCTGTACTCCCGCCCCTTCCAGCTTACGCGCTTCAGAATTCGGTGCTGAAACCAGCTGCGATAGAGCAGCGCAACAAACAGGGGCAAACCCAGCGGCGCCAGCGCGCAATCCAAAAAGGGAAAGTTCGACTTGGCCACGCGCGCATAGAACCGGAAGAGCGTCCGCAGCCAGAGTAACGCCAGTATCCAACCTGCGCCCAGCCACTGCAGCCCGTGCACGCCCAGCCGCGCGCTCCATAGTTCGTAGGTCAAAATCGGCAGCCCCAAAAGAAGAAAAATATCCAGCGCCCGCCAAGCCGCCAGCAGCAGCGCATTGTCGAAGAGGAGCTTGAGGTTCTTGGTCCAGCCCTCGATCATTGCCCCCGTGGATCGATACATGCGCGCGGCCACGGCGTCGTCGGCATAGCGGAAGCGCAGTCCCACATGGCGGCGTTTGGCCAGAAACGCCAGCTCTACGTCTTCCAGAACTTTATCGGCCACGCTGGGATGCCCGCCCAGCTTGCGGTAGGCCTCGCGTTCGACCAGCAGAAACTGCCCATTGGCTGCCGCGATGCGCTGCGTGGGGTCAGAGACCTTGGCGGGCGGATAGGCCAGAGCCAGCTCGCAAAAGACCAGCGGCATCAGCGACCGCTGTGCGATTCCGCTTACGATCTGCCGCGGCGAGTAGCTTAACATTCCAGCTTTGTGCCGCTCTGCCTCGTGCAGGGCGCGGCGCAGGTCGCCCGGCTCGTGCTGCGTGTCTGCATCTGTAAAGAGCAGCCATCGGCCTCGCGCCTGCCGGGCTGCCGTCCACACGGCGTTGGTTTTGCCGGTCCAGCCCGGCCCCAGCTTGCCGGCCTGCATCAGCGTTACGCCGGCAAAGCCGCGGGCAATCTCTGCCGTGCCATCGGTAGAGTGATCGTCCACCACAATCAGCTCCCAATCGCGGCCCAGCTCGAAGATGTCCTCAGATTGGCTGACGAGCGACTGCAGGCAGTCGCCCAGGCAGTCCTCTTCGTTCCGTGCCGGCACAATCACCGTCAACTCGATGAGTTTTGCCGGTTCCGGCTGATCGAAAACCGTTCCCGGAGCGGCCTTTCCGGCCCACTCCCGCCAGTCCACCGCCGGAGTGTGGCCTTCCGGCGCATCGACTAATCCCAGCACTGGTTTCCTGCCGCCGATCTCGGTTCGCTCCGGCTCATCCTTACCCATCGCGCCTCACAGCTTTCTTCCTGACCTTTTGCTCCGTATTATAAGGATGTGCGCTTTCCTCGTTGCCTCATTCTGACCCTCCTTCTTCCACTGGCCGTGTTGCCTGCCTGCAACCGCGGCGCGCATCCCGCCCAAACCGGCAAAGTCGCCCCTGACTTCACCGTCTCCGACGGCGCCACAACGGTCCATCTGGCCAGCTACCGAGGCCGCGTGGTGCTGCTCAACTTCTGGGCCTCCTGGTGCGCGCCCTGCGTCGAGGAGTTGCCCTCGTTGCTTGAGCTTCACCACGACCAGCCCAACCTCGTCATTCTGGCCGTCAGCATCGACGACGACCCCAGCGCATACTCCTCGTTCATCGCCCGCCGCCACGTCGATCTGATCACCGTTCGCGACCCCAGCCAGTCGGCCGCCCAGCTTTTTCACACTGAAATGTGGCCCGAAACCTACCTCATCGACCGCAACGGCATCATTCGCCGCAAGTTCGTCGGCCCGCAGGACTGGACCAGCCCCGAGATCCTTAACTATCTCAACGGCCTTTAGAGCAGCGGTCAGGTTTCAGGGTTCAGGTTTCAGGGTTCAGGGTCCGGGATTCGAGTGCGGAGCGCCAGCCGCGTCTGGCGCGCTCCCGGCGATTTGACCGCGGACAACTGATAACTGATCACTACTGTCCGGTTAACTCACGCGTTTGGTTTTGCAAGCTGCTGATGTGCGCGCAGTTGCAGGCATTTTAGAGTGGTGTCGATTTGAAATTGCCGCGATGCTGATTCCAGAGATTTGCTCTGGAGGCAGCCATGAACGCTGGCAAGCTGCTGTTTTCGCAGTTGATGGACTTCGTGCCCTGGACGTCGTTGGCACGCAGTGTGGCCCGTTACGGCGGCGATCGCCGCGTCCGTGTGTTGACTTGCACCGAGCAGTATCGCGCCATGGCGTTTGCGCAACTGACCTATCGCGAGAGCCTGCGCGACATCGAAGCCTGCCTCAACGCGCAACCCAACAAGCTTTATGCCATGGGCTTTCGCGCACCGCTGCGCCGCTCCACGCTGGCCGACGCCAACCGGATCCGCGACTGGCGCATCTACGCCGATCTGGCGCAACGGCTGATGGCGCAGGCGCGCAGGCTCTATGCCAGCCCACTGCTGTCCAAAACACATTTTGAGTTGAAGCTGGTTGCCCTCCGGTATCGGCGGTTCCAGAATGACTTTGTCGAGAAGTCGCTGAAAACCGCCACGGAGGGCGCCTGCCATGGTACAAGTCGCGAGTCTGTTCAATCAACTTCTGCAGCATTTTCCTCGTCTGGAATTCGCTGGTCTGGTCAGGACGCATCAGGCCGAGCGCGCGGCTAAGGGTTTCGACTGCTGGACCCAGTTCGTGGCCATGCTGTTCTGCCAGTTGGGTCATGCCGACTCTCTGCGTGAGATCTGCAACGGGCTGGCCTGCTGCCTGGGCAAGCTGGTCCATCTCGGCATCGCCCGAGCTCCCAACAAGTCCACCTTGTCGTACGCCAACCAGCATCGCCCGGCGGCGCTCTACGAAGATTTGTTCTATACCGCGCTGGCGCGCTTCCGCGAGCAGCAGGGGCTGGGCCCGCGCAAACGCAAATTCCGCTTCCGCAACAAGCTGCTGTCGCTGGACTCGACCATCGTCTCTCTCTGTCTGAGCATGTTCCCTTGGGCTCTGTGCCGCCGTAACAAGGGCGGAGCCAAAGCGCACGTGCTGCTGGACCACGACGATTATCTGCCGCGCTACGTTTTGATCACGCCGGCGCGGGTTCCGGATATACGCGTGGCGCACGCGCTGGCCCTGCCCAAGGGTTCCATCGTCACCATGGATCGCGGCTATGTTGACTTCCGCCTTTTTGCCCGATGGACCGAGGCCGGCGTCTTCTTCGTTACCCGGCCGCTCCAGCACATGGTCTTCGAGGTCGTCGAATCTCGCCCCGTGCGCGAAAACAGCAGCCTTCGCTCCGACCAGACCATCCGCTTTACCAGTGAGTGGGCGCAGCGGCACGGCTTCAAACTGTTGCTGCGCCGCATCGTCGTCTGGAACGAAGAACGTCAACAGGAGATCGTGCTCCTGAGCAATCACTTCGGCTTCGCCGCCTCCACCCTGGCTGACATCTACAAGCAGCGTTGGCAGATCGAGCTGTTCTTCAAGGCGCTCAAGCAAAACCTCAAAATCAAGAGCTTCGTCGGCACCACCGAGAACGCGCTGCACATCCAGATTTGGACAGCCCTGATCGCCATGCTGCTGCTCAAGTGGCTCCATCACCTCTCCCGGGCCAACTGGTCGTTGTCCAATCTGGCCACCATGCTGCGCCTGAACCTCTTCACCTACCGCGATTTGCTGGACTGGCTGCACAACCCTTTCGGAACCCCGCCCATCCTCCCCATGCCTGAACAACTCAAACTCGCCTGGAAATGATTTGGACAGACGATTGAAAAGAAAAAAGCAGACCTCATCTCCAATCCATGCTCAACCCTGTCCCAAAGCCTTTATTCGCAACCGCACCACACCACAGAACCTGCTATTTTGGACAGCAGTGATGCCAGCCAAAGCCTCGGCATCGATCTCGACGCTGCCGCCTACGCGCTGGACTCGACCACCATCGACCTGTGCCTGAGCCTGTTTCCCTGGGCGCATTTCCGTTCCACCAAGTCGGCCATCAAGGTGCACACACTGCTCGATCTGCGCGGCTCCATCCCCGCGTTCATCCGCGTCACCAGCGGCGATCGACACGACGTCAACATGCTCGATGAGATCCTGATCGAGCCCGGAGCCTATTACGTAATGGACCGCGGCTATATGGATTTCTTTCGCCTCCATCGCATCCACCTTGGCGGAGCGTTCTTCGTCACCCGCGCCCGCAGCGATCAGCGCCTGCGCCGCGTCTATTCCCGTCCCACCGACAAGCCCAGCGGCATCATGGTCGATCAACTCGTCAGCTTGGAGGTGTTGCGAACCCATCGCGATTATCCTTCCCTCCTGCGCCGCATCCGCTTCCGCGATCCGGAAACCGGCCAGCGACTGGTCTTCCTTACCAATCAGTTCACCTTGCCTGCCCAGACCATCTGTGCCCTCTACAAAAGCCGTTGGCGGGTCGAGTTGTTTTTCAAATGGATCAAGCAGCACTTGCGCATCAAGGCTTTCTATGGCACCACCGAAAACGCGGTCAAGACGCAAATTTGCATCGCCGTCTCGGTCTACCTGCTGGTTGCCATCATCAAGAAACGCCTCCAACTGCCCGGCTCCCTCTACACTCTTCTCCAGGTGCTCTCGGTCACCTTGTTTGAGAAAATGCCCATTTCACAGGCCCTTCAGCAAGCCGATAACACATTCGCAACCATCCCCGATCCCAACCAACTGACCCTATTCGACTTTTAACCGGACAGTAGTGATAACTGATCTCTGTTCTCTGACCCCTGACCCCTGACCCCTGACCCCTGACCCCTGACCCCTGACCACTGTTGCTATCATCGGAATATGACGACTGTGGAGATTCTCTATCGCTACGCTACGCCGCCCACTGAGAAGGTTGCCCTGGCGCTGGCCTGCGCCCGCGACGTCTACGGCATCAGGCATCTCAGCTTCGACCGCGGCGCCCGTACCCTCCGCATCGAGTTCGACGCCACGCGCCTCGATGCCGCAGCGGTCACCAAGCTTGTTCGCGAGGCTGGCCTGGAAATCGCTGAGGAGTTGCCGCTAATTCCTGCGCCTGCCCAGGAGACAGCCGCGCCGCCAGCGGCCTGACGGGCCGCGTTGCGCCGCTGCCGCAACCTTGATAATCTGTGAGTGGTTCGTCGAACGGGTTCCGTCCCGGAACTCGCGTGTGCGCCCGTAGCTCAGCTGGATAGAGCGACTGACTACGAATCAGTAGGCCGGGAGTTCGAATCTCTCCGGGCGCACCACTAAATAAAATAAAATCAACAACATACAGGAATCATGAAATTCGAGTCACGTAACCAGCTTTCTCGTGTCAACACTGTGTCAACAGTCTGATTAACTTCAGGCAGTGCGCAATCCGCGATATAGCGCCAGATACTGATGGTGCGCATTCGACCACGGATGGTTTGTCCGGTAATTGACCTTTCTTGACCCATGCCAAGTCAACACTGTGAGATCCGGAAGCATGTGCTTCTGTGGAGACTGGGTCAGGCCCGCAGAGCGGATAAGAAACGAACCTAGAACCCTTCGGTTAACAGGGGAAATCCGCGCACGGCACAGAACAACACCGACCAGTCAATCCCAACAATACACTGGCCAAACCAACCGCCCAGTTGGCTCACGTTGGACTGTTTTGGCCCCAGTTCACGGACAGAACACGGACAGTACTTTGCCCGGTAAACCGGCGCTCTCGCAAGGCCCCGGCAGCAGCCCGCGATTGCGGGGAGCGCAGCGCGGAATCAGCCGACCTAATAGAAGCACCGGCACAGAGCGAACGTGCCAGCCGGAGGCACCGGGCAAGTGCATTTCCGGTCCCCGCGGCCCGGCCCGTCACCGCTCCTGATGCGCTCAAGAACAAACAGGATCCCTCCGCCTTCCACGGCACTCCGGGCCTCTAGCATGGCCCTGGCCGCCGCCCTGGACTGTGCAGAGCCAAGGGGGAAGCATCCTGGCCTTGGACCCGAATCTGTTGCGCCTGGTGGCCTCTGAATGCGTTTATTCGCCAAAAGATGCGGCCTCCTGACTGTCGCCCGCTGTTGCGCCCACCGTGCCCTTAAACCAGCCCGGCAATGCGCCCGTCTGCGCATAGGCTTCCAGTTCCTGAGTGCTCATTTTGTCGAATAGATCGTTCAGCGAGACGGTTTCAGTCCTGTCGATCCACTCGCCCGCCGCATTGACCTTCGCATAGGCCTGGACCGCAGCGACCACGGCGGAGGCAGTCACGTCCACTTCGCCCGCTTTTTCGATGATCCGCTCCAAGGCCGCCCGCACGTTTCGCTGGCGCTTCTGGAACAGTCCTAGCGCGTGCGCGTGGCGGTAGACGCTGGCCCGGTCCGCCAGCCCGTAATCTTCCGCGATGGCTGCCGGAGAGCGCCATCCGATGAAGGCAGCTTCAATTTCCTCACGTTGCTGGTGGCCGCATACAGAGCAAGCCCGCTGGTGCCGTCCCACGTTTATTGCTGCATCCGCATTGCGCTCGCGAGGCATGCTGATATTGTGGCCCAATTGCCGTTTCCTGCCAATGTCGCCGATGATTCGGGGTGCCATGCCGACTTGAACGAAGCCGCTGCGGCGGCGGACGCTTCCGCGTGCGGCTGAACCGACTTTTGCGGCTGCCGGGGTAGTTTGGTTCGCAGAGAAGGAGGATTCTCTGTGAACCAACTACGTCAGCTCATGCTTGAGGAGTTGCGCCGCCGCAACTTCGCCGATACCACCATCCGCACATACCTGCACGGTGTGACGCACTTCAGCCGGTACTTCCGGCGTTCGCCCGATCAGCTCGGCCCAGAGGACATTCGCCAGTACCAGGCGATGCTCTTCACCAAGTTGAAGTACAGTCCGAACACCGTTATCTTGCGGCTGGCATCACTGCGTTTCTTCTACATTCATGTGTTGAAGCGCAACTGGGGCATCGCCGAGACGCCCTATCCGAAGAAGCGGCGTCACCTTCCCGGGGTACTCAGTCAAGAAGAAGTTGCGCGACTGATTGAGGCTGCGGATACACCTTTTCATCGCATCCTGCTGATGACGATGTATGCCACCGGAGCACGCCGCGCAGAAGCCGCCCACCTGAAGGTCAGCGACATCGACAGCCAACGGATGGTGGTGCATATCCGCGAGGGCAAGGGTGGTAAGGACCGCGATGTCATGCTCAGCCCGAAGCTGCTCGAAGAGCTGCGCATCTACTGGCGTGGTCTGCGGCGCAAGCCCAAAGAGTGGTTGTTTCCCGGCAACCGCTGGCACACATCCAGCCATCCTGTGACCACCAAGGTCCTATGGTCTGCCTGTCAGATCGCCGCCCAACGCGCCGGCCTCGATAACAGGCGCATCCATCCCCACACCTTGAGGCATTGTTTCGCCACACACCTTCTCGAAGCCGGCGCCGACCTGCGCACCATTCAGATCCTGCTCGGCCATCGAGACCTCGAAGTCACTACCGTCTACCTGCATCTGTCCCAACGGCACTTGAGCGCAACCGCCAGCCCGCTCGATGCTCTCTCGAGTCCAACGAGATCGCCCCAAGCTGTGGCTCCAGATCATGGGATTACCCCATCTGTTCAACGAGCGGATCGTCACCGAAGGAGAGGTACCGCGCCTCGGCCCAGCGTAGCCGGTGCACAGGACCCGGCGCGGGCAGGCCCAACAGACGCAGGAAGGCAGGGTAGCGAGTGGACTTGACTCGCGGGGCCAGCAGACCGAAGTACCGGACGCCATGCTGGTAAGGCTCTCGGATATGCTCGATCAAGCGATCGAGGAACTCTTGGGTGGGGATGGTGGCCTCGTGGACCCGATCATCGTCCAGCTTGTCGCGGTAGCGGAACCGCACATGATGGGCGTCAAACTCCAGGATGCGGCTGTTGGCGATGGGCGGGCGCCCGATGTAGCGGGCGACGTAGGCCAGAAGCTGGTGCTTGTTCTTACAGCCATGTTCCTCTATGCGCCAGAGCGCTCCCCGCTCATAGTCGATGTCCTCAAGCAATCTCTTCTGGCTCAGTTCCGAGCGCAGCTTGCCCTGGCGCACCTCCAGTTCCAGACGATCGAGTAGTGCGTATCGCCAGCGCTCCTGGAGCATGTCTTTTGAAAAAAAGATGTTCTTGACCAACCTGTCGCCATTCAGATCCAGTCCGGTGAGGCCCACCACGATGTGTAGGTGGGGTTTGAACTTGAGCTCGGGGTTGAAGGTGTGGAGGACCGCGATCAAGGGGACTTCGGCCTGGAAGCGTTCCCGGGCCAGATCGCTCATGACGCCGCCTCCAAGGGCGACAAGATCGGGAAGAAGCTGGCGGTTCAAGCGCAGAATCTCCCAATATCGATCTGGGATGGTGAGAATGAGGCCGCGATACGGTATGTCGGGCAAGTGGTTGACCACCTCATGCTGGAAGCGGAGGGTCTGGAAGTAGCCACAGGAGGGGCAGACGCGCGTCTTGCAGGTGTGGTAGACAGTATGTGTCTCGCCGTCGATCGATGAGAAGACCTCCGCGCCGAGGGCCGGCGTGCCGCAGAGCAGCATCTTGCTCAGGGTGGCCCGCGCGTGGGCCCGCACGCCGGCGTGATCCCAGAGAGGCCGCATGTCCTCGATCAGCTTCTGCAGTTTCGACTGCCGCAACCAATTCGTAGACATCGAGTTTCCTTTCCATCCGGGCCAGCAACTCGAAGCCCGGATCACGGAACTCTTCAAGCGGACCGGAGCGAGTGAGCTCGTCGAACAACTCCCGGATCTGTCCGAATTGCTCCCTCCGGTATTCGCTGACGCACTCGCTCCCGATGGCAGCGAGGGCCTGGACCCTCTTTCTCCCGCGGCGTTTGGATGCCCTGCGTCCCAGTTCGCGCATCTGCTCATCGTGGTCAAGCTTCGAGATCTTCCAAGCGGCGTCGATCCTGATAGCGCCCCGCAGCGCTTCCTGCTTCAACAAGGGACAGCCCTTGGCGAGGATCCACTTGTCAACCTTGTAGACGCTTCCAGTGCTGGCGCTGGCCTTCTGTGCGACCACCCTGTTGACCTCGATCTGCTGAGCTTTATTCAAAATTGAAGGATCCTTCTTGCGTCCGCCAGCACGCTGGTTTTCGCGCGCCTGCTCGCGCAGTGCCTCCTTTTGGGTGAGCGCCAGGGCGATCCGGCGGCAGAGGTTCCACCGGTTCTTGGCCGAGGCGCGGGCCAGAATCAGGTCCAGAGCCTCGTCGTCAGAAATCGCAAGCATCACGCATGGCAGAGTGGCGATCTGCCGTTCCAGGGCGACAACCCACCGCTTGCGGCCATCGATGATGGTTCCCTGGCGAGTCACGGTCGGGGGCTCGGAGAAGGCTGTTTTCCAGTTCTGGCGAACTGGCTCGAGTTCGACCGCGGTTGGATTGCAGCCCAGGGCACACTCTGCCGGGTGCAGGTGAATCCTTTGGATTTTCACGAAAGATATGCGTGGTGGGATCGGCGGTGGGGTCAGGGAAAAGCCGTCCGGATGTGTCTCCGGGGAGGGTATATGGATGGCTGCATCGGAGGTCTGGTGGACCGGAGCGGCGATGGCAGTCTCACTCCTTTTCACCCCAAGGACATCTGTGCGATTTCCAGCTGCTGAACAACTCAGCGGGTCTAGGGGTCGGTCCGGCCGGAGATCCGCGTCGAAGGCGGTCGCGCCCAGGCTCTCCAGGTCCCGCAATCGCTCCTCGGACGGACCAATTCCGAGCCTGCTCACGGCCGGTCGGGGTCGGAGCCTGGCAGCGCTTCTTTCGACGACGACACCAGTCTGAGCTGGCGGTGGGAAGAGTCCGAACTGGAGCGATCCAAGCTCAAGGGCGCCATCCCGGTCTGAACGTTTGGTTGCCGGAGGCACGTTAGCGGTTGACGCTCGTGGTGGTGATGGAAGGGGGGCACCGGCCCCACCCGGCTGACTGCTCTCCGAGTGTTGAGGCGGCTGGCCGGCGGTGACTTGTGTAGTTCGGGTGCAGGCGCTCGAGGACGAATTCGGATCTGCCTCAGGAGAAGGTGGTGGCCATCTCTTGAGCACCTCGTCGAATTCACTTTCCCGGTTTCTCACTCATCCACCCGCCTACTACTGACTGGATTTTGAGTTTGGCAACGCTGCTGTCGGGCGATTGAGGATATGCACCGTGGCCGGCTCTTGCCGTCGGCTCCGTTCGGAGCCGCTGTTGATCAGGTGGATTAGTGTATCCGCCTCTTTCAGCAAACCCTCCGAAACACCAATGCGTGCGACCATCGCAAAATCGCGTTCCGTTAGCGTCGCTGTGCCGCCGGTCTTTGCGGAATCGGTCACAGCGCGGTCGAGCGCGGGAGAGCGCGGGCGAATCGACCTCTTGCGTGCCTTCCACGGTCGTGACCTGAAGGGGCAGAGTTGACTGCCATCGGCCCGCGCTAGCGCTTGGGTGATCATTGTTGTTCCGGGCGGGCGGAACGGCGGCTCTGGCGCCCTTTTCCGCGCTGGGCGGCTGCCGGCTCTTCCCGCGATGCCAGCCATTCCAGCACGCTCTGCCGGCGATAAAGAATCGTGCGCCCGATCACTACGCGCGGCGGACCAATGCGCAGAGTGTGCCAGCGGTCGAGAGTGCGCGTCGATTTACCCAGTCCGCGGGCCAGCTCGGCCCGCTCCAGGTAGTCATGTTGCAGAAGTGAGGACGTTGGTGTGGAAATTTGATTGTCCATAGCCACATCAAGCCACAAAATGCCATCGGCCGATATGCCTGCAAAAAGAAGAGTTACGGAACTTGAACGGAAAATAGGCGGAACTTTAACGGAAGATTTCTTTCTAAGCCTATGATTCCTTAAGTAGTTCCTCTCTAGTAATTCCTAACGCCTTAGCGATATCATCCAACATGCTGCGCTGGATGTCGGCTGTCTTCCGTATCTTGCGAATAGTCTTATCCGTGGTTTTCGCTTGAGTTGCAAACTCCGTTTGTTTGAGCCCCTTCTTGGCCATGAATGCCTCGATCCGCCGCACAGCGGCTGGACTGCGCACGGTTGACGGCATCCTGCTGGTGCGGGCTCGCGTAGCGGAGTTGAGCACTGACCTCGAATCAAGAGACGTTTGCACTTCGGAGCTCGGCAGGCTGCCATTCAAGGGCGAATTGCCCTTCTTCGACATCTGCTTCCTCTTTTCAACTTCACAAGCTAGCGATTTCAGAAGCTCATGGGTTGAACGCTCGATCTCGCTCCCTAGAGCTTCCGCGCGGGCGATACCCGGAGCAGAATTGCGACCTGTACGGACAGCTCTGCTCATTGCTTCCTGTTTCAGAGCTTGCCTCCGAGCCGCCACAAGATCCCGCTGATGTTTGTTCAACTCCTCCCAAATCGTGTCATCCGGCGCAACATCGTACACGTCATACGCCTCAAATAAGGCATCGGCTTTCGCGCGCAGCACTGCTTCGCAATAGGACACCTCAATTTGATCAAATCGAGGATCAAGCGGATCGAATATCAAACCATGCCCGCGAGCTGCGAGACTATCTTTTAGCACAATACAGGCAGCATCTCGTTCCTTTGCAATCAAATATCTTGCTGAAGAAAACCGTCGCCTGACAAATGCCTCGATCTTGCGTCGCGGGTCGTATGGGGGCGTCGAGAGTTTTGAAGTGCGCGGTTGCGTTGAGGCCATTAGCTCTTCTAACAGCATGCTATCAGTGGCTCCAATCACTCCGTCTTCACCAGCTGTAC